>JAZKYS010000023.1:0-32922 GCA_045612285.1 Elusimicrobiaceae bacterium
GACGAATAATAATACAATCGTCATTCCGGAAGGTTTTTGTCCGGAATCTCTCCTCTTTTTCACATATTCAAATTGTATTTTTTTTTTTTTGAAAATCAAGTTTTTATTTTTACGATGAAGAAAATATTATATTTGTTAAAATAAAAACAAAAATCAATGCTTTTTTAGAAATAAAAAACCCGCTTGCCAGTTAGCAAGCGGGCTTTTTAACTTTATATCTTTAGTTATTTGCTTGGATAGGGTTAATCATAACATTGTTAGATTCATTATTTTGTGCTTCAACATTATAATTAACAGTGTTATATTTAAACTTATAAGACACTTGAGAGAACCCATCCTGGTTCGCAGGAGAGGATACTGTCACATCATAATAAGTTAAATCATTTTGTTGGTATGCTTCCCATTTAAGTTGACTATAAATGGTAGGATGTAACAATCTGATTTTTTCTCCTAAAGTTATGCCTTCCATAAGTTCAAAGTTTTTAACTTTGTCAATAATATCATTAAGATACTTTTCTTGAGCATCTTTAAGATCTTTCAAAGCAAGTTCTTCCGGTGTTAACTTTTTATCAGAAGTTGGCGTGGCAACTTTTTCCTTTTTAGTTGCTTTAAAAAGGAAGGCGTGTATCGGGCTTAAATCTTTTGGCCAAATACCGATTTGCGCAATTAAACCAAGGAAGCCAAGCGCTACAAGTATGAATAAGATAGCAATGAGAATAGCAAAAACTATGTTTAATTTTGAGTTTCTATCTTCAATTTTAGCCTTAGCCTGTTCTGCCACTTCAAACCTTCTGATTTGAGTTTTTGAGAAAGGATCAACTTGTTCCCCGTCCACCATAGGAACTGTTTTAATAGCGGCCGGTTTAACACGGCGGACATTTTGTACTTGATGTTGACCTTGGGAGGACTTAATATCCAATATATCCCCTTGGGCTTCTTTTTCCGCTTCTAGTTGTATTTCTTTAGCTAAATCTTTAGTTGCTTCCGGCGGGATATAATCAGAAATAAAAGCTGTCGGCTGATCTAAGAATACGGTTTCAATATCAGAAGAGAAAGTGTTTAAGAAATTATCTTGTTCAGGTTGGGGTTTTTTCTCTTCTTCTTCTTCTTCTTTTACTTCTTCTTTAGCCGGTGCTTCTTCTTTTACTTCTTCTACAATAACATCGGAGTGGACTTCAGCCGGCACAAAATCGTTTTCAGCCTCTTCTGTCGGAGCGTCTATTTTGCCGGTAAGTTCTTCTAAGGTCATTGGGTTTTCTTCAGAAGATTTGGGCTCGTTTGATAATTCAAGTATTTTATTTGGCTCTTGGGTAATTTCTTCTTCTTTATTTTCTTGCGGAAGTTCCGCGACTAAAGCCGGCGCTGTTTTAAAGGCTTCTTCAAGTTCTTCCCCTTCTTCTTCTGCGGCTTTTAAATCTTCTTCTTTATCTGCGGCAAGTTCTTGTAAAACTTCTTGTTCTTTAGCAGAAGGAGCATCTTTGGTAAGAACATCCTTATCGCTGTTAAAATCATGAACGATAAAGTCATCATCATCTAAAGAAATTTCTTCTTCAGGGATAAATTCTTCTTCCTCAAGAGATTCCGTTGCTGCTTGTTCTTCTTGCGGTTCAACTTGTTCAGCAGGAACTTCTTGAGTATCTTGCTCTTGAGCTGCTTGTTCTTCTTGCGGTTCAGTTTGTTCGGCAGGAACTTCTTGAGTATTTTGTTCTTGAGCTAATTGTTCTTCTTGTTGATCATCAACGGCAAACAAATGGTTTATACCGGTTTTACTTTCCCCTAAAGGTGTTAATTCGGCATTAGATACATTCTCTACTACCGGGTTTGTAGAAGTAATTTTATCTTTCTTAGATATGTTTGAAACTAATTTATCTATGTTTTCTTCTTGCGGTTCAGAAAGGTCAATATTTCTGTTATGGGCAATATCTATCGCCTGGAAAGATTGCTCCCCTGAATCTTTTTCGTTTTCCGGAGATATTAAAGACCTTATTGCTGTTTTTAAAATTTCTTCTTCATTGTCAGAATCCTGGGAAAGGTGTGTATCAACATCAACCTCTTTCACATCGTCTATGGAAACAACTTCCGTTGTTTGGACATCATTAAAAATATCATCATCAAAAGAAGCTTGCTCCTGCGGAGAAATAGATTCTGTCTGAGGATTAACCTGCTTCTTATCGGGGGTTTCATATATATGCATCTCATTTTCTTCAGAGCCAAAAATATTACTTGATAAAATAGTAGATTGCTTCGGTTCTTGAACGGAAGCATATTGATTTATATTTTGCGGTGTCGGCGGTGGTGGCGGGACAGGTTGTCTGTAAGCCGCTATTAAATTTTTTGCCGGCACCCATGTCTGGGTTTCCCCTTCGGCCGGTGTTTCTTTACAAATCAGGGTATTAGAATTAAACCCCGGTATTGAAGCAAGTTCCCCTTCTTCAAAAGGTTTTTCTATAACCTTATCATTTATATAAACCCAATATCTCATAAAATATCCCTCTAAAAAATATCCCAACAATTTTTCTTATACAAGAATAGTCTAGCAAATTATTACTAAAAAATCTTGTATTTTTAATTAAATTTATTTATAACCCTTAAAGATGCTTCCTTATGGGAAGATGTTTGAGAATAAAAATCTCTATAAGAATTAATAATTTCAAAAGCACTTATAGGGGTTTTGCTTAATTCCTTTAAGATATTTTCAACGCTTGTTTCAGGCGCACCTTCCTGTAAGAGTTTAAGGGCTGTTTTTCCCCATTCTTCACTAATATTGCCGTTTAGTTGCGAAATCAAAATAGTCAAAGCAAAACAATATTTTGAGTTGTCTTTTTGCCAAAAATCATATTGGCTTAAAGTTGTGTGAAAGAAGTTTAAAACTTCCTCTTTATTTTTTGTTCCCAAATAAGAATTTAAAGCTTCCGATTCAAAAGCATTTGAGAACATATTTTTCCTTTTATCAAAAAGAAAATTAGCTTGAGACGAGGCCTCTTTAAAAGTTAATTTGCCAAGCAAAACTTTTAGGCCGATTTCGGCATTTTCCTTACAAGTTCCCCCCGGAAAGCGGGAAGTTATTTTTTGTAAAAGCAAAGATAAATCCTGCGCGGAAATTCTGCCGTAAAACCTAAGGGTAAGTTCGCGGGCAAAAGGAGCAAAAAATTTATTTGCGCAAAGCGAGCGTAAAAATAAAATTTTACCTTTATTAAAAGAGGCCTTATCTTCCGCATATTTTAAATTTTTCTCCGTTGCTTCAAGCATAACTTTTAAAGCAAGGGATAAATTTTCCATAGGAGAGTAAACATAATCAAATCTCTTAAGTAAAATTTGCAAAGTCATTAAAATTTCTTGCGGTGTTTTTACGGCCCCGTATTTAAGATATAAACTTTGTAAGTCAGAAGGTAAAATAGGCATATTTAAAACAAGGGAAAGTTTGGCAATTTCGGTTGCTTCTTTATAAGTTATATTACCTTTTAAGGCATTTACGCAAAGTTCGGAGTTTAAATTTTTATTATCACAAATAGTTTTTAATTCGTTAAAAAGTTTTGTCCACTCTGTTTTTAAACTGGCGGAATTTTGGTTAAAAAACAAATCTGATAAATCTAAAAACGCTGCTTTGGTTATAAGTTTTTCAGCTAATAATTTATCTAAAAAGGCTTTTTCTTCCGGCAAGTATCTTAAAAAAGAACCTTCTTGTTTTTTTGCTTTTTCAAGTAAGGTATCAATAATTTTTGACATAGCGGAAGATTCTTTTGAAAATTCAAAATCGGGATTTATTTTATCGCACGCGTCTAAAAATAAAGTTTTTGATAAAGGCGAAGCATAAGTTTTTAAAAGTAAACCGGCATAAAATTCATCTAAGAAAAGAGTTTGGCAAATTTCAACAAGAGCCCTGCGTGATTTTAAAACAATTATTTTATATTTTGCCGCTTCAACAGATGTAAAACCAAGCAAAACATCTGCCAAAATATTATCAGCTTGAAAACTCTCATCTAAAGAAAGTTTCTTTTTTAAAGAAGCAATATCTTCCTTAAGCTGGTTTATATTTTGTTTTGTCAAAGCAAGCCACCTTATAGCAGTTGGCGTTGCTTTAGGCAGTAAAAGGGATAAATTCTTTTCTTTATTTGATTCCATAAAATAAGTTTAGCAAAATTTTTTAATAAAATTAATATCTTTTTCAAGTTCCTTATTAAATTCTACATTTTTTATATAAGTTTGGTTTGCTTTAATATTTTCCATACAACACAGCAAAGAGGCTTTTAAAAGTTCTTTTGCGCAGTTTGCGTCGGATATAATTGCTTTTGAAATTTTGCCTTCAACTTTACCTGCAATTTCTATAATTTGAATAATATGTTTTGCGGTATTTACAGGCACAAGGGCGGCTTCTTTTAAAGCACTTTGTAAAGTGTTTTCGCGCTTAGCATCTGTCTTGGGTAATTTGATTGCCTGGGCTACTTTTTCATAAGCACTGGCGTCAAGTTTTGCGCAAAGCAAAAGGGCCTCTTTTAATTTAGTTAAATTATCCAAGTTCATACTTAAAACATTTTTTATATCTTGCGCAAGTTGCGGTTTTTTTAAAGTAATTGAAATTGACATCATCAGCAAAGCGCAACCTGTTGCCGCGCAAACAGCACCGGCAGCCCCGCCGCCCGGGGTTGGTTTATCTAAAGCAAGTTCATTTATAAAAGCTTGTGCGCTTTTATGCCAATTTTCATTTACCATAAAGTTCCGCTCTCCAAATCTTCATATTTTTTAATTCTAAATTTTTTAAGGCTTTCCTCATCAATACCAGTGCGGCTGAAGAACACATGTTCTATTGCGCTTGCAGGCATAATATAAGAACCTTTTTTAATACCTTTAGGGTCGGCAGTCAAGCCAAGCCACATATACCAAAGTTTGATATCGGTAAAATCTTTTGCTTCAAGTTCGGCTGCGGCGCGCAAAATTTTATCTTTTGGCGCAAGGGATGATTCTAAAACAACTGCGCTGTGATAACCGTTTGCTTTTGCGGCCATAACATCGTGCTGGGTATCGCCGATAATATAAACTTCTTCGGGCTTAAAATTATATTTATATTTTTTTGAGGCATTTTTAACGCCTTTTGCAAGCATTTCAGCGCGGTTAGTTGCACACCAGCCAAAAGCGCCTGTTGTAAAATATTTATTTAATTTTGCGGGCTCAAGTTTAATTCTTGCGGCTTCTTCGCTATTGCCTGTTGCAAGGCCTAAAACAATATTTTTTTGCTTGGAAAGTTCTTTTAAGAAATTTTCAATACCGGTAATAAGTCTGTATTTTTTATTTTTAATTTGTTCTTTAATTTCACCCGGTAAAGCGGCAATATAGGCTTTTAAAAGGTCTTGCATAATTTTGGCTGTCGGCTTTTTATTAAAAGTATTTTGATACATATATGCAAAATTATGTTTATCGGGCATACCGACGATATTTTGAATATCATATTTTGCCTTTTTGCCGTATTTTTCGTAAATAACTTTATCTAATGTTTTTACGCCGCTTGCCCCTGTATTTAAAATTGTTCCGTCAATATCAAATAATACTAGTTTCATTAATTTTTACCTCTTATAACTCTCGTTAGTAAATATGCGCCGCTTAAGGCAAAACAAAGCCCTGCAATTTGCCAAGCAGCAATTTTTTCCATACCCAAAGCAACAGATATCATATAAGTAAAAACAGGGTAAGATAAAATAACTGCCGTTGCTTTTGCAAGGTCCATATTTCTAATAGCTTTATACCAAAACATATTGCCAAAAGTATTAAAAATTGCACCTAAATAAAGTATGATTAAAAAACTTTTCAAAACAGGTTTAATAATTACCGGCACGCCCATAAAGGTTAATAAATAAGTAAGCGGAATTAAAAAAATTGCGCCGTAAAAAGCCCTTCCTGCCGTAATAAATTCAGGTGATAAATCTTTTGGCATTTTTTTGGCAAAAATATGGCCCACCTGGTAAAGCCACACGCTTGAAAGAACAATAATATCCCCCCGCCATTTCGGCGTCCAGCGGTTTTGCATTAAAATAATTATAACGCCGATTAAAAGTAAAGCCGTGCCGAACATTTGTTTTTTATTTGGTCTTTCACCAAGAAAAATCCAACTTAAAATTAAAGAATAAATAAGTTCCGTCTGGTTTAAAATTGCCGCATTTGATGGCGTTGTGTAAAGTAAAGCCACAAAGGCACATAAAAAAGGTAAAGCTGTATTAAAAAGCCCGATAGCCATTAAGGATTTGGCATTTTGGCCTTTAAATAATTCCTTTAATTGATTTGTTTTAATTAGCCACGGCAAGAAAATAAGAAAACAAACGACCGAACTTAAAAATAACAAAACACCCGGCGAAACATAACCATTTGCCAATTTGCCTGATATCGGATAAAAAGCCGTAATAAATAAAGAAGCCCATAAGGCTTGCACCGGTGATAAATATTTTGTCATATTTATATTATAGCAATTATGGAGCGTGGGCTGGGTTTAAGATTTAAAAATAATTATGGTTATTTTTTTAATCAAGAGAATACATTTTCCAAGTTGAACCTATATCTCCTTTAAAAGCGCCCCCTATACCTTCACATACTGATATTGCTGCGGTATTATCCGGTTTAGCAAAACAATATCTTTTGCCAGCTTCATAAATAATTTTATGCCCTTCATAATTTTTAAATTGATGTAAATAGCTTAATTCTGATTTAGTTGTATTAGGATGTCTGTTTTGAAATTGGATATTGGAATATAAGTCAAACATTCCTATGCGGCCATAATCGCAATGATATAAAGATTGAGAATGATTTTGTGTTTTTATGCAAGAATCATCTTTTGGTATAGCAACATCAAGGTCATCAATATCAGTAGCAAAGTCTCCGTGTTGTAAATAATATGCTTGTTGGGCTTGATATAAACTTTCTACTAAATTAATACCTCTATGTAAATCTGCTTTTAAAACAGCTTTTTGATATTGCGGCACGGCGATAGCCGCTAAAATACCTATAATTAAAACTACGACTAGTAATTCAATAAGTGTAAATGCTCTACTTGATTTCATAAATGTTTTTTCTCCTATTATTTATTAGACTTAATAATTTAAATTTTATTTTTTTTTTTTTGAAAATCAAGTTTTTTGTTTTTACGACGGAGAAACGCCATTTTTTGATAAAAAATAGGAGTGCTCTATTTTTAAAGCACTCCTTTTACAAATACCGAATAATTAAAAATTAATCGGGGACAGTGTTTTCAAAAGCTAAAATAATTTCGGCAATTTCGGCGGAAGTTTTGGCTTTTAAAATTCTATCCTTAACAACTTGGTTTTGGGAAATTGAAGCAAGTTCCGCCAAGATTTTAAGTTGCGCTGCCGGCTCTTTAAAAGGTGTTAAAATTAAAAATATTAAGTTGACGGGTGCTTGCCCTTCGTTAAAAATAATACCTTTTTTGCTAACGCCTATTGCCACCATCGCTTTTGAAAGGCTTGCAATTCTTGCGTGCGGAAAGGCAACCCCCTTTGCCAAAGCACAAGACATTAGTTTTTCGCGCTGTTTAATAAAATTGCTTGCTTGGGTTTTGGAAAAGACAGGGTGTTCCTTATAAATAGAATCTAAAATTTCATCAAAAGCGGCCAGCTTTTCCGTAGATTTTAAATTAGGGATAGAAGCATTTGCAACTAAAAAATTACTCAAAAGGAAAACAGGTTGCTTTTCATATTCATCCCTAATTTCGCCGACGAGTTCTTCTAAAACATCTTCCAAAGAAACAAGCCCGCAAACTTGGTCCTTAGCGTTGCGCACAAAAGCAAGATGGCGACGCGTTCTTTGGAACTCTCTTAAGGCACTTTCAACGGAAGTATTTTCATCAAGATTTAAAAGCGGGTAGGTATATTTTTCTTCAATAGGTATTTCGCGCTTTGTTATAACTTCAAGCGACATTTCTTTAACCAAAACATATTCTGTTGCGTCGTCAATAGTATTTTCATATAAAGGATATCTTGAATATTTGCGCGCATTGATAATGGCAAAATTTTCCTGCCAGGTATTGCCTTTTTTTAAGGCGGAAATTTTTGCTTTGGGCGTCATAATTTCCTTTAATTTAACTTGTTCAAAATCAAAAAGATTTTCAAACATCATTAAGCGCCTTAAGGAAAGTTTGCCCCCTTCCTGAGAAGAAGAAAACATCATCCTTAATTCTTCCTGCGACATTGGCGTTTCTTTTGCGTGCGGGTCAATACCCATAAGAGAAAATGTTTTATAGGCAATATAAACAAGAAACTTTCTAAACCAGCGCGTTAAAATATAAAAATAATGTAAGGGAACAATTACAAAAGAAAGGGTTTTTTCCGGATATTTTATGGAAAATAATTTTGGCACTTGCTCGCCAAACACCACATGTAGCGAAGTTATTATAAGGAAAGATAAAGCAAAGGAAATTGTGTATAAAATTGCCGTCGGTAAAAAGGGCATAATATTTGGCAAAAGCCAACTTAAAAGTTTGCCAATACTAGGTTCGCCCACCCAGCCAAGGGCAAGGCTTGTCATCGTAATAGCAATTTGTATGGAGGATAAATAATCGTCAATTTTTTCCTGTGCTTGAAGCATCAGTTTTTCTTTATAACCGCCTTTCTTGGCAAGTTCCTGAAGGCGCGTCCTGCGGACTTTGACTAAAGCAAATTCCGCCAGCACAAAAAAACCATTTAACAGAATAATTACTAAAGCAATTAAAATAAATAATAAGGTTTGTATCATAGATTTATTTTACCTAATTTTTAAGCGATAAAAAAGAAAAATTTTGATTTTTAAAAAATATTTGGTATAATTTTTATGTAGTTTTTTGACAATTTTTTTAGTTTTATTTCGTTTTCCGCGCGGGTGGCGGAATTGGTATACGCGTGCGTTTGAGGGGCGCATGCCTACGGCTTGGGGGTTCGAGTCCCCCCCCGCGCAATAAATTTAAAAACCGAGTTTGGAAGAACTCGGTTTTTTAATTTTTATGTGGGGAACAATACTTTGAAATTTAGTTTAATTTATAAAGTTTTTCATTTCCCTCACCACTAAGATATTCACCAAACTTGTTGCAAATTTCGTCATTGTCATTATAACAAAAAGATTGACCTAAAGGATATTCGTAAGATAATTCAACTTGCGCTACATTATAAATATAAAATATTATACGAGGATATGTATTATATAAAGAGAAAGAGCCCCAATCTGTCCGGTAAGTTCTTCTTCCGCCGCCATCGGTATAATCGCTTGTATCTATATAATCTACATCTACATCAAGATTTGTAATATCTCTTGTGTAAGCATTATTTGCTAAATAATAATTTTGTTCAGCTTGGGCAAGGGCTTTCATAATAGGGAAAACAGATTTAAATTTAGCTGTTTTAACTGAAATTTGGTATTGCGGAACAGCAATAGCGGCTAAAATACCGATTATTAAAACAACTACTAATATTTCAATTAAAGTAAAACCATTTTTTGTTTTCATATTTTCTCCAATTTTTTAAAGAGATTCCAAACAAAGACCTTTTGGAATGACGACCTAAAAAGACACCCCACTCCTAACCTCTCCCCTTTTCTTTGAAAAAGGGCGAGGAATTAGCGGAAGTTTTTTTCTTCACATATTCAAATTGTATTTTTTTTTTTTTGAAAATCAAGTTTTTATTTTTACGACGGAGAAAATAATTATACAAATAAAAAACCACAGCTTTTTATAAAACTGTGGCTTTAGTTTTTATTTAAAAACTTATTTAATTACTGCTTGAAGATAATAAATTAATAAGTTGTATAAATAAGTTAATAATATCAAGATAGATATTTATTGAAAAATCTAAAGCAGTTTCCCAATTATTAGCTTCAGCTACTTGTTTTAATTTGGCAAGATTATTAAAGTCAAACAATAAATAACCCGTAAACAGCAAAACACCAAAGGCGGAAATAAATTTATTTAAAGTGCCTTTTATTCTTACAAATAAACCAATTATTCCGACAATAATTAAGCCTATTAAACCGATAAACAAAAATTTGCCAAGCCAGGCAAAATCCAGGCCGGAATAAGTGGCAATTAAACTTGTAGCTAAAGTTGTTAAAGCCGTTATGGTTAGGGCTTTTTGGGCAATATCTCCACGGACAAGCGTAATAAGCCCCAAAGTAAAACCGCCGGTAAAAGTAAATAATCCCATAAAAATAATATTTACAGGTATTATTTTACGCGTAAGTAGCAAAATAATAAAGAAAAGTATTTCTATTCCTAAAGCAATATAAGTAGAAACTTTTATTTTATTAAATTGCTCTGATTCAATAAGTTTTTTAAAAAAACTTTGACCAAACAAACAACCGATATAAGCGCAAACTAAAGACGCACTTAACAATACAAATGTTTTAGACATTAAAGTTTCAAACATTTTACCCCCCCTATAATAAACTAACTAATATATATTACTATTTTAGTTCAAAGAATACAATTAAAATAATACAATATTAATTAGTTTATTATTCTTGTATATCTATATCTTCTTCCTCTTCTTCTTCAATATTGCTTTCCTGCTCCTCTGTTTGAACAGTTTGTTCTGACGGGGCCGCAATATTATATTGTGGAACTTGAAGATCCAAATTACCAAGTTTTACAGGTTGAATAACCGGGGTATTAAGATTTTCTAAAGTGGGTGTTTTTAATCTTAATTTTTCCGGCCAGCCTTTGTTAATAGTCTTCTTAAGTGCTATACCTTCAAGAGAATATCTCAAAGTCGGTGCTACTATGGCAGGGAAGATTTTGAAACCTCTTTCCGCATCTGCCATAGCGCTCATACCTGCTGCGTAGAACATCAAAGGCCAATAGAAAGTATTTCTTGTGGCTTCAAATTCACTTTCATTTAGATTTGCTTTTCTATCGTCTGCGCTCATAGCAAATACGGCTGGCAAAACTAACCCTAAGTTGCTCATACTATATAGGATTATAGCATCTTTTTCCGGAGCGCCCGGCATCATTTTAGCTTGTTTTAAAACTAATTTTTGAGAATATTGATAAACTTGGGCCGTTCCTAAACCTAGGGCAATACCGGCAATACCACCTACAACAGCATTTTCACCTACTGATAAATGGTTGGAAGGAATTGCCATCAAAAGCGTGCCCCCTGTGGCAAGAAGTGCGGAGTTAAATAAACCTCTGCCAAAGAAAGCCTGTCTGGGAGAGCTTCTTCTAAGTAAGAGTTGCGGAAGTGCCGTAAAAATACTGGCTGCGAATTTAGCATCTTCCGGTTGTAATTTATATTCAAAAGTATCTCTTGCCAAAGCATTAACACCTTTGAAATATACATAGCCTTCCAAAGAACATACACCCATCATACCAATTGTATAAGGCGCAATTTCCTTAGTGAATAATAATTTCCAAGGTTTTGAAAAGAAATCTGCACTTTTTGGTCTATATCCCGGAATATTCATTTTTGGCATTTTTAAACCAATACCTAATGCCGCAGCTGCCGTCAAACCGACAAGCAGAGGATAAGTCGCAGAAAAATCAGCTTTAACATCTTTTGGAGATAAGCGGTTAAAGAAAAACGGAGTAGCTGTAAAGGCCAAACCACCAACATTTTTCCATAACATTGATTTATTCATTGTTCTGGTATTTAATTCATAACCTTTTAATAAAATGTTGGAAGTAGCCCTAATACCGGCTGCAGATAAACCGCAAGCACCTGAGGCAACAAACAGAGGCCAAGCCGGCAAAGTCTTTTTTCTAAGTTCGTAGGTAATGTTTCCGTCTTCATCTGTTTGAGTTTTTAATCTATGGAAAAATATTGCCCACTTTTTATCAGTATATTCATTTGTGGCATTATAGTTATAACCGTTAAAACAAGCATTAAGCAAACCGGCCCCTGCAACACCCATAGAGAGTAAAAACACAGGTTTTGCCCCCCACATTTTAACTAGCGGTGCCATAAATGGAGAAGCAAAAGACCATATATAAGGTAAGAATAATCCAATAATAACACTACTTGTAGGAGTAAAATTGAAGGGAGCTTTTTCCATAGTCATCATTAAACTTGAAGAGGCGGCACTATAACTTAACGCTTGAGTTAGATACACCCATCCTATTTTTGATGGAGTTGTTTTGAACTTCAAAGGAGCAGCATTTTCTGTTTTTGACGGCATACTAAACAAGGCATTTAAAAACTCAACCTGATGGCCTTTTGACATATTAAGTATTGCAGTTTTGGGTAAAGATAAACCTGTAAGCCCTTCTAATCTTGTCAAATTACCGCCTTCTTCAATAAATAAAGCACCGTTTGTATAGACTAATCTTGCTTGATTTGCAAGAGTTTCCATAGGTTTTGTTGTCTTGCCTTTTTTAGCTCTTCTTTCAGCTTTTCTGGTCCATTTTGCAACTTTTTCAGGGTCCATAATACCAAGTCTGTTGAGTAAAGCTAAATCTTGTTTATAACCTCTGTTTAACCCCAGTTTCATAACGACATTGCCGTTAAGATCATAAATATTAACCATTTCGCTGTTTTTCCATCTTGAGGCAACTTTTTCTCCCTTGGTAAAAGTTTCACTCCATAAGGGTTTTACATAAAAACCGTCTATACCGATATTAATATTATGATCTTTTATAAGTTTGTTTATAATTTCAAGTTGGTCTTCTCTTAAAGAAGCTTTAAAAGTTTTAAACATTTCCCCATTGACATATAAAACACCACTATCCTTATTGATGTGCATGCTTTCAATTTTTATAGGCTTATCATTTGTATCTAATAGTTCTATTGATAAATTTGACACATCTAAATTAGTAACTTCTTTTGGATCACCTTTAAGCCACGGACTAAGAGCAAAATTATATTTTATATCGTGGAAAACTTTTTTAAATGTATCTTTAAAGGAAAGTTGCGGTTCCGGGGTTGTTTTTAGAGCATTTGCTCCGCCTACTACATAATTTCCACCTAAAGAGCCTTGTTTTAAAACAATTTTACCTTTATAAGAACCGGATATCGGGCGTAAATATTCTTGTGTTCCAACTAAAACATCACCTTTAGCACCTGTTATTCTGCCTGAAACGCTACCTATAAGGGCTTGGCTTTCCCCGCCCATTCTTGCCACGACTGCGCTAGAAGTAAAGTGTAAAGGATTAGCATTAAATTTTTTAAATTTATTCATTCTGGCAACACTTTTAGGACTAAACTTACAAGATTCTAAAAGTCTTGTTAATTTTACTGCTTTAGCAAAACTGTTTGGCAAAGATTTATAAGCCCTTAATGCTATGGCAAATTTTGCTAAATTTTTGACTTTCATAATAGAAAGAATACCAAAGCGTATTAAGTCTTTTGTACAAATAAGCGCTACAAGAAAATCAGCGTAAGAGGTAATGGATAACAATACCAGTTTTTCATTATAATGTCTAAGATTTCTTTTGTAATCTTTGCTGTTTTTATCAATATGTACAAATTTATTTTTCGGATTTAAAACTTTTGATGCAGCAACCAAATTATTCATTCTTAATTGTTGGTTAGGGTGGACATCTTCAAAGGATTGCTTAACTAAATAGGCGGCAATCCATTCAGCTTGTGTATGTTTTGAGAGAATATCAAATTTGTCATTTTTAGCTTTATTTTCTTTAACTTCCTCTGCTGTTACATAATGGGAACGGCCATATTCATCAAGTGTTTGGCCGGTAACTTCTTGAAATGGCCTAATACCTTTTATCTTATTTGCAAGTTCCGGTTTAGATATTAAAGCACCAAATAAGAAAGGATAAATACCTTGGCACTCCATATGTTGATAGTAGTTTTTTGTTGCCACAACTTTACATTGGGAAATGGCTTTGTTAAGAAGATTTGTTTTGTTCGCCTCTGCAAGCATATAAGCCACTTCTTCCCAAGCATTAGGGTTATCCTTTCCGCCGTCAGCAGCGCTGCAAAGATTATGATTACAATATTTACCGTCAAATACTTGATTATTTGAAAAACCTTCAAAAGTAACAATATCTAATTTTTGCCACAAATTGCCTTTATCATTTCTTACTTTATTTTCTAAAGCCATACTTTCATCAATAAATTTTGTTAAGGCTTCATCTCCTTTATTATTTGTAAGTAAAAGTGATTTTACTGCAATTTGAAGCATCATACCAAAAGTAGGGCTGTTATAATACTGGCGGATGAAATTAGTAATAGCGTAGGCGTCGCCATTTAAGTTAGCATAAGGTAGCATTGAAGATATGGCAAGGTCGCATTTTTCTTTGTCTGTGAATTCAAAAAAAGCGGTTTTGTTTGCGGAATTATCATACATTTTGCCTGCGCTTGGGCTGCCCCCTAAAGCAGCAGAACCCCAAGTTCCGTTATCTGTATATGTCGTTTTGACAGAGCCGGCGCAAGCATTACCTTTTACAGAAAAATTTCCCCTTAAAGCATTTAAAATAAAATCTCTGTCTTCACCTTTTATAAAATCATTTCTGTCAATTTCAGGGCTTTTAATAGAGGTTAAAAAGAATAAGATGGAAACAAATTTCTTTTTTGATTCTAAATCAGTGGTCTTTTTATAGTTTTCAATAATTTCTTTTACGAGGGAAGAATAAAATTCTTTTAACTTAGCATTATACTCTTTAGAATAGGTATTATAAGAAGATTGGCTGCCTGCTAAAAATTTTTTGTGTTCTTTTTGTAAATCTGAAAGGATGTTTTCTTTCCAGGTGTTAACTTCCTGGGTATATTCTTCCCTTTGTTGGGCAATGGCGGCTTCTAATTCTTTTAAAGTGCTTTGCTGGGGTGTAAGAGTATTTAATTGTTGGGTTTGGTAAGCATAAGTTTGATAATTTGAAGTATCTAATTTAAGATTTTCCTTTACGGGATTTAATAAGTTATTATTTTTATTAAATAATTTATCATTTGAGGGAACTTTAAGATTTAAAGAAGGAGAGGAGGTTTTTGCTGCGAGTAAGGCTTTTTGTTCGTCTAGGGCTTTTTTAGCTTCTTCATCAAAAGCGGCAAGGGCAGCTTGGGCTTCTGCTTCAATTTGTTCAAGATAGGAATTATATTGATTATTAATATTTGTATTATAAAGGTCAATATATTCTGCTTGAGTTAGTTTCTTTGTCTTATCGTCATTATTTTTTGTTGTGTTATTATTATCTTTTGCGGCTTCATCTAATTGTTTTTCTAATTCTGCTAGGAATTCCTGCGGGGTTTTAGTTTGGATATTAGCTTCTTCTAAAGCTGCTAATATTTCTTCCTGTATTTCTCTTGGTGCTAATTGGTCAATACTTATAAAAGCTTGAACATTAAGATTAAACAAAATAAGAAAAGCTAAAGATACGGCAATGGTTTTTTTATAAAAAAGCATATGCTTTTTATTGAATATTTCAGTCGTAATTTTTTTCATTTTTACCCTCTCAATAATATTGATATTAATATTACTCCTTATCTCTATTTTACCACCATCGCTTTTTTTTCGCTAGAGTCTTTGGACCTAGATGTATCTAGGTCTAAAGTCCTAGATGCTTTTAGGCACAATATCCCTTGAAAAAGCAGAAAAGTTGTGTATAATATTCTTAGGTAAACATTTTACAAGGAGATTTTATGTTGAAAAAAATTACTGTCTTAACTTTATTTTTAATTTGTGCATTTACTTGCACTTTTGCGCAAATCCCCCCTGCTCAAAATAAGCAGGAAAATTTGCTTGTATATACTCGTTCTAAAGACCCGGGAGTACAGTATCTATGGGGTGTCTCTAATGATTATGACAATACCTATCAAACACATTACGGTTTAAGCCAAATTTTGAAAACTGGCACAGTTTATTTTTCTATTACAGAAGACGGAACCGAAAATAAACCTACAAAATTTCAAAATGAGGAAGAAAATATTAAAAACGAACTTGAAAATGCCTTAAATGAAGAAAATAGAAAAAATGAATTATCTAATGTGGTAAAACAAGCATTCAAATTGTGGTTTACGGAAACAAGAAAAGCCATAAAAGAAGCCGGGCGCGAAGATGAATTTGCCGATATTATTCCACTTTTAGATAGATCTGTAAAGCCAATATTAGTTGATTATAAACCTAATCGTAATTTTATAAATTTTTCTTTTACAACAAAAACTAGGATGCATAGTATATGTGATAATAATGCTCTCAATGTAGAAGCCGGCGCCTGTTTTGTTCGTAATAGTAAGGAAATAGTTTACCCCCACCCCTTTACTGAAGAGCTTTTTTATACCAGAAAAGCTTTAATGGGATATCTGCAGACAACTACTGTTCCGACACTTGCCCATGAAATAGGCCATTATTATGGTTTAGTAGATCAATATCTAAATTTTGGTAATGCAAGCTCTGTGTATAGCACATCTGATAGATATTTAAAGGGTTCTTCTATGATGGGAACAGCACCTGAAATACTTTGCGATGATGTTGACGGCTTTATTAATTTAATAGATATTACTTTATCAAAACAAAACGGCTGGTCGCAAAGAGCCAAAAACGGCTGGGCAAGTTTTTGTAATGGTAAAAGTGTTCCTCATTATACACAAGATGTTACTTATAAAGATACTTTTTATAAAATGGGAAGACCGGTTAAAAGTTTGTCGGAAAATATTCCTGTGGCATCTACTACAACGCAAAGAAACAATAATAATTCAAACAACAAGCCCAGCTCAAACAGCCAAATAAAACCATTTACTTTTTATAGCAGTCAAAACAAGTATGACTTTACTTATAATAAAAATGATTTAATGGTTACAAAAAAAGATGATAAGTATTCTTACAGATACTCTTACTATAAAAATAATGGTATCCCTACTATAAAAGTTTCTGTTGCGGGTAAAGAATTTTTTGCTGTTAAAAAAGATAGAAATACCTGGGAATTACCTGTTGGCTATGAAATAAAAGAAGAAAGACGCAATACTAGACATTATATCAATGTAAACGCTAATCAATGCGATATAGTCAATTATATTCCTTTTTCTGATAAGAAAAGTTATTCTGTCAGCTATAAAGATGGCAAATTGCAACCGGAATATACTTATTCTTTGCCTTTAGGAAAAGAAATTCTTGAATTACATAAATATGAAACTTTAGGTCATCCTGTTTGCCTAGTAAAAAACCAATATGATATAGAAGTAATTAAACTTGTGGGTAGCACTTTTGATAATATAGAAGGTATGGTAGGTGTTGGCAGAAATCCATATATTCTTGACGATATTGCACAAGCAGAAGGTAAAACCAGAAGAGAAATTATTGACCACCTTAAAACTGAATGCAGAAAAACTTTGCATCATAGTATTACTACCAACACAAAAGAATTGTGTTCGTATTTTAAGAAGGTCAATGATTATTTTAATAAGTAATATATAAGGATAAGTTATGTTTAAAAGAATTGCTACTTTAACTTTATTTTTAATTTGCGCAGTATCTATATTTGCGCAAATCCCCCCTGACCAAGAAAATGATCAAAAAAAAACGCTTATCTATAATGAGTCCATAGATAAATCAGAAAAAGAATATACTTGGGGGATTAGTTGGGGATATACACATTTAAGAAAGGGAGATTATATTTTAAATTATATATTACAAAACGGCGAAATATTCTTTTTAATTACGGAAAGCGGCGTCCCAGAAAAACCAACTAATGTTTCTAATGAAAAGCTCGCAATTCAAAATGATTTAGACAATAAACTTAACAAAGAAAAAAGAGAAAAAGAACTTGCTAAAATGATCTCTGATGCTTTGAAGCGTTGGTTTACTGATACAGCTACAACCATAAGAAATGCCGGCAGAACGCAAGAATTTGCCGATATTTTACCACTTTTAGATAAAGCTGTAAAACCTATCCGCATAAACAATAATTTAAAAGATTATATTGAAGATTCTGACAGTAAAAGCATAGTGCTATTTTATTTTATTACGGAAGAAGAAATGCATAAAAAATGCAGTAAAAGATCATCTGGTTGTAGCTTTATAAATAAAGTTATAGTTGTTAATCCTTATATAAAACAAAAATCTTCAAATTTCACTAAAGATAAAGTATTTATCCATATTTTTCATGAAATAGGGCATTTATACGGTTTAGCAGATCAATATAAAAGAGGAACTTGGGATGTTGATGAAGAATACTCTACTACGGATAGAGTTGATGATAAAAATTCTGTTATGGCGGCCAATTACTCCTCTCATTTATCTTGTGATGATGTTGACGGTTTTATCAATTTAATAGATTTCACTATATCTAAACAAAAAAGGAGAAAGTTCCCCGGTATATTAAAAAAGGGATGGTCTGACAGGGCAAAAAATGGCTGGGCAAGTTTTTGTAATGGCAACGCAGGTTATAAAGACACTTATTATAAAGAAGCAAAACCTGTTCAAAGTCTTTAATTTGATTGATATTAGTAAATATTAGGAGCAAAAAAATGAAAGGCAAAGTATTTATAAAAACCTTGTTTATGATTTGTATATTTATGTTATCCACCCCCGCTTTTGCGCTTTATTGGGGCGTTTTTGATGACTATAAACAAAATATAGATAATTTTGCTATGGTTAAATTCATAAATAACAAACCGATAGAATATCACCTTACAACAGCACAAAAACCTATAAAACCTACTGATGACCCAAGCCAAGATTTAAAAAATCAATTAAATCAAGAAATAGATTATATTGACTTAATACGCACGGCTTTTGATACTTGGCCAAAAGATACAAAAAAATTTATTAAAGAGGCAGGCAGGGCAAGCGAATTTAAAGATATTATGCCCTTTTTGGAAAAATCTTTTTATCTGGTTCAAACTCCAAATGAAAAAACTGCCGATTTAATTGTTAACTTCACTTCAGAAGAAGAAAAAACAGAATATTGTGAAAGTTCCGTTTCAGAAGGTTGTTATACTAAATCCACCCATAAACTAGTTTTAATTGACCCCTTTGTTTATCCTTCTACTTTTGAGGAAGATGTTAATAGACCCTTAGCTATTTTTATTCACGAGTTAGGACATTTTTTTGGTTTAACGGACCAATATGATAATTTAAAAAATAGTGACCCCGAACACGCTACTACCGATAGATTCCAATATGAATCTTCGGTGATGGCAGCTTCTTTTAAAACAGATTTATACTGCGATGATGTTGACGCTTTTATCAATCTTGTAGATATAACTTTAGCAATAAAAAACGGCGGGCAGTTTACCCCCCGGGCAAAAAAAGGCTGGGCCAGTTTTTGTAATGGCAAAAAAGTTCCCGGCAGAGATCAGTATTATCAAGATACTTTTTATAAAGAAGGAAAAATATTAAATAAAAAAGAAACGCACGATAGACTCTGCAAATATTCTTATGACAAGAACGGTAAAATAAGTCAAATGCTTTGCCCTACTCCTTATAATCTGTATGATAAGGAATTATCTTATAATAAAGATAATATCATAAATAAGGCCTTTGAATCAGACGGAGAATATACCTTTATTTATCATAACAGAGAAGGTAATAAAATACAAATCAGTTATATGTCCTCCTTTGCTGACCATTTGTTTGAATCTGTCCAAACGGAAGTTGACGGCAAAAAAATATGGACCATATTTCCCGGTTATAATATATATGCTTTTGACGCCCAAGGTTATGTGGAAATTAAAGATAATCAGTGTAAAATACATAATTTTGTTCCAAATACTGATTTTAAAGCCTATGATTTAACTTTAGTAAACGGAGAAGCGGACAAGAATTACGGTTATACTTTCCTTACCGATTCTGTAAAGCCAACTCCGCTATATGTAAAAAAACAGGCTAACTCATGCGTATTTAAAATCTGTGATGAAAAAATGCTAAAAAAACTGGGCAAAACAGAATGTGTAAATCTCTTCCAAAATGATAATATTACCCATTTTGCGGCAGGTTATGCCGGTATAGATTATCAGGACCTTTTGGACCAAACAGATAGGATTTGTAAGGAAACTATGCCTGCTAATGTCATAAATAATGCTAAGGCTTTATGTAAGTATTTTACAGAGGCAAATACCTTTTTTGATGATCTAAAAGCGCAAGGCAGAACCTTGGGGCTTGTTCCTTTATTTAAAAAACAAAAAAAATAAGTATAATATTAAAAATTAAATTGAAAAAGGCCTAAATTATTAAAAATTTGGGCCTTTTTGCTCTTGAAAAAACAAATAATTTGTGTATAATTTATATATGTATACATATATGTAATGTTAAGGAACTATTTTATGCTAAAAAAACTTTTTATTTTAAATCTTTTTTTAACAGCACTGCTTGGCGGGGCCGTTGATGTTTTTGCGGCAGACCCATGGGGCGTGTTTGATGATTATGATAATTCGGCTTATAAATATGCCTTAAATAAAGTGATGAACAATATTCCCATAAAATATGCCATAACAATTAATAGCGATGATACCCTCTCCGTAAATCCTAATAAAACCGGAAGTAAAGAAGAGACTTTAAGACAAGAATTAAATGCCTCTTTAAACCAAGAGCAAGATTTGGCTAATTTACAGGGTCTTATAAAAGCCTCTTTTAATGCCTGGCTAAAAGATACAAAAAATATGATAGCCCAATCCGGACGCACGCAAGAATTTGCCGATATTATGCCTATTTTATCCAAACAAGTTATTTTAAATAAAACAAATGATAAAGCGCAAGCTGATATCGTTTTTATTTTTACTACTGAAAAAGAAGTATTAAATATTTGCGAAGAAGATCACCCCGCCTGTATTGAAATTCCGGATGAGGAACAAGTAGAAGTCTTTTTTAAAACTTCTTGGCTAAAAGACCCTAAAAGACAAAAAGATTTAAAAAGCACCCTTATTCACGAACTGGGCCATTATTTTGCTTTGGTGGACCAATATGATGATTTTGGCGATTACTCCCCAAGATACGGAACTAATGACAGATTCTATAAATATGATTCAATTATGGCAGCTTCTTATGAAACTTCTTTAGGTTGCGATGATGTTGACGGTTTTATTAATTTAATTGATATAACTTTACAAAATAAGGCCGGGACTACCCAAGCAACCAGAAACAAAAAAGGTTGGGCAAGTTTTTGTAATGGCAAAAAAGACGGGGATGGTGAGTTGTTTAAAGAAATATATTATAAAAATGGCAGGCAACTTAACCGCCCGGAATATTCAAGAAACGGCAATACTTATTCTTACGATGCGGAAGGTTTTTTAAAAAATATAAGTATCCCCCACGCACCTTTGTTTAATTTTTATGATGCAGGGCTTATTTATGATAATGATGGGGTGCTTATTGCCGCAAAAACTGAAAGATTTGTGTATAATTATGACTGGAATTCGCACACTCAAGAGATGAAGATTTATTTTAGTGATAATAAAACCAATAATTTCCAAATTTATAAATTAATGCGCCACTTAAAAGCCCCTATTTGGATAGCCTATACTGATGAGCAAATGTTTAAAATTAGTTTTGATGCTGAGGATAATTGCAAAATAGAGGAATCTTTCCGTGATCTCGGAGTGGAAGATAATTTTACTTCTCTATTTAATGCCGGTAATAAATTAAAAACCTATAAACATACAAGAAAATTACCTAAAGAAAAAAGGCTTTTAGATTCCTTTTCTATTCAAATCACACCTAATGATTTATGTGTAGTTTCTTATCAGGATAATAAAATAGTATCTTTCAATATGACTGAGGAAAGAAATAATACTATTGCCTCTACAAACGAGCAGGAGTTGAGCAATCTTTCTTTGCAAATTGAACTTAATAAAGAACAAATTTTAGATGAAATGGAAAATTTGTGCTATGATACCTTTATAAATTCCCGTATTTATGAAGGAACTTGCCAGTATTTTAGACATCTTGAAGATTTAATCGGAGAATAAATTATGCTAAAGAAACTTTTAATTTTAAATTTATTTTTAGCTATGCTGCTTGGCGGAACCGTTAATGTTTTTGCGCTGCGTTGGGGTGTGTTTGGCAAATATACACGAAATTATGAAGATTTTGCTTTAAGTTATGCTTTAGACGGAGAACCTGTTTTGTATTACATAATTGTAGACCGGGATACCAAAAACAAAAGGAACTCAACAAAAGAAGCAGATTCTATACAAACGGAATTAGAAAATAAACTGGCAGATGAACTTATGAATGAAGAAAAAGCCGCTTCTCTTGCTTCAGATGTAGATAAATCTTTTAAACTTTGGTTTAAGGAAACAGCCTCTGCCATAAAAAAAGCCGGCAGGGCCAAAGAATTTGCCGATATTATGGATATTTTAAATAATTCCATACAAACCAAAAGAGTTTATAATAAAGAAGAGGCAGATATCATTATTCATTACACAACAAACGAAAAGATGAAAGAAAAATGTGGTGATAGAGCCGCCGGTTGTATTACTCTTTATGAAGTTCCAAGAGTTATAACTATTATTAATCCTTATCCAATTAAGTATATAGATGGAAAAGCATCTACAAATGCGGCCCTTTTTCACGAAATAGGGCATTTTTATGGTTTAGTGGACCAATATAAAGATTTACAAGACAGCAGTATAATTTATTCAACAGAAGATAGATTTGCAGATTACAATTCCGTTATGGGGGCTTCCCTCAGAAGAACTTTAGGTTGCGATGATGTTGACGGATTTATAAATTTAATTGATATTACTTTATCTTTGGAAAATGGCGGGCAATTTTCTCAAAGGGCAAAAGAGGGCTGGGCAAGTTTTTGTAATGGCAAGCAACAGCCCTATACTCATGGAAAAAACTATAAAGATACTTTTTATAAAGAAGGCAAAATTACAAATAGAGATACTTATAAAAGAGGCCTTTGCACTTATAAATTTGATAAAGACGGAAATGTGGCCTATTCTTATTGTGATTTTGATGTGGACGGAATAATAGTATCTTATAAAAATAAAAATTTTCTTTATGAAAAAAATTCTATGGGAGAAAAAATTTTTATTCCCGATGATGTCCAATTCTCCCGCAGAAAAGCCCTTACTCTTAGCCCAAATAAAGAGTGTAAGACCAAAAACTATACCCCCGTTCCTGTTGAAGGGTATGAAGGTTTTGATTTGACCTTAAAAAACGGCCGTTTACAAGAAGATTTAGGTAATACTTTTTTTCTAAACAAAGATACCTATATTAAGGTTATTAAAGATAAGGGTAATAATTGCCATTTAAAACTTATGTCGCGCCGCGATCTTTTTACTCTTAACGGCAATAATATCACCAATGAACACAACTTTGAAATTGATTTTTGTATGGAGCGCTATTCTTTGACAAAAGAGGAACTTATAAATATTGCCAAAAATAAATGTAATGATAATATACCGCAGGCGGTTATTGACGGCATTGCAGATATATGTGATTTTATGGAAAATTTAGAAATTCCTGAGGTAGAATAAAGAGGATAAATTTATGGGTAAAAAAAGATATTTTAAATTAATTGTTTTTAGTTTTATTTTTATTCTGGCAAACAGTTCCCTTTTTGCGTTTGATTGGGGTATTATAAATACTTATGAGAATACCTATCAGGATTTTGCTGTCTTAAAATTGATTAAAAACCAACCCATTAAGTATTTTATACAGCAGAAAAATATTGAAGAGCCGCCAACCGTAGTTGATCAGGATAAGCAAGCCCTACTTGGTGCTTTAAATAAACAACTTAACCAAGAACAAAAGAATAACAGACTTAAAACTTTAATAACCCGCGCTTTTAATGTTTGGCCAAGAGATACCAAAAACAATATAGAGTGGGCCAAAAGAGAGCAAGAATTTGCCGATATTATGCCCTATCTTTCAAGAAAAGTAGTTTTACAGGAAGTTTTTACTAAGGAAGAAGCAGATATAATCTTTCGTTTTGATTCTAAAGAAAATATTCAGGATGAATGCGGAGATGATAGTTTAGGCTGTTTTCTACCTTATGATAAAACGATTCTTGTTCCTGTTTTTTATGTCAAAAATGCCGTAAAGCAAGAGGCCGCTGCGGAAGAAAAAACTTATTATATCCTTATTCATGAAATCGGCCATTATTTTGCCCTTACAGACCAATATGAAAATACCGGTTTTGATTCTTTAGAACACTCTACTTTTAACAGAATAAATACAAGAGATGCTGTTATGGGCAGTTCTCACAATCTTGCCTTATATTGTGATGATGTTGACGGCTTTATCAATGTAATAGATTTAACTTTATCTTTAATAAATAAGGGCAAATTTTCTGCTAGGGCTAAAAAAGGCTGGGCCAGTTTTTGTAATGGCAAAACAAACGGCCGCGGCGAAAAATTTGCAGATGAATATTACAAAGAAGCCAAACTTACGAATAAACCTGATTATATATCGGATTTCAATTTATACAAATATGACGAAAACGGAAATGTTGCACTTAAACATTTTATGGACCCTTTTGATTTTGTGGGTAAAAGTGTAAGACTTAACGACAAAGGCTTGCCTTATGTTATGTTTGATGATGAAAATAAAATCAGATATACTTATGATTATAATAAGTTAAAAGAAGGAACCCTTAAAATTGATGTTTTAAGGAATAATGAGTATTACACTTCTTTTAGATATGAAAAAATGGCCGGGGAAGATAATTCTTATCATTGGATAAATATTAAGCAAGAATATAGTGAAATAATGATAAATATTTCTGCAGATAAGTGTTTTATAACTGAAGACTTAGAACCTATACCTAATAAATCACTTGATATTTTAACTACTACTTTTGATAAAGCAAACAATTTAATTTCTACTTCTTATGAAGCTCTTGCTACGGATAATAATCCAAGCGGAATAAGAAAACTTATTCCTTTTACGGTAAGTAGAAAAGATAATATTTGCAGTTTGGAAATTGATAATAAAAATATTCTTAAATTGCAAATAGAAGATAAAGGCCCCGGTAAAATAATTTATCAAGATCAGCAAACTATTAATAATTTACTTGATAGAAATAATATCTCTAAAAAAACTCTTGTGGAAGAAATGCTCTCTTTATGTAAAAAACAAGCAGCACCCTCTTTGATAGAAAAGAACAGCACAAAATGTAAATATTTTAGAGATATAGATAATTTGCTCAGGTATTAAAGTATATAAAATTATTTTCCTTTTAATACTTTTAAGAAAGTTTCATTTCCTTCTTTAATTTCAAGGTTAATTGCCAAGATGTAAATTTTATTTTTAATTACTTCTTGCCAACCTTTAGGGAATTTAACATAATCTTTAAAAGTTGTAATCAAAGGCAAACCTTTGCGAAACCCTGCCAAAGACTTTATTTCTTCTAAAGTATAGGCATTATGATCTTTAAAACGCCAAGTTTGTTTTATTTTAAGGCCGAGATTTTTTAAAATTTGTTCAAAAGAAGCAGGATCGCCAAGTCCGCAGAAGGAAACCACTTCCCCCTTAATATCCTCTAAAGCCATTTTGTTTCTGTTAATAACATCATAAAAATAATCAGGCTTATGTATGGCCTCCAAAATTTCCAAATCTTCCTTATAAGATTTTATTTTTTCTTTTATTTCCGCTTTTTGTTTAGTATTTGCCAAATTGCTGTGGGTCAAAATAACCAAATCGGCTCTTTTTAAGGCGGATAAAGGTTCCCTCAAAATACCATAAGGCAACATATAACCATTGCCAAAAGGATCTCTGGCGTTAATTAATACAATATTGGCATTTCTTTGTAATTTATGGTGTTGTAATCCGTCATCAAGCAGTAAAATTTCACTTTTAAATTCTTTTATCACTTCACAAGCGGCCGCATATCTATCGGAAGAAACGGCAACCGGCACTTTATATTCGGCAAGCATTTGGCTCATCATATAAGGCTCATCGCCTGTTTCCTGCCAATTTAATAAATCATTATCAAAAAGGACTTTTACTTTTTCCTTTTTATTTCGTTTATAACCGCGGGAAATTATGGCAGTTTTTATGCCGGCTTTGCTTAAAAGTTGCGCCGCAAGCAAAACAGCGGTAGTTTTTCCTGTTCCGCCTGCTGTAATATTACCGATACAAACAACCCTGGCATCGGCTTTTTTTGATTTTAAAATATTTTTTTGATAGAACAAGAAATGTAAACGCGCCCCTATACCGTAAAAAAAGGCACAAATTGCCAAAAAAGCACAACCAAGTTTATTCTTTAACATCTTTTCTCTTAATTTAATAAAAAAATTAGCTATTTTTTCTTTTAGTTTAACAAAATTCATAAAAAGGCTCCTTTTAAAACTCCAAAATATTATATTTTTTTTTTAGCAATTTGGCAAAAGCATAAAGGCTTTCTATTTGCTATAATTTATTTATATGAAAAAATTTATATTTTATATAGAATATTTAGCCTTAAAAGCAGTAGTATTATTTTTGGGTATTTTACCTTGGAAAGTTGCCCTTAAAATCGGCGAGAGTGTGGGTGTCTTTTTAACTTGGGTTTTAGCTAAACGCTTTAAACGAAGTGTCCACGATATACAAAAAGCCTTCCCGGAAAAATCTAAAAAAGAAGCAACCGAGATAGCAAAAGAATCTTGGCGTAATATCGGGCGTATCTTGGCAGAAACGGCACAAATCAGTTTAATGTCAAAGGAAAAAATGCTTGAAAAAATTGAATTTGTTAATTTTGACAAACTTATAAAAGAAAACCATGCCGGCCACCCCACTATTTTACACATGGGCCATTTTGTTAATTGGGAAATGTTTGCTATCGCCGGCAGCACCTTATTTAAGAATATGTTATCCGTAGGCAAACCGCAAACAAACCCTTATGTAAACAAAGCCATTAATGATATACGCACAAAATACGGCGCTAAAATGACAAGTTCCTATAATCCGTTTTTTACCTGTATAAAAGCCCTAAAACAAGGCGCAATATTAGGGGTTGTTAGCGACCAAAGCGTAATTTCCTCTGCTCTTTATATGAATTTTTTGGGCAGACCGGCCGAACTTGCCCCTATGACAGCTTTGCTTTCTTTAAAACTAAATGTGCCTGTTTACCCTGTTAGAATGTATAGAAAAAACGGCAAAGTTTATGCCGAAGCTTATGATCCTATTTTACCCCCGCAGGAAAAATTTTCCAACGAACTTTTAAGGAAATATACCGAACAACTAAAAAATATTTACGAAGATTGGATTAGACTTGACCCTGCTTCCTGGCTTTGGGCGCATAACCGATGGAAACGCGAAGAAACTTGTCGCCAAAAAATGAAAGAGGAAGGCCATGACAAATAAAATCAAAGCACTTTTTTTAGATAGAGATGGCACGGTTATTAAAGAAAAGCCGGGCGTTTATCTTTGTGATCCTAAAAAAGTGGAACTTTATAAAAATACTAAAGCCGCTTTTAAACTTTTTAAAGAACTTGGCTACACCCTTTTTATCGTATCAAACCAATCCGGTATTGGCAGAGGTTATTTTACCGAAAATGAAGTAGAAAAAGTGCATAAGAAACTTTTATCTCTTTTAAAACCATATGAAGTTAAAGAAATTATTTTTTGCCCCCACGCTCCCGGTGAAAATTGCTCTTGCCGTAAACCGGCACCGGGTATGGGTTTGAAATTGATAAAAAAATATAATATTGATAGGGAAAAATCTTTTGTTATCGGCGATAAAAAAAGTGATAGCGACTTTGCCAAAAATCTAAATATGCGTTCTATTTTGGTCTTAACTGCTAATGGCAGAGCCCAGCAAAAAAAATATACAAAAGATTTAAAAGATGTAAAAATTTGCCTAGATTTACTTGGGGCAGCAAAATATCTAAAAAAAGGGGCTCTTTAATGAAGATTATTTTTATCTTATTACCATTTTTATTTTTAAATGCTTGTAGCAGTTCAAGTTGGCTAAAACAGCATACAACAAGTAAAGAGATTATTGCCCAAACACAAACTATTCAACCGCAAGAAGAAGACCAACAAACCCAAGAACCTGCCGAAGAACAAAAAACAGAAGAAACAATAACCCAAACTTCTGTTAAAGAAGAAACTTCTACTTCAAAAACTACGGGAAAAGAAACAACAACCAAAAAAACTGCCCCCGCCGCCACAGCTAAAGAAAACCCGCAAAATACTAAAACAGAAACCGCAAAAGTTGAAACGCCAAAACCTGTTAGTGAAAATGAACAAATTTTCTTAACTTCCGAAAAGCGCCTTGCCCACCCTTGGTATTACGCAAAAGAAACTACCCCCTCTGAAAATACGCCAAAATGGTTTGGTGAAGAATTAAATTTTGATATTTCCTGGTCTTTTATAACAGCCGGTAAAGCGCAGTTAAATTCTTCTAAAATAATAGAAGCAAACGGCCAAAAAATGTATCAGCTTGAAGCCTACGCCCAAAGTTATCCTGTAATTGATGCTATGTTTAAAGTTAGAGATATCAATATGTCCTGGATAGCCGAAGATCTTTCAAAATCAGCAGGTTATTGGCAAAGCGTAAAAGAGGGCTCTTACTCGCGTGATGAGTGGCTTATTTTTGATTATAAAACAAATACTTATACCATACATAAACAAGATAAAAGAGGCAATCTTGAACATAAACCCCATACTTTTGAAGGCTCTGCCGTTGTTGATATGCTTTCCTCTTTATATTTCGTCAGAAACCAACAACTTCCTTTGAAAGGAGAAGTTTATTTTGATATAGTAAATAGAGGCGACCAATACCCCCTTAAAGTTGTTGTTTTAGGCAAGGAAAAAGTTAAAGTAAAAGCCGGTAAATTTGATTGTATAGTAGTAGAACCGATGATAAGCGGTGAAGGCATTTTTGTTTCAAAAGGCAAAAGTTTAAAAGTTTGGCTTACCGATGATGAATATAAAATGCCGGTTAAAATGGCAGTTGAAGTTTTTATTGGCAGTGTAAAAGCAGAATTAACAGAATATTCAAGGAAATAAATTATGGATAAAAATGAACTTATAAAATTTATTGACAAGTTTGAAGGTAAAGAAATTATTGTTATCGGCGATATTATGCTTGACCACTTTGTTAAAGGCAGTGTAAGCCGTATTTCGCCGGAAGCCCCCGTTCCCGTTGTTAATGTGGAAAAAGAAGATTTTGTTGCCGGCGGGGCCGGAAATGTTGCCGTTAATTTGGCTGTGCTCGGTGCTAAACCGACGCTTGTTTCCGTAGTGGGGCAAGATATTAAAGGCAGTATTTTAACACAATTTTTAAAAGATAAAGGAGTAAACACTTCTTACATTACCATTGACTCTGAAAGGCCAACAACCCAAAAAGTGCGCATCGTTGCCGAACGCCAACAAGTTGTTAGAGTTGATAGAGAAAGCAAAGCTAAACTTGACCCTCAAACAGCAAAAACTTGTATACAAAACTTTAAAAAGGCTTTAAAAACAGCAAGCGGTGTAATAATGTCCGATTATGGCAAAGGTATGTTATCAGACCATAATATTCAGGAAGTTATCTCTCTTTGTAATGCCAAAAAAATACCTGTTTGCGTAGACCCCAAAATTGACAACTTTTTAAAATATAAAAATATAACTTGTATGACCCCTAACACTAAAGAGGCCTGGGAAGGTATGGGCCTGCCGCCTAAAAAAGAAGAAAAAGCAATTCTTGATTTAGGTAAAAAAATTTTAAAAACCCTTAAAGCAAAAAGTATTCTTATTACCAGAAGTGCGCAAGGTATGAGCCTTTTTGAACAAGGGGCCAAAATCAAAACAACCACTATCCGCGCAACGGCAAAAGAAGTTTTTGATGTGACCGGTGCGGGTGATACGGTTATTTCCGTTTTAACCTTAGCCCTTGCCTGTGGGGCAACCTTACAGCAAGCGGCCTATATCGCAAACGAAGCTGCCGGTTTAGTTGTAGCTAAACTTGGCACTGCTTGCGTAAGTCCAGAAGAAATAAAAGAGGTTCTAAAATGAAAGATACTTTAATTGTTATTCCGGCAAGGTATGCCTCAACCCGCTTGCCAGGTAAAATGCTTGAAAAAATTGACGGCAAAACTGTTATACAGTGGGTTTGGGAAGCTTGCCAAAAAGCCAATGCCGGTGAAGTGATTATCGCAACCGAAAGCCAAATAATTGTTGAGGAAGCAGCAAAATTTGGCGCAAAAGCCGTTATTACCAGCGATAAATGCCAAAGCGGCACAGACAGAGTTTACGAAGTTGCCCAAAAAACCGAGGCAAAATATATTGTAAATGTTCAAGGCGATGAACCTTTTGTTAACCCAAACACTATAAAAAATGTTATTGAAAAATTAAAAAACTCTAAAGCAGATATTATGACGGCCTGTATGCCAACGCTTGATATTTCTTCCGTATCTAATCCAAACCATGTAAAAGCAGTTTTAAATAAAAACGGCAGGGCACTTTATTTTTCCCGCTCTGTTATACCTTATAAAAGAGAAAATACCGCAGAATCTTTAAATGCCCCTTACTTTATACATTGCGGTATTTACGGTTTTAAGAGAGAAGCTCTTGAAAAATTCGTTTCTCTGCCTAAAAGCAATCTTGAAAATCTTGAAAAATTAGAGCAACTTAGAGCGCTTGAAGCAGGTATGACCATTGAAAGCATCTTAATAGATAAACTTGGCCCTGCCATTGATACTATTGAAGATTTATATAAAGCAAAAGAATTTGCCAAACAAAACAAATAGGAGTAAAAAAGATGTCAAAATTTATTTTCGTAACAGGCGGTGTAGTTAGTTCCCTTGGTAAAGGTATTTCCGGTTCAAGTATCGCAAAACTCTTGCAACTTAGAGGTTTTAAAGTAAATATGATTAAGTGCGATCCTTATATCAATGTTGACCCGGGCACTTTAAGCCCTTACCAACACGGCGAAGTTTTTGTAACAGCCGACGGAGCCGAAGCAGACCTTGACCTGGGCACCTATGAGCGTTTTATTGATGTTCCAATGACAAAAAGAAATACTAATACCGCCGGCCTTGTTTACCAAGCCGTTATTGAAAGGGAAAGGCGCGGTGAATATAACGGGGTTACAGTGCAAGTTATTCCCCATGTTACAAATGAAATTAAACAAAGATTTATACCCTTTGAAAATGATTTTGACATAACTATTATTGAAATTGGCGGAACGGTTGGCGATATTGAAAGTTTACCCTTCCTTGAAGCAGCAAGACAGTTTAGAACGGAAAAAGGCCGCCAAAATGTAATGACCGTTCACGCAACACTTTTGCCTTATATTGCTTCAGCAGATGAATTAAAAACAAAACCTACCCAACACTCCGTAAATAAACTTCGCGAAATCGGTATTGAACCGGATGTCCTTATTTGTAGAACGGAACACCCCATTTCCCAAAGTATGAAAAATAAACTCTCCCTTTTTTGTAGTGTTGAGCCGGAAGCCGTAATAGAAGCTCGTGATGTCCCCTCAATTTATCAATTACCTGAAAAATTTGAAGAACAAGGATTAACAGATTTAATTATTAAACGCCTTGACCTTAAACCAAGGGCAAAAAATGACGGCAGTTGGTTTAAATTTATTAATAAAGCAACAACCTTAAAAAAACAAATTACCGTTGCTATTGCGGGTAAATATGCCGAACTTCCCGATGCTTATAAATCCGTTGCAGAATCTTTAAGACTTGCCGGTATGTCTAATCAAGTTTCCGTAAAAGTCAAATATGTAAACACCCAAAAAGACGATATGAAAGTGGCCTTAAAAGATGTTTCTGCCGTTGTAGTTCCCGGCGGTTTTGGCAAACGCGGAATATCGGGCAAAATTGAAGCAATTAAATACGCAAGAGAGCACAAATTGCCGTTTTTAGGTATTTGCCTTGGTATGCAATGCTGCGTTATTGAAACTGCAAGAAATCTTGCCAAACTGCAAGCCGATTCTATTGAATTTGACCCTTCCACCGATAATCCCGTTATAACAATGATGGAAGAACAAAAACAAGTCAAAAATCTCGGCGGAACAATGCGTCTTGGCAATTATGAAGCAACTATCAAAAAAGGAACTCTTGCTTATAAACTTTATAAAACAACTACCATTTTTGAACGCCACCGCCACCGCTACGAATATAATACGCAATATGTTCCCGTGTTAGAAAAGCACGGCCTTATTGTTAGCGCCTGGCATAAAGGCGTCTTGCCGGAAATTGTTGAAAGACCGGACCATCCCTATTTTATTGCAGGGCAATTCCACCCGGAATTTGCAAGCCGTCCGCAAAAACCGCATCCGCTTTTTGATGGTCTTATAAAAGCAGCTAAAAAATTTAAAAAGGTTAAATAAATATGAAAACAGTTAAAATAGGCAATATAAAATTAGCTAACAATTTACCGCTTGTTTATATCGGCGGGCCTTGCGTTATTGAAACTAGAGAAAGTTATCTTAAAACCGCCAAAAAACTTAAAACTTTGGTAAAAGATAATTTTATTTTAAAAGCTTCTTTTGATAAAGCAAACCGCTCTACCATAAATGCTTTTAGAGGACCCGGCATTGACGAAGGTTTAAATATACTTGAGGAAGCAAAAAAAGCCTTAAAAGTGCCTGTTTTAACTGATATTCATGAGCCCTGGCAAGCAGCTGTTGCCGCAGAAGTAGCAGATATTTTACAAATTCCTGCCTTCTTATGTCGTCAGACAGATTTACTTGTTGCGGCAGCAAGAACAGGCAAAATTATTAATATTAAAAAAGGGCAGTTTTTAGCCCCCCAAGCAATTATCAATGCCGTTAGAAAAATTGAAGCTTGCGGAAACACTAATATTCTTTTAACGGAAAGAGGCACCTGCTTTGGTTATGGCGATTTGGTTGTTGATATGCGCTCCCTTGAGATTATGAAGAAAACAGGCTACCCTGTAATTTTTGATTTAACCCACTCTATGCAAAAACCGGCCGGGCTTGAAAAAACCGGCGGAGATAAAAGTTTTGCTATGGCACTAGCTAGAAGCGCAAGCGCGCTAGGTATTGCGGGTATTTTCTTTGAAGCACACGAAAACCCGGCAAAAGCCTTATCTGACAGCGCAAATTCCCTTGATTTTAAAGAAGTTAAAACTTTACTGGAACAAACAAGAAAAATAGATAATTTAGTAAAAAAATGGAAAAAG
>JAZKYS010000024.1:0-13671 GCA_045612285.1 Elusimicrobiaceae bacterium
TTTTGATAAACTGACTTTATAACATAAAGTCATTCCCGAAGGTCGTAATCGGGAATCTCCACCGCTTTTTTAGAAATAGGAGGAGATCCCCGATAAAAGCACTCGGGGATGACAATTTAGTAAAGGAGAGTTTATGAAAAATAAAGCGTTTACGCTTATAGAATTATTAGTCGTTGTTTTAATTATAGGTATTTTGGCAGCTATTGCAGTTCCGCAGTATCAAAAAGCAGTATTAAAAAGCCGTTTTTCTACGGTTAAAGATTTAACCAGAAGTATTGCCGAAGCAGAAGAAGTTTATTATTTAGCAAATGCGGAATATACTCCTGATTTAAGTAAACTTGATATAACTGTGCCAACCCCAACTAATGCTGAAATAGGTGAAAAGACAAGCACTTACGTATACCCTTGGGGAGCTTGTATGATAGAAGCAAAAACTAATCGTATTGTTTATTGTATATTGTTAAAAGATTTAAACTCTACAAATACTTCTTTAGCAAACAGGATAATGTCATATTGGATATCTTTTAATAATGAAAGCCAAATTCCTGGCAAAAGAGCTTGCTATTCTTATGGCAGTGATTTAAGTTCTATACAAGACCAATTATGTCAAGCGGAAACAGGGGCCGCAAGTGCTGAATATTCCGATAGTAACTTGCGAAGATGGTTTTACGATTAATGGAAAAAAAGCCCTCTAAATTTACTTAGAGGGCTTTTTTAACCTATTTATCAAAACTCTATTTTACGTGATAGAATTCTTTAAGAACAGCAACGGCTTCTTCGGCGGTGTCAACAATGGCAAAAGTATCATTGTGGGAAATTACGCCGTAGTCAAACAATTTTTGTGTGTTAAAAATACTGTTCCAAAAATCTTTACCGACGAGAACAACAGGAATTTTTTTCTTTTTACCTGTTTGGACTAAGGTTAAAATTTCAAACATTTCATCAAAAGTGCCGTAGCCGCCGGGGAAAACCACAACCGCTTTTGAGCGCATAACAAGGTGCATCTTTCTAATGGCAAAATAATGAAATAAGAAGGCAAAACCTTTGGAAATATATTTGTTTGGTCTTTGCTCCATAGGTAAAGTAATATTAAAACCAATGCTTGTTCCGCCTGCTTCATAAGCACCGCGGTTGGCCGCTTCCATAATGCCCGGGCCGCCGCCTGTTACAATGCTAAAGCGTTTTTTTGTTTCGCTAACGCAAATATAACTAAACTTTCTTGCTTCGTCGTAATATCTGGATAAAGAGGCAAGCCCTATTGCTTCTTTTAATTTAATTTGAAGCTCTTTATTTTTTGGATTTTTTTTAACTTGTGCTTCTAAATCTTTTACTCTTTTGGCAGATTCTTTTTTATCTCTTATTCTTGCGCTGCCAAAGCAACAAATACATTCTTCAATGTTGGCTTTTTTCAAGGCAAGTTCAGGCTTTAATAATTCAAGCTGAAGTCTGATAGAACGGGCTTCATCGCTCTTTAAGAAAGAAAGGTCTTCATAAGCCTTTGTATAGGATGTTGATACGGGATTTTTAAGTAGCATTTATTTTCTCCTTTTACTTAAGAATTTTGAAATTGTTGCGGCAATTTGTTTTGGCTCAAGGCCAAGTTCTTCGTGTAGCTGCGCCTGTTTTGCGTGTTCAACAAAAGTGTCGCCGATACCAAGCCTAAGTAAACGGGCCTGGCAGTCATTATCACAAATAAATTCGCTGATAGCAGAGCCAAAACCGCCTGCTAAAACATTATCTTCCGCAGTTATAATATTATTGCTTAAATCAAGTGCTTCTTTAAGGGCTTTTGTATCAAGCGGTTTTATAAAGCGCATATTTAAAACACCGCAATCAATACCTTTTTTGGCAAGCAGTTCGGCTGCTTCTAAAGCCGGGTGAACCATATTTCCGACGGCAAGAATATTGGCATCTTTGCCTTTACTCAGCCATTTTGCTTTGCCAAGAGTCAATTTTTTAAGTTCAGCGTCCATCTTTACGCCAACAGCACTACCACGCGGATATCTTAAAATAAATGGGGCGTTTGCTTCAAAAGCAGTTTTGAGTAAATGTTGAAGTTCGTTTTCATCAGCAGGGGCTGCGATATAAAGATTTGGGATATTTCTAAATAAACTTAAATCAAAAACGCCGTGGTGTGTCGGCCCGTCTTCGCCTACGACGCCTGCCCTGTCAAAAGCAAATACAACAGGCAAATTTTGAAGGCAAATATCTTGCTGTATCTGGTCGTAGCAGCGTTGCGAAAAAGAGGAATATAAAGCGACTATCGGTTTTAAACCTTGCGTTGCAAGCCCGCCTGCAAAGGTGGCGGCGTGTTCTTCTGCTATACCGACATCATAAAAACGCTCCGGGTAAGCTTCCCTAAAGGGGGCAAGGCCGGTGCCTTCGGGCATAGCAGCGGTAATTGCGGTAATAGCTTTATCTTCTTTTGCAAGTTTCAGTAAAGCATCGGAAAAGGCTTTTGTGTAAGTTATTCTATCGCTTTTACCTATAACTTCGCCGGTATCGGCATCAAAAATGCCAAGACCGTGATATTTGGTTGGCTTTGCTTCGGCAGGGGGATAACCTTTGCCTTTTTTGGTAACAATGTGTAAGAAAACAGGCCCTTTAATATCTTTAATTTGCTCAAGAGTTTCAACCAAAGCAAGCACATCATTACCGTCAACGGGGCCAAAGTATTTAAAGCCCATTTCCGCAAATAAAACTCCTGAAAATAAAATTGATTTTGCCCTTTTGGCAAGTTTAACAACATTTTTGCCGATATCGCTATCGCCTATTTTATTTTCAATAGTATCTTCTAAGGCTTGGGTATATTTTGCGCTTAAAAGTTTTGTTAAAAAAGAACCAAGCGCGCCCACGCGTTTAGAAATAAACATCTGATTATCGTTTAAAACTACAAGTAAATTTGTTTTTAAAAGGCCGGCATTTTGCAAGGCCTCATAAGCCATGCCGCCCGTCATAGAACCATCGGCAACGACGGCCACAACTTTATTTTTTTCTTTTTTTTGATCGCGCGCGCAAGCCATACCAAGCGCGGCCGAAAGCGCAGTTGAAGCGTGCCCCGCACCAAAAGTGTCATACTCTGATTCATAAATTTTCAAAAATCCGCTTAACCCTTTTTGCTTGCGGATGGTTTTAAAAGCTTCTCTTCTGCCTGTTAAAATTTTGTGGGCGTAGGCCTGGTGTCCGGTATCAAAAACAAGTTTATCTTCCGGCGTGTTAAAAACATAATGCAAGGCAACAATAAAATCAACTGCACCAAGACTTGAGGCCAAATGCCCGCCTGTGTGGCTGATAGTTTCAATAATATAATTTCTGATTTCCTGGCAAAGTTCGGGCAGTTGTTCTTTTTTTAATTTTCTTAAATCTTTGGGGGAATTAATTGTTTCTAAAAGTTCCATTAATAAGTCCTCTCAATAATAAAATAGGCCATATCATATAAGGGTTTAAGTTTGTTTGATTTTATTTTATCTAAAGCGCAAATTGCCTGTTTGGTTGCTTTTTGGGCGGCAAGTTTTGCTTCTTCAAGTCCGTAAAGTGTAACAAAAGTTAGTTTTTTATTTGTCTGGTCGCTATTACTTTTGCCAAGTTGTTTTTGCGTTTTGGTAGCATCCAAAATATCATCTGCTACTTGAAAGGCAAAACCTATTGCTTCGGCGTAAGTGCGGATATTTTTTAAATCATTATCTTTTGCGCCTGCAAGTATTGCGCCCATTTCAACAGCGGTTTTAATTAAAGCGCCTGTTTTATTGGTGTGAATATATTTTAAAAGTGCCGCGGCGGAAACTTCTTTTGCATTTTTAGGTAAAAGATAATAACCGGCAAGGTGACCTTTAAAATATTTTGTTTTGGCTAAAATACTTGCTCTTTTGCTTTTGCCTTCCAAAATACCTTCGGCAAAAACATCCGCCACTTGCCCGCCAATCATACCGCTGACCCCACCGTAATGGGAAAGACTGCTAACTGCTTTTAAAGTTCTTTCATAACCCACTTTTTTAACTTGCGCGTTTCTGGCAAGTGTTTCAAAGGCATAGGTTAAAAGGGCATCACCGGCGAGTAGTGCGGTATCTTCGCCAAAGATAATATGGTTTGTCGGTTTACCGCGGCGCAGGGAATCATTATCCATAGAAGGTAAATCGTCGTGAATTAAAGAATAAGTGTGGAGCATTTCAACCGCGCAGGCGGCTGCTTCAACATCTTTGGGGGCAAGACCAAAGGCCTCAGCCGTCCAAGTAAGTAAGACGGGGCGCACTCTTTTGCCGCCTGCCATTAAGGAATAACTCATCGCATCAACAATAATTTGGGGGGTATTTTTAATTAAAGAAATTTGTTTTTTTAAGGCTTTATCAATATTTTTTGCGGTTTTTAAAAGTGTTTTTTCAAAGTTTTTCATAAACACACCTCTCTTTGTATATTATATAATATATATATGAATTTCTACTTGATAAGTTTGGGCTGTCCCAAAAATTTAACCGATAGCGAAAATTTTTCCGCCCGTCTTATAGCAAAAGGCCATAAGATGGTTTTTGACGAGAACGAAGCCGATATTATTATTATAAATACTTGCGGCTTTCTTTCTTCCGCGATAAAAGAAGCAAAAGAAAATATAAAATACGCCCTAAAATTAAAAAAGAAAGGCATTATCAAAAAAGTTGCCATAACCGGTTGCGCGGTTGATAGATTAAAAGAGGAAATTGCCGAGGAATTTAAAGAAGCGGACCTTATTTTTTCCATTTCAAAACAAGATGCTATTGAAAAAATTATAAATAAAAAAGGTTTTTTGTTTAGCCCGATACAGCGTGAACTTTTTATGCCGGAATATAAACTTTCTTTGACTGCTGGGCATAGTGCTTATTTAAAAGTGGCAGATGGTTGTAATAACCGCTGTGCTTATTGCGCAATACCATTTATCCGCGGTAATTACCGCTCTAAAACTATTGAAGAAGTTGTTAAAGAAGCGCGCATTTTGGCAGGTAGCGGGGTAAAAGAAATTTCGCTTATCGCGCAAGATACAACATCTTACGGACAAGATTTATACGGTAAGCCCGAACTTGTTAAATTGCTAAAAAAACTTATCAAAATAAAAGAGGTTTGCCGTCTTAGAATAATGTATGCCTACCCGCACCGCGTTAGCCGTGAGTTAGCCGATTTAATGGCAAGTGAGGAAAAAATATTTCCTTATCTTGATATTCCTTTACAGCATATTTCAGCTGATATTCTTAAAAGGATGAACCGCCATTGCGGGCCTGAAAAAATAAAAGAAACGCTAAATATGCTAAAAGAGCGCGTGCCGAATATTGCGATAAGAACAAACTTTATTGTTGGCTTTCCCGGAGAAACGGAAGCAGATTTTAAAGAACTTTTAAAGTTTGTTAAAGAATATGAATTTGATAATGTCGGCGTGTTTGAGTTTTTTAGAGAGCCCGGCACCGCTGCCTACGATATGAAAAAGCAAATACCTGCCAAAATCAAAAAAGAACGCGCGCTTGAGTTAAACAAAGTGCAAAGCCGCGTTGTTGATAAGATAAATAAAAAACTTATCGGCTCCGTTGTGGAAGTTATCAGCGATACTATTACAACAGGCCGCACCTACCGCGATGCTCCTGATATAGACGGTCAAGTTTTATTTGATAAACCTGTAGAAGCAGGGCAAATTTTTAAGGCAAAGATAATTAAAGCTAAAGGTTATCAAAGATTAGCAAAGCCATTGGGCACTATTTAAAGTTAATAGTAATAATTGCAATATACTGATGTGTCTGAGCATACTGCTTGACTGGCTGTTTGGCCGGTATCTTGTTGGCAAAGTTTGTTGTTAATATCAGTTTTATCTATACTTTGCGCGCGGCACATAGCTTCTTTTTTGGCAAAGTTATATAGATAGCTTACTCCATATTGACTATCAATAAAACAACGGATGTCATTGTTTTTGCTAATCCAACATTCATAATCTTCTGTTTTTATAACGCCGTTGCTACTAAATTTGTTTGCAAAATCAAGTTCTATAAATTTGGTTGGATAAGTGCCATTTTGTAAATAATATAAATTGCCGGCTTGTTCTATATCACTTACAGTTTGTTTGGCGCGGGAAAGTTTACTTTTAAGCACCGCAATTTGATATTTAGGCACAGCAATAGCCGCTAAAATACCTATAATTAAAACAACTACTAAAATTTCAATTAAAGTAAAACCTTTTTTTGTAAGCATATTTTTCTCCAATGTTTTTTGAGCTAAGAATATTTTATTTTTTTTTTTTTTCAAGTCAAGGCGGGGCTTCGTATAAGAAAATTAAAGGCGAAATTAGATGTGTTTTAAGTAAAAATAAATAATGATAAAAAATTGCTTTTGTAAAACAAAAAGTTGCATATCTTTATTAGAATTTAAAAATTTAAGAAAACTCTTGACAAATATTGTATTTTTTATTTATACTATAAAATAATTAGTTTTAGTAGTTATAAGATGTTATAGGTAAAATACTTTTGTGTGCAGGTAAAATCCTGCCGGAAGACTTCCTAAAGAGGGGGCAAAGCCAAAAACTACAAAAAGGTGTTGCCCTCTCCTCCGGCAAAGAAAAAAATAAATTTTATACAATTAAATAAACGGAGGTATTTATGTTAGAAGCAAATTATACAGGAAAGAAAAGAGTAGAAGTTAAGGTGAACAATTATAAAGTTTATACCGATATGCCCATTGATTTTGGCGGGGAAAGCAGCGCGCCCAATCCTTTTGAAATGTTTATGGCTTCTTTTATTGCCTGCCAGGCGGTTTTTGCTATGGCTTTTGTAGAAAAAAATGGTATGAAAAAGGAGGATTTTTCCTTTAGAGCGGAACCTGTTTTTGATGATAAGGGTTTAATTACAAAAATGACAACTATTGTTAAAATACCTTCTGATTTTCCGCAAGATAAAGAAGCACATTTTATCAATGTTTTGAAAACTTGTAAAGTTGGCAAGCACTTAAGTTTTGAAAAGGATATTTTATTAGAACGCGCGGCTTAGTCTTTTTTGTAAATTTTAATTTTTTTCAAACTTCGGATACACGGGCCTCCCGGCCCCTCGGGGTATACCTCATTTCTAAAAGCGTCTTTTCTAAAGAAAAAACTAATTAAAACTATCTCCAAAATTCTTGCAAAAACAATTTGCTCTGTTTGCTTAAATAAAATCTAAAAATATTTTTTGCTATAATAAAATTATTGGAATATGTTTGTTTCCAATAAAGGAGATTTGCTGTTTTGTAAGCCTTAAATGCGGCTTGATTACAATTAGTACTTTTTTGGGGGGCTTTGCCCACTCTTTTACAAAAGTAAAAGTGCTTCAAAACCAAAAATGTCGCTATTGCTATAAAAAATGGCCTAATTACCCATTTTTTATGGCGAGTAATCCTGTGCTTGATTTTTAATCAAACAGGTAGGCGGCGGTTATTTGGGAGTTTTGAAGCACTCAAATAGCAGTCGCCTTTTTTATTGTGTAAATTGAAAATTAAGAAAGGAGAGTAAGGAATGACAAATAAAGATAGAAAGAAAAAAGTAATTAAATGGTTACTTATAGGTATAGGCTGTATAGTATTGTTTGGAGTTTTAAACGGTATTGATTCAATAATTGTTTCTTATAATCAATCAGCAATTATGGAATATAGAGTAAGTGGTGGAGCTGTTTCCCCTAATACCATTTCTAGGGGGGCTGCTTACTACATAATTATGTCTATTGGTTTTCTTATATCTGGCTTGGGGTTTATTATCTCTACAATTTTGTTTATCATCAATTTAATTAGTTGTTGGATAAATAATACTCCTGAAGTAGTTCAGCAAGTTGTAGAAACAAATTCTGATCCATTAGTCCAATTGTCCAATTTGTATAATCAGAGATTATTGACTAGAGAAGAATTTGAAGAAAAAAAGAGACAATTAAAGAGAGGTTCAAAATGAAAAAAGTATTAAGTTTAATAATATTGTTTAGTGTTGTAGGGTGTAATTCTTCTGGGGTTGTTTCGGAAGCAAATGTCAAAAAAGCATTAGATATCACATATGCTGAAACAAAAGATTTTAATATAGGATATGGAACTAGACCTATAGAAGTTAAAGTTATGTTTATCAAAAAATATCTAAAGGATCAAAATTATCGTAATAATATTGAATGCACAATATTAGATACTTCTGACGTAAAAGGCAAACAATCTACACGTGCCTGTTTATTAAAAGGGGTTGATAAAGAAGAAAAAAAAGAGTCTAAAAATGTTTTGGTAATGGCAGAACATGATGAAACAAATCGCGACATTGTGCTTCTTGTATTTTTTCAAAATGCTGAAAAAACAGAAAGAGGATATAAATATAGTACGATTATGCCTATCGCTATTATGGTTAATTTAACGACACGAAAAATTGGTGATATATAAACTAGTTAACAACGCTCAAAGATAGAATATAATGTAAAAAAGAACAAAAAACTCTTGACAAATATTGTAGTTTTTATTTATACTATAAAATAATTAGTTTTACTAATTATAAAGTGTTATGGATAAAATATTTTTGTGTGCAGGTAAAATCCTGCCGGAAAGCTTCATTTGAGGGGGCAAAGCCAAAAACTGCAAAAAGGTGTTGCCCTCTCCTCCGGCAAAAAAATATTTTGATAAAATAAAAGAAAAGGGAGGTATTTATGTTAGAAGCAAATTATACAGGAAAGAAAAAAGTAGAAGTAAGGGTAAACAATTATAAAGTTTATACCGATATGCCTATTGATTTTGGCGGGGAAAGCAGCGCACCCAATCCTTTTGAAATGTTTATGGCATCTTTTCTTGCCTGTCAGGCGGTTTTTGCAATGTCCTTTGTAGAAAAAAATAATATGAAAAAGGAAGATTTTTCCTTCAGAGCAGAACCTGTTTTTGATGATAAGGGTTTAATTACAAAGATGACAACTATTGTCAAAATACCTGCTGATTTTCCGCAAGATAAAGAAGCGCATTTTATCAATGTTTTAAAAACTTGCAAGGTGGGCAAGCACTTAACTTTTGAAAAGGAAATATTGCTTGAACGCGCCCTGTAGAAATATGGCTTAGTCTTTTTTGTAAATTTTAATTTTTTCCTTATTAAAATTTCTATAAAGAAAGTTGTTTTCGTGTAAAACCTCTCTATATATTCTAAAATATAAGAGAGGTTTTTTTAGTAAAAAAAGAAAGAAAAAGAAAATGAATATAGCTTGGTACCTTTATTTTATTTTGCCTGTAATCGGTTTTGTCGGTATGTTTGCCGGCGGTTATTGGGGTGTTGGTTGCGGTTGGCTTATTGTGCCGGTTATGCTTATTTTCGGTTTTTCTCCGGCGGAAGCAGTCGGCGTAAGTCTTTTACAAATGGTGCCTTCCACACTGCCTTTGGTGGTTAAAGATTTCCCTAAAGTAAATTGGGGCAGGCGTTCTTTTGGCAGGCGCATAATTATTCCTTTGGGTATCGGTTGTTTTATAACCGCTTTTACAGGCAGATTTATAAATGATTATCTTTACACGCTTTTTGGCTCAACTGCTTTAATGATTATTTTTTGTTTGGTTAATCTTTTTATTGGTTATCAAACTTTATTTTCAACTCCGATACAAAACGAAAATTACTTGCCAACTTTCTCGCGCAAGCAAAGCTGGGGCGCATTTTTCGGCGGACTTGGAACAGGTATTTTTAGTTCACTACTCGGCATTGGCGGCGCTATGATAATAAGGCCGATTTTAGTTAATATTTTTAAAGTGCCCGAACAATGGACGGCGCGCGCTGTGCGTATTTTGCTTTTGCTAACAACTTCAACAGGCGGGCTTTTTTATGTGATTAGCAGTGGCAAACAAGTGGGGTTTGAAATTTTTGTTTTAACTCTTATTATTGCGGCAGGGGGGATGATGGGTTTTCCGCTTGGTGTAAAGTGCAATAATATTGTTTGTGAAAGCGGGCGCGCAAGAATTTTACAAAGAAGTTTTGTGGTAATACCCTGTATAGTTTTAAGTAATACGATTTTAAAACTGCTTGGACTTGCCGAAATCAGCCGCATTTTATCTTTAACTTTTGCTGTTTTATTATTTATCTATATCGTCGGTTTTACTTTTTATTCAAAAAAACACTCTGTGTCTAAGAAATAAAAATAATTTTTAACCTTGAAAATTTATTAATTATCAGTTATATTATAAGTTAGGTGGGAGCTTTTTATGAAAAAACTATTTTTATTTTTGGCCTTTTTGGCAATTTTTGCACAATTTTCTTTTGCGGTTGAAAACCAAGAATTAAAAGATATTCTTGCAAGAGATGTAAAAAACAGCAATTTTAAACCATATATTTTAGAAAAATCCGGCGGGCTTGTGCGCTTGTTTATTTTTAACCCGTCAAGTGCGGATTTTTCCGCCGAAACAGATTTAATTACAAAAGCAATGGAACTTGCTTCTGAAGTTTCCGCACCGAACGGCAGAAATTTGATGGATATTAAAAAAAGTTCTTATCCAAAGGTTAAAAATTTTTCCGTTTATGTTTTGCGCAAAAGCCAAACAGAACCTTATGTTCTAAATATGATTGGCGCAACTTCAGGCGGGGTCAGAGCTATTACTTCTTACCCGGAAAGTGCAGATAATTTTAGAGTTTTTGTTTTTATTGATGATTCACCTTATAACCCAGATTCTTACAAAAAAATTTCCAAAGATGAGTTTTTGCTTGAAACAATTATCAATTTTATTCACGAGGCATACGGCCACGCTTTTGAAATTATTAAAGACCCAAGAGTTGCCAAACAAAGTTATGGCGAGCAGGAAGTTAAGGCCTATTTGGTTCAACTTGAAGGCCTTAAAAAATTAAAACAAAAACACTCCGCTTTGTTTGACGGCTCAACACAAAAACTGCTTGATAATTATATTGAAGATACTAAGGCAAAAATAAACTATTTTAAAAATAATTCTTATTAGTGTTTTTTTCTTCTCAAAATCAGTTTCTTTATTTTTAAAAAATTATTTTTATCTAAAACTAAACTAATGATAAGTGGGTAAATTATAAGTAAAATAATTTGCCAAGTTAAAGTATTGTTTAAAAGATTATTTAAGAAAAGAAAACTGATTACAACTGCCGCAATAAAACCAAGTTTTTTATATTCATAATTTATCGGATAATTTTTTTGTAAGAAGTAAAATAAACAACTTGCCATAACAATATAACTAACCAAAATCGCCCAACCCGCGCCGATAATACCCACCAAAGGAACAAGGGTCAAATTTGTCAAAATACTGCTTATTGCGCCAAGTAAAGTAATCCACATTAAAACGCGTGTTTTTTTGGTTAAGACAGGTGCAATCATAAAGTTAATATAAAACCCGTAGAAAAGATATCCGCCCAAAACAAGCGGTATAATTTTAAGCCCTTCCCAGTAAGCAGGAGCAATTAAATAGTGATTAAATACCGGCGTTTTTATGATAACAGGCATTAAGAAAGTTAAACCCAAAAATATCCAAGTTGTTATGGCGGTAAAATAAGTTAAGATTTGAGCGAAAAGTTCCTTTGCATCTTTCTCAGATGAATATTGAATAAAGAAAGGCCGCCACGCTTGGTCAAACATAGAAACAACGAGCATCATAAAAACGCCTATTTTAAAATTGGCCTGATAAATACCCACATCTTTTAAACCTACAAGGTGTATTAAAATTGGTTTATCAATAACATTTACCAAAATGCTTGCCATACCGGCCGGTATAAAAGGCCAGGAAAATAAAAACATTTCTTTAAAAAGTTTTTTATCAAAACGGCAAACAAAGTTTTTAATTGTCATCGGTGTTAAAAGTATAAGCGAGGTAAGAGAAGCAAAAATGCCTGCTATAAAAATGCCTTTAACGCCGCATTTAAAATAAGATAGGGCCAAAATATTGCCTATAACATTTACGATGATTGAAGCAGTCCTTATCAGCATAAAATGCCAGGCTTTGTGGTCAAAACGAAGTTTAGCAAAAGGGACAATATTTAAAGCATCAAGCGCCATAACAAAACAGGCAAGTTTTATTAAATAACTATGCTCCGCGCCGATACCCAAAAACCCGGCAATACTTGCGCTTGAAAGCCATAAGATAAAAGAAATTAAAATACCGCTTGTAAAAACTGCTATCAAAGGTGTAGCAAAAAGTTCTTTTGTTTTATTTTCTTTGGCAAAGCGCAAGTAGGCCTGGTCCATACCATATTGGTAAACTATATTTGTTAACGCCATAAAAGCAAAAACCGCCGCTACTATACCATAATCTTGCGGAGCAAGAAAATAGGTATAAAGCGGAACTAAAAAGAAATTTAACAGACGCGCAACAATGGTAGATGTGCCGTAAATTAAAGTTTCTTTTCCAAGGGTTTTTACTTTATCTTTCATTTTTTATTTTTTAAGTGAGATAATAAAATCTCTTAAAAGTTTGCCAAATTTCGCTTCAGATTTTTTCATTACATCTAAAGTTTCTTTGTGGGAAAGCGCCACGCCCGACATCCCGCTTGCCAAGTTGCTAACAAGTGCAACGCCTGCCACTTTTAAATCAAGTTGTCTTGCCACAATTGTTTCCGGCACGACGGACATACCCACAACATCAGCGCCAAGTGTTCTATAAGCCCTAATTTCTGCCGGGGTTTCAAAGCAAGGCCCGCTTACAGCAAAATAAACACCTTTTTTATGTTTGATTTTGTGTTTTTTGGCAATTTTAACTAAAATATTTTGTAATTTTTCATCGTAGGCTTGGGTCATATCTTTAAACATAGGGCCAAAAGCCGGGTCCCAATTACCGATAAGCGGATTTGTGCCCATAAAATTGATATGATCTTTTAAAATAACCATACTGCCGGGGGGGAGTTTTCTATCTAAAGAACCAACTGCGGCAGATAAAAGCAAGATTTCTGCCCCTAAAAATTTTAAAGTGCGTATAGCAATAGAAATATCTTTTATGGAGTGGCCTTCATAATAATGAAAACGCCCTTGCATAATAACAATTTTTACATTTTTATAAACACCGAAAACTAAATTGCCCGTGTGGCCGGCAACGGTGCTGTGTAAAAAACCGGGAATATCAACATAAGGAATTTTAATTTCCTTTTCTAAAGGCGGAATAGCATTGGCAAGCCCGCTGCCGGTGATAATGGCAAGATCCGGCTTAAAATTTTTTGTTTTTTTGTTTATATAATTTACTGCTTTTTGTATGGTTTGTAATTGACTCATAATATTACCCTCCTAAATAAAGAACCTATCCGAACTAAAGGCATTTTGGATATGTTCTATTTTATCCTCCGATATTGCTATTATATCAAACATTAGGCCGTCATAGTTTGGCTTTTTTGTTTTTATATAACTTAAAGCCGCATTAATAACCCTTTTTTGCTTGGCTTTGTTTACAGCGGCCACAGGTCCGCCGAAATTGTCGGAATTGGTGCGGTATTTAACTTCCACAAAAACAAGGGTTTTATCTTTTTTAGCAATAATATCAACTTCCCCGCAAGGCAAATTATAATTGCGCTCAATTATTTTATAGCCCTGTTTTTTTAAATACTTTGCGGCTTTATCTTCGCCTTTATTGCCGATTAATCTTTTTAAACTAAACATTTTTATTCTAAAAATCTTTGCCGAAAAGCCCGCCAAAAAGCGAGGCAATCGGTTCAAAAGTTTTTCTGTGCTGCGGACAAGGCCCGTATTTTTTTATAGCTTCAATATGACT
>JAZKYS010000025.1:0-11709 GCA_045612285.1 Elusimicrobiaceae bacterium
TTAAGTTCTCTTTGTTGGTAATAAGGATGGCATTCCACTTGTAAAACGGAAGGATAAATTTTTGCTATGCTTAAAACTTCTTCCAAGCGGTTTGATTCAAAATTGCTAAGACCGATAGATTTTACTCTGCCGTCTTTTACCACTTTTTCCATATCTTTCCACGCACCAAGATAATCGCCAAATTGTTGGTGAAGCAATAATAAATCAATATAGTTTGTATCTAAGCGTTTAAGCATTTTATCAATGGCTTGCGATGATATTCCCTCGCCGTATTCACTGGGCCAAAGTTTGGTTGTAATCCAAATTTCCTTTCTGGCTATAGTGCTTTCTTTTACTGCTTGGCCAACACTCCTTTCATTTTGATAAGCATGGGCGGTATCAATATGCCTAATACCAAGGGCAAGGGCATTTTTTACAACATCTAAAGTTTCTTTGCCATCCGGCACTTGAAAAACACCTGTGCCAAATTGCGGAATTTTGTTTCCGTCATTTAATGTAATAAATGTTTGTTTCATATTTTTTCTTAATTTTATTTATCAATATTTACCAAAGTATATTCGCCTGTTCCCATGCCAAGTTCTTTCATGCTGGAAATTTGGCGTAAACCTTCGCGCGATTCTATGCGCTCTTTTAAATCATGTCCTTCGTGTTCCGGCAAGGCCCATACTTGGTCAAGTGAGGCTTGGTCCACCGCAACGATATTTGTAGAGGCTAAAATGCCGATATCGTGTGCTTTTGGTTCTGCGGCAGAAGTGCCTGCGCAATCACAATCAACAGACATACGGCGCAAAACATTGATATATACGATTTTATCGCCGAAATGGTCCACCGTTGCTTTGGCTGATTCTGCCATACGCTCTTGGAAGATTCCACCTGTATAACCCCATTGATTATCGCCTTTTTGGTGTATCATTTTTTTGCCGATTTTGCCGTCTGCCATACCAATAGCAATATTTTTCATACTGCCCCCATAACCGCCCATAGTATGACCTTTAAAATGTGTAAGCACTACAAGTGAATCATAGTTAAGAATATGGCTACCCATAGACATTTCTTTAAAATGTTTGCCGCCTTTGATGGGAAGCATTGTTGTGCCGTCTTCATCTAAAATATCAACTTCGGTAAAGGTCCAGCCGTTTGTTTTAAGCGTTTCGCGATGGCCTTTTGTTGTTTGACGCGGAGAAGTATAAAAAACATTTGTTTCAACAAGCGTGCTGTTTGGAATATGTTCCCATAATGCTTTTACCATCGGCACAGGTAAAATGTTTGGGCCGTGCGGCTCGCCTGTATGAAATTTAATAGCTACTTTACCGTCAATATTTTTGGAAATCTTATCATATATTTTGACAAGACCTTCCGGGCTGATATCTTTGGTAAAATAAACCACCGGTTTATTTTGAGATACCGTTTCTACACGGCTGTTTTCTTTTTTAAGGCAATGGCAAGCCGCCAAAACCAATATTGCGAGTACTACACTTATTATTTTTTTCATTATTTATCTCCTTTTATAAAATTTGTAAATGTTATAGGCTCATAAGTCGGTTTATTAATTCCGTTTTGTTTGCCAAGTTCAATACATTTTAAAAGCCAGGCCATATTTTCTCCAAGAGTGCGCATAGTTTGCAATCCTTCTAAATCTTTGCGAACATCTTCGGGCGTAAAACCATGAACCATATTCCAATATTGCGAACCTACTACCTGCATATTGCTAATTGTAAAATATTTGTTTAATCTATCAAAAGAAGCCGTTGCACCGCCCCTTCGGCAAGATACCACCGCAGCGGCAAGTTTACCGGCCATTTTACCGGAATTGGCAAAGAATAAACGATCACAAAAAGAACAAAGTTGCCCGCTAGGCCCTGCATAATAAACAGGGGAGCCAAGAACAATAGCATCAAAAGTATCAATTCTTGAGCCAATTTCATTTACTCCGTCTTCATAGATACATTTACCATTTTCTTTGCATTTGCCACAGGCAATACATCCGGCAATAGGTTTTACCCCTATATGGAAAATTTCTGTTTCAATATTATGTTTATTTAAGGTTTTTGCAATTTCGCTTAAAGCCGTAAAAGTGCAACCTTCTTTATGGGGACTTCCGTTAATCAATAATACTTTCATAAATCTCCTTTTATAAATTATTTATCCAATGAATAATTTTATTATGAACTTCGGTATTATATTTTGCACTTACATTATTAAAGTTTGCATAAGTGGCGATTTTGGCATTTTTGGCATTACTTTTAAAATCTTGTAAAAATGTGCCCGGATTACTGCCTTGAGTGGAAAAAGGTATAATCTTTTTACCTTTAAAATCCATTTGCCCTAAGAAAGAATAAAGCGGTGTTGCCATTGTATACCACCAAACAGGTCCGCCGACAAAGATAGTATCATAACTATCAATATTTGGCATTTGACCTTTTAATTTAGGGTAAGTCTTTTCCTTTAAATTCTTTTTAACACGAGCATAAAAAGCAGGAGAAGATTTAAAATCTTCTTCTGTTTCAATGCGGTAAACATCGCCCTTTGTTAAGGAGGCAATTTGCTCTGCAATATCTTGGGTATGGCCCGTCCAAGAATAATAAACCACAAGCACTTTGCCAAGATTTGCTTTATAATCCTCTGTCTGATTAAACTTTGATAATTCTTTTTTGTTTTTATAAGCAACCCTTAAATTATGTATTATTGCTATTAGCGCACCTATAAAAGCAAGAATTATGAGTATAATAATTATCTTCTTTAACATTATAACCTCCTAAAATTTAAGTTCCTTACTTTTTGATTTTAATGCTTTGTCATAGACGGAAATTTTATAATCTAAACGCTTAATTGTATCTTGTAGTTCCGTTAAATGTTTTTTAAGTTTTTCCCGTTCCGTTGCAAGTAAATCTCTGCGTGCATTAAGGGTTCTTTTGCCTTTACTGAACAGGTCAAAATATTTTTTTAATACTTCTATGGAAAGCCCTGCACCGCGCATACATTTAATAAACTCTATTTGGGCGCAGTCCTGTTCGGTATAATTGCGTATGCCGCCTTCCGTGCGGTTAACATAAGATATAAGGCCTGCCTTCTCATAATACCTTAAAGTATCGGCGGAAACATTACATTTTTTACTGACTTCGGAAATGGTCATAAAAACCTCCTACATAAATTGTAGCAGTTGGAGTATACTCCAAGTCAAGCAGAAAATAAATTATAGTGTCCAAATTATAACTTTTGATTTCATTATAAAATAACTCAAACACCTCTATTATGTTATCAACAATATTTGATATAATATTTGTATATTTTATGAAGATAATTTATATTTCAATCCAGAATGGAGCTAATCTATGAAAAAACAAAAATTATTTATTTTATGTGCTGTTTTATGTGCCGGTATTTTGTGCGGCTGCACAAATTCAAAATTTATTATAGATAATAATGCCGACAGATATTCAAATGTCAAAACATATTCAGAAAGAGACCATTTCTTCTTCTGGGGTATGGGCAAAAAACATGATCACGATTTTTCCAAAATTTGCCCAAACGGAAAAATTGTTAAGATGATAACAAATAATAACTGGATTGATGAAATCTTGGTATCTTGCACTATGGGCATTTATTATACAAGAACATTTACAGTGTATTGCGTAGAAAATCCCGATTCCGAAGATAAATTACAAAAATAACGGTCTGTGTTCCATATAGTATGAGTGTATCTTTCTCTCTGCCGGAGCAAATATGTCCTCATTTATACAATTCATAAAAATGTTTATATCTGGAAATACCTTAAAAGGTATTAAGTTTAGAACCAGATTAGCCATCATTTTAACTTTTTTTGTTCTCCTTATAGAAATCGTAATTTACTGCGTATGTTGGGACTCTATTCCTGACATGATTCAATATGATTATGATTTTTCCGGCGTGGCACATAATATTTGCGAAAAACAGTGGATTTGGGTAAATCTCCTATTTCAAATATTTATTTGTGCTTTTGTATTTATAGTAAAACATCTTTCATACAAAACAAAGCGTATTGGCAAAATTGTCTATGACGAAAATAATAATTTAATCCCGATTATAGATAAAAGATTTTCCATGTTTGCGTGGGAAACGGCAATGCTTTTTGTAACAACGGAGCAAGGCTATCTTTTTGCTATTATCAATATTGTTGAAGGGCGTATGTGTGATGATATTGTAATGCTTATATTCCTATTCTGGCAGATTATACTTATCTTTGAACTGCGCTCAGATTTAAAAGCATTAAAAGCCGGCAATAAAAATCCTAAGAAGTAATCAAATCAAAAAATCAAAAAAATATCTTCTATTAAACTTCATATTTTTGACGAAGTTTTAAAAAATCTTTACTATTATATAATATATGCTAGAATGAAAGTATGGAGGATTTTTATGAAAAAATTTATAGTTTTATCTTTTTGTGTTTTTTGTTTTGCCTGTATTGCCAAGGCAGGTCTTATTGAAGATGTAAAAAACGGCAACCAAAAAGCCGTGGCTGAAGCTCTTGCTAACGGAGCAAACCCCAATCAAACCGACGCTGAAGGCACCACTATTTTATTTTATGCAATAGCAAGTTCTAATCCTAAAGTTGATATTGTTAAAGCCTTAATTAAAGCAGGGGCAAATGTCAATGCCGTAAACAATAAAAATACGACGCCTTTAGTAATGGCAACTTTCTATGGAAACCCTGACCCTAAAATTGTCAAAGTCTTGCTTGATGCAAAAGCAGACCCGAATATTGTCACAATTGACGGGGCAAATCCTTTACAAACGGCAAGCGCATACGGACAAACTGAAATTGTCAAAATCTTACTTGCTGCAAAAGCAAATGATATTAATGCCACAGATAAAGAGGGCGATACCTCTTTAATGGAGGCAAGTTATAATGGTCATGCCGACATCGTCAAACTTTTACTTGCCGCAAAAGCAGACCCTAATATCGCCGCAAATGATGGCTCAACTGCTTTAATACTGGCAAGTGAAAACGGCTATACCGAAGTTGCTAAAATTTTAATTAAAGCAGGAGCAAATGTTAATGCCGCAAATAAAGAAAACATAAACTCTTTAATGGTTGCTGCAAAAGCCGGCTATTTGGAAATTGCGGAAATGTTAATAAAAGCGGGTGTAAATATTAATGCCCAGGATAAAGAAGGCTGGACGGCTTTAATGTATGCAAGTCGTTATGGCAATTTAGATATGGTCAATCGTTTGCTGGCGGCAAATGCCAAAGTTAATATGGTAAATAAAGGAGGCGGCACTGCTTTAATGATTGCAAGTGATAATGATGAAAACGAGATTGTAAAACTTTTAATTGCCAAAGGTGCAAATGTTAACGCTATTGATATAAATGGAACAACTGCTTTAATGTATGCCGCCATGAACGGAGATACTGATATTGTTAAAAACTTGCTTGCTGCAGGTGCAAATATTAACGCCCAAAATACATATGGTTGGACAGCTTTAATGTATGCTAGCAAAAGAGCAGATTCCGCTCTGATTCAAACCTTAATTGACGGCGGGGCAAATATCGCATTAAGAACTAAAGAGAAAGATAATAAAGCAGATGCTTTACTAATTGCCAGTTCCTACGGCAATTTAAACGCAGTAAAAACTTTAATTGCCGCCGGTGCTAATATCAATACTAAGGATAAAAACAATTGGTCTGCTATGCATTGGGCAAGCGCTATGGGCCATAAAGAAATTGTTGATGCTTTACTTACAGCAGGTGCAAAAAAAGATTTGTATGAAAAAGAATCAAATATACTTGTTTCTATTATTGCTAAAGGTGAAACGGACCGTGTAGAACTCTATATTAAAGGCGGTGCAAATGTTAATGCCGAAACCAAAGATAGTTGGACGGCTTTAAGAACCGCCGCAAGATTCGGGCACACCGATACAATCAAACTTTTACTTGACCATGGAGCCGATATCAACGCCGCAAGTAAAGAAGGTTGGACAGCACTTATGCTTGCAGCAGGCAGTAATCATATAGACGCAGTAAAAGCATTATTGGCAGTCCCTAATATCAATCTTAATGCTAAATTAAAAGCAAATGGCAAAACCGCTTTAAAATTGGCAGAAAGTAATGGACATACCGAGATAGTTAAATTACTCAAAAATGCCGGCGCAAAATAATAAGGAGAAAAAATGAAACAAAAATTTTTATTATGTTTTTTGGGCGTTTTTTTAATAACGCTTGGGGCTTGTTCGCCTTCTAAAGAACAGCCAAAAGAGCAAACAAAAGAAAGTGCAAAAGTATCTGCCTATAAACCTGATATTTCTTTTGCCGATGCTATTAAACAAAGTGATGAAAAAGCCGTCAAATACTATCTTGAACAAGACGAAACTCCCAATCAGTTAGATGATGACGGAAACCCCTTTTTAGTGCTTGCCGCCGCGCAAGATAATATGAAAATTTTCCAAGACTTGCTTGTGGCAAAGGCCTTTATGGATACAAAAAATACTAAAGGTGAAAATGCTTTATGGACCGCCGTAAATAATGGAAATTACGATATAGCAGATTTGCTAATTATTCTCGGCGCGGATGTTAATACCGCAAACCAGGATAATATGACACCCTTAATGGCAGCAAGCCAAAACGGCTATATTTTAAATGTGGAACAATTACTTCAAAACAGGGCTGATATTTCCGTAAAAAATAATCAAGATAAAACTGCCCTTGATTTAGCAAAAGAGCAATTACAAAAACAAAAAAGTAATGATGAAGATTTCCAAACTTACAGCGAAGTTGTTAATATGCTTAATGAGGCAGGAAAACCCGTTATTCCCGCCGCAGTAAATGCTATTGCCACAAGCAATATAGATTCCTTTAACAAAGTTGCCGCACAAATAAAAACTCTGCCTCAAGAAAAACAGGCGCGGCTTTTATATATGGCAAGCCAAGTATGCGCGCCCAATACAACCCAAATTTGCCACCTTACAAGTAATGGAAAAGAAACAGAGTTCCCTTGCATTAAAAACATTGCTTGTAATAAAGAAAATAATGCTGAAATTATCCGCACTTTAGTTAAAAACGATGCGCCTTCAAATAGTGTAACGCTTAATTATGCCGGCGATTTATCCGATACTACAAAATTAGATATTTTCAGCGTTTCTTATAATTTGCAAAAATCTAACCCGGAACTTTTAAACGAAATTATGCCAAAACTTGATAAATGTATGCTCGCCCTTACCCAAATGAGCCACCCCAACCCCAACGAAGCAGACGACGGCTTATATGCAATTTATTGGACCGAAAATAAATGTTCTTTAAATAAAATGAATATTCTTGGCGCACAAGTTGTTAATAACAAGAAAAATAAACCGACAATAACTCCTTTAACAAAAGATGCCATAAAAGAATTTGAAAATCTCGGTATTACTAAAGAAGAACTTACAAAGAAACTAGGCGAGCCGAATTTTTACCAGCAAAAAGATAAGGGAATGGAAGTTTTAACTTACCGCGAGGCACAAAAAAACAACATTGCCCCGAATACGGTTAATATCGTGGACGATATTTATTTTATAAAACACGGCGTAGCGGTAAAAAAGCAACATAAATGGCTTGCTGACCGCTTGCGCCCTTATGTTGACAGGGAAAAAATTGCCAAATATGAAACCCAGAGAGGATATTAATATGAAAAAAACTTTTTATATTCTTGTTTTACTTTTCTTATGCGCAGGTTTTGCCGCTGCGGCAGATAGTGCTGTAAAGCAGGCTCACCGCGCAAATGCCGATGGCGCACTTACAAATAGTATAGGAAATAGCCCCGAAGCCTTACGCCACGGCGCAGGGCTTAGTTTTGATACCTCAAACCCCGTAAAAGTTGATAAAAAAGGCAAAGGCCCTACTAAAAAATATACTTATCAAACAGCAGGTGGCAATACCTATAATATTGACTTAAATAACAATATCCCCCAACCAAGTAAAGCCGTTGACGCAACAAATGAAACAGCGGACCAAAATAATACTTCAGCAAACACAAATGAGCCAAAAAATACTCCTGCAAAAACAAATACCGCTAAACAAGAGCAAGACTCTGAAGTCCCCTACTATCAGCAATTAAAAGAGTGGGCCGCAAAACACAAAGACCCAAACGACACTGACGGAGACTATGCCCGAAAAAGAGAAACTCCGCTAAGAGATTATTCTGTGGAACAAGAAGATAATATAAAACCGCAAACTAAAAATAAAAAAACCTATAAACATTTAAAACCGGGCGAAGAAAATCTGCCCGAGGAAGAAAAGGACCGCCTTGAAAAATCACGCAAACAAGCAGCAAAGAAAAAGGCCCAAAGTGAAAACGCACCGCTAACACAAGAAGAATGGGTAGACCCTGTAACCAAAGCAAAAACCCAAGAAGAGGTAAGAGAAATTCTACAGAAAGAATGGCTTACCCCGGAGTTAAAACAAGTGCTTAAAGAATACGGCGTGAGTGAAGATGAATTTATAGATAGAATGATTGCCTCCCATAAGGAATATCAGCGAAGTGATTATAAGCCAAAACAAACAGATAAACAACCTGCGCAAAATAATACAGCTGATGAGGAAACAATACTTCCGATGACACCGGGCATGCGAATGTTGCTTACCGTCAGAAATATAGATCCCAAAATCCTCTATAAGGCAAACAATCAGCCTGTAAACAACCAAGTTAAAACCGTCAAAAAATTTAAACTAGCGGCAGATATAATAAAAGCAGACCAAAGACTCAGCGAGAAAGAAAAACAAGAACTTTTGGAATGGGATGCCAAAATCCGCCGTCAGGCAGAGGAATTAAAAGAAAAAGAAAGACAAGAACAAGAACGCAAAAATAAAGAATTTGATGAAAGAATGAAACGCCTAGCCGCAGAATTAAAGGAAAGTGACCTTAAATACGGTAATTTTAACCAAATCTGCGACCCTAAAATTAAAAATTCTTCCAGCGAAGCTTGTGCTATGTGTTGTTTCCACCCGCAACTGAGCCTTCCCGGATTTGACCCAAATATCCATCAAATGACTGATGGATATATAGATAGTAGAACCGACAGTTGCTACTGCAAGTGGCAAGGCAAAGCGCTTACCGGTTATGATACACGCAACACCTCTAATGAGGCGTGCACTGCTTATTGTTTGGCCCACCCTAGCGATATTAAAGGGTTTAATCCGGAAAAGCACCAAGTTCACTATGGCGAACTTAAAAAGGGCGAGTGTAAATGTCACTATATCAAGAAAGATCTGGATATTTGTTCATATCAAATTGCTAATAAAACAGACGGGGCCTGTGCGCGTTGCTGCACGGAACACCCTATCAATAACCGCTTTAATCACGGAACTTTTGACCCGGCTATACACAATATGACGACCGGTTTTACCACTAAAGTTGGCGGTTGCCGTTGTTGGTTTGATTATAAACCGGGTTTAGGCGAACACCCCCGCGCTACTGTTATGGGCAAGCATAAAGCCGCCCTTGTAGCAGAGCCGTCAGATACCCCCTATGTTCAAGCAGTTTGCAATCCACACACCCTTAATAAAGACCAAGTAGAATGTATGAAATGCTGTTTAGCCAAAACACCTAGTGCGCCTGCAAGCGGTTACGAGTTTGATTATGGTTTCATTAACGAAGGTCAATGCCGCTGCCACTTCAAAAACACTAACCCTGTGGATGTGTGCGATAATGATGCAAAACTCCAATCAAATTCTGCTTGCTATGAATGTTGCAAAGCGCAACCGCCTGCCGGTTTTGACCCATCTATTCACGAAATTGACAATGCCTATGTACTCGGAAACGAATGTAAATGCTCTTGGAAAGCCATCCCGCAACAAACCTACGATGATGATGATGATGGACCGGATTGTTCCTTTGAAGAAAAGAACCGCAGCCAATATGATTGCAACCGCTGCTGCACCGACCCGGCACACGGCCTTGTGGGCGGGGAACTTGAATCAGATGGCATTTGCGTTTGTCTGCATAATTGATAAAAATCTAATATAAAAAATAAACCGCTTATGTTAACTAACATAGGCGGTTTTTTATGAATATGTTTAAATAAACTTTTATTCTTTTAATTTACCTTGCGGGTCAAAAACAAATTTTTTGCCGCTTTCTTTAAAAATAATAGTTGTATAGCCATATTCCGGGTTTTCACCTAAACGGCGGTTTGTTCTGATAGCAACATTATCGTTGATAATAGTGTTTGTTGTGCCACCGTCGCGATACATAATATGTTGCGTAACTGTTAAACCCATTTTCTCTAAATCGGGGTTTTCATATTTTACAGCATTTTGCCAAATATTATCATTATTTTCCAAAGGTATTTCCTTTGTTTTACCGACAAGTTGAACAACTTTCCAGCAATCCTTGCCTTCTATTTGGCAAACATTGCCTTTATCTCTAGGTTGAGTGGATGCGCAAGCAGCCAAAAAACCAATACCTACTACAAATAATGTAATTTTTTTCATATATTATCTCCTTTACTAAAAAATATTACTGCTTTTATTTTAACATATTATTATTTACCAAAAACAAAAGAGTTTTGCTTACCAATCATATTCTGGAAAGGGTAATTTAATTTGGTAGCCTTCGGTATCATAAGTAATCTTGCGGCCGTCTTTTAATTTAACTTTCATATTATAACTTTTGTCCCATGAATTATAAAGAATTGAAATATCTGTGCCATCGGAAAGCGACACAAATTTTGAACCGTTACGAATCATTACAGAATCTTTAATAGTAAGATTTAACTTTTTAAGTTCGGCAGCTTGTTCTGAAGTTTTTGCGCCGGAGGTGATAATTTTAAGCACTTGCCAGCAATCGTGCCCGTTGATTTTACACTCTTCTTTATTGACTTCTTTAGGTGTGGGGCGTTCTTTTCTTTGTGCGGCAAGGGTTTTTTCATATTCTTCTAATTCTTTCTTTTTTTCTTCGGCTTTTTTGGCCTGTCTTTCTTCTGCCTCAACAGCCCATTGCGGACGGGCAACAATTTCTTCTTCCTCTTCTTCTTGGCCGGCACCTAAAACAACTTTAGGCGCGCTGGAACAACCTGCTATAAACAAAGCCGCAAGTAAAAATAAACTTAATTTTTTTAACATAAAAAATCTCCTTAACTAAAGATATTTTTATTTTAGCATATTATTTTTGGCCGGCTTTGATGGAATCGTAAATTTCGTAGAGTTTTTGAACACCGTTTTCTAAAACATAATAATGATGTATATAAGGAACTAAAAGGGCAAGACATAAAAGGGATAATAAACAAAACATTATTCCATAATATAAATCCTTTGAAAAGCAGGAACAAGCGGCAGTAAATATCGTTAAAAAAGCAAATAAAACGGTAACAATTAAGTGTATCAAACGCTCGTGCTGGAAGAATCCTATTTGAACAAGCATTTCGCTTAAAACCTCACTTTTATTTTGCTTAATTTTGCCCCCTGCCATTTCTGCGGAAACTTTTATCATTTTTTCTATATAATCTTTAATTCTTTTTCCCATATTAAATCTCCTTTTGTGTGTATCAATATTATACGAAAAATTAAGCCTTTTAAGCAGATTTATTTAAAGTCTTATTTATAAAATAAGGTAATTATTAAAAAATCTTTTTATACGAAGATAAAACAAGCATTTCCCGTCGTAAAAAAGAAAAACTTGCTTTTCAAAAAAAAAATATAAAATTTGATTATGTGGAAAGAAAACTTCCGCTGATTCCTCGCCCTTTTTCAAAGAAAAGGGG
>JAZKYS010000026.1:0-27811 GCA_045612285.1 Elusimicrobiaceae bacterium
TTTTAATTCTTCTTTTAATTGTTTTACTTTATTTTCTTGGCGTTCAATTCTTTTTTCTTGACGGGCAAGGGCTTCTTCTTCCTTTTTAGTTTGAAGTTTAACAATATCTTGTTTTATAGATTCTTTTTGGTTTTCCGGCGCAGAAGCATATTTTAAAACAAGTTTTTTTATATCTTCTTCTTCGCTGAGAATATTTGAAGTTTTTTCCAAATCAAAGGCTTTTGTTGCCTGAACAAGAGCCTGTTGCGTAGTTTGCGCAAAAACATTTACTCCTATAAATAAAAAACTGCTGATTAAGAAAATACGAAACATTTTTTATCTCCTATTTATCTAAAATACCGGCCTCTTTAAAACCTTGCGCCCTAAGCAAGCAGGCATCGCATTTACCGCAGGGTTTGGCTCCGCCTTTATAGCAAGTCCAAGTTAAAGAAAAAGGAACTTTCAATTTTGCGCCCAGTTTAGCAATTTGCGCTTTAGATAATTTTAAAAGCGGCGTTATAATCTTTATACTCTTGCCTGATAGGGCACCGCTTGTCCCTTCTTTAACGGCTTTAGCAAGAGGGCTGTAAAATTGCGGGCGGCAATCAGGGTAGCCGGAATAATCTACCGCATTGGGCCCGGCAATAATAGCCGTTGCGCCGATACTATCTGCAAAAGAGGCCGCTAAAGCAACAAAAAGCAAATTTCTGCCCGGGACATAAGTGGAAGGCAAGCGTTTTTTATTATGTATTTCTTTAAGATTTGAAGCTGGCAAAGTTTTATTTTTGCCGACTAGTGAAGTAGCCGCAGCAAGCCAGGGCAAAGTTAAGTTTAAACTTTGTAGTTTTACGCCGAGTTTAGCACATATTTTTTTAGCGCAGGTAATTTCTTTTATATGCTTTTGGCCGTATGAAATATTTAAAGCCACACAGTCATAACCTTTATCTAAAGCCCAATAAAGACAGGTAGTAGAATCAAGACCGCCTGAAAATAAGACAACAGCTTTTTCTTTTAACTTAGATTTTGTTTGTTTTTTATTGTGCTTCATTTGATATTGCCGATGTTGACACAAATTCCTGTATTTTTTGTTCATCTTCCGGGGAAATTGTGCTCATATATTTTAAGAAATAACTTGATAAATTTGCCGGGTAAGAAGGCTCTGCGTCATTAAAATATTTTTTAAGAATAATGGCATTGGCACCCCTTTTGGCGGCAAATTCTTTTATTTTCTCTATTTCTTTTAAAATGACACTTTTATCATTTGGTAATTTTTGAACCTGATAAAAACCTATACGGGCAGAAGGTTCGCTAACCTGGTCAGGGCTGGCAAAAACTGGCATATCTTTGGCATTTTTAACTTGTCTTGACAAGTTTTGTGGGCCTATTGGGACATAATTTGTCTTGCCCATGAAAGAGGCACAAGCCCCTAAAAATAAAGTTGCAATTATTAAATATTTTTTCATTTTTTCCTCCCATTATTTATAGCAAGTTGCCCGCAAGCAGCACTAATATCAGACCCTAAACTTTTGCGTATAGAGTTTTTTATGTGCATCTTAGTTAAGGCTTGCGAAAACTTGCGCACAACAAATTCATCTGTTTCAACAGCTTTGCCTACTGCCTTATTACAGGCAATTAAATTTACATGAAGCAAATAATTATCTTTTATTTCACTTATCCACTTGCCAAGTTTTCTTAGATGGTGTAAGCCGTTATTTTCCCCGTCAATAACCGTATATTCCAAAAAAACTTCGCGCGAAGTTCTGGCAAGGTATTCTTCCAACTTTTCTCTAACAATATCCAAATTATATTTTTTATTTATAGGCATAAGTTTGGACCTTTCTTCATTATCGGCATTATGTAAAGAAAGAGCTAAATTAACTTGCGGTAAATCTTGGGCAAGATTAATAAATCTATCTGCCACGCCGGAAGTGGAAATTGATATATGGCGTTGCCCGATGCCAAGATAATCGGTATTGGATAATTCTTTAACCGCAGCAACAACATTTTGATAGTTAAGCAAAGGCTCACCCATACCCATAAAGACTATATTGGAAACTCTTTCGCCAAGTTTTTTTTCTTTTAAAAAATCTGACCAAAAAAGTGCCTGATCACAAATTTCTTCGGTAGTTAAATTTCTTTTAAAGCCCATTTTACCCGTTGCGCAAAACGCACAACCAAGCGGGCAACCTACTTGTGAAGATACGCAAATACTCCAGGTTTTGCCGGGTTTCATTAAAACACTTTCAATTTTTAGACCGTCATCAAGTTCCAGTAAGGCCTTAAAAACTTTATCAAGTTTAGAAGCCTGTATTAAAACCGGGCGGACACTTAATATTTTAAAGTTTTTATTTAACAATTCGCGCAAATCAAGAGGCAGATTTGTTGCCGCGTCCCAAGAAGTAATACCTTTTTCATAAACGGCACTTCTTATCTGCGCTAAGCGATAAGCCGGTATTTTTTGCGTTTTAATAAAATCTTTTATCTTCTCAAAATTCATAATTAAAGCGGAATATTTCCTTGTTTAGTATTAAACTGCGGTTTCCTTTTATCTTTTAAAAGTCTAAAAGCTTTAATAATTTTCTGACGGGCAAAAGTAGGTTCTAAAATTTCATCAATAGAACCGCTTGCCGCCGTTTGATAAGGTGAAGCAAATTTTTGGGCATATTCCTTTGTAAGTTTTTCTTTTAATTCTTCCACCTTTTCTTTGGGTGCGGCTTTTATTTCTTTGGAATATAAAATTTCTATCGCACCGCGCGGGCCCATAACGGCAATTTCGGCAGAAGGTAAAGCAAAATTAAAATCTCCGCCTAAATGTTTAGAACTCATTGCAATATAAGCACCGCCGTAGGCCTTACGCAACACCAGAGTAATCTTTGGCACGCTGGCTTCAGCATAAGCATAAAGCAGTTTTGCGCCGTGCCTTATAATACCGCCGTGTTCTTGCGAAACACCGGGCAAATAACCGCCTAAATCAACAAGCGTTAGTATCGGTATATTAAAAGCATTTAAAAAGCGGACAAAGCGGGCAGCTTTATCGCTTGCGTCCATATCCAAAGCGCCGCCAAGCACATCGGAATTATTTGCCACAATACCCACAACTTCACCGCCCATCTTAGCAAAACCTACAACTATATTTTTAGCAAAATCCCTGTGTATTTCAAAAAATTTATTTTCGTCGGCAAGTTCCCAAATAATATGTTGGATTCTAAAAGGTTTTTTGGGGTTAATTTCGCAAACTTTTTCAAGCAAAGGCGTTTGCCTATCCACAGAATCAATAGTAGTTGTATTAGGGGCTTTTTCATAGCAGTTTTGCGGTAAGAAGGAAAGTAGTTCCTTAACTTGCCTAAAACAATCTTGCTCGCTATTAGCTATAACATGGCAAACACCGCTTTTTTGAGAGTGCATTTTTGCACCGCCAAGAGTATCAAAAGTAACATCTTCGCCCGTGGCTGCTTTAACAACATTTGGCCCTGTTACAAACATGTGGCTAATGCCGTCAACCATAAAAATAAAATCTGTTAAAGCAGGAGAGTAAACCGCCCCCCCCGCACAAGGACCAAGCACAACAGAAATTTGCGGTATTACGCCTGAGGCCTTAACATTGCGGTAGAAAATTTCGCCATAACCGTCAAGGCTGTTAACGCCTTCCTGTATTCTTGCTCCGCCGGAATCAAGCAAACCGATTATAGGTATTTTTGCCTCTATGGCCAGATCCATTAAACTGGCAATTTTTTTTGCGTGGGCAAGCCCGAGTGAACCGCCAAGACTCATAAAATCTTGCGCAAAAATTGCCACATCACGCCCGTTTATTTTGCCAAAACCGGTTATTACACCGTCGCCTTTAATATTTTTGTCTTTTAAATCAAAATCATTGCTGGCAGTTTGAACAAGGGTGCGAATTTCAAAAAAACTGTTTTCATCAAGTAAATAAGATAAACGCTGACGGGCAGTAAATTTGCCTTTTTGATTTTGGATACGCTCTTTTTCAGGGGAACTTTCAACCGCTTGAGCATAAACTTGTCTAAATTTTTTAATACTTGCGGCAGTTTCTTTTTTGCCTTTTGGTTCCTCGTCAGTTTTTGTGCTGGTAATTATTGTATCGTCGTTCATAATTAAACCTCTAAATTATTAAAATCTTGGTTCTTCCGTTGCAATAGCAAGTTTATAAGAACCCGGTAAATTTTGCACCGTTAAAGTGATATTTGGACTGCCCTGGCGCGCCCATAAATCAAGCGCTTTGCCTTGTAATTCAAGTTTGCCAAAAACAAAATTTATATCCGTGCAGCTAAGTTTAAGACCCACGCCTAAAAATTTTAAAACAGCTTCTTTTTTTGCCCAAAGTTCCGTTAGAAACGGCGCTGATTTTGAAGATATTTCCCTTTTATCAAAACATTGTTTTACCCAAGCGGAACTTCTTTGTTCTATAACTTCTATATCAAGCCCTATTGCCGGACCTGTCAAAGCAATGGCGGCCGCCGCATAAGGGCCGCTGTGTGTAATAGAAACGGGCAATTTATTTCCCCCGGGAGCAAGCAAAATAGGTTGACCGCTTGGCAAATTTGCCACTTCCATAGACTTAATATCAAAACTAAAGAAATCACAGGCAAGAGTTTTAAGAGCATATCTGCCGCCAAGCCACTCTTTTTTGCGCTTTTCTACTTTAAAAGTTTTATAAGTTTCCATTTCCCGCTTGGTTAAAAAATCCTGCGCAGGCGGAACTTTTGAAATTTCTACAATATTTAATCTATATGCCATAACAATATAATAGCAAATTACTGCCCTACCATTTGATAATCTTGAAGTTCAACCCATAATTTGCCGTTTTCATCAAAGACAAAAGCATTATAAACACTCTTACCTTCAATATTTTTACCTGTATATTTGGCAAGCACAAATAAATTATCTTTTGGCTTATCGGTAAGATTGAGCCACAAAGAACCAATATAATCAGGTAAAGTTATTCTGTTTTCCACAAGGATATCTCTATATCCGCAAGTTTGGAAAGCCGCTTCTATAAGGAGAGGATTAGAAATAAGGTTCTTATCTCCACTGTCAAAAAGGGGCTCTTCCGGTTTTTTATATACGGAAAGGACTTGTTCGCCATCGGCTTGAATAATGCCGTCTAATACGCGGAAACTCGGCCCGTGGAACATACCTTTATATATTTCTTCCTTACTGAATTTATAATTTGCGCTACTTTTAATTAGATTATCAAAATCAATAGTTTCCCTAACTTTTGGCCACATACTTTCAAAATGATTTAAAAGTTTGGCATTAAAATGTTTTCTTGTGGAACCCATTTTAATACCGCGGCTGCTTATAAAGTCCGATTCCAAAACCATAGAAGTTAAGCCTTGTTCGTTTTTGGCTTTAATCATAACTTCCTGGTCGCGAAGTCTTAAAAGTTTAATCGGTAAAGAAAAGTGAACATCTTGTAAACCTTTTGTTTTTTGACCTAAAACTTGGGCAGCTTCAATAAAAGATTCTATACCCATAACGCCGGGGACATAAGGAGTCCCGTTTATAGAGTGGTCTTTTAAGAAAGTCCAAGCCGCACGGTAAGTTTTCTTGGCAAAAAGTTCCTGATTCTTTATTAAACTCACTATCTGCCCGAGAAAGAAATTATCTTTTTCTTCCGTTTGAATTTCGCTAGGAGATTGGGTGTCTTCTTCCTGCGGGGTTAAAGGTTCTTCTGTTAAATTAAAAAGTTCACCTTGCCGGGCGGAGTTTGATTCTTCTTCCTGTTTTTCTTCGTATTTAGGTTCTTCTTCTTGTTTTGATTCCTCTTCAACAGATTGATTTTCAGAAGGAGTATTGTTTGAGTTATTATCCTCATTAGAAGGTTCTTCTTCAACAATATCTTCTTCCAAAAGGTTTGGCTCGCCAAAACAAATTTGTTTATCGGTGTCAAGCAAGCCTAAATCATCAGTTAAAACAATTTCCGGCACTTTGCCGTAAACAATTTCATCCAGGAAAATTTGCATACCGACTTCAGGATCAACAAATTTAAGCCCTTGTTTTGTTAAGAAATCAAATACACCCGGGCGCACCCCCATACCGACTTTGGAATAGGCACTCATAGCAATACTTACGGCTCTTTGCCCTTGCCTGTTTAAACTTAAAGAAAGTTTGGCAAGATAATCACTTGCGCTTGCATAATCGCTTTGTCCGAGATTGCCAAATTTGCCCGCAATAGACGAAGCAAAAGCATAAAAACCGCTTTCTTTAACTAAATTTAAAGCAAGGAAGGCCGCCGCGCTGATTGCTTTAACACTGAAGATTTTATAATATTCTTCTATTGTTTTATCCGTAAGAAGTTTAGAGTGTTCAAGCCCCGCAAAGTGGATAAGCCCATCAAGTTTGCCGTATTTCTTTTTGATTTTCATTACGACATCTTTTAACATACTGCCATTGGTAACATCACAATGGTAATATTCAACATCACTGCCAAGGGCTTTAAGTTTTTGAATCGTTTTATATAAGGTAATAGAATCTTTTATTTTGCCAAACTCCTTTTCAAGCAAAACAGGGGTTGCCTTTATAGAAGTATCAGCTTTTAATTTCTGCCATAACTCCTGTTTTAAGGTTGCTAAATCCTGCTCGCCCAAGGTGGCATAATAAGGCGTTTTATCAAGCAATTCTATTACATCTAAAATCAAAATACGGCTTTGATATTGTTTAGCAATTTTTTGTGCTAAAATTGAACCGATACCACGCGCTGCCCCGGTGAAAGCAAGGGTTTTGCCTTCAAGATCCATACGCTTAATATCTTTGCTGAGTTTTCTGGGCAGGCAGAGTATGGTTTTTCTCTCAAGGCCGTCAAAAGAAACTTGCCCTCTTTCATCACCGGTTAAAATCTCATTTATAGTTTGAGCGGCCATTTGTTCCGGGGTTAAATCTTCGCTAAAGTCAATTATTTTAGTTAAGACACCGGCAATTTCATATAAATCTTTTCTAAAGCAAGCAGCACCGCCGTAAACAGCTCCTAAGATAGGATTTACCGGCTCTTTTGTTTTATAGCCGAAATTGCCGTCAACCTTAGAAACAACTGCCACAAAAGTATCTGCATCATCACGCTTTTTAAGATCATTTATAAAAACCTTACAAGCATTAAACAAAGGCATTAAATTCTTTGTAAGTTCCGTGTTAGGATTAACTTTCTTGTCAAATTTCTTTATAGAACAAGGCAAAGCATAAATTATACCCTGGACCGCTAAAGAATTATTTTTTGTAAACTCCTGGAAAGCGGCAATAGTTTCTTCAAGACTATCCCAATTAACTATTGTCGTGTTTTTAGTTCTTGCCCTTAAAGTTGTAAAGGTATGGGTTTTGATACCTTGCTCTTTAAAGGCTTCGCTGTAGGCTTTTGTTATGGGCGCATTATCGGACATTATTAAAACAACTCTTTGGGCTGATAATTTGCGCGGTTTTAAAGGCGTTAAAGGTGCTTGCGCCGTTATAGGCACAAAACGCAATTTTTGATCTTCTGCTGAAGTTTCTTCTTTAACATCCTCTTCTATTTCTTCCTTCTCTTCAATAGTTTCCGTTTTGGCAGGTTCTTCAAAAATAGGGTCTTCTGTTTTTGCTTCAACTTGTTTGGGTTCTTCTGCTTTGACTTCCGGTTTAACTTCTGTTTTAACTTCGCTGGTTTTAGTATTGCCAAGTTCCTTTAAAACATATTTAATACAATGCCTGATTGTTGGGTAATCTTTAAGTTGCAAACCCTGGTCTAAAGGTAAATTATACTTTTCGCCAAAGAGGGCAAATAACTCTGCTTGTTTTACTGTATCTATACCGAGGTCTGCTTCCATATCTAAATCAAGTTCAAGCATATCTTGCGGGTAGCCGGTTTTTTCTGCCACCATATCAACAATTTCTTTTGTTAAGGCTTCTTCTGAAATTTGTGTATTTTGAGTTTCTTTTTTAACTTCTGCTTTTACAGGTTCAGGTTTAACTTCTTCTCCCTTTACTTCTTCTTTTTTGACTTCGGGTTTAACTTCTGCTTTTTCTTCTTTAACTTCAGCAGTTTTTCCGCCGGAAAGTTCTTTATAAACATATTTAATACAATGCCTGATTGTTGGGTAATCTTTAAGTTGTAAACCCTGGTCCAAAGGTAAATTATACTTTTCGCCAAAGAGAGCAAAGAGTTCTGCTTGTTTAACCGTATCTATACCAAGGTCTGCTTCCATATCTAAATCAAGTTCAAGCATATCTTGAGGGTAGCCGGTTTTTTCAGCCACCATATCAACAATTTCTTTTGTTAAGGCTTCTTCGGAAATTTGCTTATTTTGGGTTTCTTTTTTGACTTCTGCTTTTGGTGCTTCTTGTTTAGGTTCTTCTTTCTTTATTTCCGTTTTAACTTCGGCTGTTTTGCCATTGCCAAGTTCCTTTAAAACATATTTAATACAATGCCTGATTGTTGGGTAATCTTTAAGTTGTAAACCCTGGTCTAAAGGTAAATTATACTTTTCGCCAAAGAGGGCAAATAATTCTGCTTGTTTAACCGTATCTATACCGAGGTCTGCTTCCATATCCAAATCAAGTTCAAGCATATCTTGAGGGTAGCCGGTTTTTTCGGCAACGATATCAACAATTTCTTTTGTTAAGGCTTCTTCTGAAATTTGTGTATTTTGAGTTTCTTTTTTAACTTCCGCTTTTGGTGTTTCCTGTTTAGGTTCTTCTTTCTTTATTTCCGGCTTTTCTGTTTTAATAGAAGCGGAAACAGCGGAAACATTTTCTTGTAAACAAACTGCTACGCTATTAAAACCGCTTGAAATCCTTAAAACATATTTAAAATTATTTAAGGCATAAACTGCCAAAACTTCTTCCACGCCGGAACCAAAAGAGCAACCGATTAAAGAAGAAATATCTTTTATTTCAACTTTATCTGAGTTAAAGATTTGTTTTAAGTCAGTTTTTTCCAAAATTTCTTTACTGGGTAAAACAAGAATCTTACTTTGTTCTTTATCAATATTTACTTTAGCAAGTAAAGTTTTTAAAGTTTGGTTAATATCGCCGGAGGCAAAATCGCTATAAACTAATTTTGCTAAAGGTTTTTTATTTCTTGCCAAAACATCTTGGCTGCGTTCAAGAACTAAAGCAGCAGCACCGCTACCCAAAGCAACTTTATTTTGACCTTGAGCAAGCAAGCCCGCATTTAAGAAATCTTGTAAAGTTTCGCTTGAAGGCGTGTCAGCGGCAATAACAATAACTCTGTTTACTTTACCGAGTTTAAGCCAATCTTTAGCAATACTGATTGCCTGTTCTGCGCAAGTTCCGCTGCCGCTAACACAAACAGCAGGGCCTGTTGCGCCGATTAAAGAGGCAAATTGTGTATGCGCTAAAGGCAAGGCTTTAGTTAAAAATTCTTGGGTAAAGGTTCTAGGTGTGTGCATTTCATATTTGGCAAAGTTTTCTTCATACCAAGTTTGAATTTGCGTTCTTAAAGTATCATCGGAAATTTTATTTATAAAAGAATCGTAAAAAGCGCGGACTTCTTTTTTTGTTTTACCTTTTAAGATATCTGCAACTTTTGTTGAAACTTCATAAACCCAAGCGCTTGCCGTAGGTAAAGAAGAAGCAAAAATAATACCTGTATCTTGCTTCATTTCTTCGGGTAAAGTTAAAGGTAAAGCGCAGTCTTTTAAAGCAAGTAATCCAGCACTAATTGCCATTTTTGCCGTATCGTTTAAGGTTTTAACAATATCGGCAGAAATGCCAAATTCTCTTGTTAAATCAGCGGAAATAGCCGGAACATAATTTTTTATTACTTGTTCAAGATTTGTTATTTTTTCGCCTGAAATTGTAGAAATATTTTTTTCAAGTTGTTTTTCCTGTTCGGCTGCGGGAAGTTCCTTAATTAAACTTTTACCTTGTAAAACTTCCTCTAAACTTGCGCCAAAAATTTTGGCAGAAGCACCGCTGATAACAATTTCCCCCTCGTTTAAAACAACTTTTTCTTCACTTTGTTTTAAAACGCCAAATTGCTGTTTTAAAGTGTTAAGGTCAAAAGGTTTTTCTTCTTTTGGTTTAGGTAAATTGAGAGCTTCTTTAAAGCAAGGAGTAAACAAAGTATCTTCTTTTGTGATATCTGTTTTAGACCAATCAACGCTGATACCGGCTGCTGCCAAGTTTGCCATTAAATCGTTAAACTCGGTAATACCGCCGCGTTTTGGATGGTTTGAAGCAAGAACTCTGATATCTTTTTTATCGGCTAAAGTATTGGTAACAAAAGCACTTAAAACTCTCTTTGGTCCGCACTCAATAAACAAACGGACACCGCGTTTATAAGCAAGTTCAACTTGTTTTACCCATTCAACGGAACTCATAATTTGAGTTGTCATAATATCTTTAATCTTTTCAATTTCAGTCGGGTAAAAATCCGCAGAGACATTGGAAGTTATCGGCAAATTAGGTGCTTTAACATCAAGAGTATCTAAGAATTTGCGGTAAGAAGGCATTACAGGCGCAACTATTTTTGAGTGAAAAGCGTGGGAAACAGGTATTTCAACCGCCTGAATACCGAGTGAATTAAATAAAGCAACGGCATCTTCAACAGATTTACTTTCCCCTGCGATAACAGTTTGTGTAGGGCAGTTTTTATTTGCAACGGCAACATAGCCGGAAATTTTAGCAAGTTCCGGTTCAATAGTTTCAACACTGGCTGAAACGGCCGCCATTTTACCCGTATCTTCAAGTTCAATATTTGCCATAACACTGCCGCGGATGGTAACGGCTTTAATGGCATCTTCAAAATTTAATATGCCGGAGGCCACCGCCGCGCCATATTCGCCAAGGCTGTGGCCCATTGTTACATCAGGTTTTAAACCAAATTGATATAAAAGACGCATCATTGCCACATTACAAGTTAAAATTGCCGGCTGAGTAATTTGTGTTTGTTTAATGGCTTCTTCTCTTTTCTTATATTCTTCTTTACTTTCCCCTTCTTTAGACCAAAGGGTATCGGTTAAAGTAGAACCTATAATTTCTTTTAAAATCTCATCTGCCTGGGCAAAAGTATCGCGCACGATTTTATATTTGCTGGCAAGATCTTTCATCATATCAACATATTGTGCGCCCTGGCCGGGGAACATAAAACAAACTTTCGGTTTATCTGTTGACGGGGTGAAAGGGTAAATACCTTTCATTTTTAAATATAAAGAAGGTTCTGCCCAAACATCTGTGCCGGTAGCGGTTTTAATAAAGAAGGCAATTTTTTCTTTTAATTTATCAGGATTTTCGGCATTGATAGAAACGGCAAATTTTTTGTGTTTTTGGGTGTGGGTTTTATAAGCAAGCAAGGTTAAGAAATAATTTTCCTGCTTAACACTGCGCACGACTTCGTTTAAATTATTGAATAAATCTTGTTTTGTATCGCCTGAAAAAATCACCATATCCCCTTGTAATTTTTCAACGGGGACCATAAGTTTATAATCCGTTTTAATATTTGTCATTTCTTTCTCCTGACTAACGCATACTGTTTTTACTGTTTCCTGCTTAAAATCTTTTTTAGATGGGTCATATTCCTGGGCAAGTAAATGGAAGTTTGCCCCGCCAAAACCAAAAGCCGAAACTGCCGCCGTGCGCACTTTATCCGTTTGCCAGGGCGTTGTTTTTGTTATAACTTTAAAAGGACTTTTTGCCCAATCTACGATAGGATTAGGTGTTTCAAAATTAATTGAAGGCGGCAAAACTTTATTTTTTAAAGCAAGCATAACTTTTATCAAAGATGCCATACCTGCCGCTGATTTTGTATGCCCGATTTGGCTTTTAACAGAACCAAGCCCGATAGTCCCCGGTTTTGCGTAAGGGCCAAAAACTTCATTTAAAGCACCAAGTTCCGTTGCATCACCAACTTTGGTGGCAGTTCCGTGGGCTTCCATAAGGCCAACTTCAGAAGGGTCAAACTCTACTTGTTCAAAGGCGCGGTTAATAGCAGTTATTTGGCCTTTTGGATTTGGCGCGGTTATACCCTTGCCTTTACCATCGCTGGAAGAACCGATTGAACGGATAACACCGTAAATTTTATCACCGTCTTTAACAGCATCACTAAGTCTTTTTAAAAGAACCATACCGGCGCCTTCTGCCATAACAAATCCGTTTGCTCTTGCATCAAAAGCAAAAGAACCTGTGTCAGATAAAGCACCGATTTTACAAAATCTTATATAAGAAGCCGGCGATATCATTTGGTCAACACCGCCACAAAAGGCCATATTATATTCGCCCGCTCTAAGGCCATTAACGGCCTGGTCTAAAGCCGCAAGAGAACTTGCACACGCCGCATCAATAGCAAAGTTTGCCCCGTTTAAATTAAAAACATTGGCAATTCTTCCGGCAAGCACATTGGGCAGTTCGCCCGGCATAGTATCTTCGTTTATAGGTAAAAACTTTTCATTTACAAAGCCGTCAACTTCTTTAAAAATTTCCTCTTTGGTTGTTTGGGGCAAAGTTTTAAACGCCTCACTGCGGTTTAACATATCATAGTATATCGCCCTGTAAATGCGGACATTGCTAAATTCATTTTTCATACCGCCAACGGAATTTGCAATTATTACAGCAGTATTTTTGCGGTCAAAATCTTTTTTATCGTATCCGCTGTCTTCAAGAGCCATTTGGGCAATATCTAAGGCAAGACATTGGATAGAATCCATTTGTTTGGCAACGGCCGGCGGAATTTTATATTTTAAAGAGTTAAATTTGTAGCCGGTTATAAAACCGCCTATTTTAGTGTAAGTTTTATCCGGGGCGGTTCTATCCGGAGAGTAAAAAAGGGTAGAATCCCACTTTTCCTTTGGAACTTCGGTTATACAATTTTTACCGTTGATAATATTTTGCCAATATTCCTCTTTACTTAAAGCACCCGGCATTATTGCCCCAATACCGATTACTGCAATAGGTTCCAAATTTTTATTCATAAATAAAACTCCTTTTTTACCGCTTGGGTAAAACTCACCATATATAAATGGTATTAAATATAAACAACAAGAGCAACCTTGTGGCAAACTTTTTAAGCAAAAACAACCGATTTTGTGGTATAATATGTTAAGAGTGTAAAAAACTTCTTTATTTTTTGTTTTTTCACTTTAATATTTAAACTTAATTTTGTATAATATATAAGATATGAAGAATTGTATTTTTTGTAAAATTGCTTCAGGCGAAGTTCAGGCCCAAATTGTTTACCAAGATGATGATGTGGTGGTGTTTAAAGATTTAAACCCGCAAGCACCGACCCATTTGCTTATTATTCCGGTTAAACATATTGCCAAACTTGACGAAGCCAGCAAAGAAGATATGGCCCTTCTTGGTAAACTTCAGTTAACCGCTGCCAAGATTGCCAAAGATATGGGTATAACAGATTTTAGACTTATAACAAACAACGGCAAAGGTGCCGGCCAAAGTGTAGAACATTTACACTATCACTTAATGGCAGGGCGCCGCTTTATGTGGCCTGCCGGTTAATATAGATTTTAAATAAACTATCCTAAGGGATAAGGTGGTGAAATAATTAATGGTATTTGTGAAAGTTCGCGATGCTGAACATCTTGAAGAAGCCTTAAAACGCTTTAAAAGAGAATGCGAAAAGAACGGTATTCTTAAAGAAATCAAAAGAAGAGAAACCTACACACCGCCCAGCATCAGAAGAAAACTCAAATCTCAAGAAGCACAACGCAGAATGAGACGCACTAAAAGAAAACGCTTTTAGTTAATCAGAAAGGTAATACAATAGTCCGCCTAAGCAAATGAGGGCGGGCTGTTGTATCTTGGCGCGTGCGTACGCGCGTAATATAATATATAGGCTAAAATGGAAAATAATATAATTGAGCAAATACGCCAAAAGGTAGAGTTGCTTGAACTGGTAAAAGAATATGTGCCCAATGTAAAAAAAGCCGGCAGAACTTTTAAGGCTTGCTGCCCTTTTCATAGGGAAAAAACCCCCTCCTTTTCCATAGCACCCGATAAAGGTTTATTTTATTGTTTTGGCTGCCAAGTCGGCGGAGATATTTTTGATTTTATAATGCGTATTGAAAATCTTTCCTTTAACGAAGCCGCAAGAAAACTTGCCCAAAGGGCCGGCCTTGAATGGCGCCCCGCAGCCGAAATGACCGAAGAAGAAAAAAAGCGTGTTCAATATTACAAAATAATGCTTTTTACAAAAGATTTTTACCATAAACAACTTTTATCAGAACAAGGAACTGCCGCAAGAAATTATATTAAACAGCGCAATTTGACAAAAGAAACTACCGAAAAATTTGGCCTGGGCTTAAGTTTTTTTAATGGTCTTGTGGCAAAAGCAAAAGCACAAGGGTTTAGCGAACAAGATTTAAAAACTTTAGGGCTTTTAAATTATGCGGGTAGCGACCTTTTTAAAAACCGCTTAATGTTTCCGATTTTTAACCACAGGGGCGAGGTTGTTGCCTTTGGCGGCAGAGTGCTTGGCGAGGGCCAGCCAAAATATTTAAACTCGCCGGAAACCCCTTTATTTACAAAAAGCCGTATTTTATATGGGCTTAATTTTGCCGGTCCAAGTATCCGTAAAGAAAATTTTGTTATTTTGCTTGAGGGTTATATGGATGTTATCGGTGCCCACCAGGCCGGTGTTGAAAACTGTGTGGCGCCGCTTGGCACATCCTTTACAGCTTACCACGCAGGTATTTTAAAACGCTATACAAACCAGGCCGTTGTTATTTTTGACCCGGATGATGCCGGTATAAATGCTGCTTTAAGGGCCGCTTTAATTTTGGTTGAACAGGGGCTTTATGTTAGAGTTGCCACCTTGCCTGCCGGCCTTGACCCCGACGAATTTATAACAGAATACGGCGCAGAAGAATTTAAAAATATCGCAAAAACCGCGCCTGATATAATGGATTTTCAAATTAATCTTTTGTTAAAGAAAGCAGGTTTAAATATGGACGCGCAAACAAAAACAAGTATTGCCGCCGAGTTAAGTGAAACTATAAACAAACAACCTGACGAAATTATTAAAAGAGAGTGGGCTAAAACCGCAGCAGACCGCTTGAATATTGACGCAGATATTATGCTTAAAAAAATAGCTAAAAAACCAATACAAAAAACTGCGCCGGCGCAACAACCTAAACAAAATAAAAAACTTGAGCCAAAGCGGGAAATTGATTTAATCAAATTACTTCTGTGGAACCCGCGCTATTGCCAAGACTGCGCAAGCCTTAGCGAAGCCCATTTTGAAAATAAGGACTTATGGCATATTCTAGAAGGCATAAAAGCCCTCTATCAAGAAAATCCGACTATTCAGGAGCCCTCTAAACCCCTTATACAAAAATACCCCGAGCTGGAGCCGCTTATTTTAAATCTCACTCTTGAAGTTTTACCAAAAGAGGCCCAAGCTTCGGTTGATATAAAAACTTATATAGCTTCTATTGAAAGAGCGTTTCTTGAAAAACGCTTTGAAACTCTAAACGCCCAACTTAAAAGTTATCCGGCTGGGCAAGTTCCTGTGGAACTTTTACAGGAACAAATTAAATTACAAAAAAAATTAAAGTCATAACTTGGAGATAAACAAAATATGGCACAACAAGACAAAGCAATAAAAGAATTAGTTGAAATCGGTAAAGAACAAGGGTTTGTAACCTTGGATGAAGTTAATAAATCTTTAACCGCGGGAGATAATAATTCCGAAGATATTGATAACCTTATGGGAACCTTAGAGGACTTGGGCATTAAACTTGTTGACAAAAAATATAAAAACAAGGCCGCAAGCGAAAAGGAAACTTACAGCGAAGATTGGAGCAGCAATGTTGATGTTTCAAATTCTATAAGGATGTATCTTTCCGAAATGGGTAAAGTGCCCCTTTTATCCAGAGATGAAGAAATCGCCCTTGCCCGTAATATCCGCGAACGCGAAAAAGAACTTAGAAAACTTGTCTTAGAGTGCCCAATTACTATGCGTGAAATTTGCTCCTGGGAAGAACTTGTTGACCAGGAAGAAATGACTACTAAAGAACTTATGCCGCGCGGTAAAAGAACTTCCCGCGAACTTACCAATATGCGTAAAAAACTTAAAGAAGCAGCGGCTTTTATCTCTAAGAGAGAAAAGGATATCACCGCCCTTTTAAAAGAACTGCGCAACCCCAAAATCAGCGATAAAATGCTAAGCAAATATACCAGCAAACTTGAGGAAAAGCAAAAGGAAGTCGTTGACAGAATTTTAAAATTAAACTTGAACCAAAACAAAATCAAAAGATTAATTAACCGTCTTAAAAACTTGGCCGATAAAATAACCGAATATAAAAATGATATGGCCCGCTTTGATGAATATTTTGGACCCTATAACGAAGTTGTAAAACTTTATAATCAATATAAAAGAGGCAAAATTAAAGAAAGAGAATTAGTCAAAAAAACCCATGCCCAAAGTGCTGCTGATTTAGAAAGGGCAATTAAAAATATTAACGGCGTCAAAAACCGCTATGAAAAACTCTTACAAACTTTGCCCGTAAGCGAAAAGGAATTTTTATCCCTTAATGATAGAATCTCCTTCTTTGAAAGTATGATTTTACAAGATAAATTAAAACTTATCCGCGCAAATTTGAGGCTAGTTGTTTCTATCGCAAAAAAGCATGTCAATTCCAATTTGGAACTTTCCGATTTAATACAGGAAGGCGGACTTGGTTTGATGAAAGCTGTGGAAAAATTTGAATATAAAAGAGGTTTTAAATTTTCCACTTACGCTACTTGGTGGATTAGACAATCAATCAACCGCGCCATTGCCGACCAGGCAAACACTATCCGCATACCTGTTCATATGAAGGAACTTGTTTCAAAACTTACAAAAGTTTCCAACAAATTCCGTCAGGAACATGGCCGCGAACCCGAATTAGAAGATTATTCAAAAGCCTTACACTTATCTATGGAAAAAGTTAAAGGTATTTTAAAAATTATGCAAGACCCTATCTCTTTATCCACACCTATCGGCGAGGATGAAGATTCTAATTTAGAAGATTTTATTGAAGATAAAAACGGGCCGAACCCTTCAAATTCCGCCTCTGATTTCTTGCGCAAACAGGAAGTGGCCGAAGTTCTTGCTACTTTATCTGAAAGGGAAGCCAAAATTATCCGCTTGCGCTTTGGTATTGATTCAGGATATCCCAGAACGCTTGAAGAAGTAGGCAAAATGTTCAATGTTACGCGCGAGCGTGTGCGCCAAATTGAAGCAAAGGCCATCCGCAAACTGCGCCACCCAAGCAGAACAAAAATGTTAAAAGATTATTCCGAAACTACCAATCCTTCATAAAAATAATTTTTTAATAATTTTTAAATTTCCCCCGCTCTATTTTTTATAGAGCGGGGTTTTTTACAATTCTCCGACGAGAAAATAAAAACTTGATTTTCAAAAAAAAAAAAATAAAATAGAAATTGTAAAGTCTAATAAAGATAAAAGACAAAAAGGACGAGATTCCGGACAAAAACCTTCCGGAATGACGATTTTGTTATTATTCGTCATGCTGAGGTGTTTTTGCTCAGCATCTATTCCTTAAAAATAAGGAGAATATATGCACAAAAAAGCATTTACTTTAATTGAATTACTTGTCGTAGTATTAATAATCGGTATTTTGGCGGCTATTGCCGTGCCGCAATACCAAAAAGCTGTTTTAAAATCACGTTTACATCAAGGGGTTTCTTTGGTAGAAAGTATTTACCAAGCCCAGCAGTCCTATTATCTTACCCACGGAGATTTTGCTTATAACTTTGAAGACTTAGACGTTTCAATACCAATAGATGATTCTTGCACTGAAATAAAAAAACAAGGAAGCAAACACGAATATGATTGTTCTTGGGGAAACATTAAACTAACAGGAAACAATACTGTTGTTTTTTTCACTAAAAAACAGCCTCAAATGGGATATGTTCATATGCTTCAAAATAGAGATTCTTTTGAAAAAGATAAAAGATATTGTAATGCAAGACCAGATAGTCAAATCTCACAAGAAATTTGTCAAAGTATGGGTGGCACTTATTTTGGGGAAAACCCAAATGTATGGTATTATTATGAATTGCCATAGATAAAAAACCCTCTGCTTATAAACAGAAGGTTTTTTTCTTCAAAAAGTTTTTCCTTACTTTAAATATTTTTTTATTTCGCTTACTTTATCAAGTTTTTCCCACGGGAATTCCGCACGGCCAAAATGGCCGTAAGCAGCAGTTTTCTCGTATATGGGGCGTTGCAACTTGAATTGCTCTATAATAGCGCGCGGTGTCATTTTGAAAACTTTTTTGGCAATTTCGCAAAGTTTATCATCAGAAATAATACCTGTGCCGAAAGTGTTAAGATAGAAACTTACAGGCTCTGCTTTACCGATAGCGTAGGCAATTTGAACTTCACACTCACTTGCGGCGCCACTTGCCACTAAATTTTTAGCGATATATCTTGCAAGATAGGCAGCTGACCTATCAACTTTTGTCGGGTCTTTACCGCTGAAAGCGCCACCGCCGTGGGCGCATCTGCCACCATAAGTATCAACAATAATTTTGCGGCCGGTCATACCGGTATCGCTCTGCGGCCCGCCGATAACAAATTTACCCGTCGGGTTAATTAAATATTTCGTTTTAGAATCTATCCATTTTGAAACTATCGGTTTAATTGCTTTGTCAATTAATTCTTGGGCGGCTTCTTTAGTGATTTTTTTGCCCGTTTTATCCAAAATTTCCGTTGTGTGCTGGGTGGATAAAACAATAGTATCAATTCTAACAGGTTTGCCGTCAACATATTCAACGCTCACTTGGCTTTTTGCATCAGGACCGATATAGGAAAGTTTTTTAGTTTTTCTAAGATTTGCTAAATTCTTTAAAATATCGTGTGCAAGTTGCAAAGGTAACGGCATATACTCGGGCGTTTCCTTGCAGGCATAGCCAACCATAAAACCTTGGTCGCCGGCACCGCCGATATTAACCCCTTGGCTGATATCTGGCGATTGCTTGCCGATAACATTGACTACCGAGCAAGTTTCATAATTAAAACCGTATTTAGAATCATTATAGCCGATATTTTTTATTGTTTCTCTGGCTATTTTATCAACATCAACCCAAGTATTTGTGGTGATTTCCCCCCCCACAATTACCATACCGCGCGTGATATAAGTTTCGCAAGCAACTCTTGCAGTTTTATCTTTTTTTAAAATTTCATCAAGTATAGCGTCTGAAATTTGGTCGCACACTTTATCGGGGTGCCCTTCGGAAACAGATTCCGAGGTAAGTAAATATTTGCCTTTTCTCATATAAAAACTCTCCTAAAATGATATTATATAATTTATGAAGGAAAATAAAAAATTTCTATCGTGGAATGTAAACGGTCTTAGAGCCGTAGAAAAAAAAGGCTTTTTAGATTGGCTTAAATCTACTAATGCCGATATCGTTGCTTTGCAGGAAACTAAAGCCTGGCCCGAGCAATTAAGTGATAATTTAAAAAATGTTAATGGCTATTTTAGTTATTTCAGCCAGCCCGAGCGCAAAGGTTATAGCGGTGTGGGCGTTTATACTAAAGAAAAACCTTTAAATGTTTCTTTTAGTATGGGCGTGGCGGAGTTTGACGCCGAAGGCCGTTATATCTGCCTTGAATTTGATAAATTTTTCTTCATAAATATTTATTACCCAAACGGCGGACAAGGTCCGCACAGAATTGATTATAAACTGCGTTTTTACAAAAAATTTTTGGAAATTGCGCAAAATTTATCTAAACAAAAATATGTTATTTGTTGCGGAGATGTTAACACCGCGCATAAAGAAATTGACCTAGAACACCCAAAAGAAAACCAAAACACTACCGGCTTTTTGCCCGAAGAACGCGCCTGGCTTGATAAGTTTTTTAGTGAGGGTTTAAACGACAGTTTTAGGCTTTTTAATAAAGAGCCAAAGCAATATACCTGGTGGGATTATAAGACGGCTGCCCGCACAAGAAATGTGGGCTGGCGCCTTGATTATTTTATGGTAGATGATAAGGCAGCTAAACTCTTAAAAAACGCCTATATCTTAAGTGATGTTATGGGGTCTGACCACGCACCTATCGGCATTGATATAGAGTTGTAATATTTAGAAAAATAATTTCCTAAATTATTGTTTATTTTCCGCTTGTTCTTTGCGAAAATCTGCCGCTTTTTTGCCAACTAAAGCGTGTAAATTACGCTGGGTTGTTTTATAAATTATTTTGCGAAAACGCCACAAAGCCCAAATATTTGGAACGGTCATCATAGTCATAGTAAGAATAACTAAGGCCCACATAAAGCGGGTGGACATATTGGCTTCTGCGGTGCGTAAAACAGACTGTCCTATAAATAAATCCGTAGAAAAACTTGTGCCGATAATACCCCCCGCAAACACTAGCACAATAAATACTATGCGGGAGGTTTTTATCAAAATATTAGAACCTTTACATAAGAATTGAAGGGCTTTTTCCATATAATAACCCCAGCCGATAATAGTGGTAAACGAGAAGATGACCAAAGAAAATACCAAAATAGGCGTGCCTATATAAGGAACTGTTTTAAAAGCACTGTTACATAAATTAGCAGCATAGACATTAGGGTTAGTATAATCACCTGCGAGGACAATAACTATGCCGGTTAAACTGCAAATAAAAATTGTCCAAAAAACAGAGGTGGCAGAAACTATTGCCATTTGCGCTGCGCTGCGTGTGCGGGCAGCTGCTGCTGCAATAGAAGCACTGCCAAGGCCTGCTTCAGTAGCAAGAACGGCACGGGTTACACCGGCTGTAATACCGGGAATCATAGCTTTCATTAAAGCAATAATACCCACCCCCAGGGCGCCGCCGGCAACAGCTTTACCTGTAAAAGCCCCTTTTATTACAATCATAATAGCTTCAGGAATATGAGTAAAATTCATACAAATAACAATAAGAGTAATAAATAAGTAAAGACTACCCATTATCGGCACTAGCCACTCGGAATAAGAAGCAATACGCTTTACCCCGCCCAAAATAACCACCGCTGAACAAAGGGCTATAAATAAAGCACTATACCAAGGGTTTAAGTTATAGCCTTCGCGCAAAGCATCGGCAATAGAATTTGTCTGTAAAGAACTGCCGCCGGTAAAACCCAAAAGTAAAGTGCCGACAGCAAAAATAACAGCAAGCCACCTGACTTTTAAAATATTGGCAAGATAATACATAGGCCCGCCGACATATTCTGCCGAAGGCAAACGAACGCGGTATTTAAAGGCAATTAAACACTCACTGTATTTAATAGCAAAATTAAAAAATCCCGCAACCACCATCCAAAATAAAGCACCCGGTCCGCCTTCGGCCACTGCCGTGGTAACCCCAATAATACTGCCTGTGCCGACGGTAGCACCTATCATCATAGCAAGCGAGCCAAAACTGCTAACCATACCTTCCGCTTCGGCCTTGGCTAAGGAAAGTTTCATCGCAGGCCAAGTGTATCTTTGAATAAAACGCAATTTAATTGTAAAATAAATGCCCAAAGATAAGAGAAGAAAAATCATCGGCGGGCCCCAAATAAGGGCATTAAAAAGATTTATTACATCATAAAGACTTTGTAAAGAAGGACTTGAAAAAAGGCGCCCACAGGCGTCTATCAGTTGAACAAAAATATTCATAGAAAATTATAATACTCCTAAAGTGTGTATTTATTTATTTTACTATTTTTTAAAATAATCTTATAGCAAAAACTTGATTTTTATTTTTGGCGTTTTTTGATATTAGGGCCGTAAATAGTCTTCCAATCATCACGCATAGATACAGGTATCCATCCATAGGTGGTGGCATCTTGGCGCATTTTTTCGGCCTTTTTAAGATTGCCGTATTCGCGTTCAAGGTCATCACACAAAAGCATAAAGCCAAGCGCTTTATATTTATTGCCGTTGATTGTGTAGTTTACCATACTGGCATCGCTTAAAGTATTGCCAAAAGCAAGAACGGGCTGAACGCCGATTTCCTGTATAATTACGGAAACTTTATTCATCTGCAGATTTTTGATAATATTTTTGCCGCCTAAAATTAAAGTATCGCCTGCTTTAAAAGTATATTCTAGGCCGTCTTTATCCCCCTGCGCGCTAGAAATAATTGTGCTATCCGAGCCGATAATTTGTTTGTTTGGAATATAAGGCAAGTTTTGCTCAATTAAAGGGCGCACCATCAATCTATCAGAGCCGCTGCAAATATAAACCGTAAATTTGTTTTTAACAAGATATTCAACCACCTCTACCATAGGTTTATAAAAAATATCACCGCGCTTCATATTGGTAAAACCGGGCTGTTCTTCTTGCATAAAAGCGTGGACATAGGAATAAAATTCCTCAAGAGTCATACCTTTATAGGCTTCTGAAACCATTTTTTCGCGATTTGCGTTTAGAGTCGGAAAAATACCTTTTTCGCGCGAGTTTTTGGCGGCGGCAAGTTGCTCTTTTGTTGGTTTGTAAGAATTATCGTCTAATACGCGGTGCTCAAATAAAGCCCAGTCAAAATAAGTAGGGTCAGTTTCGAGGATAAGCGTTCCGTCAAGGTCAAAAACCGCAATTCTGTTTTCAACAGGTATAAAATTGGCAGATTTTTCGTTTGTAATATCTTGCATATAACTGACAAGCGCTTGTTTTGCGGGTGCTTGGTTATACCAGAGAGATAGATTTTCTCTTTTAACTTGCGTGCAACCTGTAAGCACGCTTGTAAGTAAAATACCGATAAAAAGTAAAAAATATCTTGATTGTTTTTTTGCCATAATTTAAACTCCTAAAAATTATCTTATGATAAAATTATTATATCAAAAAAATATATACCAAAAAATAAATAATATTCTATAATAAAAGTATGAAAAACAAACCAAACCCTAATGCAATTTTCCCAAACCCGAAAATTCCAAGTTTATGTTATATAAAAAATGTTGTCAAAAATCCGCGTATCATCGTGGGTGATTTTACCTATTATGACGATGTAAACGGTGCAGAGCAATTTGAAAAACATGTTACACACTTTTATGATTTTATCGGTGATAAATTAATTATTGGCAAATTCTGCGCTATTGCTAAAGGCGTTGAGTTCGTGATGAACGGCGCAAACCACAGGATGAATTGCGCGACAACTTACCCTTTTTATATTATGGGCGGTGATTGGGGCAACGCTCTAGCCCCCGTAAAAGACGAATTACCTATGAAGGGTGATACCATTATAGGTAATGATGTTTGGATAGGCCAAAACGCCACAATAATGCCCGGCGTTCATATTGGAGATGGCGCAATTATAGGGGCAAATTCCGTAGTGGCAAAGGATATTGCGCCTTACTCGGTTGCGGTTGGCAACCCGTGCAGGGTTATAAAAAAACGCTTTGACGATGAGTTAATTGATTTACTGCTAAAACTAAAATGGTGGGATAAAAGCATTGAAGAAATAAATAATCTAATTCCGCTTTTGTCAAACAGAGATTTAGACTTTGTTAAAACAAAAATACGCACTTTATTATAATTTTAAAGGAAATTTTATGGATATAGAAACAATCAGAGAATTAATGAAAAAAGGCACAAAAATGGAAATGAACACCGAATTATTACAGGCCTTTGCCAAATATGCAGAAGAAGCCCGCAAAATAACAATGAATATGAATAATAAATATCACACGCTTAAACAAGTGCGCAAGCTATTTTCAAAACTAACTGCAAGCGAAATAGACGAAAATTGTATCTTATTTCCCCCATTTTATACTGAATTTGGCAAAAACTTGAAATTAGGAAAAGCCGTTTTTATTAATTCTTGTTGCCGTTTTCAAGATAATGGCGGTATTGAAATTGGCGATAATACAATGATCGGTCAAGGAACAACTATTGTTACCCTCAATCACGATTTAAACCCTAAAACGCGTGTTAATGCCACCCCAAAACCGGTAAAAATCGGCAAAAATGTATGGATTGGCGCAAGTTGCACGATTTTGCCAGGTGTTAATATCGGAGATAATGCTGTTATAGGCGCAGGAAGTGTTGTTGTCAAAGATATCCCTCAAAATACCGTTGCCGTAGGAAATCCAGCACAAGTAATTAAGCACATTTAAAACAAAAACACCGATAAAAACACCCTCTACTTTTTGTAAAGAGTGTTTTTGTTTGATAAATATTTTCTAGTCTATTAAATCAATATCAGGTGCAATTTGTATCTTATAATCAGGGTAGGCCTTTTGAACTTCTTGCATTAAGATATTAAGGGCTTCTTCCCTTGTTATATCAAAACTTAGCACCACATCAAAACGAAGTTTTTTTGCTGCAGTATCAGCATAAAAGCCATGAAATTGTAAAGCCCAATTGTGTGCCATTACAATTTTTTGTACATTATTGCGTATCTGGGCGGCTTCTTCGTTCTTTATATTATAAGAATATACGCCAACACCTGCTAAAATAACTCCGGTTTTCTTATAAACTTTTTCTTCTATTTTTCGGGTTAAGCTATCTACCTCATCAACTGTCATTGTATCAGGCAATTCTATATGTAAAGAAGCATAGTTTTTATTCGGTCCGTAATTGTTAATTATTAAGTCATATACACCGCGTATTTGGGGTTCTTCATTTAATAATTGCTTGATTGTTTTGCTTGTTTCAGCATCATTTCTTTGCCCGAGTATATCATTTAAGGTATCTTGTATCATACCCACACCTGCTTTAATAATAACAATAGAAATAATAATACCCATATATGCTTCCAGCGAAATATGGAAAAGCAAATGTATAATCGCACACGCAAGCACGGAAGCTGATAAAATAGCATCAAAAGAAGCATCCGAACCGGAGGCCACTAATGCACCGGAATTAACTTTTTGCCCTTGTGCTTTAACATAACGGCCAAGTATCAATTTTACTGCTATTGCAACAGCTATAATAACAAGAGAGGTAATAGAATAATTTGATTCTTCGGGGTTGATAATTTTTTTAATAGATTCCACAAGTGCGGTAATACCTGCATACATAACAATGGCAGAAACTAAAAGAGAACTTAAATATTCTATTCTTCCATACCCTAAAGGGTGCTTTTTATCAGGGGCTTTACCTGCAAGTTTTGCACCTATAATCGTAATAACGGAAGATAAAGCATCAGATAAATTATTTACGGCATCAAGTATAACTGCTATGGAATTGGAAATCAATCCCACAGCGGCCTTAAAAGCAGCCAGTAGCACATTGGTAATAATACCGATAATACTGGTTTTAACAATAATTTTTTCGCGGTTAAGTTCTAGTTCTTTTACGCTCATAATTTCATTATCTTTTTTTGTTCCAAGTTTTCATAACCTTCGGGGCAATGCGTGGAACAATAAACAGTTGGGTTATTTTTAATAAACTCACGCACGCGGCTTAAAGTTTCAAGTGCTTTTTCTTTATCTTCAAAAATGATAGAGATTGAATTTTCCTTTAATGCCGTATCACAGTAGGTTACATCCCCGTGGAACATATAGTAGGTGCCGTTATCTTCTAAAATACCTACGGAGTTGCCTTTGGTGTGGCCTTCTGCCTGAACTAAAACTAAATTATCAGCAATGCGCTGGCTGTAAGGGAAGTTTTTATAAGGGCCATCGGTAAATTCCACACGGACAATATTATCACCTGTTAATTTCATGGCATCGGCATCTTTAGCGGAAATATATATTTTGGCATTTGGGAACATTCTAATTTCGCCTGTATGGTCGGGGTGTTTATGAGTGATGAAAATTTTGGTTATATCTTCCGGCTTGTAGCCTGCTTTAGCAAGGGCATCCTTAAAAGTGGCAACTTTTTCCCCCATCCACAAAGCGGCATCTTCTTTTCTAGGAATATCTGCTGTTTCGTTAGGAAGGCCGGTATCAGATAAAACAACATCCTTTCCATCGTCAATTAAAAAATTTTGCAAACTGGAGCGGTATTTAACATTTTCGCATTGTTCTTTTGGGCGCGAACCGCCAAAAGCGAAGGCTTGTGTCATAAAGCCACCGTCATAATATTTTAGGGCGATAATTTTCATAAAAATCTCCTTAGTTAAAGATAAAATTATTTTAGCATATTATAGGTATGTGAAAAACAATAAAAAACACCCTCTACTTTTTGTAAAGAGTGTTAGTTTTTATAATAACTCTTTAGCAAAATAATCTGTAATAATTTTATCAACTGCAGGTGTATCTTGCGTGAAACAATGGTCTAAACCGTGTAAAGTTTCCAATTTTGCCTTTTGATAAATTTTGCTAAACTCTACGCCATATTTATAAGGCACTAAGTCATCATCTTGGCTATGAACAATTAAAACAGGGCCTGTATATTTTTTGGCAATGCCGTAAATATCAACTTTGGGCGTTGTTGCTAAATAAGCATGGCCCACTTTTAAGCCGTTTTCTAAAACAATATAAGGCGGAATATTTTTGGGGTCATAACTAATACCAAACAAATTGCCTTTTGCGGTATCTTCCACTAACTCGGGCGCAGGTGCCATTAAAACTATTGTTTTAATTTTATCTTTGCCAAGTTCGCCTGCAAGCATAGCAGCAATTACCCCGCCTTGCGAGTGGCCTGCTGCGGAAATAGATTTTACTTTTGGCAATTTTTCGGCGTAAGCATAAACTTTGCGGGCTTCTTCAAGTTCGTTTGGTATTGTCATATCCAAAAAAGAACCTTCGCTTTGGCCGTGCCCGTTAAAATCAAAAAGAAGGGTGGCAATACCGCGCTCGTTTAACTGGCGGGAAAGTTCGGCAAGTAAATACATTTCTTTTTTTGCGTTAAAGCCGTGTAAAATTATAACAAGCGGGTAAGTTTTTTGGTGTTTTGGCGTATTTAAAAGGGCAGATAATTTGCCGTGGTCGCCTTGTATAGTAAACGCTTTTTGCGTATAATTTTTTGGCGTGCTTGCGCAACCTGCAAAGAATAAAAATACCGATACAAAAAGTAAAGTAAATTTTCTCATATTTAATCCTTTATTTTATTGCGCCGGCCGGGCAAACTAAACGGCAAAGGCCGCAACCTTCGCAACGCGTTTTATCTACAACGATATTGCCATCATTTAATTGCAAGGCCTGGTGCTCCGATTCCATACAAATACTTACGCATTTACCGCAACGACCGCATTTTTCGTGCTCTATTTGAGGGTAAGCAAGAGGTGTTTTTGGCAAATCTTTATGAGAAGAAATAAAAGGTATTGCCTTATCTTTCAGTTCGCTTATATCCTTAAAGCCCTTTTCTTCAAGATAGTTTTGCAAACCTTTTAACATAGGGCCAATAATTTTATAACCGTTTAGCATAACTTCGGTGCAAACTTGAACCGCATCAGAACCGACAAGCATATATTGAACGGCATCTTCCCAAGTGGAAATACCGCCCATACCTAAAATAGGCAAAGTGCTTGTTTGGCGCATTTGTGCAACACAGCGAAGTCCAATCGGTCTAATCATAGCGCCCGAGCAACCGCCATAAGTTGTTTTGCCGTTTACATTAAGATTAGGTGTTAAAGTTTTTAAATCAAAACCCATAAAACCTTGCACGGTATTAATTGCGGCAAGGCCATCTGCGCCGGCCTGCTGAACTGCCCAAGTAATACTTGAAATATTTGATACATTTGGTGAAAGTTTAACAAAGACAGGTTTTTTGGCAACTTCCTTTACCCATTTTGTAATTGTGGCGGAAATTTGCCCATCTGTGCCAATAGCCATACCGATACCCTTTTCCGGCATACCGTGCGGACAGGAAAAATTTAACTCAAAAGCATCGGCCGGGGTATCGTTAAAAGTTTTAACAAGATTTTGCCAGGCCGCTTTGCTTACAGGGGCCATAATGCTTGCAATAATAACTTTGCGCGGATGTTTTTGTTTTAAAAATTTAATACCGTCGCACCAATATTTTA
>JAZKYS010000027.1:0-87109 GCA_045612285.1 Elusimicrobiaceae bacterium
TGTCAATTTTTTTGTTTGCTTATTTTTTGCTAAAACTCGCACAAAATTGAATTTTTATATCCAAGCCACCAACTCGTAAAAAAACAAGTTTAATAGGAAAAGGCTTTGTTTTTTTACTCGGACATGGCTGGCTTGTTGGAACATAAAAATATTCCAATTTTGTAAACGCTCCATAAAGCAAAAAATAAACAAACGGAGAAAGAAAAGACAAAAAGCTAATTAAAATTTCCTCAAAAATCCTCGCAAAACGATGTGTCCTGTTTTAAATCTCTACAATCAAAATACTTGAAAACTTTAATACTTCAGCTTTTGGGCCCAGTTTAATTTTTTAGAAAATTCGGATACGCGGGGCCGTGGGCACAAACTTTGTGTTGCCAGCCGCTCTAGGTATACTTCTTAGTTAAAAAATATTAAGAAGAAGTAAAAAAATTTATTTAATTAAAGGGGCCCGTTATGAAATAAAAGTAAAATAAAAAGTGCCAAAAAGAAAACTATAAAAGGCATAATAATATAGGAAACAATATTTGAAACGATAATCGCTACTTTTATTTTCTTTAAGGAAGAATCTTTTATTAAATATTTTTTTACTACAAAATATTCAACCAGGCAAGATTCAACAAATAAAGCAAGGTGCATAAAGAGGAAAAAAGACACACTTATAGATTTACTACAAGTTGAACAAGGCAGATCTAATAATTTTCTTAAATAACCTATATCAAAATTGTTAAAAAATAAAGGTAAAGCAAGTAATATAATACCGATAAAAGTAGAGTAAATATTAGCTTTTAATACCATCTTAAATAATTCCTTTACGGTATTTTTAAAACAAAAGGCTTTCATAATAGCGGTTTCTAAAAAAACGGTTATTAATAAAGAAGGAATAAGAAATATAGCAGTCCATAGAAAGTTTGTAGTAATATCGTCTAAATCTAGAAAGCCAATAGAAAAAGAAGCCGTATTTATCCATAAAGGCAACCCTCCATCGGCACAGGCGGTTTTTGCCAAAAACAGAGCGGGTATTAAAAGAATAAATTTATTTATATTTTTCTTTAAAAAGGGCATTATTTAACTCCATATTTTTTATATTTTTTATTATACAAAAATATTATGATGGAGTATTTTATTTGACTTCTCCGCCTTTCACTTTTTGCGGTAAAGTTTTTAAACCTTTTTCTAAAGATTCAATATTTTCTTTCTTTTCATTGTGGGAAAAAGATTTCCTGTTTTGTAATTCTTTTATTAAGGCTTGCGGGTTAACAAAAGTATTTATCATAGCAGTTTTTTTGCCGTCTTTTGTTTTAACTTGCACGCTTTGTGCTGTTTTATAGGCTGCTTCTAAAAACTCCTGCGGTGTTAAATCCGGCTTAACTTGTTTTGTCAAGGCGGCAATACCTGCAAGATAAGGCACCGCCCAACTAAGTCCGCCGTCAGCATAGGCGGCATAATCTTTTTCGCCGGTGGGAGAGGCAATAACTCTATAATCACTAGGCACGGCAAGGCGTGTTTTTTGTGTAATATTAAATAAAACATCATCCCAAACAGGGGCATATAAATAAGACTCTCTGTTTTCGGCATTAACATAATAATCGCGTCTGTTTATACTTGCAACATTACCTGTTATTAAAACCAAAACGCCTTGTTTTTTTGCTTTAGCAAGAACTTTTAAAAAGGCTTGTCTGCCGTTATTAATTGCTTTAAAGCCGTGTGATATAGCAATAACAAATATTTTTTCTTCCTTTGGCAAAGTTTTATTTAATTCTAAAAGATATTCTATTGCTTCGGTGTAAATTCTGGCATTAAAAGGCTCGTTTTCTTTATAATATTGCGAAAAGTTTGCCCCTACATAATAAACTTTTGCCCCCGGCGCTACACCAACACTTTTGCCAACAGCAATAGAGGCAAGCGCCGCGCCGTGCATAGTTCCGCGTTTTTCAAGTTTATCAAAATTTTTATAAAAAACAATATTTTGGTTATATTCTTGATGGGGACTTAAAGCTTGGTCAATAATTGCAATATTTACTCCCTTTCCCGTAATACCCTGTTTGTGTAAATCTCTTATATGTAAGCCGGGCGTTTTGCTTATTTGATAAATTTTATGTAAATCAAGCCACTCGGGCATTTTTTTGGGCCAAAGGGTTTTATCGTCAAACTCTATTTTACTTAAAGTTTCTCTTGGCAAAAGGGATAAGTCAAAAGAAGACAAATTACAACTTCGCAGATCTATTTTATCTGCTAAAAAATCTTTATTTTCTTTTGGACACCACTGAACACTGAACTGAGATAAGGGGGAAAATGTTTCTAAACCATCCGGCGTAAAATCAAATTTACTTGTTTGATTTTGCGCAAAAACTTGACTGCCAACAAACAAAACAACAACCGCCAACAACAATTTTTTCATAAGCTCTCCTTATAAAAAATACCTTTCCGAAATTATAGTATACTCTCGTTTTTAAAAAAATCAAGGGCCTTTTGTCCTATTTTTGCTTCGGCTTTTGCGTTTATAGGGTGTTGCAACCTCGGTCGGATACTTCGGCCTGCCGGCACTAACACAGTATACTCTTCCTCAGTTGCGCCTTCTCTAAACGCAAAATCCTCGCAAAAGGATATGCTCTGCTTGGCAAAACAAAAAAACGCAAAATACTTGAAAAAACATTTGCTTCATCCTTTTGGGCTATTTTTAATTTTTTAGAAATTTCTTATTATTTCCCGCCCTTGATTTTTTTGCATTGGCAAAAAATTAGGGAAGGGAAAAAGGGTGGGGTTATAAAAAATCGTCATTCCCGAGTGTTTTTGTCGGGAATCTCTTCCTTTTAGAAAAGTCAAAAGAACACTTTTGTAAAAAGAGTTGCTTATTTTTTTTTTTTTGATAAACTACTTTTATAATCTTAATCATTTAAAGAGGTCCAAGTATGAAAAACCGCGCATTTACACTTATAGAGTTGTTAGTAGTCGTTTTAATAATCGGTGTTTTAGCCGCAATAGCTGTTCCGCAATATCAAAAATCAGTTGATAAAGCAAATTTTGCCCAGTTAAAACTTGTTGCCCATGCTATTGCGGATGCCCAAAGAGCATACTATCTGGCGCACGGAAAATATGCCGCAAATTTACCTGATTTAGATATAAATTTTACCCAAGGTGATTACAGGACTCTTTATGCGCAAGACGGTTCAAAAGATGCTATATACTTTGATTGGGGAAGGTGCACTTTGTCAACATGGTTGAATAATCCTACATGTACTTTAAATTCTCTAAAAGTTTCATATTCTGTTGTAAGTGATTCAAGTAATAAAACATGTGTTGCCGAAACAGATTCTTCTAGAGCTCAAGCTATTTGTAAAGCCGAAATATTAAACCCTAAAAGTATTAATTCTTATAGAGCTGGCGTTTATTGCGATTATGCTTGCACAGTATATATTAGTGGAATGTAATTAAATTTCCTCAAAAATCTTCGCAAAAAGCATTTGTTCTGTTTAGAGATATTTAAAAAAGTCCTATTCCCATAAGAAATAGGACTTATAAAGTTGTTGTGCGTAAGATATTATGCTTGGGCGGGTTTTTGTTGGGCATCTTGTTGCAGTCTAAACACGCCAATTAAATGCTGGCTTGCCATATAAAATTTATAAAAAAGATTATTTTTATCTCTTAAAGAATCTTCATTTTCGGTAAAAGTAAAAATGCCTTCTTTACCGATTAAAAAAAGTGTTATTTTGCCCGTTTCAGTTGGTAAAGGTAAAGTTTCAGTTTTTGCCATATTTTTTTGACAAGCTTGTGCTTCTTTTAAAAAATTAAAAGCGGCCTCTTTAATTTCTTTACTGTTATTGCCTATAAATCCGCCGATACCGCTTTTGCTGTTATTTTCAAAATACATACTTGCATTACCAAGATAAGAAGAGGCAATAAAAACTTTTTTAGGTTTTTGATAATGGTCTAACATACAAAACTCTATACCGCAAACACAAATTGCGGGCATTTCCTGATTATCTTTATTTTTAAAATTATCAATATCAAGCCAAAAGTTGCGCATATTTTCAAAAGCAGAAGTCATATTTTCCCCCAAATCTATTTCAAAATTACTATCTTTTTATGATAGTTAATTAAGAAAAAAGTGTCAATATTTTTAGTATAATAAAAATAAGTCTAAATAAAATTTAGACTAAAAAATTTAATCTGTTTTTGGAACCTTATTTAAGAATAAGGAGAGCTTTTGAGAAATCAAAGGCATTGACTAAGTCCAAAAGCAGCTCGTTATTAGGCACGCATTATCTCGGCTGATCCCCTTGGTTTTGCGTGCCGAGTGTTTGCCGTTCTTTTGAACGGCAAGCCACGGCTGTTATATTTGGGTTACTTAGTCAAGCTCAAATGCAACAGCCGTTTTTTTATGCTTCCAAAAACAGATTAGTTAAGGAGCGTAAAAATGAAAAACAAAAAAGGGTTTACCCTAATTGAATTGTTGGTAGTAGTTTTAATTATTGGTATCTTGGCCGCGATTGCTGTTCCTCAATACCAAAGGGCTGTTATTAAAACTAGATTCGCTACTTTAAAAGCTATGACAAAAGCCCTTGTCCAAGCGGAAGAAGAGTATTATTTAGCTAATAATAAATATACAAATAACTTTAAAGATTTATCAATAAGTATCGGAAAAAATGATGGTTCAGGGAGCTTTCCCTGGGGATATTGTCATGTAACTAAAAATCCATCAGACGCTTATGCTAGATGTACAAATAATGATATACATATGTTTTATCAAGTATATTTTTCTACTTTACACTTGCCTTCTCTATGTGTAACTGTAGGAGTAGATACTAATTCCCTACAATATAAAGTTTGTCAACAAGAAACAAATAATGGGTATATGTATCCACAGGGGGATTATTTTGTTTTTTTATATCAATAAGTCCAAAAGCTGAAATTGTTCTAAACATAGCACATAAGTTTTGCGAAGATTTTGGAGATATTTTTAATTAGTTTTTTCTTTAGAAAAAACGCTTTTAGAAACGAGGTATACCGCGAGGGGATGGCAATCCCGAGTATCCGAAGTTCCTAAAAAATTAAAAATAGCCCAAAAGCTGAAGCAAATTACTCTATAATACCGCCGCCGAGGACACGATTATTTAAATAGAAAACAGCACTTTGCCCTGCCGTAATAGACATTTGCCCTTCGTCAAAAACAACTTTTGCGCGCCCGTTTTCAAGGGCGGTTATTGTGGCAGGTGCTTCTTTATGCTGGCGGCGTATTTTGACAAGCGCTTTAATCGGCGCGCTCGGGCAGGCAATAGAAAGCCAATTTATTTGTCCGACAAACATTTCTTTATTAAACAAAGCACTCTTTGGCCCGGCAATAATTTGATTGTTTTTGCCGTCAATTTTAATTACATATAAAGGTTCTTTTGTTCCGCCTTGCGTTAGGCCTTTGCGCTTGCCGATAGTATAGTTCCAAATGCCGTTGTGCTTGCCTAAAACTTTGCCTGTCATATCAACAATATTGCCCGGCTTTGGCGAGAAGTTTAAAATATCATTATAATCACCGCAATAAAAATCTTGGGAATCTTGCTTCTCGGCTACCGGCAAATTTATTTCTTTTGCCATTTCCCTAACTTGCGGTTTTGAATAAGAGCCAAGCGGAAATAAAATTTTTGAAAGTTGTATTTGATTTAAGCGGTATAAAAAGTAAGTTTGGTCTTTTTCGTCTTGCGGTGCTTTTTCCAAAAACCAACGGCCCACTTTTTCATCAAAGCCGATTTTGGCATAATGACCTGTTGCAAATTTATCAAACAAAATACCCTGTTTTTTTGCCATTTCTGGTAATGCGCCAAACTTAACATAACTATTGCACCAAATACAAGGGTTAGGCGTGTGTCCGCAACCATATTCTTCTTTAAAATTTTCAATTACAATTTTTTTGTAAATTTCGCGGCAGTCAATAATTTTTAAAGGAATATTTAAAAAATCTGCCACTTTTTTTGCAGTTTTGATATCTTCTTCTTCAGGGCCAAGGCAGGCATTGTTTGCTTCTTTTGGCGTGGGCAAACTATCATCCCAAATAGACATAATTGCGCCTATAACCTCATAACCTTGCTGTTTGAGTAAATATGCGCTCAAGGCGGAATCAACCCCGCCGGAAAGACCAACTAAAACTTTTTCCATATATGTATATTTTACAAAATTATGGTATAATATATATAGCCAAAAAACGCAGGCCGCGCAAGCGGCTACTTTTATCGTTAAAGGCGAATTAAGTATGTATTCAATCATAGAAACAGGTGGAAAACAATACTGGGTTACCCCAGGCCAAAATCTGAAGGTTGAAAGACTTGAAGCAGAAGTCGGCGCAACAGTTGAACTTAAATCACTCTGGGCCGGTTCTGAAGAAGGCACCTCATCAGATACCAAAGCAGGTAAAACTGCCAAGGTCACCGCTGAAGTCGTAAGACATTTACGCGGTCGCAAGATAATTGTATTCAAAAAGAGACCTAAAAAAGGTTATGAAAAAACCCAAGGTCACAGACAAAATCTTACAGAAATCAAGATTAAAGAAATAATCTTATAAGGTAGAGACTATATATGGCACATACAAAAGCACAAGGTTCCTCATCAAACGGTAGGGACTCCCACGGTCAAAGACTTGGGGTTAAAAGATATGGCTCTGAGTACGTTAATGCCGGCGAGATTATTCTTAAACAACGCGGCACCAAAATATTGCCGGGCAATAATGTTTCAAGAGCTTCTGACGATAGTTTATTTGCTAGAATCTCAGGTATTGTTACCTTTGAGTGGGCCAAAAAAGGCAAACAGCAAGTATCTGTCTATGCTCAAACAAGCGAAGTTAAACCCGTAGCTAAAAAGGAAGTTAAAACTGCCCCCAAGGCAGTCAAAACAACCACTGCAAAACCTGCTACTAAAACAGCAACAAAAGCAGCGGCTACAAAAAAGGAAACAAAAACTTCCGCAAAAGCCAAATAAAATTTGGTAGCAAGAAATAAATATCCGCTATGATTTCTCATAGCGGATATTTTTATGGTAAAATAAAATTATAATAAAAATATAGATACGGAATATAACCTCATATATGAACCTGCCATATCGTATCTTCGTACCCCAGAGAATTTCCATTTTTCATTTTTAATATAATATGTCTTATTTGTGCCACCATATTCATGCAAGCCTGTATCCAGTTCTGTATAATCATCATCAATATCATATTCTAAATTACGAAAAGATTTTGGAATGATATTATCTGCTAATGGAAGATTAGAAAAATTATAGACACTAACAGGATACCAGTGTTTAACACCAACGACTTTTTTTGATCCTTTATTATGACAAACATAAAGATGTTCAGGGGAAGTAACGGCATATTGACCTAAAAATAAATAGCACATATAAGTTTTTTGATCAATAGTGTATTCTTGATATTGGGTATAGTTTTTACCATTTCTGCCGAAACTGCTTATAACATCTATTACATCTTTACCTAATAAAGCATATAGGTCAAAAAATTTTCTATCTGCTGTTTTAGCATCTAAAGCGCGGATTTTTTCAATTTTTTTCAACTCATTTACCGCATTTTCTTCTCCTTGTTCAGCTGCTTTTTTATACCACTCTTCAGCCTCTTTATGATTTGTTTTTGTTCCTTGTCCATTTTGTAACATAAAACCCACAACATATTGTGCATAAGCATTATTATTTTCTGCAAGTTCCTTAAATAAAGTAAAGGCTTTTTGCTTGTTTTTATTCCTTTTTTCATTATAATAATGTTCTGCTATACTTAATTTAGTATTGATAAGAGAATCTTTTTCTACTGCTTCATTATCACTTTTTAATAATTCTTCTATTTTTTCAATAGCTTTCTCATATTCATTCTTTTCTAGAAAAGCATTAACTGTAACCGCTTCAGCAAAATCACTAAGATCTTTTTTCTTTTTTGTATCTATATCAAGTTTTAACAATTCATTTGTTTTCTCAAGAGCTTTCTCATATTTTCCTTTTTCCATTAAATCTTTAATTTCTTGGCTTAAAATATCAATTTCTTCTTGTTTTGATATGCAATGTTTTAAATTAATTTGTGCTTCGGATGCAATTTTAGCCTTAGGAAATTTCTTTAATAAATCAGAATATATTTCTTCCGCAGTCTCCCAATTATATTGTTGTTCTTGTAATTGCGCTTCTTTATAAAGTTTATTTGCTTGATAATCTTGACACCCAACACTAAAAATAATGACAACTAATAACAAAAATAATATTTTTTTCATCTTTACTCTCCTTTAGTGATATTTTAAATTGCTATGGCTTTTTCTTTTAAAACTTTTTTAATTACTTCTGGATTAATATTCACAAAAGAATTAATCTTTTTTTGCTCTCTTACAAAAGCTATAAATATTTTTCTGTTTTTAGGTTTATTTAATAAATTATCTATTTCGTTTCTATATTCAGGGGAGTAACACAACATTCCACATAATTCACAATGCCACACCCCTTCTTTAAAAATTTGCTCTGAGTGTCCCTTTAAACAAACAGGACATTTACATAGGTATTTCTGTTTATCTGTTTTCATTTTGATTTCTCCTTATAGCAGGGACATTCTGCTATCTTATCTGGATAATAAGAATGAAAAGGGCAAATATTTGAAAAACAAGAACTTTCAAAATTTTTTTCTAGTAATTTGAGATACAAATTTTCATCTTTTTCTGTGCAGATAAAAATTTTATCAATGCTTTCTTCTTCTCCTATTCCATAAGATTTTAAGATTTCTATCTTCATATGAACACATGTTTTTATATCTTTTTCCATAATTAGTTCTCCCCTTTTAACTGTTTTTAAACAAAATGCCTATAAAAAGCACAATAGCAATTATAGTACCAACAATACAGACAATCGCATTAAGTTTTTCCCAATTCTGATTTTTCATATATTTTTTCTCCTTAATTTTAAAAATATTTTTGGAGAGAGGAAAAGACAAAATAAAAAAACGGCTGCTATGTCTGAGCCTAGTCAACTAACCCAAACATAGCAGCCGTGGCGCATTATAATAATACGCACTCAGCACGAAGAAAACGGCTCATGACTTCCGTTTTCCTCGTGCCTTATAACTGCTGTGTTTTTGGAGTTGACTAGTGCCTTCAATTTCTCAAAGGCTCTCCCTGTTCTAAAAACAAGGTCCCAAAAATACTTTCAAATTGTTATAAGTTATTTTTTGATAACTTATATTTTCATTATAACTATTTACTCCTGAAATTACAAGTCCTAAGAGATATTTATTTTAGTGAAAATGTTTCTGCTTCTCATCTCCCTATGCTCCGCAACCTTTTTATTTTATAAATCGTGCCTCCCTTTTATCCTCTATCTCTCTACTTTCCGCACTCACTATTTTTTACTATATTTATATAGTATAAACTAACTATTGCGCTAGAAAACGAAATACGAGTGGGAAAGGAAGATGTTAAAGAGAAAAAGAAGTCGAAAATATAAAAATAGGATGAGATGCCCGACAAAAGCACTCGGGTATGACGAATAATAGCAAAGCAAATGTTTTTGCGAGTGTTTTGCGTTTAGAGCAGGCGTGAGGAGCGAAGCATATCTTGAGCGGGTGGCAACCCCGCATATGTGAGCGACGAACAACGCACTATAAACGCAAAAAACGACACAAAAATTATGCTAAAATATTTTATATGCAAGCAAATAGTTTTATAGATAGAGTTAAAATTTATGTCAAAGCCGGTAAAGGCGGCGATGGTTGCCTTTCGTTTAGACGCGAAAAGTTTATTGAGTTCGGCGGTCCTAACGGAGGTTCCGGCGGCCGTGGCGGCGATATCGTTTTTAAAGCAGAGCCAAACCTTACCACACTTCAGGACCTTGCCTACAATCCGCACATTGAAGCCATGAACGGCGAAAAGGGCGGCACCTATAACAAAACCGGGCTTGCCGGCAAAGACAAAATTATTCTTGTTCCGCTTGGCACAATTATTAAAGAAAACGACAATGTCTTGGCAGATTTAACCAAACCCGGCGAGGAAGTTATTATCGCTAAAGGCGGGCGTGGCGGGCGTGGTAATCAAAGTTTTAAAAGCCGTTTTAACACCGCACCAAGAATTGCCGAAAACGGCCAACCCGGCGAAGAAAAAACTTTAATTCTTGAATTAAAAGTGCTTGCAGATGTCGGCCTTGTCGGTTTTCCCAATGCGGGCAAAAGCACTTTTCTGACGGCTGTTTCCGCAGCGCGCCCGAAAATTGCGGGTTATCCTTTCACAACTTTAAACCCTAATCTTGGTATTGCAAGCCACAAGGGTAAAAGTTTCGTTGTTGCAGATATTCCGGGTATTATTGAGGGCGCAAGTCTTGGTAAGGGACTCGGCCATCAATTTTTAAAACATATTGAAAGAACAAGAGTTTTAGTTCATTTAGTTGACCCTTTTGGTTATGAAGATTTGTCCGCTGAAAAATCAATAAAAGTTATTCAAAAAGAGTTAAAAACTTTTGATAAAAACCTTGCCAAAAAACCGCAAATTTTAGTGATAAATAAAAGCGATATTGACGGCGCAAAAGAAATTTACGAAAAATTAAAAAAGAAATTTAAAGACCAAACAATTTATTTTATTTCCGCTGCCGGTGCGCAAGGTCTTGGCAAAGTTTTGGATAATATTGTTAAAGAACTTTCCAAAGCGCCCGTCGTAGTAGCAAAGAAGAAGGAAAAAGTTTTACCCAAAGTTCACACTGTTGAACCGATGTTTATTTTAACAAAGATTGACGAAACAACTTTTCAAATCACCGGCAAAAAGATAGAAGAATTTATCGCTATGACAAACTTTTCCCAACCTGAAGCGGTGCAAAGATTACGCGGCATTTTCAAAAAATTCGGGCTTGAAAAAGCACTCCAAAAAGAAGGTATCACCGAAGGCGCAACCATTATTGCCTGCGGCAAAGAATTTGAGTGGAACGGCGCTGTTGATGAGGAAGTTTCCGCTTTACCTGATAGAATTGGCGGTTATAAAAGACGCGCCACTAAGCAAGAAAGACTTGATAAGCGTAAGGCACGCCGCGCCGCAAAAAATTTATAAAATTGTTGTTTTATTAATATAAATAGTAAGAAATACCATTGCTGCTCTCTATGGAATAGGCTGATTTTTTACCGGTTTCATCTTTACAAATTTGTTCCTGTATGGAATCTGTTTTGCAAACACAATACCGAGTTGAAGGAGTATTTTTAGAGCTATTATAATAAACTTGATATCCCATACCAATTTTATTATTACTACAATAAACAGAGGCAAATGAACCAGCATATATAGCGCAATGTCCCCAATCAAAATTTCGCAAATAATTATTGCCAGAAGAAGAACTGCCACCGATATTGATATCCAAATTAGCAACATTAGTTGTATATGTTCCATTTGCTAAATAATAGGCTTCTTGGGCTTCTGCTATGCTTTGAGCTAAAAGTTTTAATTGAGTATAGCGGCTTTTGGAAACAGCTTTTTGATATTGTGGCACAGCTATTGCAACAAGTATTCCAATTATTAAAACAACAACAAGTAATTCAATTAGAGTGAAACCTTTTTTATTTTTCATTTCATTTTCTCCATTTTTTATTTCCACTAATTCCTCACCCTTTTTCGTAGAAAAGGGGAGAGGTTAGGAGTGGGGTATTAATAAAATCGTCATGCTGAGAAGTTTTTGCTCAGCATCTCATCCGCTAATTTCCCTCCCTTCTTTGAGGGGAGGGATAAAGGGTGGGGAGCTTATAAATATCCACATATCCAAATTTTATTTTTTTTTTTGAAAATCAAGTTTTTCTTTTTTCCGACGATAAATCTTCCTTTCTAAAAGCGTTTTTAGGAAAAAGAAAAAACTAATTAAAACTATCTCCAAAATCCTTGTAAAAGCATTTGTTCTAACTAAAACTCTAGACAAAACTTTAAAAATTATGCTACCCTATAATTGTTGTATAAAACTAATCAAAAATAATTAGGGGGTATAAATGAAAAAGGTATTAACACTTGCTATCAGCATTTTTATGCTTTTAGCAAACTCTCAAGCACTAAATGCCTGCACCGGTATTCAAATTACCGCGGCAGACGGCACCAAAGTTCTTGCCCGCACCATTGAGTGGAAAGGGGGCAATTTAAACAGCAAACTTATTATTATGCCACGCGGCCAAAAAAACACCGCGCTAACACCTGATGGCAAAAACGGACACACTTGGACCAGCAAATATGGCGCAGTGGGCGCCAGCACTGTTTCTCCGGAGTTCGTAGCCGAAGGCGTAAACGAAAAAGGCTTAAATGTGGGCATTTTCTATTTTGCGGGTTTTGGCAGTCTTACACCGTATAATGCAAAAAATGCAAAAAAATCAGTTAGCGATGGCGAGCTTGTGCGCTATATCTTAACTAATTTTTCTTGCGTGGAAGATGCCTTAAAAGGACTAGAAAAAATTGAAATTATCCCAATAGCAAAGCCTGATAAAAACGGCAATTACGCCACAGGCCATTGGCGCATAAGCGATAAAACAGGCCGCAGCGTAGTTTTGGAAATTACTGATAAAGGCAAACGCCATATTTACGAAAATAATTTGCGCGTTTTTACCAATTCGCCAAGTTTCCCGTGGCATCAGGTAAATTTGAATAATTATATTCATTTATCCGGTGGCGAAGCACCTGATAAAACTATGGGCGATGTTAAATTATCCTCTTTTGGCGGCGGCTCAAACTTGATGGGTTTACCGGGCGATTTAACACCTGTTGGGCGTCTTGTTCGCGCATTTTTCTATGTGCAAACAGCACCTGTGCCAAAAGATAAATACGGCGCAATTACGCAGGCTTTCCACATTTTAAATAATTTTGATTTGCCTGTCGGCGCGGAATTTGCACCGGGTGAAAAAATACCAAATATGCCAAGCGCAACCCAATGGACTGCGGCAAGTGATTTAACTCACCCGACTTTCTATTACCGCACAATGTATAATTCCGCAATCAGAAGAATTGATTTAACACAAATTGATTTTTCCGCAGTTCCTTATCAAGTTCTTGATATGGATGAAACACCTAAGGAAACTTTCCACGACAGACTTTTATAAGTTTTTTACGAAATTAGAAAAGTAAATAAAAAACCCCGCTTTTTAACAAGTGGGGTTTTTAACAATATTTATATATTTCTCTAAAGTTTTTGTAATACTTGCTATATCAAAATCTTTAAATATTGGTTCATTTGTAAAATATTCTTTTTTTGTTTTTATTACAGTAGTTTTTTCATTTATTTCCGGAGCGAAACAACTAAGATTATCCTTATAATTTAAAAATAATGCAATCAAATATTTATTACAAGCAACCGCCAAATGAACAGGCGCGCTATCAACACTTAACACGATATCGGCACTTTTTATAAGATCGGTAAAAGTTTGTATATTTGTCGGCGGGGCAAAAGTTATAGTGCCATTCTTAATATTTTGTAAAATTTTATATTCTTCTGTATTCTTTGTAAGAGATATTAAGAAATGACAATCAGTTAATATTTCTTTAGGCAGAGCGGCTATCGCTTTATAAAGGATATCAGAATCTATTTTTCTATAAGCGCCTTTAGGGCAAACAAGTATTTTTATTTTTTTATTCCATAAAGATAAAGCTTCGTTTATATTTTCTTTAGGAATTTCCGGCAAGACATAAGAAACGGGTATTTTTTCCACAAATTTTTTAAAAGGTGTTAAAGATAAAATTTTAGAAAAATGACAAACTTGTTCAATATATAAATCGGTAATAACAGTATCTTTATTGTAATACTTCTTATAGGTTTTAGGAAAAGCAATAGTATATTGCGGAACCAGCAAAAAATATTGTAATAATTGTTTGCTTGTAAAAGATGGCTCCATATTGATAATAACCTGCCATTTCTTTCTATTTTTTAAACAATCCCAAAACCCTTTTATACAAACGATATTCAAAGGCGAATTTTTAAAGATAAATTCATTATGTTTAGATACAAAATATCCAAGTTTAATGTTTGGGAAAGCTTGTTTTAACTGGTTTAGGGCGGAAGTTATAATTACGCTATCACCGATTCTATCGCCAACTCTAAACAGCACTGATTCGGTTTTACTGAAATCAAAATTTTTTATTTTCTTTTTATTGACGATTTTAAGAAAAAGTTTTTTTAACATTTTTATCCTTAAAATATTTATAAATATTTATTTAAAGTTAAAAAATTTTTTGCTGTTTTCGGTGGTGATTTGTGCGCATTTTTCTAAAGGAATATTTAGTAATTCGGCAAGGTATGCGCCAATTTCAGGTATGTTTTGGGGTGTATTTCTTTGCCCTCTTTTTGTTTGCGGCGGTAAATACGGACAATCGGTTTCCAAAACAAAATGTTCTATGCCGATTTTTTTTATAACATCTCTTAGATCATTATTTCTCTTATAACTTATTACGCCGTTTAGTCCGAGTAAAAAACCTCTGTCTAAAGCGCGTTTTGCGTCAATATATCTTGCGCTGAAACAATGGAAGATTCCGCCTTCAGTATCGTGATTTTTCATTATGCTAAACAAATCTTCATAAGCTTTAAAATCATCAGGCTCATTTGTTTTGCGGCAATGTAAAACAACTCTTTTATTTGTTTCTTTGGCAATTTCTAGCATTTCATCAAAAACAGATTGTTGCTCTTTTTCGCTGCTGGAATTAAGCCAGGCATAATCAAGGCCGATTTCGCCAATGGCTCTAAAAATAGGATTTTTTAAAAACTCTTTTAATTTTTTTATTTGCTCGTCAGTTCTTTGGGAAGCATAAATCGGGTGAATACCGCAAACGGCGCAAAAAACATCAGGGTATTTAGAACATAAATCAACTGCTTGTTGCCATTCGGGTTCTTCGCAGGCAATTTCCACAATATTTTTGACACCTGCAAGGAGTGATTTTTCAATCACATCCTTGCGGTCAGTATCAAAAGCTTCATCGTTAATATGGGCGTGTGAGTCAATAAACATTTTATTTATAAAACTCTTTTATCGTTTGTGCCACATAAATAACATCTTCTTCCTTCAGTTCCGGGAACATAGGAATAGAAAGAACTTCTTTTGCGGCACTTTCGGTATGGGGGTAATCTTCGGTCTTGCAGTTTAAGTGCTTGTAGCAAGGTTGTTTATACAAAGGAACAGGATAGTAAACCGCATTGCCGATACCATGTTCTTTAAGATAGGCACTTAAGCCGTCTCTATCTTTAACGCGGATAGTAAAAACATAATAGCATTGGCTCCAGCCTTTTGGTGCTTCGGGCGGAAGTGTGATTTGAGGAATACCGGCCAAATGTTTTCTGTAAAGAGCGGCAACTTTTTGGCGGTTTTCAGTCCAAGTGGCAAGGTGTTTAAGTTTTACATCTAAGATAGCGGCTTGGATTTCGTCCATTCTTAAAGTTGAGCCTTCGCGGTCATATTCATAGGCCTTACCTACGCTTCTGCCGCTGTGGCGTATGCTTTGGCAGGCTTGGGCAATTTTTTCATCATTTGTAATAATTGCGCCACCATCACCGCAACCGCCTAAATTTTTGCTCGGGTAAAAACTAAATGCTCCGGCGTCGCCCCAAGTGCCTGTATATTTGTTTTCGCACAAGGCAAGGTGGCTTTGGGCGCAGTCTTCAATAACTTTTAAATTGTGTTCTTTGGCAATTTTCATAATTGCGGGCATATTGGCAGGATAGCCATATAAGTGAACCGGCACAATTGCTTTTGTTTTAGAAGTAATTTTGCGTTTAACATCTTCCGGGTCAAGTTCATAAGTTTTGGGGTCAATATCAGCAAAAACAAAATCAGCACCTGTTAAAGAAATTGAAGTGGTTGTGGCGACAAAAGTAAAAGGTGTTGTAATAACTTCATCGCCTTTGCCGATACCTGCTGCCATTAAAGCAATTTGTATGGCGCTTGCGCCTGAAGAACAGGTAATACAATATTTTGCGTTTAATGCTTTAGCAAAATTTTGTTCAAATTCTTGGGTTTTTGGGCCGAGCAGCCACTTCATAGAATTTAAAGCATCTAAAGCGGCTTGGTTAATTTCTTGTTTTAAACTATCGTGTTGTTCTTTTAAATTAAATAGGGGTACATTTTTTGTCATAGTTTCGCTCATAATTATTTATCTAAAGATTTGACTTCTTCTAAAGGCGCAAGGTCTTTTATTATGTTTTGGTATTTAGTTGCGGACATATTTACAACTAATTTCAAAACAAGCAAGCCATTTTCTTTATAGATTTCCTCCTTAATAATTTCAGCTTTATTTTTTTTAAAAACGGATTTTATTTTTTCTATAACCTTCCAATCGGAAGAACATTTTATTGTTAAAGAATCATAAAGTTGCACATAATCAAAAGTGTGCATTAATTTGCGCACAAAAAGTTGCAAAATTAAAACGCAGGCAGTGGCTACTGCGCCTATAAAATATTCGCCGTATCCAACAGCCATACCGACAGCCGCCACAAGCCAAATACCCGCAGCAGTAGTTAAGCCGGAAATTTTATTTCCGTCTCTTAAAATAGAGCCTGCACCCAAAAAGCCCACGCCTGCAACAATTTGTGCGGCGATTCTTGCCGGATCTCCGCCTAAATAATAAGCGGATAATATTGACATCATAGCAAACACGGCAGAACCTAAACAAATCAAAGTATTTGTTGCAAAACCGGCAGGTTTATCGTGATACTGCCTTTCAAGGCCGATAATTCCGCCAAATAACAGGGCAACAAGTAAACGCAAAATTATTTCAGAGTTTTCTATCATCATTTTCTCCCTTATATATAGTTAAGCAAAAATATTAAGAATAATAAAGTATATAAACATTATACTAAGCCCAACAGGCAAAGCAATACGCGCCCAATCGCTGCTTTTTATTTTAAATTTAGAAGCGCAAATAATATTCGGTATATTACCCGGAATTAATAATCCACCTGATAAAATTAAAGCTATAAGCAAAAATTCAATTTGCGCTCTAGACATTTCCGGCACGATTTCCGCCGCGGCCAAAGTGGCATTATCTAATATGGCAGAAAAAGAGTTAGCCCAATATAAAAAACTCGGCGGCAATTTTTGTATAGTTGCCCTTGCTAAAGGGGAAAGACCTTCCCCAAACAAAACAAGTGCCATAATAAACAAATAGATTTTTCCGGTTCTTATTAAAATTACTTTAAAAGTTTCCTTTTCCATATTTTGTTTTGTTTTATTTTGCACACCGGAAATACGGCTTGCCATATAAGCAAAAAAGAAAATCGCCGGTATAATATAAGGCCACAAAAGTTTTAGTAAAAAGAAAAAGCCCGCATTATGCGGCGCGCCGGAAAGTTTATCAATAACTATAACTGAAAGGGGCTCACCTATTTTTGTTAAAACTGCGCCAACACCTATACCAAAACACCCCATAATAATAACTTTTATGGAATCTTTGCGACCAAGGCGCAAAGCAAAAACAATTTCGCATAAAACAAGTGCCGCGATAATGGCTGTTATAACGCTTGAAAGAAAAGATAATAAAACAACAGCCCCAAAAATAGTTTTTTGAAGGCCGAATTTTTTAGCACAAAACTCAATAAATTCTGTTATTTTATCTTTAAAGAAGTTAAATAAAAGACCTGTAATTAATACAGCAAAAGAAATCGCTAAAGGATGGGCAAGTGTATGTTTTATCAAACCCCAAGACCAGCAGGAACTTGCCGTTGCGGCAAGCACGCCAAGACAAAATAAAAATATCTCAAGTTCTTCTTCTGCTTTATGCCATAAAAAAGGCAAAAATAAAGCGGAAAGAACAATAATCGTCAATAGCACAAAACTAAGGTGAGATATTCCCATATATTTCCTATATATATTTTAGCATTTTAGAAACTCAAGATTATTTTTGTTTATAGTCAATAACCTTAAGTTTTGGTTTAGGGGTTTTGCCGATATTTCCTATTTGGGCATTTTCCAGTGTTTTTTGCCATTTGCCTTGTGCTTTTAATAATAATTCGGCCACTTCTCTAAAAGCGCCTTTGCCGCCATCTTTTTTTGTTATATAGTGGGCAATTTTTTTAACTTCCGGTATAGAAGTTTTTACGGCGCAGGCAAGCCCGGCTTCAAGCATAGCGGGCATATCAATAAAATCATCACCTATAAAAGCAACCTCTTCTGCTTTAAGGCCGGATTTTTTAAGTAAATCTTTCAGCGCAACCCCTTTTGAAAGGAAGTTATAATACAAAAAATCCATACCTAAACTTGCGGCTCTGTTTTCTGTGGCGGGCGCATTGCCGCCGGTTATTATGGCGCTTTTAATACCGCCGTCTCTAAGCATATGGCAGGCAAGGCCGTCATAAGCGCAAAACTTTTTTACTTCTGCAATTTTCCCTGAAGGAGTTGCAAAAAAGTTCATAGTAGCATCAGTTAAAACGCCGTCAACATCAGTGATCAGCATTTTAATTTTTTTTGCTCTTTTTAAAATTTCTGCTGTTTTTTTATCCATACTTATATTTTATTAAATATTAAAGTGATATAATAGTATTTAAGGGATATTTTATCCCAACTTTTACAAAGAATATTTTTACAAAGGCGATAAAATGGAAGAAAACACCCTAATAGAAAAACCGAAAATAGGTCCGTTTTTTTGGATAGTTTTGCTATCTGTTTTTTTATTGTTATCTGTATTTGTAATTAGGCAGATGTTCTTTTTGCCCGTTAGCGCAGATACTCTTGCCACGCTTGTGGCGGGGGAAAGCAAACAAAAAACAGATCCTTTGAAAAAATATTTTCCCAAACCTTATTCTATTGAAGATTTAGCGAGAGGAGATTATGATAGACATTAAATTTTTAGTATCCAACCCCACAGAAGTCCAAGAACGCCTTGGCACAAGAAATCCCAAATTGAAAGAAGAAGCCGCCAAAGTAGTTAATTTGTATCAAGAATATAAAAAGGAACTTCAAAAAGTAGAAGATTTAAGAGCAAAACGCAATAATTTATCAAAACAAATCGGCGTGGTCCGCGCAAAACAAGGCCCTGAGGCAGCAGCCGAAATTATGAAACAAGCCAATGCCTTAAAAGACGAAATGGCCCAGGCCGATGTCAAAATGAACGAGTTAAAAGCCCAAATAGATACCCTTATGCTTATGATACCGAACTTGCCTGATGTATCTGTGCCGGTAGGTCCCGATGAAAGCGCAAATGTTATTGTAAAAGAAAACACTTTGCCTTTACCAAAATTTGATTTTGAACCAAAGGACCACCACGCTTTAGGCGAAGAACTTGGTATTTTAGATTTTCAAACAGCTTCGGTTTTATCAGGCAGCCGTTTTGCCCTTTTAAGAGGCGATGGCGCCCGTTTAGAGCGCTCTTTAATTAATTTTATGATAGATTTACACACAGAGGCCGGTTACACAGAATATATGCCGCCAGCCATTATCAATGCTTCTGCTTTGCTTGGCACGGGTCAACTGCCTAAATTTAAAGAAGATATGTATCACTTGGAGGGCGAAGAAGACCAGTATCTTATTTCTACAGCCGAAATTCCTTTAACAAATTTATACCGTGGTCAGATTTTACAGGAAAAAGATTTACCAAAAGCCTTCACCGCTTATACCCCTTGCTTTAGAAAAGAAGCCGGCGCTTATGGTAAAGATACCCGCGGATTAATTCGCAATCACCAATTTAATAAAGTGGAAATGGTTTGGCTCAGCAAACCGCAAGAATCTATGGAAATTCTTGAAAAAATGACTTGCGAAGCAGAAAAAGTTTTAAAAACTCTTGGCTTGCCTTATCAAAGAGTTTTGCTTTCCAGCGGGGATATGGGCTTTAGTTCCGCTAAAACTTATGACTTGGAAGTTTGGTTCCCCAGCCAAAATTGCTTTAGGGAAATTTCTTCCTGCTCTAACTGCACGGATTTCCAAGCAAGAAGGATGAACCTTCGCTATAAAGAAACAAACGGCAAAGGAACGCAATTTGTTCATACTTTAAACGGCAGTGGTATAGCAGTGGGCAGAACTTTTGCCGCAATTTTGGAAAATTACCAACAAAAAGACGGAAGCATCGTCATCCCTGAAGCTTTGCGCCCTTATTTTGGTAAAGATAAAATTGTAAAAAATGTTTAAAAAATTATCCCTGTGTTTTTTACTTTTCCCGGCTCTTGCTTTTGGCAATGGTTTTACTATGCCGCCGGACTATATGAAAAAAGCCCGCAGCGGCGTGGATGCAATTTATAATTTAGATTTCAAAACCGCAGAAGAAAATATAAATTATATTCTTGAAAAAAGCCCCAATTATCCTATTGCTCTTTTTGGCAAAACAATGATAGAGTGGGCGCGTTTTGAATATGAATTTGAAAAGAGCAATCCTATCCAAACGGAAATTTTTGAACAAGCAATATCTTCTTCTATTGCGGGTATAAAAGATTGGCTTAAAGAAAACGAAGGTTCCGCCCAAGATTATCTTGCCCTTGGCGGTGTTTACGGCGTAAAAGCGCGCTTTGACCTTGCCAATCGCAAATATATAAAGGCCTATTTTGCGGGCAAGAAAGGCATAAAATATATGAATAAAGCGGCCAAACTTTCACCCGAAATGGCCGATGCTTATTTAGGCGAAGCAATTTATCAGTATTATGCGGGCACTCTTCCTGCGGTAGTTAAAACTTTAGCCAAACTTGTTGGCAGCGCAAATGCCCAAAAGGGTATTGATTATCTTTATTTAATTAAGGATAAAGGGGAATTTTCTGCCGATACGGCGCGTCTTTTACTTGTGGAAATTTCTATCCATAACGAAAAATATTATAACCCAAAACTTGCCGCAAAATTGATTAGTGAAGTCCGCCAAAAATATCCGCAAAATCCGCTTTTTGAATTTGTTTCTATTATTGCCGATTATGAAAATAAAAATTATGATAAGGTAATTTCTTCCGCGCGTGATTTTTTATCAAAAATCGGTAAAGAAGATTTTTATAAAGAAATTTATATTGCCCGCACTTATAGTGCAATCGGCACTGCTTATATGGCACAAGGTTTATGGGAAAAAGCGGCACAAACTTTTGAAGAAAGTATTTTAGCTACCGAGAATCAGGAAATGAGCCGTTGGCAAATGAATAATATGCTAAGACTTGCCCAAGTTTATGATATTCTTGGCAAAAGAGATGAGGCTTTAAAAATTTATAAAAATATCAAAAAGGCCAAAGAATCTTGGGGTATTGATGAGGTTGCTTCGGTATATATAAAAACACCGTTTAGCACTGAAGATAAAATAGGCCATCTTTCCCCACCCTAGATCTTTTTTTGCGTCGGCTTTTGCGTTTATAGTGCGTTATGCCTCGCTCGCATATACGGGCTTGCCAGCCGCTCAAGATATGCTTCACTCGGCAGGCCTTCTCTAAACGCAAAACTCTTGCAAAATTTTTGCGTCGGCTTTTTTCCTCTTTTTTATTTTTTTAAGATTTCGGATAGTTCCGCCCTAGCGGGCGTGGTTCCCTACTATACCTCATCTTAAAGAAAATAAAAACTATCTCCAAAATCCTCGCAAAAAAATTTGCTCTACTGGTCTAAATTTTCCTCAAAAATCCTCGCAAAAATAATTTGCTATATAAAATCGTCATTCCCGAGAGTTTTTGTCGGGAATCTCTTCCTTTTTGAAAACTCAAAAGAACACTTTTGTAAAAAGAGTTGCTTATTTTTTTTTTTTTGATAAACTGACTTTATGAAATAAAGTCATACTGAGGTGTTTTTGCTCAGTATCTCTTCCTGTTTTTTTAAAATAAAGGCGGTAGAGATTCCGGACAAAGACTTTCCGGAATGACGAGTAAACAAAAGAAATAAGAGGTTTTTTTATGAAAAACCAAGCATTCACTCTTATAGAGTTATTAGTTGTCGTTTTAATAATCGGTATCTTAGCGGCTATCGCCGTTCCGCAGTATGAAGTGGCAGTTGCTAAATCAAGACTTGCCAACATTAAATATCTTTTTGCTTCTATAAAACAAGCACAAGAGGCCTATTATACTGCGCATGGGAAATATACTTTTTATGTAGAAGATTTGGATATAGATTTATCTTATTGTAAAAGGTCTTCCAACTTTTCTGATGTATTAATATGCGATGATTATTTTATGATATCCATTTTAGATAGCGGGCAATCTGGCGTTCTGCGGGCGGCGTATTGTCCTAACCGAATCAAAGGAAATAAAAAATGGGATGCTTGTGCTTATAATGACGCAGATTATGTTTTAAATATAGGTTATCAAAACCACACTACCACAGTCAATCGTAATAGTATTTGGTGTAATAATGTAAGAACAGAACTTGGCCAAAAAGTTTGCGCTTCTCTATAATATTTAAAATTACCCGCCGAAAGAATTAAGGGTTCCGTCTTCTTTACAAAGATAAGGCCTTCTCGTTCCTGTGCTAAAAGTTGTAGTATAAACAGGGGTGTTTTTAGAACCGCTTTTTTCTTTTCTTTTATCTTGTGCTAATTCATAAGGGCAGGCTTTTAAATAAAAAGGACAAGATTGTTGCGCGTTCATTTTTACCGGGTCAACTACTAAAAATCTGTTTTTGCCGGGTTTAGAGTTTACAATTTTTACACCTAATTGTTCTAATAAAGTTTTTTCGCTGCAACGGGATTTTTCCATAATATAAGCATATTCGCTGGTAGTAATCTCGCTATAACCTTGTTTTAATAATTGTTGCACACGCATCTGGGCTTTTTTAACACTTGAGGGTATAGGTTCAGACGGTAGTAAAAAGGCTTTTTGTCCGCTTAAACTTTGCGTATAAGCAGCAAGCCCTTCCTCAGTTAAAAGGCCTTTATCTGTAAAAATATTATTGCCGTTTAAATCTCTCAGTTTTAAAATTTCGCTTTTATAAACTTGTTTACTTATAAAGAAATCAATAGCATCCTTTGAAAGTAAAAGCATCAAATCTTTGTATCCGCTATAAGTTAGTATCTTGCGGGAGTAAATTTTACCGGGGTATTTTTCTATAATTATCCCCGGCGGAATTTTGCCTTTATATTTATCTTGAAGATAAGTAATGGCATTATCTTGTTCTGCTTTAAGCATTTTGTTTAATAAATCTAAATCTTGCTGTTGATAACTTAAAGCATTTGGGTCAAGGATATTTCTTTCCTTCATTGTGCTTAAAATTTCTTCGGGGGAAAGGGTTTGCGGTTCTAAAGCAATCAATCTTTCTCTTGCGATTAAATTGGTAAAATCAACGGCAAGGGCCTTTTTAAAATATTCTGCCGCCTTTTGTATATTACCTTTTTTTTCTTCACAAATTCCTTTGCCTACGAGTGAATTAATATTTGCCGGCTCATAATTTAAGGAGGCCTCATAATAAATTGAGGCTTTGTTAAAATCTTGTTTATGGCAATAACAATCTCCTATTCTTGCGTAAACATAAGAAACATAAGACGAAGTTTTCGTCATATTTTTTAAGGATTCTTTAAAATATTTCAAAGCCTCTTCATAATTGTTTTGCTTCATACAAACCCCGCCAAGACTTAGCAAAATATCTACATTTTTAGAATCTATTTTCAAGCATCCTTCCAAAGTTTTTTGCGCGTAAGAATATTCTTTTTGCTCAAAAAATTCTTTGCTTTTATCAAGGCATCTTTGTATATCTTGTGAAAAAGCGGTATTAAAAGCAAAAATGAAAGAAAGGATTAAAAATAATTTCATTTAGACTCACTCCAAGTTTTTAAAAGGGTAAATATTTTTTGTATCTTATTTAATTTTAATTTATGTTTAAAGATTTTACAAGGTTTTGTTTTGTTAAAAATTGCTCGGTAAATATTGCCCATTATTCTTGCGGCAAGCATAGTTTTAAAATCTTCTTTTGGCAGCAATATATCCGCTTGTGTGTAAAAATCTTCGGTTCTGCTTCGTTCAAAAGCAAGCAATATTGCTGTTTGCTCGGTATTTTTTATTTGTAAAATATCTTCTTCTGATACCTTAAATTTTTTTAAATCTTCCAGGGGCAAATAGATACGGTTAATTTTGCTGTCTTCGGCGATATCTCTTAAAATATTTGTCATTTGAACAGCTTTAGCAAGAGTTATGGCATAGTCTTTTGTTTGTTGGTTTTTAAAACCGAAAATATGTATACACATTAAGCCCACTACTCCGGCTACTCTATATATATACCACTCTAAACCCTCAAAAGTTTCAAAGCGAACAGGCCTTTTCAAATCATATTCCACGCCGTCAATCAAATCAAAAAAATATTGTTTTGGTATTTTGAAATCTTTTATAACCTGTTCCAGTTTAATAAAAAAATCTTTATTCGGATTTTGTAAATCTTCTCTTAATTCTTTTAACAATTTTGGGGCATTATCAAAGTTTTCATCAACAATATCATCAGCATAACGGCAAAAAGCATAAACTATACTTAAGGCTTTTTTTTGTTTTTCTGATAAAAAGAAAAAGGCTAAACCGAAATTAGATTTTTTATAACTATTTATATCCATAATTTTATTCTAGCAAAAAAAAGTATTTATCTCTAATTTTTAAAATTTATTTTTAGCAGTCTAAAGCAGGGATTGACAATTTTGAAAAAATGTTATACAATATTAGCAGTCAGTTTAAAAGACTGCTAAAAAACAAAATAAGGAACGCTTAGGTAAAATATGAGAATATTAAAACCGGAAATAGCAAAAGAAAGGGAAGAAAAAATTCTTCGTATGATTATACAAGAATATGTCCAAACCCGTAAGCCGGTAGGCTCAGAACTAGTGGCCCAAAAGGGGTTGCCCGGCGTATCCAGTGCAACGATTAGAAACACAATGAAGAAACTTGAAGATGAAGGCTACCTTCACCAAGTTCACTCTTCGGGGGGCAGAATCCCCACAGATAAGGCTTATAGGTATTATGTAGATTATTTATCTAAAATACAGAAAATTGCTTTAAAAGAGCGCCAAAGAATAGAACAAGAATACGCGCAAAATAATGAAGAGATTAACCGTGTTCTCGTGCACACATGCCGCATGCTATCTGCGATGACGCATAGTGCGGGCTTTGTGTTTACAAGTAATGTTCAGGACAGCGTAGTCCAAAGACTTGATTTCTTGCCGCTTGGTCCTTGTAATATCTTAGCAGTTTTAGTGACGGGTGAAGGCGTTGTTAAACATTGGCCTGTTAGGGTAAATAGAATAGTTCTCCCTACGAAACTTTTAATGTTAAACGCCTATATAAATGAGCAAATTTCAGGCTTAACCTTGCGTAATGCGCAGCGTGTTTTATGGGAAAACCTGCGCCACGGCAATACTGATGAAGACGGGTTCTGCGAACTTGCGTGTAAAATCTTAAAAGATATGATAAACGCGCAAAATTACAGCGAACAACTATATATAGAGGGCATGAGTTCCCTTCTTGATAATGTCTCCTCAGATGAATATAATGAGTTAAGCAAAATGATGCGCGTTATAGAAGAACGCGATAAATTTGCCGGCCTGCTTGGTGAGAAAATGCAGGAATTAAAAAATAATAAAGGCAAAAAGGTTAGTGTAAGTATCGGCTCTGAAAACGAGTTAAGCGAACTTAAAAACCTTAGTATTATAACCTCTTCTTATAGTGTGGGGGATAGAACAATCGGCCTGCTTGGAATAGTCGGGCCAAAACACATGGAATATACAAGGATGATGTCGCTGGTCAATTTTATCGGCGATATGCTGGGTATGACAATACAAAATTGGCAGGCCTCCCTTGAAGACCATAAGGAATAACTATGAGTAAACATAATAAAAAAGAGGAGCAATTTGTAGAAGAAGAACAAGAGCGCAAGCAAGAAGAAACTTGCGAGCAAAAGCAAAATCAAACTGAGGAAGAACAAGATAAAGCCGCCCAGTATTTAGGGCAACTTGTCCGCCTTCAGGCGGATTTTGAAAACTATAGAAAACGCGTTGAAAAAGAAAAACCTGAACTTATTAATTTTGGCAAAACAGAAGTTATACTTAGTTTTCTTTCCTTATATGATGTTTTGTTAAAAGCAAAAAAACAGGCAGAAAACAAAAACGCGGATATAGAAAGTATCAAGCAAGGCCTCAAAATGATATTTGAGGAATTTGCAAAAGTCTTTAAAGCCCAAGGGGTTCAAATTATCAGTGCCAAAGGTAAACCCTATGATGCTATGACTCAAGAAGTTATAACAACCATCCCTTGCGCGCCTAAAGATGACGGCCTTGTTCTTGAAGAAATTTCAAGCGGGGTAAAAATGGGTGATAGGGTTATCCGTCCGGCGCAAGTCGTTGTCGGTAAAGCACCGGAAGAAGACCCAGAAGCAGCACAACAAGATATAAAACAAAAATAAACACAAGGAGAAAAAACTATGTCTAAAATTATTGGTATTGATTTAGGAACATCTAACACCGCAGCAGCGGTTATGGAAGGCGGCAAACCGACCATTATTCCTTCAGCAGAAGGTAATTCTATCGGCGGTAAAGCATTTCCGTCTTATGTCGCTTTTACAAAAGACGGTCAACGCTTAGTCGGTGAACCGGCAAGAAAACAAGCCGTTTTAAATCCGGAAGGGACCGCAACTGCTTTTAAACGCAAAATGGGTGAAAACTTTAAATTTAATTTGCGCGGTAATGAATTTACACCTCAACAACTTTCTGCTTTCGTCTTACAGAAAGTCAAAAAAGATGCCGAAGCTTTCCTTGGCACAACAGTTGAAAAAGCAGTTATCACTGTGCCAGCATACTTTAACGATAACCAACGCCAAGCAACAAAAGACGCAGGTAAAATTGCCGGTCTTGAAGTTGTCCGCTTAGTTAACGAACCGACCGCAGCCGCCCTTGCTTTCGGTATTGATAAACTCGGTAAAGAACAAAAAGTTTTGGTCTTTGACCTCGGTGGTGGCACTTTGGATGTTACCATTATGGAAATGGGCGCAGAAGGCACTTTCAGCGTTCTTGCAACATCCGGCGATACAAAACTCGGCGGAACCGATATGGATAATGCCATTATTGATTGGGTCGTTAGTGAATTTAGAAAAGAAAACGGCATTGATTTATCAAAAGACAAACAAGCGATGATGCGTCTTAAAGACGGCGCTGAAAAAGCAAAAATTGAACTTTCCACAACAATGGAAACCGAAATCAATTTGCCGTTTATCACAGCAGACCAAAACGGTCCTAAACATTTACAAATGACTTTATCAAGAGCTAAACTTGAAAGCCTTGTCCGCCCGACAGTTGAAAGATGCGGCGCTTCTATTGATAGAGCAGTTAGCGATAGTGGTTTATCAATGTCTAATATTGATAAAATCATTATGGTCGGCGGTCCTACCCGTATGCCTATCGTTCAAGAATATGTTGAAAAACATGTTGGCAAAAAAATTGAACGCGGCGTTGACCCGATGGAATGCGTGGCAGATGGTGCTGCAATTCAAGCAGGTGTTTTAACAGGTGATGTTAAAGATATTCTTTTACTTGATGTTACCCCTCTTTCACTCGGTCTTGAAACTTTAGGTGGTGTGTTTACAAAACTTATTGAAAGAAACACAACGATCCCGACAAAGAAAACTCAAGTTTTCTCCACCGCGGCAGATAATCAACCGGCTGTAACCGTTAATGTTTTACAGGGCGAAAGACCTATGGCAAAAGATAATGTCCCACTCGGTAAATTTGACCTTGACGGTATTCCGCCTGCACCGCGCGGCGTTCCTCAAATTGAGGTTACCTTTGATATTGATGCAAACGGTATTTTAAAAGTTTCCGCTAAAGATCTTGGCACTCAAAAGGAACAACATATTACCATCAGCGCACCTAATAAATTAAGTGAAGCTGAAGTTAATAATTTCGTTAAACAGGCCGAACAATTCGCCGAAGAAGATAAAAAGACTAAAGAAAGAATTGAAGCTAAAAACGAAGCCGACGGCGTCTTGTATCAAACAGAAAAAGCTCTTAGCGAACACGGCGATAAAGTCCCTCAAGATGAAAGACTTAAAATTGATCAGGCTTTAAGCGAACTTAAAGAAGCAATCAAATCTGATGATACCCAAAGAATCAAAACAGCCAAAGACAATGCTTTAATGGCAAGTCAAAAATTAGGTGAGATTATTTATAAAGAATCTCAAGCCAAAGCTCAAGCAGCCGGTGCCGGCGCACAAGCAAACCCGGGCGCGCAAGCAACAGGCGCTCAGCAAGAAGCACCTAAAAAAGATGATGTAGTTGAAGCAGAAGTCGTTGACAATAAATAAAGTGTAATTTAGCAAAGTGCCGTAGTCATTAAAGACTGCGGCACTTGCTTTTAAAGAGTGGCAAAAATGGCAAAGAAAGAAGATTATTACAGCGTGCTGGGCGTTCAAAGAAGCGCAAGCGAAAGCGAGTTAAAAAGCGCATACCGCAAACTTGCGATGAAGTATCACCCCGATAGGAACCCCGGCAACCCCGAAGCGGAAGAAAAATTTAAACAAATAAATGAGGCTTACGAAGTTCTAGGCGATCCCCAAAAAAGACAGATGTATGATACCTATGGCCCGGATGGCGTAAATATGGGCGCAGGCGGTTTCCACGCCGGTGGTTTTGGCGGTTTTGAAGATGTTTTCAGTTCAGTTTTCGGTGATTTATTCGGGGGTAGTTTTGGCGGTGGCGCAAGAAGACGCCCCCGCGCACAAAGGGGTAATGATATAAAAGAGCAAGTTTCCGTTTCTTTGGAAGAAGCCTATGACGGAGTAGAACAAGATATTTCTTATGAAAGAATTGATACTTGCGATACTTGCCACGGCAGCGGCGCTCAAGAAGGTTCCGGCCGCAAAACTTGCCCCACTTGTAAAGGTTCAGGCGTAGTTCAGTTTAGCCAAGGTTTCTTTTCAATGCGCCAGCCCTGCCCTGATTGTGGTGGCCAAGGCACAATTTTAGAAAAACCTTGTAAAGATTGCCACGGCACAGGCCGCCAAAAACATAAAAATACAATAACTTTAAAAATACCTAAAGGTGTTAAAGACGGCGTTTTGCTCCGCGTAAATAATGGCGGAGATATCGGCACCAACGACGGCGGTTATGGTGATTTGTATGTAGAAATTTCCGTCAAAAGAAATAAAACTTTCCAAAGAGATGGCGACGATTTGATTATTGAAAAAACAATTACTTTCCCGCAAGCCGTTTTTGGCGATAGAGTAAAAGTTAAAAATTTAAAGCAGGAAGAAGTTAACTTAGTTATTCCCGCCGGCTCCGTCCACGGCAGCCAAGTTGTTTTGGAAAAACAGGGTATGCCCGTTCTCGGTAAAGAAGGCAAAAAAGGTAATTTAAAAGTAATTTTAAATATCAATGTTCCAAAGAAATTAAGCAAAAAACAAAAAGCCGCTTTGGAAGAATTTGCCAAAACTTTAGAGGAAGAACCCAGTTTGTTTGAGAAGATTTTTTAGCTTCGGCTTTTGCGTTTATAGTGCGTTATGCCTCGCTCACATATACGGGGCTGTCGCCCGCTCGTGATATGCTTCACTCGGCAAGCCTTCTCTAAACGCAAAATCCTTGCTAAAAATTTGCTCTGCTTTAGTTTTTTAAAAACAAATTTTAATTTTTTAATAAATAAGGATTAAATACAAAACATACTTTCCAATTTTTGTCCGCGATCAGAAGAACTGGAACATTGCCTTTTAGAAACATTTCCAAATCCGTATTTGTAAAAAAAAGAAACATAAAACTCACGGGCATTCCAACAAGGGACATAATTAGACCATTGTGTAGGTTCTTGTTCAGAAGGACAAAAAATAAGTTGTAAAGCTCCTCCTGCGACACCGTTAGAATGGCCATTATTCAATACCATTCCGGGACACCATATTTGATGATTTTTAGTTCCACCCCAAATACAATTTTTTGTAACATCAATATCTAAGAGGGATAGATCTAAAGCATATTCTCCATTATTTAAGTAATAAATTTCTTGAGCTTTTGATATAGCGTCCATCAAAGGGATCATTTGGGTAATCTTAGCTTTATCAACAGCATATTGATATTGTGGAACAGCTATTGCCGCCAAAATACCGATAATTAGAACTACTACCAGTAATTCAATCAAAGTAAAACCTTTGATATAGTTTTTTACAACATTTTTGTTTTTCATAGATACCTCTTTTTATTTTTTTGGTATCTATGAAAAGCGGCTGTCAGTTTCCAAGCATAAATGCAGTCTTAGAAAAGCAAACAGCCGCGGTCTGCCGCTCTCGTGTAAGAACGGCAAACACTCAACGCGCTTAGGTGGCCGCCTAAACGCGTTTGAAACGACTGCTTTTGGTGCATTTATGTATTGGACTTTCCAATAACTATCCCGCTTTCACAGGATACCAAAAACAGATTAAATTGTTATAAGCAAAAAATGCTTATGTTTTTATTATAGCAAAAACCCCGAGTGTTTTTTACTCAGGGTTTTCTTTTTCAAATAATTAAGTACTATTTTTTTAGATGTTCAAACCTAAGGGTATAGGTTGTAATATCCGTAATTTCCGCAGGTCCAAAATATTGAATCGGGCCGGGGAAGATATAACTTTCCGTCTTAGCCCAAACTTCTCTATGTTGGCTAAGAACTTTAAACGGTTGACCTTTAAGTTCAACAAGTGCTTTTTTGATAACGGGTTTTTCTTTACCTTTTCTTCTTTCCATATTCATCATCATTGTTAAAGGTATACCGCCACATTGCCAATCTTGCGGTTTTTTAACAAGATTTTTAACGGAAGATAAATAACCGCTACATTTATTTAAAGCAAGCACGCTTGCATTATATCCCAAGGCATAAGTATAATTGGCATCAAAGGCAGAAGGGACACCGCATCTTCCCTCATAACCAAAGAAGTGCATTATTGCGGAAAACTTACCATTATATTTGCCTTGTTTTTTAAGTTCGGCAAGTTTGGTTTTTAACATTTCAACAAGTAATTTTTCCGTTTCAATTAAAGAAACTTGCACATTTCCGTGCGGGTCTCTTTCAAGCATAAGTTGCGCTGCAATATTGCTCGGCAAGGAAGCCATAAGTTTTGCTAAATTTGCAGGGAGTTTTGAGATAATAAATTTCTTTTTATCTTCAAAAGATTTGCAGGCATTAAGTTCTTTTTCATATTGAGCGAGCAAATCATTTAAAGCAGCGATAAGGGCCTTCATTTCAGGTATAAATTCAATTAAACCTTCCGGCACTAAGACAACACCGAAGTTCTTTTTATCTTTTGCTCTTGCAACAACCACCTTTGCAATAGAATCAACAATTTGGGCAAGTGTCATTTTCTTTGCTAAAACTTCTTCGCCGATTAAAACGATATTGGGGTGAGTTTTTAAAGCAACTTCCAAAGCAATGTGGGAAGCGCTTCTACCCATCAAGCGGATAAAGTGCCAATATTTTCTTGCGGAGTTTACATCGCGGCAAATATTACCAACCATTTCGGCATAGATTTTTGTTGCGGTATCAAAACCAAAGGAAGTTTCAATATGTTCGTTTTTCAAATCGCCGTCAATGGTCTTAGGCACACCGATAACGCTTGTATCAACTTTTTGTTGTTTAAAATATTCTGCAATAATACCGGCATTGGTGTTAGAATCATCACCGCCGATAATAACCAAAGCATCAATTTTATTTTTCAAAATATTTTCTTTTGCGGTGGCAAGTTGCTCGGCTGTTTCAATTTTGGTGCGGCCGGATTGAATCATATCAAAACCGCCGGTATTTCTGTAATCAGCCATAAGTTTGGGTGTAATTTCAATAAATTTATTTTCCAAAATACCGCTTGGCCCGCCAAGAAAACCAAAGAGTTTATTTTTGCTGTTTGCTTTTTTAAGACCATCTAAAATACCGGCAATAACATTATGTCCGCCGGGTGCTTGACCGCCTGATAAAACAACAGCCACGCGGACTGCTTTTTTTGCAATATTTTTATTTGTTCCGGCTTTAAAAGAAATTTGCGGCATGCCATAAGTATTGGGGAACATTTTTTTAACAGCAGCTTGGTCAGCCACGCTTTTTGTTGCTTTGCCATATACGGCAACAACACCAGCCGGTCCTTTTTGTAAAACTTTAGGTAAAACAGGTTTATAACTAAGTCTATGTTTTTGTAAAACAGAACATTGTTCAATTTTAAAAGCCATAAGAACTCTCCTCGTTAATAATATTTACTTAAATTATACCAAAATAGAAAAACAAGTAAAAAGGTTTAAAATTTTTTGGGCCTAAAGGCCTATTTGCTTTTGGGCCTAAATACTCTTGTGTATGCTTTATATTTTATATACGATAATCTTATAAACAAAAAAGGAGCTTTTATGAAAACAAACAAAATTATGCTTATGGCAGGGCTTTTATTATTGCCTGCTTTAATCTGCGCGCAAGAAAGACCTACCCAAGAACAAGCCGGTGAAAGAATTGTCAACATAATAACGGAAGTTAACGACGGCGGAGTATCTTTTACTATTCCGGATATGCCTTTAAATAATGCAGAAATATCCGCTATCCAAAAGGAAATAGATAAAGAAGTAAAAAGAATACAAGAAGAACACCAATTTAAGCAACTTTGCAAAACAAGAGTAGAAGAAAACCGCGAAAAAATTTTAGCCCTTTACCCGGATATACAAGAACAAGCTTTACAAAAAATACTTTGGCATCTTGCCGAAATGAGCAAAACTTTTAACTATTTTGATTATGCCGATGCCAAATATTATGAAAAGGCTGAATTATGTTTTGATAAAACAAACGGCACCCAAAAAGTATTAACCTTTGAAAATACAATGTTTTTCTTTTATCCCAGATTTGTTAGCGATGAAGGAACAAAATGGGATGAATGGATGATATTCGGTTATGATACTAATACCGGAGATTTTAGATATAGACACGAATTTGGTATGTTTGATAAAGAAATTACTTTAACAAATTTATTAAATCCCGAAGAAGTGAGCGTTTATAAAGATAATTTCCGTTAAAAACAAAGTCCTTTATATTTTTATTATCCGCAGTTTTAGAATATAGTTGTAAAAAATATCAAATAATTATTTGATAATTATGCTTACAAAATGTTAAAATATAAAGACTAAGATTTATGGTGGATGTAGCTCAGCTGGTTAGAGCGCCGCTCTGTGGAAGCGGAGGTCGCGGGTTCAAATCTCGTCATCCACCCCAAATTTGACTATCCCCCGTTTTTTGAGAAAATACTCTCATAAAATGGGGATTTTTTATGGGTTTGATAAATTTTCCATCAAATTTAAAACCTTCTGGCATTATTAAACCCTGTAAGCGTTGTTTAAAGTGTAAGTCTCCTTCAAGCCAAGCCTTATCAAGATTTACTAAAGTATCTTTTGCAAAAGATAAACATTCTTCCAAGTTAGGTTTTGTTTCTTCTTTTGCAGTTTTTGTTTTCTGAAACTCTGCTATTTCCTGATTTAGCTTATCTAAAGCATCTTTCCCATCTTGAGGATTTAAAACATCAGTTGTCATTAGGTTTATTATTTTACTCTTTCTTTCCTGTAAATTTGAAATAATATTTTCCACTTGTCTGTCTTGTTTAACTTCTTCTATAGTTCGTTCTTTAAATTTAGTGACAACATTTTTTTCAAATAAGTCTAAAACTTCTTTTGTAGGCTTTAAATCTTTAAGATATTCGGTAAAAGAACCCTCTAAAATCTTTTTTTGGTATCTCGGACATCCTTTTGTATAGCATTGGTAATAGGGAACTTTTATACTTTTACCTTTTGCAAAACAAGCAGTTAGTTTATGCCCGCATTTATCGCAATAAACATACCCCCTTAAAGGAAAGTTAGGATTATCTTTAATTCTTGGAACAACATTAGGTCTCTTTCCGTCAAGTATTCTTTGGATTTTAAAAAACATTTCTTCGCTTATTAAAGGCTCGTGTATACCTTTGATATAATTTCCGTTATTTTGATTATAGGTATCTGGTAATAGTCCGCAATATATCGGATTCCTAAGTAAAACACTAAAAGCCTGTTTTGACATTACAAAGCCATCTTTTTTTAGTATATTTAATATCTCTATTTGTGTATAAATACCTTTTTCTGCCAATTCAAATATCTTTTTTATATGTTTTGCTGACTCATTAGGATATAGTTGCTTTTGATTTTCTGGATTTATTAAAAAAGAATAACCTCTTACCTTCCATAACCAGCGACCATGTAAAAGGGCTTCTTTCATACCTGCTTTTGTTCTTTCGCTATTTACATTGCTTTCAAACTCTGCAAATTGGGCTGAAATACCTTTTAACAATTTCCCGTTAGCGTCATCTTCGTTTGTTCCTTCTACAAATAGAATTTTTATACCCTTTTTTGATAAATGTGCAGTAACATAAGCATATTCGCCAGCATTTCTCATAAACCTGTCTATTTTTAAGCAAATAATACATGAAATATGCTTATCAACTACATATTTAAGCATTCTTTGGAACTGCGTTCGGTTAGAAGTTCTTCCGCTTTCGCCTCTTTCTATAAATTTCTCAACAACTTGGTAGTCATTTTGCTCTGCAAAGGCAAGACATCGTCTTTCTTGGCTGTCTAAACTTTCGCCTTCCCTTGCTTGTTCTTCTGTAGAGACTCTACAATAAATAACAGCCTTATTTGAATTTAGTTTTATTGCTTTCATCATATTAATTAGCTCCTATTAATCTACTACCAAGTTTTTTCCTTCTTAAATACTCATTTACGATAATTTCAGCAAATTGTGAAATTTCTTCCAAAATATCTCTTGGAGTAATTTTAGCCCTATAATCAAAATTAGTATTTGACATCTCATATAATCTTCCTTTTTATTTTAAATTAAGATTACGATTCCTATAGATACATATAAGCAGCTTACAGGCTAATTGGTTGCTGTTTTATATATAACTATATTAAAGCGTATCTTTTGGTATATAATCAATGGCTTATCAATCTTGCAGGTAGTCTAAAGGGAAAGCAGGATAGTGATTTTTACTGCTTTTTAAGCTTTTTCTGCCCAAATTATTGAAAAATTCATTGCTTACATATCATATTATACTAACAAACTTTTTAAAATTTTAAAGGATTTTTTAATTTTTAGGCATTTTATATTATATAATCTATAAAAAGTCAAGTATTTTTAAAGGATATTTGTATAGGGAAAAAATAAAAAACTAGCCTAATTTTTAAAATTTTAAATATTTTTAAATATTTTTTACTAATTTTTAATTATTTTCATTATTTTTATTTGTTTTACTAAAAAAAGAGGTGGGTTTTTTAAAAAAGATAAGTTTATTTAGTATCAAAAGAATATTTGGTTCCGCCAAAATAAGGCGTAGCATGCCCTTCTTTTATTAGTTCTTCCCCTAAATCTTGCCCGTTAACTTTTACATCACAAAGCAAGCGAAAATATTTATCACGATCACAATTACGCAATAAAATTTTACCGTTTTTAAGAAAGTTTTTAGTAAATGTTTTCGCTTGTTTGGCAAAGGCTTTAGTTTGAGCATTTCCGCCTTTAATTTCGGGACAATCTACACCTCTCACACGGATAGGAATAGTTTTACAAAAAACCTTATATTTGCATGCTAAATATACACGGAAAGTATCCCCATCATATACCGAAGCAAGTTCTACTTTATTAAAGTTTTGGCTCAAATCATTATCTTGGGCTTGGCATACTACAGCCAAACCCAAGAGAAATATTATTGATATTAATAAATAACGCATAAGATTAATATCCGTTCATTTTTTCATTTAGCCAAAAAACACATCCTAATTCATCAAATCTTTTTGCTGTTTCTAAACCAATAATAGGATCAATATAATATCCTTGTTGAGCTCTGTATAGAGTCCTATATAACGCAGAACATTCTTTATCTCTTAATTTCTGTTTTCTTTGTGCTTCTTTTAATTCTTTCTCTATGCGTTTAAGTTCTTCTTTTTCTCGCTTTGCTTCTTCAATCTTTCTTTGTTTTTCTCTTCTCGCCTCTTCTTCTTGCTCTTTTTTCTCTTCCAAAATTAATTTATTAATCTTTTTCTTATCAATTGATATTATTTTGGAAATAATAATTTCGTTTACAGCTTGGTTATTTTTATCTGCCACAATACAAGAAGTTTTGTCGCAATTTATAAATAATTCTTCTGGCGAAACCTTATAAACTACATTTACACCAGCATCAATAGCATTTAGTTCTTTGAAAGGATCATTAAATAAGAAATATTTATAATAAATATCATTTTTATCAGATTGTATGCCTAGTGTAAGAGTATTATCACTTAATTGACAGCAATAATTACAATCATATTTGCTTGTTTTACTAATAAAACCATCGCAAGTTCCTATCCGTTTAAAAGTAGTATTTAAATCAACAAGTTTTAAGGCATTAGGTAATGGTTTTGGAAGAGTATCATTTTGCTTTTCTACATATTTTGCTGGGATTGTAATATTAGCAGTGGTATTTGATGTTCGTTCATATTTTACATTTTCATTATGCCCGTTCCCTAATTTATCATAATAATAAAATTGAGTGTTTGATTTAGGCATATAATTAACACGCAATTTTTGCATAGAATTACATCCTGTTAAAACGACTATAGTAATAATAAAAATAAATAATTTTTTCATTTTAAAACTCCTTCTAATTTAATAGGAAAAACACATTCTTTTGTATAATCTACAGCAATATTTTGGGCTTCTTTCCCAAACAATTCGCTAGCTATTGTACTCATTATAAAGCAACTGGGGTGATCTTTAGCTGCTATGGTGTTATTTGTTATATCTACAATATAAGTATAATTTTTTTCAATCTTTTTTCCGTTTAATAAATCTTCTCCAATTCGTGTTTTAGAAACAATGTATATTATGTTATCTTGGCTACTAATATTCCACTTTCCAAGAGTATACTTACAAGAGGATTCTTCAAATAAGCTGGCAGCCAACCATTCTTCATAAGAATAAGCTTTTTTAGTATAATTTTTGGCGGTATTACACATAGTACTTTCAAAAGAAGATATAGATTTGCCTAACGGTAATGTCCCTTTCTGTGTCGCTGGAAATTTTCGTGCAGGAAAGGTATTTACCGCTTTAAGAATAATTAGGGTATTATGTCCAATTTTTTGTTCTAAAACTTGTCTTTCACAAAAGCCTAATTCTTCTTTAGCTGAACTAACAACAGAACTTTTAGGGTATTTGCCTATTATTTCTTTATAAATAGGGATAGCATCTTCGCATTTTGTTTTTTTATCAATAGCTTTTGCATATAATTCTCGAGCTTCTTTTTCGTGTGTGCAAGCTCCTAAAATTATACACCCTATTAGCATTATTAATATTTTCTTCATTCACTCTCTCCTCTTTATTGATTATGCTCTTTATGGATGCGATCCAATTGAGCATAAGTTGCAGCAGCAACCCAACTAGGATCATGTCCTTGCAATTCACTTAGTTTATTGTAAGTATTCAATTCTAAGAGCTCATTTTGTTTCTTCAGTTCTTGAAGGAATTCTCTTGATTGATCTATTTTTTCTCCCATATTTTCCTTCATAGCTTGTTGTTCAGATAGCATTTTGGCATTTGTAATACTCTGATTAAGGAACATAAATAATTGAGATATTGCTAACATTTTAGCAGAGGGTGTAAGAGAAGAATCTTCTTGTATAACTTTAAATTTCTTTAGATTTGTTAGCAAAATTCCTAATCTACCTATAATTTTCTGAACTATTTGGGGCGCTGTTAAATAAGTTTTTATAAACTCTGGAGATATATGCATTTCTAAATACATTACACCTATAGAATTTAAAATATTTTCTTGTTCTTGTGTTGTCTTATTCTTTTTTTCTATTAATAATTCTTCTGTATCTTCTAGGTTTTTTCTTCTTCCATGATTAAAGAATAAAAATATTATAGGAATAATTATAGTACATATTCCAAATACCACCGATAATTCTACTGCCTTACTTGTTACGGCAATATAGCATATAACAAGTCCTATACAAAGAAGCAGGGAACATACCACAACACCAGTTTCGGCAGAGGTTATATCTTTTTTATTCTGTTGTATTTTTTTGTTTTCTTTTTCCAATTGTTGTATTAATTCTAAATGTTTATTTTCTAGTTCTGTCAGTTTGCGCATAGAGTTATATAGTTTCTCTATAAATTTTTCTGTTATTGAAATACTATTATTTATTTCTTCTAGCGTTAAATCTTCCGATAGACAATTTAGCACTTCTTCATCTTCGCCTATAAAATTTAAAAAACCTTCTTGTATTAAATGTTCTAGCCCTTTTCCTTTTATTTTATTCATTTTATTTCTCCGCATTCTTTTGATTTTCTTCAATCTCTTTTACAGGAACAGCTAATAAATACAAATAGGAAATTACGGGTGTTAATAATAAAGATGCTAAAAAAACTAAACCCATACTTCTTTTTTTAGCATTTGCAATCATAAGATTTAATCCTATGCCAAGTATATAACCTATGAATATAGTAGTTTCATCCATTTTTTATTCCTCCTCTTCTTTACAATAAAAAAGACGGCTGCTATTTGAGGAACTCAAAACTCTCAAATAAACAGCCGCCTACCTGTTTGATTTTAAATCAGCACAGGATTACTTGCTAGCAATACTGGGTAATTAGTCCATTATTGCTAGAAATAGCGACTATTTTTGGTTTTGAGTTCCTTTTGCTCTCACAAAAGAGTGGGCTTAATGCCCGCCAAAAACAGGTCTAATTGTAATCAAGCCACATTTAAGGCTTACAAAAACAACAAATCTCCTTTAAGTCTATCAAATGACTATTCAATAATTTTATTATATCAAAAAACATATTTTGCAGATAGAGCGAGTTGTATATAACAATCTTAAGAAATAATCTTAAAATGAAGATTATTTGGGAGATATAAATAAACAATAGCATATATAATTTGATAAAATTTTTATATGGTTAATGGCAATCTCCAAATAAAAAATCCTGCTCAATGCATTAAAGCAGAACTGATTGACAAATTACTTCAAGAGCAACCTTATGATTTAATAATCAGCGAATTACCTTTCTTAAAAGGAATTAGGTTAGCCGATCTGGTAGTAGTAAAAGGGAATACAATTATAGGGTTTGAAATAAAAAGCAAACAAGATACTACTTTGCATTTAAAAGAGCAGGTAAATGATTATGCGAAGGTCTTTAATAAAGTTTATATAGTAATAGATGAAAAATTTAAGAAAGTATTAAAGGACATTCCTAAAGATATTGGAATTATTATTATACAAGGAAAAAAATTAATCTTAAAAAGAAAAGCAGTAAATAAATTCCGATTAGATAAACAATCGTTAATATCTTTATTGTGGAAAAAAGACTTAATAGCTTTAGCAGGAAATAGAGCAGAAAAAGATTTACATAGCTTAACAAACTTCATTTTAAAGAAAGTTCCTTTGTATGCTATTACAGAGCAAATTGTTTTATCTTTAAAAACTAGGTATTATAAATCGTATAAGATGTTTTTAAGTGACAGGGGGGGATATACTAGTTTAGAAGATTTGAAGACTATTACAGGGTTAAAAAAGCCCCATGTTCTTTAAGATATAAAGTCTCCATAGTCATAAATAAGTTTGATCTGACTGCAATCCAATAAAAAGGAGCTTTGCCTTCTATACCATTTTCAGCTTTTTTTTCAATTGCCATATCGCCAAAAGTATTTAATGCCGTTATTTTTTTATAGTTCGTAGAAGAAGAGACTTTTCTTGCTAATGCATAATATTCCGCACTGGTATTTTTAGAGGTTCCTCTTGCATAATCATATTGTATTGGCATATTGTTTGCATCTCTAACTATATAATCAATTCTTGGAATCCATCCGCCTCCGCCCATTTCATATTTAGTAGGATGAATGCCTGCAAAATCTCCATGATAAATACTATTATTTGCGTTTATTTTTTCTAAGGTATTCATTACCAGCTTAGATAAAGAATTTTCTTCCATTTTGATAGGTTTATTTACATCAACAACATAATTCGGGAAAGAAGAACAAACAGGTATCATTGCTTTTAATTTAGAAATATCTTGTAAGTATGTTAATCCTTCTCTAATCATATTTTCATAAACTCCTATTTCCTCTATATATCCGAAGTCTAAAATTAAAATTAATTTTTTATTAGTTATTTTTTGACATATGAGATCTAATATTTGTTGTATTTTTGTATTAAAGATAATCTTATTATTAAAAACACCTGTTTCAGGTATAAATGCAGGAAGCTTTATCGCAAGATATTCAAAAGCCTTATTTAACTTTTCTATTTGAAGCATAACATCTTCAACATAATTTGTATTGAACTGTATAGTTGGAATAACGCTCTTTTTAAATTCTTCTTCTTGACTTAAAAATGTTATCCAAGCATTATAACCATCACTATGATCCAATAAACCTCCAGATGTTTCGCTTAAACCATCATGCTTGAGAGTATCATCATCTGTGATATCTAATATAAACTTCCTTCCTTCCATCAAATCTAATATTTTTTGCCGTTTTTTAGAGATATCGCCTGGTCGTTTTGTGCCTCGCAAAGATTCTATTTTGTAATTTTTTGGATAAGTATAACTTAGAGCCCCAGTTAATTCTATGATTGGCAATATAATATTTTTGATAGAATCATCTAAATTTTCATATGCTACCACTTCTGATTTTCTTGTTTTTAGTATAGGGAAATAGTAATATTTCATTTATTTATACTCCGATATCATCCCAAGTTTATATGCTCTATATTTAACAGCAGAAGTGGATAATTGGAACTTATCTGCTAATTTTGATATAGTGTTATTCCCAGAAGCGACATATCTTTTAAAAAGATCTTCGGGCATTAATAAATTACTAGCAAATATATTAGCTTCTTTTTCTCTAGGTAGTAATGTGTTCTCATCTCTAAAAAAGATTTGATCATAAAGAGAGATGTCTCTATTAGCATATTGTGGTCTATGAAAAATAAAATGTCCTAATTCATGAGCGATAGTGAATCTTTTCCTAGATTCATTTTCGTATTTATTAAGATATATTTTCCACTTTGTTCCAATTCTTTCTAAAAATCCAGAGACTTCTCTTCCTAAATCTTGTTCTAGAATTTCTATCCCAAAAATTTCGGAGGCAACTTTTCTAATGTCTAGAGGTTCTGTTTGAATTTGCTTTTTTTGGGCTTCGTTTAATATTTCCTGAATATTGCATAAAACAACTGCCTCTTTTTGTTTAGGTTCTGGGGAAGATGTGTCTCCTTTCAAAAATTTATCTAAATTTGATAAATCTGTAGCCATAATTACCTCTTTTTTGGACCACCTATTTCATCTTTTTTATTTGACTCTATTTGTTCTGTTACTTGTTGAATAATGGAATATTTGAAATCTTCTATATTGGAAATTATAAGATCTCTTTTCTCATCTATCATTGCTCTTATTAATTCATCTATCCAAGATTTGGTTTGTTCTGTAGAGAAAAAAGAGGCAACTTCTTTTTGTATATCATCTTTAATTTTAGCTCGCATAGATATCCATGAAGCTATCGCGAAAACACCCAATAATGCTACAAGAATAGCAATTAAAGAGTCATAATACTCTAAAGTGTTATTATAAACGGTAGATACTGGTATAATTCTATTTCGGGATAATAAATAGTTTATGTTTGTTTCTTCTTGTTTAGTGATTTCACTAGGTTTTTCTACCGCTAAAACATAAGTGTATTTATATATATTAGTTATATGCGGTTTGATAATACCACAAAATACTGCGAAACAACACACTGATAATATAACGAGTGCTATTATAGCACAGGGTTTACTAGATTTTCCCAATATATTCATGAAATGTTCTTTAAATTCACTTACCCATTTTTTCATATTCTAAATTATATAAAATAATCACAATAAATAAAATCGAAAAACAAATTTAAGTTTAATACAAAACTTCAACTTGTATATTGGAAAGATATTTAGAATTTCTATCTATAAATAGAGTTGACAAATTATAACAAAAAGTGTTATATTATGTATACCAAGCGTAAAGAGTAAACAAAGGACAAGAGGTATGCAAAATATAGATTTATTGCAAAATCATTTAGAAAGACTGGCAAATAAGGATAATTATATCTTTTCTACTGATAGTTTTAAGGTTTTATTCCCTAATTTAAGCCAAAATGCTTTGCTTATGCTAATCAGCCGAGCTGTCCGCAAGGGTATTTTAACAAGAATGTGTAAGGGTTATTATCTTTATCCAAAGGCCAACTATCAAAAGGGCTATGAACTTTACAGACTTGCCACTCTTTTGCGTAAGGATAATTTTTGTTATCTTAGTTTAGAAAGTATTTTAAGCGAAGTAGGTATAGTCTCCCAAATACCCATAAACACCTTAACTTTAATGACTAATGGCAGACGGGGGAAGATAAATTGCGGTTCTTTTGGGCTTATAGACTTTATACATACAAAAAAGGATATTAACAGCATAACTAAAGAACTTACTTATGATGAAAAATATCAGATTTGGAAGGCAAGTCCTCGCCAAGCCTATCAAGATATGCTTGATACCAAAAGGCCGCTTGACTTAATTAACAGGGAGATACTAAATGAATTTATTTGATAAAACAATAGACAGCGTTTTGCAAAACAATAAACAATATACCGCCTTGCGTCCTGTAATAGAAAAAGAAATTTTGCATTATGATATTTTAAGAGAATTAAATAATATCGGACTTTTGCAAAAATTAACTTTTATCGGGGGAACTTGCTTACGCAGTTGTTATGGCTCGCAAAGATTAAGCGAAGATTTAGATTTTTCAAGTGATTTTAATTTTAATAAAGAAGAACTTTCCCCATTGCCAGATTTGCTTAAAAAGAACTTGCTTAAAAAATATGGTTTTAAGACAGAAATAAGTGAACCAAAAGAGGAAAGTGGAAATACTAATACTTGGAAAATTAAAATTCTTACCCGTCCTGAACAAAAGAATTTACCAGCCCAAAGAATAAATTTGGATATTGTTCTTTTGCCAAGTTATAAAAAGCAGGTAATGATGTTAAAAAATTATTATGGCTTAACGGAGAATATTAACGGACTTATTTTGCAGGCCGAAAGTCTTGAAGAAATTTTAGTAGATAAAGTTATTGCTCTTGCTAATCGCCCGAACAGAGTTAAAAACAGAGACCTTTGGGATATTTTTTGGCTTTCACGCCAAAATATTAACTTAGATAAGGACCTTTTACTTAAAAAACTTGCTGATAGAAACATAACTTTTGAAGATTTTTCTGCCAAATATGAGACTCGTTTAGAAGAAATAAAAGAAGGTCAAGCAGCTTTCTTATTTGAAATGAAACGCTTTTTGCCTACCAGTGCTTTTGATAATGTTTTTACCTCTGCTTTATGGTGGCAGCAACTAGAAAATTTGCTAAAATATTTAGTGAAATAAGATTAATCAAGAAGGGTTGATATTTTTATAAAATTTGATTAAATTGGCAATACAATAGAGTTCTTCACAAAGTTCTTTCAAGTTTTTATTTCCTGGAGTGTTGAAATCTTTTCCGTTAAAAAAGTGATCTTGCCAAAATTTTATAAAACAATTTTCTTCTTTTTTAGGTAAGGGTTTTTTAGTTTGATGATTTTTTGTTGTGCGACCCCATATTAAAGCCCTAGAACTTTTTAGTTCCGGGGTTTTTTATTGTAAATATCCGCGCTAATGTCATAAAAAATGTTTCTTTTATAATTTCACAAAATTACTTTAATTATTTAAAAAGTGAGTTTACAAAAATATCCCCCAATATTCCGGGGGATATTTTTGCTCTTCACTTCCTTTCACACAGCATATAAATAATATATAATATACATATAGGGAGTTTTAGAATATGTGGGAATATACAGATAAAGTGATGGAACACTTTAAAAATCCAAAAAACGCAGGTGAAATTAAAGATGCAGATGCAACGGGCCAAGTCGGCAGTTTAGTCTGTGGCGACGCCTTAAAATTGACTTTAAAAATTGATAAAGAAACACAAGTTATTAAAGATGCCAAATTTTTAACTTTTGGTTGCGCAAGCGCAATAGCCTCTTCTTCTGTTTTGACGGAAATGATTATCGGCAAAACCTTAGAAGAAGCCGCTAAAATCACCAATCAGGATATTGCCAACGAACTTGGCTCCCTTCCCGAAGAAAAAATGCATTGTTCTGTTATGGGAATGGAAGCGCTTGAAGCCGCTATTCAAAGTTATAAACAAGGCGGCAAACCTGTTGTTTACGAGCAGGAAAGTTCTTCTAAAATCGTTTGTAAATGCTTTAATGTTAGCGAAGAAACTATAATCAAAGCAATTCACACAAACAAATTAACCACCGTAGAAGATATTACTCACTTTACTAAAGCAGGCGGTGCTTGCGGCAAGTGTAAGGCGGAAATCCAGCAAATTTTAAATAAAGTTTTAGCGTGCGAAAACCCGCTCCCCGCCAAAAAGCAATTTAAAGATTTAACTATCGTTGAAAAAATAAAAGAAGTTGAAAAAGTTTTAAATGAAGAAGTTAAACCGCGCCTTAATTTAGACGGCGGCAGTATTGAACTTATTGATATTCAAGGCAATATAATTTCTGTTCGTATGCTTGGTATGTGTGGCGGTTGCGCTAATGCCAAAAACACAATTAAATCTTTTGTGGAAAAAGTTTTAAAAGAAAAACTTGATTCTTCTTTAGAGGTTCGCCAAGCATGAGTGATGTAATTTATTTTGATAATAATGCCACAACCCGCACCGCTCCTGAAGTTCTTGAAGAAATGCTCCCTTATTTTTGCGAAAAATACGGCAATGCTTCAAGTATGCACACTTTTGGCGGTTCTAATAAAAGAGCGATTGAAAAAGCAAGAGCGCAGGTTGCTTCTTTAATCAACGCCGAACCGCAAGAAGTTATTTTTACTTCCGGCGGCACGGAATCTGATAGCACGGCAATTTATTCTTCCGTTAACAGTTATCCAAGTAAAAAACATATCATCACTTCCGCGGTGGAACACCCTGCCGTTTTGGAAGTTTTCAAAAAACTTGCCTCACAAGGATATAGAGTAGATTTCATCGGTGTAGATACAAACGGCCGTTTTGATATGGAAAGTTTTAAAAAACTTATTGATGATAATACGGCTCTAGTTTCCGTTATGTGGGCAAATAGCGAAACAGGCACAATTTTCCCTGTAAAAGAAATTGCCCAAATTGCACACGCGCACGGTGCTCTTTTCCATACAGACGGTGTCCAAGCGCTTGGCAAAATAGCAACTGATGTCAAAGAAACGGATATTGACTTAATGTCTTTTTCTTCCCACAAAATAAACGGGCCTAAAGGTGTTGGCGGTTTATATATTAAAACCGGCACAAGATTTATGCCTTTTATAATTGGCGGCCATCAGGAAAAATTACGCCGCGCCGGCACGGAAAATGTGCCGGGTATTGTTGGTTTTGGCAAAGCAGCACTTTTGGCAAAGGAACATTTAAAAGAAACGGAAAAAATTGCCGCTCTTAGAGATACTTTAGAAGCCGGTCTTACAAGCGCTATTGAAAACACTAAAGTCAACGGCGACAGAGAAAACCGCGTTCCCAATACCACTAATATAAGTTTTGGCTATATTGAAGGCGAATCAATTTTGATGATGCTTGATGAATATGGTATTTGCGCTTCATCAGGCTCTGCTTGCACTTCAGGCTCTCTTGAACCATCCCATGTTTTAAGAGCAATGAAGGTTCCTTTTCAATTTGCGCACGGCTCAATAAGATTTTCTTTAAGCCGTTATAATACGCTTGAAGAAGTCCAAAAAGTTTTGGAGGTCATGCCTAAAATCGTCAGCCGTTTAAGGGCTTTATCTCCGTTTAATCCCAGCACTTTTAGTGCAGTAAAATAAAGAGGTTTTATAATGACAAGTTTAATAGAAAAAGTTATCGGAACAAAAAGCGAAAGACAATTAAAAAAACTTTACCCTATTGTCCAAAAAATAAATGATTTAGAAAAAACAATAACCCCCTTAACAGATGAACAGTTAAGAAATAAAACACAGGAATTTAAAGATAGGCTTGCTAAAGGCGAAACTCTTGATGATGTTTTGCCGGAAGCTTTTGCCGTTGTTAGAGAAGCCGCTAAAAGAGTGCTTGGTCTTCGTCATTATGATGTTCAAATGCTCGGCGGTATGGTTTTACACCAAGGCAAAATTGCCGAAATGCGCACCGGCGAAGGTAAAACTTTAGTCGCTACTTTACCTTCTTACTTAAATGCTTTAACGGGCAAAGGCGTCCATGTTGTTACCGTTAACGATTATCTTGCCAAACGCGATAGAGAGTGGATGGGTCCTGTTCACGAATTTTTGGGCCTTACGGTCGGTTTTATCAGCCATGATATGGATAATGCCCAAAGGCAGGAAATGTATAAAAAAGATATTACCTATGTTACCAACAATGAACTTGGTTTTGATTACTTAAGAGATAATATGGTTGTCCGCGCAGAAGATAGAGTCCAACGCCCTTTAAATTACTGTATCGTTGACGAAGTGGACTCCATTTTAATTGATGAAGCAAGAACCCCTTTAATTATTTCCGGTCCGACGGATGATAAAACAGATAAATATTATATTGTTAACCGTTTGGTTCCGCAATTTAAAGTGCGCAAAATTACCGAAAGGGATGAAGTTAACGCCAAATACGCAGGCGAAGACCTTGCCAAAGGTTATGATGCTTTAATTGACGAAAAAAACCAAACCGTTACCTTAACAGACCAAGGTGTGGCGGCAGCAGAAAAGATGCTTGGTATTCCCAACTTATATAATGATGTTGAATCAGAGTGGGTCCATCATATCAATCAGGCTTTACGCGCGCATCACTTATACAAAAGGGAAGATCACTATATTGTTAAAGACGGGGAAGTTATTATCGTTGATGAATTTACCGGCCGTCTTATGCCGGGCCGCCGCTGGTCCGACGGGCTCCACCAAGCCATAGAAGCTAAAGAACATATTGCAATTAAAGAAGAAAACCAAACCCTTGCTACAATTACTTTCCAAAATTTCTTTAAACTTTACAATAAACTTTCCGGCATGACCGGAACTGCAATGACGGAAGCAAATGAATTTTGGACAATTTATAAACTTGATGTTGTTGAAATTCCTTCCAACAAACCTTGCCAAAGAATTGACTATCCGGATGTTGTCTTCCGCACTGAAGATGAAAAATTTGATGCTGTTGTGGAAGAAATTGAAAAACTTTGGAGAAAGGGTTTACCCGTTTTGGTTGGCACCCGTTCTATTGAAAAATCAGAGCATCTTTCCGAAATGTTAAGACGCAAAGCCATACCGCACAAAGTTTTAAATGCTAAATATCACGAAATGGAAGCCCAAATTATCAGCCAAGCCGGCAGAAAGGGGGCTGTTACCATTGCCACAAATATGGCAGGTCGCGGAACGGATATTGTCTTAGGCGGAAATCCTGTTAATAAAGAAGAACAGGAATTTATTGAAGCAAACGGCGGGTTAACCGTTATCGGCACGGAACGCCACGAAAGCCGCCGTATTGATAATCAACTCCGCGGACGCTGCGCAAGGCAAGGCGATAAAGGCTCAAGCCGTTTCTATGTTGCTTTGAACGATGAGTTAATGCGCCTTTTCGGTAGTGAAAAGATTTCAACTATTATGGGCCATTTAGGTATGAAGAAAGGCGAGGCTTTGGAATCTTCCCTTTTATCTTCCCAAATAGCGCGTGCCCAAAGAAGAGTGGAAGGCCATAACTTTGATATCCGCAAACATTTGCTTGACTATGATAAAGTTATGAACCAACAAAGAACGGCAGTTTATAATCTTAGAAATGCTATTTTAGATGGTGTTAACTTTAGCGAAAGAACCCACGAAATGATAGCGGAAATGGCTTCTGCTTTATTCTATAAATTTTATAATGAAAAGCACCCCGCCAGATCTGATTTTAACTCTATAAACACGCTCTTTAAAAGAATTTTCACTATTGATGTCAATTTAGACAGTGATAATATTAAGGGTAAAAAATCCGAAGTTATTTTACAAGATTTAACAGATAAAGCAATTGAAGCCTGTAAACAAAGAGCAAACTACTTCAAAGAACAAGGCATAGATTTTGCCGAAATTGAAAGAATGCTCCTTTTACAACTTTTAGACCAGGCTTGGAAGCAGCATCTTTATGAACTTGACCAAATACAAAAGAGTATTAACTTGCGTGCTTATGGTCAAAAGGATCCTTTGATTGAATATCAAAAAGAATCTTTTTATCTCTATGAAGCAATGATGGATAAGATAAGAGATCTTTTTGTGGAATATATTTTCCGTTTACAACTGCCTCCTCAAAGAAGGCCTGTTCAGCAGGTCAAGCAGGAACAAAATGCCGATAACCAAGGCCAAGAAATTCATAAAATCGGCCGCAATGATTTATGCCCTTGCGGAAGCGGCAAAAAATATAAAAAGTGTTGTGGAAAATGAACAAAGAAGAGTTAAAAAATAAGATACAAGAATTAGCCGGTAAAGGCAAAGAACTTTCCCTTAAAGCGTTTTCTGCGGCAAAAGAAAAAGCGCAGGAAAAGCTTGCTGATTTTAAGGCTAAACGCCAAAAAGCAAAAACAGAAAAAGCCTTAAAAATTAAAAAAGAGGATACTGAAAAAGAACCACAATCTCTTAATCTTTATGATGATAGAGATAAGGAATTAAAACCTATTACGGCTACTTATTCTATAAAACCGATGGCACTATCAGGGCAGAAAGTTCGCGCCAAAAGGGCCTTACTACCCCTTTTTGGCGGCAGTAGTGCTTTTAAATCTCGTTTTTGCGGTTTTACTACAATAATTTTATTTTTAGGTTCTTCTGTTCTTGCCGCTTGGTGTTTGGGTTTAAGTTTTGATACTACGCCAAAACCTTACTATGCTTTTGTTGCTTTATTCTTAATAGGTTTAGCTATTAAAAATATAGAAACGGCAAAAGGCAGTTTTCTTTATGGTTTATTTACAGGTTTCTTATCTAATCTTTTTATTTTCAGTTGGATTTATGATACTGTTTTTGGCGGCACTTTTAATACTACAATGGCCTTTGGTGCTTTGCTTGCTTTATCCTTAATTTTGGCAATACCTTATATGCTGTTTTCCTTCTTTGCTTGGCAATATAAACATAAAATTCTTTTATATCCTTTTGCCAGTGCTTGTGCTTGGGTTGCTTTGGAAGTTTTATTCCAACTTGTTTCCTATAAATGGATGGGCTTTCCTTGGGCTGTTTTGGGTTATACCCAATATGCCAATTTAGAACTTATTCAAATCAGTTCTATTTTAGGTGTTTATGGCCTTAGTTTCTTTATAGTTTTTTGTTCTTTTAGTTTTTCTGTTGTTTTAGGTAAAAATATAAAATTGAAAAATAGATTTATAAGTTTACTTTTTATTGTAGCAATAGGTTTTGTATTCTTTAGTTATGGTAAAGAACGATTAGCTCTTGCTCCCGAAGCGGAAAATAAAACTATAAAAGTGGCCCTTATTCAGCCCAATACCCATAAGGATATGGTAGAAGGGCAAGTAGCACAAGTGGAACAGGAACTTAACAGTATTGCCTCTGCTTTAAAAAACTATCCCGGTTTAGACCTCGTTATTTGGCCGGAAAGCACTTTGCCCGATTATTTGGAAGAAGGTTCTTTAAAAGATTTTATGACGCAAATTTCTTCCGATGTAAAAACTTATCACCTTGCCGGAGGTTCTTCTTTTACAAAGGAAGAAAATAAAAAAGAAGTTAAAGAAAACCAAGAAGATATAAAAGAATATGTTGCTGCGGGTTTATACCAGCAAGGCAATTTAATTGATAAGCATTACAAACGCAAACTTGTCCCTTTTGGCGAATATTTACCTTTTAATAAATACTTAAAAGATATTTATGAAGAAAATAATATATCTTCTTTAACGGGTTCTTATATAAAAGGCAGCGGCCCGGCAAAAATATTAGTATTAAAAGGGGAAAAGGAAACTTCTTTTGGGGCAGAAATATGTTTTGAAAGTATTTTCCCTATCCTATGGCGTTTACAAGCTCTTAACGGCGCAGAGTTTTTTGTCAGTCTTTCTAATGACGGCTGGTTTTTAAATACGGCGGCTCCTTATCAGCATTTACGCATAAATGTTTTTAGAGCGGTGGAAAATAACCGCCCTATTTTGCGTAGCGCTACCAGCGGTATTTCCGCCTATATAAATAATTTCGGCGCAATTAAATATCATAGTAAGTTAAACGAGCAGGATATTGAATTTGTAGATCTTGTTTTACCTTTAAACCAAAATAAAACTTTTTACACCCGCTACGGCGATATTTTTGGCTTTTTATGTTTATTCTTAACTTTAATTTTTTCTTATAGTTGTTTAGGTAGCTCGCGAGAAAATGATTGAAAATAAAGATATACAAAACCAACTTGATGATTTTACTTCCCGTTTAGAAACAATTTATAAAGTTCAAAATATTGCGCGTAAGCAAGAGGAACTAAAAAAACAGGAAGAAGTCTCTTCCGCGCCTGATTTTTGGAACGATGCCCAGAAAGCAAAAGAAGTTTCCAAACAAATAGATACTTTAAAAACGACAATTTCTTCTTACCAGGAATTAAAAAAAGAACTTGAAGATAATAAAACTCTTTTTGAACTTGCCTTAGATATACAGGACGAAAAAGAACTTGAAAATATTGCTTCAAATTTAGAATCTTTCGGCACAAAATTAAAGGCCTTGGAATTTAAAACAAAACTTTGTCATCCTAACGATAAATTAAATGCTATTGTCAGTATTCACGCTGGCGCAGGCGGCACGGAATCTTGCGATTGGGCCGATATGTTGCTTAGGATGTATACCCGCTGGGCTGAAGCACACGGCTATAAAATACATATAACCGATGTTTTGCCCGGCGAAGAAGCCGGTATAAAAAATATAACTTTCTTTGTGGAAGGTCCTTTTGCTTATGGCTTTTTAAAGAGTGAAAACGGCGTTCACCGCCTTGTCAGAATTTCGCCTTTTGATGCTAACAGCCGCCGCCATACTTCTTTTGCTTCCCTTGATGTTTTGCCCGATATTGAAGATGATATCAATATAGAACTTTTAGATAAAGATTTAGAAATTACTACTTGCCGCTCCGGCGGTGCTGGCGGGCAAAATGTTAATAAGGTTGAAACTGCCGTGCGCATTTTACACAAGCCCACAGGTATAGTTGTTGCTTGCCAAGTGGAAAGAAGCCAGCTCCAAAATAAAACCCGCGCTTTAAAAATGCTTAAAGCAAAACTCTATGAAATGGAACTTGATAAAAAGCGCAGCGAAATGGAACGCCACTACGGTCAAAAAGGCGATATTGCTTGGGGCCATCAAATCCGCTCTTATGTTTTTATGCCTTATCAAATGGTAAAAGATTTAAGAACCGGTTATGAAACTTCCAATATCCAAGGTGTTATGGATGGCGACCTTGACCCCTTTATGCGGGCCTACCTAGAATATACAGCAGGTAAATAATGAACGGCCTTTATATTCATATTCCCTTTTGCGTTTCAAAATGTTTTTATTGCAATTTCGTTTCCTTTAAAACACCGCTTTTTCTACAAAAACAATATATTAAAGAACTCTGCGCGGAAATAAAAAATAAAAAAAATCTAATAAAGCCGGAAACTTTATATATCGGTGGCGGCACGCCAAGTTTTTTAAGCCCTAAACTTTTAACCCAGCTTTTTGAGGCGATAGAAAAAAACTTTGGTCCTATCAAAAATTTTAAAGAAAGCACTATTGAAGCAAATGTTGAAAGTCTTACAGCGGCCAAAATAAAACTTTTTAAAAAATATGGACTAACCCGTCTTAGCCTTGGCCTACAAAGCCCGCATAATAAATATTTAAAAATTATAGGTCGCGCCCATACCTTTGAACACTTTTTAAAAGTTTACACGCTTGCCAAAAAATATTTTGATAATATAAATATTGATTTAATTGCCAATTTACCAACTCAAACTTTAACAGATTTTACTGACGGTGTTAAAAAAGTAATTTCCTTAAAACCAAAACATATTTCTTTATACGCACTTGAAATTGAGCCTGGTTGCGTGCTTTATCAAAAAGGTTTTTCTACCGATGATGATTTATGTTTAAAAATGCTTAAAACCGCCGCAAATTTGCTTGAGAAAGAAGGATACGCGCAATATGAAATTTCTAATTTCGCGCAAAAAGGCAAAAGGAGTTTACACAATATAAATTATTGGAAAAACGGCAGTTATCTTGGGCTTGGCCTTGCGGCTTCTTCTTATTTAAAAGGCGTGCGCTCCACTAATACTGCCGACTTAAAAAAATATCTTACGCAAAAAAATAAAACCGCATTTTCCGAAAAGTTAAAAGGCAAAGCAAAAGAGGGGGAAAAGATTATTTTAGCCCTGCGTATGCTTGATGGTTTTAAACCGACAAAAAAAATGCTTCAATTATTTAAGAAAGATTTTGATAGTTTAAAGAAAGAAAAACTGATTTTTTCAAAACAAGGGAAACTTGCTTTAACCGAGCAAGGCAAATATTTGGCAAATCAAGTTTTCCGTCATTTTGTGGAGCCTTTTTAATGAAAATAACAATTTTTAAAACACGAATTTATAAAGAAAAAGAAGATTTGCCTTCTTTTATTTATCAGCATTTAAAAACTGTGCCAAATAAAAGTATTATCGTCGTATCAAGCAAACTGATTGCGCTTTGGCGCGGCACGCTTGCCCCGTTAAAAGATAAAGAAAAACTTATCAAACAAGAAAGCACGCATTATCTTAAAACTGCGCTTTGTTATTTCACAATAAAAGATAATATGGTTATGACAAATGCCGGTATAGATGAAAGTAATGTCAAAGACAAACTTTTGCTTTTACCTAAAGATTTATATGCCTGCGCCGATGATTTGAGAAAAGAATTAAAAAAGAAATATAAAGTTAAAAATCTTGGTCTTATTATAACTGATAGTATGATTTTGCCGCTTCGCTCAGGCGTAATAAACGCAGCCGTTGCTTATAGCGGTTTTAAAGGCGTTCAAAATAATATCGGTAAAAAAGATATTTACGGCAGAAAATTAAAAACAACTCTTGTAAACGCGGCCGATTCTCTTGCTACTGCTGCCGGCTTTTTAATGGGCGAGGCCGCACAAAAAACACCTCTTGCTTTAATAGAAAACACGCCTGTTATTTGGACGGAAAAATCCTGTAAAGGGGAAATGAAATATCCTCTTAAATACGATTTGTATTATCCTTTTTTAAAGAAATTTTTTAAAGTTTAACGGAATAATTTAAAGCACCTTTAATTGCTTCAAGCGCATAATTATCCGTCATACCGGCAATATAATCACTTACAATTTGGTTTGCGCTGGCATTTTCTCTTATATAAACATCTTTCATCGCTTGTAAGTAATGCGTAAATACTTTTGCTGTTTGTTTATGTTCAATGCCGTCAAGCAAAGTCCAACCGTATTTTTCAAAAAGTGCTTTATAATAATCAAATAATTCTTGAAGGGCTTTTTGTAATTTTTCTCTGCCTGCGATAATTGTTCTGTGTTTATAAATATGTTCGTAATTAAACTTTTTTAATTCGCCCATAATTTCAAATTTCTCTTGTGAAAAACCGATATAATCTTTATCTTTGGAATTTTCGGTCAAGTCATTAATTAAAGTGTTAATAAATTCTCCGTTATTTTGGCCCAGTTCTTTTCTGATAATCAAAGGCACATCTTCGGGTGTTATCAGTTTTTCCCTAACGGCATCTTCAATATCTCTGCCGAAATAAGCAATTTTATCTGAAAGGCGCACGATACAGCCTTCATAAGTTGTGGGTAAATGTCTGCGGTCTTTAATATTTTCAAGATCATTTAAAATTGCGCTTGGTTTTAAAGCATTATTTTTAAAATCTTCTCCACAATGGCAAATAATGCCGTCTTTAACCGCGTAAGTTAAATTGAGTCCTTTTCCGTAATTTGTTATATGCTCTACAACGCGGTATCCGTTAATTTCGTGCATAAAAACATCGGGGTTAATTTTCTGGCTGATAGCGCTTTCGCCTTCATGGCCGAAAGGCGCGTGGCCTAAATCATGGGCCAGCCCTATTGCGTAGGCAAGTTCTTCATCAAGTTGCCAATTTCCGTTTGCATTTAAGGCTTTACAAATAGAAACAGCAATCGTTGCCACATGTAAAACATGTTCTATTCTAGTGCAGATATGGTCATTATCAGGGTCGGCAAAAACTTGTGTTTTACTTTTGAGTCTTCTAAAGGGTTGAGAGTGGACAATTTTTGTCTGGTCTCTAAAATATTCCCCGCGCACATCACTTGTGGTCGGGTGTGTTCTTTTTGTGTAAACTTCTTTTGGAAAAGGATTTTTGTTCATAAAAATATTATATATAATTAAAGTATGAAGAAAAACATAGCAGTTTACCCCGGCACTTTTGACCCTGCCACAAACGGACACCTTGATATTATCAAAAGGGCGGCAAAATTATTTGACAAAGTTATCGTTGCCGTTTTGATAAATAGAAGTAAACAACCTATTTTCAGCGTAAAAGAACGCCTTAAACAGTTAAAGGAAATTACTAAAGATATACCAAATGTGGAAGTGGATTCTTTTGACGGTCTTTTGGCTGAATATATGAAAAAGAAAGATTCCCATATTGCAGTTCGCGGACTTCGCGCTGTAAGTGATTTGGAATATGAATTCCAAATAGCTAATACTAACCGCGCTTTAAATAAGGAAATGGATACAATTTTTCTAATGCCGCGCGCCAAATATACTTATCTAAGTTCTTCTATGGTAAGGGAAGTTTACTCCCTTGGCGGCCGTTTGCAAGATTATGTGCCGGAAGTGGTAGAAAAAGCGCTTATAAAGCATTATAAGAAGTAAAAATATTTTTACCAAATAAAATACCCCTTGTTAAATTTTAACAAGGGGTGTTTTGTTGTTAGCAGTAAACTTTTATATTTCGCTGAAAAAAACCAAAAATAGAACACTTTTGTAAAAAGAGTAGCAAACAAAATTGCTTTTATGAAATAAAAGCCAAACGATATTTGTAGGACGAAGAGTTAAGAGAGGTCTTGCTTATTTTTTTTTTGATAAACTACTTTTATCAATTTTAATTAAAAAAGAGGTAAAAGTATGAAAACCCGTGCATTTACATTAATAGAGTTATTAGTCGTTGTTTTAATTATAGGTATCTTAGCTGCCATAGCGGTGCCGCAATATCGTAAAGCTGTTGCAAAAAGTCAATTTTCCACACTTAAATTTGTTGTAAAAGGTGTAGCAGACGCTCAAGAAGCATATTATCTCGCCAATGGACACTATGCCAGTAAATTTAGCGAACTAGATATAACTTTGCCTCCTGGTAAAACTAATACAGATACAGAAATTACCTATGATTGGGGGCGTTGTAATATAGATAATTATACCGTTTTGTGTAATAATCAAAAAATTAATATGAAGATAGATTATTATTATCCAAATACCAATAGGGCTAGTCTAAGAAATTGCACCGTAAGCGGCACAACGGACTTAAATGATTATCGCAACAGCATTTGTAAAGAAGAAACCGGAGCTGCAAGCGGAACGCCGAATAATAACTACAATGTTATCTTCTGGTATTATCAATAAAGTTTTTAACAAATAAATAAAAATTTAAAATCTAACTTCTTTCAAATCTTTTGGCAATTTCTGCTGCGGTCCAAGTCAAAATCGTCGGTCTGCCGTGCGGGCAATGTAAAGCATCTTTACATTTTTTAAGATTTTCCATTAAAACTTCAACTTGTTCTTTGTTTAACTTTTCGCCTGCTTTTATGGCGCGTTTACAGGCGCGCATTGCTACAAGTTTATATTTTAAATTTGCTTCATCTGCCTTTAAATCTTGCGGCAGGGCAACAATAAAATCTTTTAAATCTTCCTCTTTAAATTGTAAGATATTGGGCACGCTGTTAACCATCAAACAAGTGGCGGAAAACTTTGTAATTTCAAAACCGATTTTCAAAAGGAAATCTTTATAATTTAAAACTTGCTCAAGCGTGCTTGAGGGCATTTGGACGGAAATTGGAAACATCAAAGGCTGGCTTGGCACATTACCGAGTTCAATTTCTTTAAAATATTTTTCAAACAAAACTCTTTCTTGGGCGGCGTGCTGGTCCACTAAAACAAGGCCTTGTGGGTTTTCAAAAACTAAAAAACTTTGGTGTATTTGTCCAAGATAATTATAAGGTCCTTGCCACCATTTCGGCAAATTATCAATATCCTTTTTTAAAGGGCTTATTTCATTTTTGTTTTGCGGTTTTATTTCATAATTTTTTCTTTCTTCAAAATCATTTATAAAAAGGTCTTTATTTTTTTCTGCCAGATGTCTATTGATAATTTCGCTTAAATCTAAAGGTATTTCTTTTTCGGGGTTATCGTCTGCTTCTGTTATAATTTCCTGTTTTTCTTCTTTTTGCTCCGAAATGTGCGCTGTAATTTCAAAATTATCTTCTAAAGAAGTTTGAACTACTTGTTGTTCTTTTAAAAGGGATTGTGTAATTTTATTATACATAAAATTAAAAATATCATTTTCAAAAGCAAATTTAATATCTTTTTTTTGCGGGTGAATATTTACATCAAACTCCGCCGGATTAAGCGTTAAAAACACAATAGCGCAAGGGTGTTTTTCTTTTGCTCTATAAGGTTGATAGGCCTTATATAAAGCCTGCTGTAAAACCTTGCTTGCAACGGGGCGTTTATTGATAAAGAAAAACTGATTATCCCTGCTTGCGCATAAATTATTTAAAGGCGAAACAAAAGCCTTAAAACCAAAACTTTTATCTTGGCAGTAAAGCAAATTTTGGGCAAGTTCTTCGCCTAAGATTTTATTTAAACGCTTTCTTAAACCCTCCTGGCTATCTTCCTGTGCGCTTAAGCGGTAAACGCTAACTCCGTCGGTATTAACATTAAAAGAAACAGTAATATTTGCTAAAGCGGCTTCTTCAATAGTTCTAAGCAAGTGCGCTCTTTCAACATTGTCTGATTTTAAAAATTTAAGGCGCGCAGGAGTGTTAAAGAACAAATCTTTAACTTCAATAGTTGTTCCTTTAATAGCAGGTGCGGCAGCTTCAGCGGTAATTTCTCCGCCGAAAACTTCTATCATCGCGCCGCCTTCTTCTTCACTAGTGCAGGAAGATATTTTTAATTTGCTTACAGCCGCAAGGGAATAAAGTGCCTCGCCCCTAAAACCAAAAGTGTTTAAATTGTTAAGGTCGTCAAAATTTGTAATTTTGCTTGTTGTGTGGCGTTTAATTGCTAAAGAAAGTTCTTCTTTTTTAATACCGCAGCCGTCGTCGTTAACTCTTATTAAATTTTTGCCCGCTTTTGATATATCAATATTTATAGTTTTGGCTCCGGCGTCAAGGCTGTTTTCAATCAATTCTTTAAGAACGCCGGCAGGCCTTTCAATAACTTCGCCTGCGGCAATTTTGCTTGCGGTTTGTGCGTCTAAAAGTTTTATACTCATTGGACTCTCTTTTTCCACTCCGTTAAAATTTGTATTGCTTCAAGCGGGGTAATTTTATTTGTGTCTAAGAGTTTAAGTTCTTCTAAAATCGGGCTGGAAAACAAATCAACGGGCGCGGCCTCTTTTTTAATAATGCCGGTTTGCTTTTTTTCGCCAAGGTCTTTAAGAATTTTTTGCGCTCTTAAAATACAACTCTTTGGCAAGCCTGCAAGTTGCGCAACATGGACGCCGTAAGATTTATCGGCCGCGCCTGCTTTAACTTCAAATAAAAAGTTAAGTTTAGTTTGGCCTGAAGCATCTTTATATTCACTTGCGTCTACATGGAAGTTAGCAATTTTTTGGTGTTTTTGCGCAAGTTCTGTTAACTCAAAATAATGTGTTGCAAATAAAACTTTTGGCCCGCTGCCTTGCGGTTTATAAAGATATTCCGTTATAGCCCAAGCAATAGAAATACCGTCATAGGTGGAAGTGCCCCGGCCTACTTCATCAAGCAAAACTAGTGTTGCAGGCGTTGCCTGCGCTAAAATATTGGCTGTTTCCTCCATTTCCACCATAAATGTGCTTTGTCCTTTTGAAAGGGCATCTTGCGCGCCGATACGGGTTAAAATTTTATCTGTTATAGGTATTTGTGCTTTTCTTGCCGGCACAAAACTGCCGATTTGTGCCATAATAGTTAAAATTGCGGTTTGTTTTAAGAATACACTTTTACCGCCCATATTCGGGCCTGTGATAATAATAATTTGCGGGCCATCGCCGCCTATAAATAAATTATTTGCAACAAAACTGCCTGGCGGTATATTATTTTCCACAATCGGGTGGCGGCCTTTTTCAATTAAAAGGGCTTTATCGCTTTCGCAAATTTCTGGGCGGATAAAATTATAATTGCGCGCAGCCGTTGCAAGTGCGCTTAAAGCATCACTTTGAGCAATCAGCGAAGCAAAATCTTTTAACAAATTAAGATTATCATAGATATATTTTTTAATTTCTTCAAATAAAGCAATTTCAATTCTGAGTGAGCGGTCTTGCGCGCTTAAAATCTTTTTTTCAAGTTCCTTTAACTCTTCGGTAATAAAACGTTCCGCATTAGTTAAAGTTTGCTTGCGCATATAATTATAAGGCACTTTTGCGATATGGCTTTTTGAAATTTCTATATAATAACCAAATACGGAATTATAACCAACTTTTAAATTGGGAATATTGGTTTTTTCTCTTTCCGTTTGGCATATTTTTTCAAGAGCACTTGAAGCGTTATTTTTTAAATCGTTTAATTCGTCTAATTCTTTATTAAAACCTTGTTTTATCACTCCGCCGTCAGAGAGTCTTAAAGGTTGTTCTTCATTTAAGGCTCTAAATAAGAAAAAGGAAATTTCTTCAAGTTTATTTTTATTTTGATTAAAAAGATTGTAAAGTTCGGGCAAAATTTCCTGATGTTTACTAAGCCAATTTTCAATAGATTTTATAAGTAAAAGCGATTTTCTAAGTCCGGCTAAATCTCTTGGTGTAGCCGTGCCGGAAGCAATACGCGCAAGTATGCGTTTAATATCGCTTATTTCCTGCAAAATTAAATTTAAATCTTCTTGTGCTTCCCCGTTTTGTAAAAAGGCACTAACAATATTTTGTCTTTCTAAAATTTCTTCTTTATTTAAAAGCGGTCTTGTAATCCATTCTTTGAGTAAGCGCGAACCCATAGGGGTTTTGGTCCAGTCCAAAATACCCCAAAGGGTATTTTTTCTGCCACCGATCGGGCTTGATGTGAGTTCCAAAGTTTCTAAGGCGGTGCTATCAAGCTGCATATAATCAGTAAGTTCTTTGTAATAAGGAATAAAATATTCTTGAAAATTGGTATTAGTTTTTACTACATAATCTAAACAATGTTGAGCGCTTTTCAAAGCCAAGGGATATTGTTCAAGAGCACTTGGCCAAGAAGGCGGGATTTGATAATTTTGATTTAAAGAAATAAAAGAAACGCTTAAACTTTCCGGCAAAATTATTTTTGTTTTTATTTTTTCATAATCTTGTTTTAAGCAAATAATTTCGCTTGGATTAATATTGCCAAGCGCTTGGGCAAGTAAAATAAAATCGGGGTCTTGCTGTTTTTCGGTTATCCAAAAATCGCCGGTAGAGGCTTCTAGGCAGGCAAGCGCCCAATTATCTTTATTTAACAAAACACTTACAAGATAACTTGAGTTGTTTGCCTCAAGCATAGTTTCTTCCAAAATTGTTCCTGGGGTAATAATGCGCACTATTTTGCGCGGGCAAAGTTTTGTTTTAGGGTCAGGAATAGTTGTTGTTTGTTCGCAAATAGCAACTTTTAAACCAAGTTTCAAAAGTTTTGCTATATATTGATTTGCGCTGTGATAAGGCACCCCGCACATTGGCTGTCCGTTTCTGGATGTTAAAGCAAGCCCCAGTAAAGAGGAAACTTGTTTTGCTTGGTCATCAAACATTTCATAAAAATCACCCAGGCGGAAAAATAAAATAACTTCCGGGTTTTGTTGTTTGATTTGTTGGTATTGCTCCATTAAAGGTGTTGCCATAAGATTATTTTACTATTTTACTGCGTTTAATATCTCTTTAACTTCTTTTAAAGTATTTGCCAAAACGAGTTTTTGCCTTAAAATTGCGGCTTGGTTTACACCTTTTACCCAAAAACCGACCACTTTTTTTGTGCGGGAAACGCCTGTTTTTTCGCCGTAATAAAGAACATTTTGTTCTACTAAGTTTTCAAAAAGGGCCATTTTTTCTTTAAAAGTTAAGGCTTCTTTACCGGTTGCAAGTTCTGTAAATAAAAAAGGATTGCCGATAGCTCCGCGTCCTATCATAACGGCATCTGCGCCTGTTTCAAAAAGAGCGTTTGTAGTTTGCGCGTCAACTGCACCGCCGTTTGCAATTAAAGGTATTTTACAAACTGAGCGTGCTTTTTCAAGTGCTTTTAAATCCGGCTCTCCCGAGTGCATTTGGCTAGCATAGCGTGCGTGTAAAGTTATTGCGGCGGCTCCGTTATCTTGGGCTAGTTTAACTAAATCACAGGCAAGCAGGTTTGCGCAAGTTAAACCTATTCTTGTTTTTAAAGTTATAGGGATATTAACACTTTTTGCTGCGGCGTTAACAATGCGCGCAAGTTTGGGTAAATCTTTCATTAAAACAGCGCCGGCACCTGCTTTATTAACTTTTTTTACGGGGCAGCCTGCGTTTATATCAATAATATCAGCGCCTTGTGCCTGGGCAAGTTTACAGGCATTTGCGATAGTTTCTTCTTCCGAACCGAAAACCTGCATACTAACCGGGTGTTCTTCTTTAGAAATACTTAGCATTTTTTGGCTTTTTTTATTATCAAAAGCAAGAGCATTTGCGCTAACCATTTCCGCACAAACAAGGCCGGCACCACCTTTTAAACACATAATTCTAAAAGGGCTATCGGTAATCCCTGCCATAGGCGCTAAAAAAAGATTAGTTTTACACAAAACTTTGCCGATTTTAATTTCTTTTATATAGTTCATTTTGTTGCAGGTTTCCAACCTTTCGGTTCGGTAGGTTTAATGGTTTTTTCTTTATATAAGCACCAGCGCAAAATATCGCGCAAGGTTCTATCGGTGTTTTTAAATTCAAACATATTTAAAAATTCATCATGACCGAAACCGCCTGCCATAATATGGTCCGTAGTGCTGATAGAATAAACTTGAGAATCTTTTAAAGGTGTTCCGTTAACTTTGATACTTTTAATTTTTTTGCCGTGCGGTTCTTTTATATCATAATTAATTTCAAGTCCGGCAGTTTGCGGCCAATTATTGTTAATATCTAAAGTTGCTTCCAAAGCGTTTTTGAAATCATCACCGCGCATTTTTATAAACATAACTCTATCATCGTAAGGAATAGCGTTTTGTAAATCCGCTTGCGAAATTATACCTTGGTGCAAACCTGTGATAAAAACATCGGAGTTGATTAAACCTATTTCCGTTTTACCCCAAGTTTTAACGCACTGTGCGGTGTAATAACCAAGCATACTCGGCTTTTTTAAATCGGTAACTAAAGGCTCTTCCAAAACGGTGATTTTATTTGATTGGCTTTTTAGAATAGTTTGTCTTAAAGGATTAATAATATCTAAAAGTTGGCTATCTTGTCCGTAAATTTCCGCTTCAAGCATAATAGGTTTAGAATCAAAATCTTTTATTTTATTATTTTTATCTAAAATTAAAATTGTTTCTTGGATAGATTCCAAATTTTCTTTGCTTCTTGCTATATAAGTTTCATAAACTTTTTGCGGTTCTAAAGGGGATAAATCACTATTCCCGCCCAAAATAATATTTATTTGCGGGAATTCTTCTGCAATAGTTTTTTCATCAATACTTTCTTTGCCGCCTTCCAAATCAAAACCGATACTGCTGAGTAAAACTATTACTTGAGCGCCTTTTTCCTGAAGAACAGGTAAAATTTTTTGTAAGGTTTCTATTTCATTTTCAATTTTTATATTGGCGTTTCTTTGCGCGCTTTGTAAAGTTGTGCTGGGCATTAAGCCTATAATACCTATCTTAATGCCCTGTGATTCAATAATTTCATAAGGCTTTATATATTTTAAAGAAGAACCGTTTGAGGCTTTTAAATTGGAAACAATTATCGGGAATTTTGCCGCGGCAAGTGCCGGCGTAATTGCGTCCATACCTAAAGTTAAATCTTTAGGACTTAAGGTAGCGGCGTTGTAGCCAAGCATATTCATCATATAAACGGCATTTTGCATTTTACCCAGTTGGCCTTCGGGCGTGCCTGCAAAAGTGTTTCCGTTGTCAAAGAGCAAATATTGTTTTTCCTGCTTATCCAAGAAATTTTTTAAAACAGCCATACCGCCAGCCAGTTTATTATTTATTGCGGGGTTATTTCTGGCCCAAAAAAAGCCCTCTATATCATTAGTGTGGTAAAAGGTCAAAACAGTCTTTTGCTCTTTAAAACAAGCATTAAAAAGCACAAGACTTAAAATTAAAAAGAGAGAAAGTTTCTTCATTTAACTTTTTTAATTCTCCCTGTGGCAGGTGCTTTAATACCTTGCGGGTGAGCCTTAACATAATCGGTAAAATATTCGCTTAAATATCTATCACTGATAACTTTTTTATCAGTAATTTTTTTAAACATATAGCCTTCGCTTCCGCCGTTTGCTATATAGTCATTTACGGCAACAAGATACATTTTATCTTTATCAATTTCCTGTCCGTTTACTTTTACGCTGATAACTTCCGGTCTGTTATGTTTCCAGCGGAATTCAACTTTAACATTATTAGAAAATTGGAAAAGAGATCTCTTTTCGTAAAGAGATTTTGCAATTAATTTTTTAATAAAAGCACCGTTTACGCGCACAAGCATAACTTTGTTTGGGAAGGGAAAAGCGCTTATAATATCTCTTTTTGTGATATCACCTTTAATAATATCAACGCGCACACCGCCTGTATTATGTAAAGCAAAATCAGCCTCGTTTGCGTGGCTTCTGATAATATCGGCAAAAAGATTGCCTAAAGGGCTATCAAGTTCATCATCTTTATTGCTTCTTAACCTAATATCTTCTGCTGCTTTGCCAATAGGGGTATCAACGCCTGGCGCTCTTTTTGTTTCAACAAATTTTTGGATATCTTGATCGGGTTTAATTAAAGCGGTGTTAAGTTCCACATATTTTACTTTAATATCTTTTAATTTGCCTGTTTCGTCGTCAAAATCTAAAATGATATGGCTTAAGCCTTTTGTTTCGCAACCGCTTTCAACATATTGAACGCCCGCACTTTTTCTTTGTAAGATTTTATGGGCGTGGCCGCCTAAAACAAGGTCAATTTCATTTTCATAACCGGTAATAATTTTGCCTGTTGCTGTATCTTTTTCGTGCTTGTCATCGGCAATGGAATTATGAATAATTAAAATTGTTGCGTCGTGCGGCTTAGAGGAAAGTTCATATAAAGCCTTTTTAAGTTCTTTTCTGCCTTTAGAAGTTTTTATTCTTTTTGAATTTGGTAAAGGGTCTTTAGCAATGCCGATAACAGCAATTTTTTTGCCGTCAACTTCATAAATATTATAAGGTTTAACTCCTTCTACTAAAGAGTTTGTTTTCTTATCATAAACATTTGCGGCAAGAACATCAAATTTAAAATTTTTAATAAGTTTTAACATTTGGTCTTCGCCAAAATCGCCTTCGTGATTGCCGATAGTTGTTGCCTTGTAAGGCAGCTGGTTCATAATCTCAACGGAAACAGCGCCTTTAGATTCTTTTGCTTCTAAAGTGCCGGAAGTAAAATCACCGCTGTCTAAAAGTAAGTAAGGGGTGTCAAATTGGTTAATATAACCTTTAACCAAAGCAAATCCGCCGACTGTTTTGCCACCTGCTATTTTACGCGGGAAGTAAAATCCATGTGTATCACTTGTGTGATAAATTGCAATTTCACTTGCAAATAAAAATAAAGGTAAAGCTAAAAATGTTAATAGTAATGATGCTTTTTTAAACATAAAAAACCTCCGTTTTTCTTAAAAAATATCTATACAAGATTTATATAAATAGTTTAGCAAATTTAAACGCTAAGGGATATTTACTTTGTTGATATTTAACGGAGCGCTTGCGTATTTTTTTTTTTTTGATAAACTGACTTTATGAAATAAAGTCATTCCCGAGTGTTTTTGTCGGGAATCTCCACCTATTATTCCTCGCCCTTTTTCAAAGAAAAGGGGAGAGGTTAGGAGTGGGGTGTAAAAGGAGAAAAAAGAAAATGAAAAACCGCGCATTTACGCTAATAGAAGTATTAGTCGTCGTTTTAATAATTGGTATTTTAGCTGCAATAGCTGTTCCGCAATATCAGATTGCGGTGGATAAAGCGAGATATTCTACTCTAATGAATATCGCTAAAAATGTAAAACATGAACAACAAGTTTTTTATTTGGCAAATGGTCGCTATGCTGCAGATTGTGAAGAACTTGGTATGGAAACCCCAAACGGCTTTAGTTTACAGGATAAAAGATTTTATCATCCCAATGGAATTATAATTTGTAATCATCAAGGTAAAAAGGTTGCAATAGCTATGAATGGTTATAGTGATGCCGTTACTTATGAACAATATTTCTCTTCTGATAAGGTTATTTATTATACATCTGCTATAACGGACTCCCGCTCCTATCGTTTAATAGCTAGTTTCTGTGGAGATGATTTGGGAATTTCTGATTGGGGCGTTGGATGTGATAAATAAATTAAACTTTTAATTAATCCTTAATCAAAAATTTACTTATTTTTTCTTCTCAAAATCTTCTCTTTAAAAAAGCGCGCAAGTCCGCCTTTGGCAGTTTCCCTGTAATCACTATTCATATCGCGGCCTGTTTGCATCATTGTAAGCAAAATATCGTCGTAAGAAATTCTGTTTGAAGCGCTTGCCGCAATAGCGTATGTAGCGCAGTCTATTGCGCGCGAAGCCGCCATTGCGTTTCTTTCAATACAAGGTATTTGGACTAACCCATCTACAGGGTCGCAAGTTAAACCGAGGTGGTGCTCAAGCCCCATTTCAGCAGCATAGGCAATTTGCGCATTATCACCGCCTTCAAGTTGGCAGGCTGCGGCTGCTGCCATAGCGCAGGCAACGCCCACTTCGCCCTGGCAACCCACTTCCGCGCCGGAAATTGAGGCATTTGCCTTTGCCAAATTACCAAAAAGCCCGGCAGTTGCCAAAGCTCTTATTATAGGCTCATCATCCATTTCATAAACTTCTTTTGTTAAGCGTAAAACGGCAGGCAAAACCCCGCAAGAACCGCAAGTCGGCGCCGTTGCAACGATACCGCCGCTTGCGTTTTCTTCCGCGCAGGCAAGTGCGTAAGAAAATAATTTGTGAACTCTTCTAACATATCTTGGCGAAGTTTCCGCCACTTTAAAATATCTTTTTGCTTTTCTTTCAAGTTGTAAACTACCGGGCAAAATATCTGTTTTATTTAGTCCGCGGTTAATTGTTTCTTGCATAGTGTGCCAAATTTTACGCAAAAAAGTCCAAATTTCCTGGCCTTCTACTTGCTCCACATATTCCCAAAGGGCAATTTTATTTTCTTGGCAGTAAGTTAAAATTTCACTCATAGAGTTTAAAGGATAAATATCTTTTGGCTCTACAAAATAATCATTATCGTCTTTAATATCACCGCCGCCAATACTGTAAACTTGCCAGGCGGAAAGTTCTTTACCGGTATTATCAAGCGCAAAAAACTTCATAGCGTTTGGGTGCTCCGGCAAAAAAGTATCATATTGCCAAATAATTTCAACGGGTTTTGGTTCAAGCCCACTTTTAATGGCCAAATCAGTCAAATGGCCTTTGCCCGTTAAGGCAAGGGATCCATATAAAATAACCCTAAAACTGTGTGCCTCAGGATTTTTCTTATTAAAAAATTCTGCGGCTTTTTTGGGCCCCATTGAATGACTGCTTGAAGGCCCCATACCGACTTTATAAAGTTCTGTTAAAGATTTCATACTAAAATGTTATCATATTTGTATGGGATTTTTTGATATTTTATTAATTTCTGTCGGTCTTTCTATGGATAATATGGCTGTTGCGGCGGCAAGTTCCTGCGGTAATAAAAGTTATCCTTTAAAAGTTAGCATAAAAGTTGCCTTTACTTTTTGCTTGATAGGTTTAATTTGTATGCTTCTTGGCTGGTTTGGCGGCACTTATCTTGAAAAATATATAAGCGCGTGGGACCATTGGGTATCATTTTTTATACTTGTTTATATCGGCGGAAAAATGTTTTTAAATTTCTTCAAAAAAGAACAAGTTTCTTCAAACACTTATAACTTGCTCAAAACAAAAACTTTGCTAATGCTGGCTTTAGCTACAAATATTGATGTTTTTGCCATCGGTTTAACTTTGGCTTTTTATAAAACATCGCTTCCTTTAGTTTTGGCAGTTTTAAGCATTTGTATAGTAATATTTACCTTATTTGGCTTTTTTATGGGCAAGAAAATGGGCGCCCTTTTCGGTCCAAAAGCGGAATTAATCGGAGGAGTCCTTTTAATAGTTATAGCCTTTAAAATCTTGCTTGAAGGCATTTTTAGTGTATAAATCTTGCCAAAGTATGCTAGAATATATTATATATAACATTTAGAGAGGTTAAATTATGGGCTTATTTACAATATTCATTATCTTGATTTGTATAGCAACAAGTTTTTTTGCGGTTGGTGCCGTGACAGGTGTTAAACTTGGCAGTGATTATACAAGTTCTGTAAGTTTAAAAACAGCTTTAGTTTTTACGGCAACGGCCTTAATTGCTATGGCTTTAAGTTATATTCTTGGCAAAATGCTTGCCCCTGTTCTTGTAGGCGTTTATGATTGGGTAGGTTTTGCGATGCTCCTTTTAATAGCCATACACTTCCTTCTTGAATCTATGGAAAAAGCCCCCAGTTTAAACTATACTGATGTCGTCCACAGCAACTATATGATAAAAGTGGCGATTCAAGTTTCTTTAGATTTATTTTTACTTGCTTTCGTTATTGCTTTGGCAAAACCGGAAGCCTTTTTATTTACCTTATTTTTCGGTGGTTTATTTTCCTTCTGTGCGGTTTTATTTGGCCTTTCACACGGCTATCATACAAAAGGCAGCGTTATTGCCAACCGTATAGAACTTGTCGCCGGAATAGTAATGGTTTTTGTAGCAATAAGATATTTACTTACCAGTCTTGGCTAATTTAAAATAGCGTAAAATTAAAAAACGCTGCCCTTTTTAAGCAGCGTTTTTTTAAAAGGGAGAGAAATTATAAATTATGGAATACAAAGTTCCTGTAAAAAGAGTTCTTATTTCACAAGAACAAATACAAAAAAGAGCTGCCGAACTCGGCGAGCAAATTTCCAAAGATTATGCGGGCAAATCACCGGTAATTGTTGGTATTTTAAGGGGTTCAGTTTTATTTTTTGCCGATTTAGTGCGCAATATCAAAATTGATTGTAGTTTTGATTTTATGAGTTTATCTTCTTACAATGGCGGCACTTCCTCAAGCGGTAAAGTGCGTCTTAATCTTGATTTAAGGGAAGATATCAAAGGCAAAGATGTTATTATCGTTGAAGATATTGTTGATACAGGTTTAACGGCAAATTATCTTTTTGACTTGCTTAAAACACGCCAGCCGGCTTCCGTAGCACTTTGCACCATGCTTGATAAACCAAGCAACCGCGAAATTCCTTTTAAGCCCACCTATGCCGCCTTTACGATAGAAAATGAATTTGTTATCGGTTATGGCCTTGATTATAATGAAACTTACAGGAATTTACCTTATATAGGAGTTTTTGATGAAAGCAAGAAATAAAAAAACACCGCCTTTCCCGGCAAGAAGCATACTTTTTTGGATACTCGGTTTTATTTTAATAGTATCCATCTATTCCAAAATGGGCGATAATGGCCCGGTAAGAAATTTAGATTATTCTGATTTCAAAGCAAAAGTTGCCGCAGGGGATATTTTATCAGCACAAATCGGTTCTCAAACAATTACCGGCAAAATGAAAAACGGCGATAAAGAAGCCTCTTATTCCACTTTAAAAGTGGAAGATAATACTTTAGTGCCCGATTTAACTGCCGCTAAAGTTGCCTTTAAAGGCCAAGAGGACAGAAGTTGGGTTTATAGCCTTTTAATGAATGTTGGTTGGATTTTCCTTTTTGTTTTTGCCTGGTGGTTTTTGTTTATCCGCCCGCAAAGAAATGATGGCAGAAGTGCCTTAAATTTTGCTAAATCAAAAGCTGTTTTACAAGATCCTTCAAAACAGGAAATTACTTTTAAAGATGTTGCCGGCTGTGATGAAGCAAAAGAAGAAATGCAAGATATTATTAAATTTTTAAGAGACCCCAGAAAATTCCAAAAACTCGGTGCTAAACTACCTAAAGGTGTTTTGCTTTATGGCGCACCGGGCACAGGTAAAACCTTGCTTGCAAAAGCTGTGGCGGGTGAAGCAAAAGTTGCTTTTTTCTCCGCTTCAGCTTCAGAATTTGTTGAAATGTTCGTTGGTGTCGGTGCAGCAAGGGTCCGCGATTTATTTAATAATGCCAAAAAAAATGCGCCGGCCATTATTTTTATTGATGAGTTAGACGCAGTTGGCCGCAGACGCTTTGCCGGTATCGGTGGCGGACATGATGAAAGAGAGCAAACCTTAAACCAACTCTTAATTGAACTTGACGGTTTTGAAAGTAAACAAGGCATTATCTTAATGGGTTCTACAAACAGGCCCGATGTTTTGGACCCCGCTTTAACACGCCCCGGCCGTTTTGATAGGCATGTAAATGTTCCTTCCCCTGATATGAAAGGCCGCAAGGAAATTTTGGAAGTCCACGCAAGAAAAGTTAAAATGGGCGCAGATGTTAACCTTGAAGTTATTGCCAAAAGCACGCCCGGCTTTGTCGGTGCCGATTTAGCAAATGTGATAAACGAAGCCGCAATTCTTGCCGCAAGGAAAGATAAACCCGCCGTTGAAACAAGCGATATAGAAGAAGCTGTTGAAAGAGTTATGGCCGGCCCGCAACGCAAAAGCCGCGTAATTTCTGATAAAGAAAAAAAGGTTATTGCCGCGCACGAAGCAGGCCACACGATTGTGGCAAAACGCTCTAAATATAGCGACCCTGTTCACAAAGTTTCTATTATTCCGCGAGGCCCGGCACTTGGTTATACAATGCAACTTCCTTTGGAAGATAAATATTTAACCACTAAAAGCGAAATTTTAGATAAACTTGTTATCTTGCTTGGAGGTCGCGCTGCGGAAGAAATTTTATTTGATGAAATTACTACCGGCGCCCACGACGATTTATCGCGCGCAACAGCTTATGCCCGCAAAATGGTTGCCGAACTTGGTATGAGTGCCAAACTTGGCCCTATCAGCGTTCAGACAGATGAAAGCGAAGTATTTTTAGGGCGTGATATTTCCCGCCATAAAAATTATTCAGAAGAACTCGCGCGTGAAATTGACAGCGAAGTGAGTATGCTTGTAAAAGATTCTTACCGCAAAGCAAAAGATATTTTAATTTCTAATAAAGCAGAGCTTCAAACACTTATTGCTAGACTCCTTGAAAAAGAAGTTGTTGAAGCAAAAGAAATTAATGAAATTTTACATATTGAAGAACCTGCCAAGGAAGAATCTAAAGAAGAAGTAAAAGAAACAAAAGAAGTTAAAGAAGATTTATCAGTAAAAGATGAGGAGAAAAACTAATGCCTAAATACTTTGGAACAGACGGCGTCAGAGCAGTTGCCGGGGAGTTCCCTTTAGTTAAAGATTTTATAGAAAAACTTGGCTACTGCGCTTTAAAAGAATTAAGCCAAGTAAGTAAAAATAAAAACAAATTTGTTATTATGGCCGAAGATTCCCGTATTTCCGGGCCGACTATAAGCAAACATTTAATCCGCGGTATTAAAGCCGCAGGTTATGAGGTTTGGCATCTTGGCATTGCGCCGACCCCGGCAGTATCTTATTTGACAAAAAAATATAAAGCAATTTGCGGGGTAGTAATTTCCGCAAGTCATAACCCGGCAGAATTTAACGGAATAAAATTCTTTTCTTCCAAAGGAACAAAACTAGATGAAAAACTTGAAACTAAAATTGAAAATCTTTTGGAAAAAACAAAAAAAATTCCTGCCGTAAAAGCCGGTGCAAAAGCGTATAAAAAACCGCAACTTTTAGAAGAATATAAAGATTTCTTAAAATCTTTATGGCCTAAAGATATTTCCTTAAAAGGCACAAAAATTGTTTTAGATTGCGCCAACGGGGCAACATCCGTTGTGGCACCGAAAGTTTTTAAAGAACTTGGCGCAAGTGTAAAAGTAATAGCAAATAAACCAACCGGCTTAAATATCAATAAACAAGTGGGTGCTTTGTTTACTCAAAAGATGCAGGATACCACAAAAAAATATCAGGCCTTAGTCGGTTTTTCTTTTGACGGCGACGGTGATAGATTAATTGCTTCTGATGAAAAAGGCAATCAACTTGACGGTGATAATATTATTTCTGCCTGTGCTTTATTTTTAAAAGAACAAAATTTACTTAAAAATAATAAAGTTGTTTTAACCGTAATGGCAAATCTTGGTCTTATTAACTATTTAAAGCAAAACGGTATTGAGCCGCTTTTAACCAAAGTTGGCGATAAATATGTTTTTGAATCTTTAAATAAAGAAAAACTTTCACTCGGCGGTGAAACAAGCGGCCATATTATTTTTAAAGATATTGCAGATACCGGCGACGGCCTTATTTGTGCTTTACAGTTTTTGGCAGTTTTAAAGAAAAGCGGCAAAAAGCCTTCCTGGTATAAAGAACAATGGCAAAAATATCCTTTGAATCTTCTTCCCGTTAAGACACCTAAAAAAGTTCCTTTAGAAGAAGTTGACGGCTTTTTGCCTTATCTTGAAAAATTACAAAAACAACTTGGCCAAACGGGGCGTATTTTAGTGCGCTATTCCGGCACGGAGCCTCTCTTAAGAATTTTAGTTGAAGGCCAAAATAAGAAAGAAGTTCAAAAACTCAGCATAGATATTGCGGAATTTTATAAAGTAAAAATGAAAATAAGTTAAGGGGTTTTTATGAATACTAATATACAATTAGGTGTAAATATTGACCATATTGCTACTTTGTGTCAGGCCAGGGGGGAATCTTACCCCGATACTCTTGAGGCGGCCCAAACTTTGCTTTCTTTAGGAGCAGATTATATTGTTATTCATCTGCGCCACGACAGAAGACATATACAAGAAACCGATTTACAAAAATTATGCGCTGCTTTTGCCGGTAAAATACATTTGGAAATGGCCCCGACAGAAGAAATGCTTAAACTTGCCCTTAAATATAAACCGGGTTCCGTTTGTTTAGTGCCGGAATATCCAAATGAGTTAACAACTTCCGGCGGTTTAAAAATTGAAGAAAAAGATAAAGCAAATTTAAAACAAATAATTCATCGTTTACAGGAAGCGGGAATAAGAGTCAGTTTGTTTATTGATCCAAAAGCTAATGCCGTTCGCACGGCTTATAATTTAGGTGCTGATATTGTTGAACTTTGCACAAAAGATTATAGCAAAGCCAAAACCCAAAAACAGGCACAAGCCTTGCTTAGCGAAGTTTCTTTATGTGCTTTACTCGGGCGTGAATTAAATTTAGAAGTTCACAGCGGCCACGGCCTTACTTATGAAAATGTCCGCGAAGTTGCTTTAATAGATGCTATGCAATGTTTAAATATCGGTTTTTCTATTATTGCAAGAAGCGTTTTTGTCGGTTTGCCCCAAGCCTTGCTTGAAATGAGAAATTTACTTTATAGGGAGTAGTTTTTATGTGCGGAATAGTTGCTTATAGCGGTAAAAAAGATTGCGCCAAAATAATAATTGACGGTCTTAAAAAATTGGAATACAGGGGTTATGATTCAGCCGGTATTTCTCTTGAAAAGGATAATAAAATTATAACTTTAAAGGCTGTCGGTCGTGTTGAAAATTTAGAAAAATTAGTTAGTGAAGAACAAGGCCAAAGTTTTTGTGCTATCGGCCATACCCGCTGGGCAACACACGGCAAACCTTGCGAGTTAAACTCTCACCCGCATAATGACTGCCATAATGAAATTTCTATCGTCCATAACGGCATTATTGAAAATTATGCTCCCCTTAAAGCAGAACTTGAAGCAAAGGGCCATATTTTTAAATCCCAAACTGATAGCGAAGTCGTGGCCCATTTAATAGAAGAAAATCTTAAAACCCAAGATTTTACCCACGCCTTTTGCCAAACTATAAAACAAGTTCGCGGTGCTTATGCAATAGCTGCTTTATATGTAAAAGAACCGGGCAAGATAATGGCAGCCAAAAATCAAAGTCCTTTAGTTTTAGGTGTAGCAAAAGAAGGCATCTTTCTTGCTTCAGATGTTCCTGCCTTTTTAGCTCACACAAATAAAGCAGTGTTTTTAGAAGACGGCGATATCGCACAAATTGAAGGTTCTTCTTATAAAATTTTTAATACGGATTTAAAAGAACAAGATTATAAAATAAACGAAGTCAACTGGGATATTACAACAGCACAAAAAGGCGGATATAAGCATTTTATGCTTAAAGAAATTTATGAACAACCGCGCAGCGCGCAAGATACTTTGCGCACTTTAAAAGGCGGTTTAACAGAATCTTTTGGCCTAACTAAAGAAGAAGCTAAAAAAATAAAAGGTGTTTATCTTGTTGCTTGCGGCACGGCCTATCACGCTTCTTTGTGCGCAAAATATATGATTGAAGATTTTGCGCAACTTCCCGTTGAAGTTGAAACCGCTTCGGAATTTAAGTATCGCAAAATTGCCTTTTGTAAAGATTGGCTTTTTATTGCGGTTAGCCAATCAGGCGAAACGGCCGATACTATTGCCGCAATTAAAAACGCCAAAGAAGCAGGTCTTAAAGTCATGAGCGTTTGTAATGTCGTTGGCTCTACCATTACACGCCTTAGCGACATAACTTTATATACTCATTGTGGGCCGGAAATCAGCGTCGCTTCAACAAAAGCTTTTACATCTCAACTTGTAGTATTATATAGTTTTGCTTTAAATTTGGCTTTAGCTTTAGGCCGTTTAAGTAAAAAAGAATTTGACGATCTTTACTCAAGTTTAGAAAAAGTTCCCGAACTTATGAAGGAAGTTCTCGCCCAAGATACTAAAATAAAACAACTTGCAAAAGAAGTTTTTACAAAGAAAGATTTTATTTTCCTTGGCCGCAATTCTTCTTATCCTATTGCTCTTGAAGGGGCTTTAAAATTAAAGGAAATTTCCTATCTTCACGCCGAAGGTTTTGCCGCAGGTGAAATTAAGCACGGCCCTATTGCCGTTATTGAAGAAGGAACGCCTGTTCTTGCTTTAGTTCCGCAAGGTGTTTTAGAAGAAAAAATGCTTTCTAACTGCCAGGAAGTTAAAGCCCGCGGGGCCCAAGTTATTATGATAAGAGATAGTAAGGAAAAATCTAAAGCAATACATATACCTTTTGAAAAGGAATTTTTATTTCCTATATTAAGTGTAATTGCTTTGCAGTTTTTTGCTTATTATATTGCTGTGTTAAAAGGGCGCGATGTTGACCGCCCGCGCAATCTAGCGAAAAGCGTAACCGTTGAATAAATATGTCAATAATTAATATCGGAACGGATATAGAAGAGGTCCGCCGTTTTGAAAATCTTGATATAAAAACATTGCGCCGTTTGTTTACTAAAGACGAACTTGCTTATTGTTTAAAAAGTAAAAATAAAGCGCAACATTTAGCGGTTCGCTTTGCCGCAAAAGAAGCGGTTTTTAAGGCTCTTCCTTTTGAAGAAATTGCTTTAAAAAAAATAGAAGTTATCAGAAAAGCAGGCCAAAAACCGCAAATTGCCGTTCAGGATGAACGCGCAAAAGATTTAATTTTTAAACTTTCTTTATCCCACACAAAAAATAATGCTGTTGCTTTTGTTATTATCTTAAAAGGTAAATAATGACAAAAATAAATAAAATAACAAAAACTTTTTTTAAAAAGAATTTTCCTAAAAGAGCAAAAGATTCTTATAAAAATCTTAACGGAAAAGTTTTTATTTTTGCCGGTTCTAAAAATATGCCGGGGGCAGCGGTTTTATGCGCTAAAGCATCTTATCAGGCAGGCGCAGGTTTTGTTTCTTTAGCTGTCCCAAAAGAAATTTTACCCGCTTGTTTAAAAGCCGTGCCGGAAGCCTTGTTTTTACAAGTTTCTAAAAACCCCTTAAAAGAAATTACAAAATATTTAAAACAAATGCCGCACGATGTTTTGCTTGTTGGCCCCGGGTTAACAAAAGAACGCGCTAAAATCCTTTTATCTCTTTTAAGACAAACAAATTTGCCTGCTGTAATAGACGGCGACGCCTTAAATGCTCTTGCGCAAGCAGGGCTTAATAAACTACCTAAAAATAAAGAAGCAAAATATATTTTAACACCGCACGCAGGCGAAGTAAAACGCTTGTTAAAACAAGATTTAACAGGCGTCGCAGCTGCGCTTGCCCTATCGCAAAAAAGCGGTGCGGTAAGTTTATTTAAAGGGCCAAAAACAAAAGTATCTTTAGGTAAAGAAGTTTGGCAAAACACAACCGGTAATGAAGGCCTTGCTAAGGCGGGCAGTGGCGATACCCTTGCCGGAATAATTGCCGGTATTTATGCCCAATTATTAAAAAGAGAACAAAAAAACGCTGCTTTAAACAGCGCGCTTTTAGGGGTTTATTTACACGGCAGGGCAGCCGATATTGCCATAAAGAAACATAGTAAGACTGCTCTTTTGGAAACACAAGTCTGCGCGGAAATTCCTTCTGTTCTAAAAGAAAATTCTTTATAAGCGTATAAGTTCTGTTTTTGCTATTTTTTTGAGAATAGTTTTTGCTTCAAGCATACTTTGGCTAGTGTTTTTTGCGTATTTTTTAAGTTCAATTACACGCGCAATATTATTTTCTTTAAGCAAGTTTTTATTTTTTAATTTGTTTTGTCCGCAAATAAAAATAACAGGTTTTTTATATTTTTTAGCCAGGCGGCAGATTTCAAAAGGGGCTTTGCCAAAAAAAGTTTGCTCGTCTAAAGAGCCTTCCGTTGTAATAATTAAATCGGCTTTTTTTATTTTTTTATCAAGTTTTAAAAGTTTGCTAATATATTTGCTTCCGTCTATTAAATCTGCTTTAAAAAAGGCCTTAAGCCCGCTTGCAATAGCACCGGCTGCAGCGCAATGTTTGGTATTTATATTTATTTTTAAATCTTTTTTTACCACTCGGGCATAATTTGATAAAGCTTTTTCCAAAAGCAAAATTTCTTTAGAGCTTGCCCCTTTTTGCTTGCCGTAAACTTTGGCAGAGCCCTCTTTACCGAGCAGTTTATTTTGGACATCACATACAGCGGTAATTTTTATATTTTTGAGTAAATCTTTTTTAGGTTTTTTTATTTTAGCAAGTTTAAGTAAGGATTTAGCGCCAAGTTCTAAAGGGTTATTATCTTTATCTAAAAATTGATAACCGAAAACTTTTGCGCTATCTGCCCCGCCTTCGCTAGAAGCAACGCCCCCAAGGCCTATATAAATTTGTTTTGCGCCCAGGCTAAGTGCTTTTTTGATTGTTAGGCCAAGCCCTATGGAAGAAGCGCGCATAATATCAAGCTCTTCTTTTTTTAAACCTGCCATAGGGCAAATTTTTGCGCTTTCAATAAAAGCAATATTTTTTAATAATAAAAAATAAGTTTTTGTCGGTTTTAAAATAGCATTAGGTATTTTTAGGGATATTTTTTTTGCTTTAGGATAGACTTGCAAAACAGAATCTAAAAAGCCATCCCCGCCGTCGGAGATAGCAAAAGTTTCAAACTTATTTAATATTTGGCATATTTCCCTTGCGCTTAAAGAACCTTTTAAGGCATTAGCTAAAACAAGAGTTTTCATTTTAAAAATACCAATTTATTTTTGCGGCTATCATAAAAGATAAATTACCACTTTCTTTTAATTTGCTGGAATAGGTATTATATCTTCCCTTAAATTCTAAACCCAGGTTTAAATCAGCAATGCTTCTTTCCATGCCAAGGCCAAACAAAGCACTGGCATTTGTGGAAGATATTGTTTTTGTATCTTCTTGGCGCCAAGCGCTTTCCCCCGGATCATAGACATTTATATTTTTATTTACACTTGCGGAAAGCAACCCCACACCGCCTTGTAAATAAAAACGGGTAATACTTTTTGGATTTAAATAATAATTAGCCTTTAAATCAATATTATAAACCTGGCCGGAAGTTTCAATCTTAGTCATTGCGGCATTTGCCTCAAAATTATGTTTTGAAAGCATCCCCATTGCCAAATCTGCGCCAAGCCATAAGCGATTAGTCATTTTTCTTAAGTAGGAAACACCAAAAGCAATATTAGAAGAACCTATATCTTCCTTATCGCTTAAGCCTTCCTGTGTTAAATCTATTTTTAAAGGTAAGTTTTGATAACCAAAGAAAACTTCAAAATTATGTTTAGAAAAATCTTTTTTAAAGGCTTGGCTTGTTTCATCAATTTTTTTAGTTTCTTTTTGGGGTTCCTGCTTTTCTTGTTCTTCTTCAGCAGTATTTTTGCCGTCATAACGGATATAAATATCCTTTGGTGCCTCTACTACCGGTTTAGAGGGAAAAAGTTTTTCCAAATCGGAATCAAATTCAAGCCCGCTAGAAGAAATTGTGCTTCCTGCTGCTGCTTTAACTTGGGCTTGTTCTAAATCAGAGGCTTGGGCATTTTTTTGGTTTAATTCTTGGGCGGCCTGTTCTTCAAGTTCGTGTTTTGTTTCAATATATTTTTTTTGTTTTTCTGCTTCGTTATAGTCGTAAATTTCCATAGAAGAAATTTGCGGCACATCAATATTGACTAATCCGTTATCTGTGTTTAAGGATAAAGTAAATTCATCCATATCAACAATATTGCCGATAAACTCCCCGCCTCCTTTCAAAATAATGCGGTGTAAATCAGGCATAATTTTTTCAACTTCTCTTTGGTTTATGGCTATGGTGCCATAAGAGGTTTTAACATTCAAAATATATTCTGTTTGCCCGACAATAGAGCCATTGATAATAAGCCCGCTTTTTAATTTAATTGCTTCAGCATTAATTAAAAGGGGGGTTATTAAAAAGAGTAAAAAGAGAAGTTTTTGTTTCATAAAAATATAAAAATCTGGTGAATTTTCAGCCGCGGCTTAAAATAAAGCTGCGGCTGAAATATAAATATTATCTGTGTTCTACTGCGTGTTTAATTTTTCTAAGAGTTTTTAAAGCTCTTGAGATGGTAATAAATATAAGTGCAGCAAAGCTATAACTAAGCACAACTTGTAAAGTTGTCCATAAACCATCTGCCATAGTTGCTTCAGTTTTTACAACTACATACCAAACCCAGCCTAACATACCAACCATAAAGATTAAAGCTAAAATGCTTAATACTTTCCATATAGTTGCAAGGCCTTTTAAGCATAAAAATTTACCGCAGCAACATTTGCTTCTTGAGCAAGTTGGTGGATTTGTTTCTTCTAAGTTTTTTTCTTCAGCCATAATTTTTCTCCTTATATTTTAAATTGTATTTTTGGCTTCTTTCAGCAGTTCTTGTGCGTGTAGCAACCCTGCCATCGCCCCTTTACTACTACCTATCATTCTAGCAATTTCTTGAACTTTTTGCTCATCAGATAAGGCAAGAACCTTAACTTGTGTCTTACCGGATTTAATTTCCTTTGATATAGCAAAGTGGCTTTGGGCAAAAACAGCAGCCTGGGCAAGGTGTGTAATACAGAACACCTGCCTTTCTTTTGCTGCTTTTTTAAGTTTCTGCCCGATAAGTTTGCCGGTTTGCCCGCCGATACCTGAATCAATTTCATCAAATACCATAGTGGGCGTTTGTCCGGCTAAAATTGTTTTTAGGCCAAGCATAAGGCGCGATATTTCGCCCCCGCTTGCGATATTTCTTAAAGGTTTTAAGGCTTCGCCGATATTAGCGCTAAATAAAAATTCCACTTTATCTTTGCCTTTAACATTTGCTTGCTCTTCTTCTTGGATATCAGCTTCAAAGCGAACGCCGCTAAAGCCTAAAGGTTCAATTTCTTTAATAACAAGCGCACTTAATTTTTTTGCTCCGGCAGTTCTCTTTTTGTGTAAATCAGCGCACAAAGTATCAAGTTCTTTTTGTGCTTTTTCTAAATCTTTTAAAAGTTCAGCGGTATTTTTAGAAGCATTTTTTATATCACTTATAGATTTTACAAGTTTTTCCTTAAAGGCTAAAACATCTTCTAAAGCAGGGCCGTATTTCATTTTTAACTTTCTTAAATCTTCCTGACGGCTTAACATTTCATCAAGGGCTTTTGGGTCAATTTCCAAAGAATCTTTATAACTAAAAATAGTATTTGCGCAGTCTTGAACTATATTTGCGGCATTTTCAAGTTCTTCTGCCGTTTTGGCTAAGCTCTCATCAATTTGTGCCATTTGGTTTGTTTGTTGGCTTGCTTTATCTAAAAGAGAACTTGCGTTGTCTTCATTATCACTTAGCAAATTATAAATACTTTGCGCAAGTTCCAAAAGTTTGCCTGTATGTTTTAGTTTAGGTAAAGCATTTTCAATTTCGCTGTCTTCGTTTAAAACGGGGTTAACTTTTTCAATTTCTTCAAGTTGGTAAGAATAAAAAGCCAGAGCCTTTTGTTTTTCTTCTTCCGATTGGTTAGAAGCGGCAATTTTTGCTTTTACGGCTTGGGTTTTTTCATAGGCTTCTTTAACTTTTTTTAATTCTTTTTCAAGCCCGCAAAATTTATCAAGCATATCAATATGCGTGGCGGTTTTAAATAAGGTTTGATGTTCGTGCTGGCCGTGAAAGTCAACCAGAAAATCACCCAAGAGGTCAAGTTCGCGGACATTGGCGCTTTTACCATCTATAAAAATCTTTGCTTTACCTTTTTTATCAATTTCTCTTGTAATAGTAAAATCTTCTTTTGTTATAGCATATTTTTTTTGTAAATCTTGTGGCAAAGATTCTTTTGAAAAGGTGGCCTTAACAATTAACTTTTCAGCATAATTGCCGATTAAGCCAAAATCCGCTCTTGCGCCAAGCGCAAAACTCAAGGCCTCAATAACAATGGATTTACCGGCGCCTGTTTCCCCGGTAAAAACATTTAAGCCTTTAGAAAAATTCAAATCAATTTCCTTAATGATGGCAAAATTATTTATATAAAGATTTTTTAGCATTATCTTTGCCCCCAATTAAGTTTTGTTGTAAGTGTTTCAAAAAAGTCATAATTCTTAGGATACAAAATTTTTAACTTTTGTTTGCTCTGGGTAATTTTAAGTATATCATTATTTTCTACGGCAAAATTAGTTTGCCCGTCTAAAGTTAAATTTATATTAATATCTTTTTTTGTTTGGTTAAGCAAAATTTTTATTTCTTTATCAGCAGGCAAAACAAGCGGCCTTTGGCTTAAGGTATGTGGGCAAATCGCAGTCAAAATAAAAACATTTAAACTTGGCATAACAATCGGTCCGCCGGCGGCTAAATTATAAGCGGTGCAACCGGTAGGCGTGGAAATTATTAAACCATCGCCGAAATAATTTTTAACTTGGCTTTTATCAAAGTGAACATTTAAGTTTATTGCTCTTGCCTGGGCCGGTCTTATAACAGCTTCATTTAAGGCGCAAGCATTAAAAACAATTTTTTTATTTCTAAAAACTTCTGCTTTAAGTAAAAATCTTTCCTGCTCGGTAAATTTATCTTTAAGTAAATCTTGTAAAACCTGTGTAAAATCTTCTTGAGTTTTTAAAGCCGCAAGAAAACCTAAATTACCGCTGTTTATGCCCACAATTTTTATATTTAATTTGGCAGCTTTTTGCGCAGCACTAAGCAAAGTGCCGTCCCCGCCGATACAAAAAATCAAATCGGTATCTTTTGTAAACTTTTTAGTATCTTTATCTGTCAAATAATTTTTGATTTTGGCAGAAGCTAAAGCCTTCTCTAAAGAGCTGGCGCTTTTAAGACTTAAAGGGTTCTGTCTGTTCACATATATTGCAACTTTTTTTACTTCCATATAAATAATTTTAGCAAATTAAGCCCTTAATAATATACAATAATAGTATGAAAAAGATTTTTACCCTTTTAGCAGTTTTGATGTTTTCCGTTGTTTTGTTTGCGCAAAACGATGCTCTTGTTGTTAAACAAGAAGGTTTAAAAGTATATTTGGATACAACCGAACTTACTTTTAAAGTTAGTAAAGGCGACAGATTCACCATAACCCGTTGGGGAGAGGAAATTAAAAATCCCAAAACAGGTAAAATTCTTGGTAAAGATGTTGATTCCCGCGCCAAAGGTAAAGTAGAAAGCGTAGAAGAAAACTATGCTATCGGCCAGCTTGAAACGCCTTTTGATGCCAAGAATCTTACAGCAGTATTTGATAAAGGAAATTCTCTTTCCCAAGACAGCACAAAATCTTTAGATAAACAAAACACCGATGAATTAGCGCCCCTTTGGCAAAGTGATATTTTAGAAGGGCAAATCAGAGCTGCCGCTTCCGGCGACTTAAACGGCGATGGCCTAAATGACTTAATTGTTGCTTTTGAAGATAATACAATAAAAGTTTATTCTTTCAAAGAAAATGCTTTGAAGGAAGAAGTTTCCGTTTCTGTAAATCCTTTAAGGCGCATAATTTCTTTAGATTCTGCCGATTTAAAAGGCACAGGCCGCGCCCAACTTTTTGTTAGTGTTTTAGATACAAATACCCAGCGCTTTAACACGCTTATTTTTGAAGGTGGGGAAAATATTTTGCGTCAAAACGGCACCATAAGCGGTATTGTTAAAGGCATTGCTCCGTTTAATCAATCCCGCAAATTATATTTACAGGAAGTATCCATACTCGGCGGTAAAACAAAATTTTCCTCCCCGTATTTACTTGTTTATGAAAAGGATTCTTTTAAAAAAGGCGAAAAAGCAAAATATACAAAATTTGATGAAATATTCGGTTTTAATTTTGCACCGTTTAAAAAAGATAAAGACAATTTAATTTATACTGCTTTCAATTCCCGTTTGAGAGTTCAGTATGACAAGAAAAACAGTTTTATTGAAAGCCCCAGCGATATTGATTTTGGCAGCACCCCTAACAGAGTCAAATTTAACAGAGAAGTTTTAAGGGTGTATTCCTCACTAGGTATTTTTGGTTCGCCGCAAGATAATATTTTAATTGCCGCTATTGAAAACCAAACAAAATACGGCATACTTTCTGAAACTTTTGGTTCTTATGAAAGTGCAATTTTGTATGTTTTGAAATGGAATAAAGGAAATTTTGAAAAGTATTTATCAGCTAAAATTCCTGGTGTTGTAAGTGATATTATTCAAGCCCCGCTTGGTTCTTATGAGGATGTTTTAATTGTTCCTTTTACCAATAGAGCCGGTGATAGCGGTGTTATGCTTTTTAGAATTAAATAGACAAATCAATTATAAAATTATATAAGTATTATATAGACAATTTAAGGAGATTTATTATATGGCAACTGAGCAAGCAGAAAAAAAGGAAATAATTGAAGTTTTAGATAAAGGTTTTGTAAAACTTGTTGATTTTATGGGCGGTGATATCCGCGCCGTTAGTGCTGCAAGAGTATCTTTCGGCGGCACAAGCAAAGGCGAAGAACGCGATAAAATGCTCATAAAATATTTAATGGAAAACAAACATTTAAGTCCTTTTGAACATTGTTATTTTCAATTTCATATCAAATGCCCGATTTTCGTTGCCCGCCAATGGATGCGCCACCGCATTGCTTCTTATAATGAAATCAGCGCGCGTTATACCGAAGTTAAAGATGAATTTTATTTACCCAAGGCTTTCCGCATCCAAGATTTAACAAATAGGCAAGGCTCCGTTGTTAGCGATAAACTTGATAATAAAGCCTTAAGTGAAATTTACGAAGAAGCAATAGAGCACTCTTATCAGGCTTATCAAAAACTTTTAAAGGCCGGTGTTGCGCGCGAAATGGCACGCGGTCTTTTGCCTGTTGCCCAATATACCCAATTTTATTGGACAGTTAATTTAAGAAGTTTACTTAATTTTATTTCTTTAAGAGCAGATAGCCACGCCCAATATGAAATTCGCGTTTACGCAAATGCAATTAAAGAAATTGTCAAACAAAAAATGCCTTGGAGTTATGAAGCATTTGAACAATTAAGCCAGAAATAATTTAAAAGGAGTTTTTCTTATGAGAGTTTTAGGTATGATAATGGCAGGCGGTAAAGGCGAGCGTCTTTTCCCTTTAACAAAAGAACGCTCAAAACCGGCAGTTCCCTTTGGTGGCAAATATCGCCTTATTGATTTTGTTTTATCAAACTTTGTAAACTCCGGTATATTTTCTTCCTATATTTTAGTGCAATATTTATCACAATCTCTCATAGAATATTTAAGAACCAGTTGGGCAACAAAAGGTATTACAAAAGACCACTTTTTAACAGTTGTTCCGCCGCAAATGCGCCTTGGCGAAATTTGGTATAGAGGCACCGCTGATGCTATCCGCCAAAATATCAGTTTGATTAATGATTTTGATCCCGATTTAGTTGTTATTTTCGGTGCGGACCATATTTATCGTATGGATATCAGCAAGATGATAGATTTTCATATTCAAAAAAAAGCAGATGTAACCGTTGCGGCAAATGTTGTTCCGCTTAAGGAAGCCTCTGCTTTTGGCGTAATGGCGGCAGATGATAATAACCGCATAATCAGTTTTGAAGAAAAGCCCGCAAACCCGCAAGCAATACCCGGCAGGCCTGATAAGGCTTATGCTTCTATGGGCAATTATATTTTTGATAAAAATGTCCTTTTAAAAATCTTACAGCAAAAATATTGCGATGTTCCTTCTCTTGATTTCGGCAAAAATATTTTGCCGGTAATTTTGAAACAATACCGCACCTTTGCTTATGATTTTGCGGGCCATAAATTAAAAGGTTTGAAACCTTATGAGGAGCAAGGCTATTGGCGTGATGTCGGCACGATTGAGGCCTATTGGCAAGCCAATATGGATATGCTCGGTCCGACACCTAAAATTGATTTGAATAATCCTTATTGGCCAATAAACACTTCCGTTCATAATACCCCGCCGACAAGTTATATGGGCGGCACTCTTGAAAACAGTATGCTTAGCAATGGTTGTGTTATTCATCCTGACACTGTTATAAAAAATAGCGTTCTTGCCAGCAATGTTGTTGTTATGCCCGGCGCTGTTATTGAAGATAGTATTATTATGGATTCTTGCACTATCGGCAAAGGCAGCCATATCAAAAAAGCAATTATTGACCGCTTTAATATCATACCGGAAAATTCTTCTATCGGCCAAAATAAAGAACACGATAGCCAAAACTATTTTATTGACCCATCCGGCATAGTTGTTATTCCGCGCGGACGCACGAAATTTTTATAATTTTTAAAAAAAGAAATGCAAATAAATATTTTTTATAAAACCAAAATTTCGCCTTATTATCACAAAACAGGTATTTATAAAAAGGCGCTTTTGCGCGCGCTTGGCAAGCAGGCCAAAAAACAAAGCGAACTTAATGTTTTTGTTGTAAGTCCTAAAGAAATGCTCAAAATAAATACCCAACATTTAGGGCATAAATATATAACTGATGTTATAACTTTTCCTTACCCGCAAACAGGTTTAAAGGGGGAAGTTTTCGGTGATATTATTGTTTGTTTTGAGCAGGCGCGCAAGCAAGCGCCTGAGGCAAACACTAGCACTCTTTTAGAATTTCTTATTTTAATGGTTCACGGCGCTTTACATTTGGTTGGCTATGATGATAACACGCCCAAGTTGCGTGAAGAAATGAATAATCTAGCGCGTCAAATTGCCCAAAAGGCTCTTAATTCTTGATACTTTATAATCAATAATTTTATTTATCAAAAAGTTGCTAAAACAATACAGGGGGCTTAACAGCATTGTTAAGTAAATATTTGTTTTAGTAATCTTTCGCTTGATATTTTTGTCTTGTTTATTTTGGGTTTGCCCGAGAAGATAAAGGGTATCAAAACTCCAAAACACCGGCCAGATAACAGCGGCGCGGTTAAAAAATTTTCTTCGCGGTATTTGTTTTATAAATTCTTTTGCCGCAAGTAAATTTTGCGTAGCTTCCTTTATCCAATAAAGCATAACGGGGTAAAGTTTTTTGTAATTTTCTGTTTCAAGTAAATCTTGCGGCATAAGTTCTTGCTTGATTAATTGATTTAAAGGCAAATAAATACGCCCGATTTTTGAATCTGCTTCAATATCCCTTAAAATATTTGTTATTTGTAAAGCCCGCCCGATTTTTAAGGCCTGTTCTTTTGTTTGGTCTTTTAGTTTTTTGCCGAACTCAAGTTTTGCCCAAAAAATGCCCGGTTGCCCGCCCATATAATCGCAGTAAACAATAGTATCTTTTTCGGCAGGCAGGGCCTTTATAAGACCGCTGTTTTCTTCCGGGAAAAATACTAAATCTTGAACCATTGCTTTACAAACGGCCTTTAAAACTTCAAGGGTAATTTTTTGGTTTTCTTTATTTAAAGTTTTAAATTCTTTTATACAAATATCAATATTTTTTAGAAGTTCGGCTTCGTTTTTATAAATATTTTCGCCCGCTTTTGATAAAAAGGCAAGTGCCATTTCCTGCGCGGTTTTTTCGTCGCCTTTTTCAACTAAGATAGGAAATTTTTTAATAAACTCAATTCTTTTTTTGGCATCTATTAAAGAAGTGTCCGCTACGCTATCAGCTATTCGGCACAGAAGATAAGCAATACTAAAAGTTTTTTGTTTTTCGCGCGGCAAAATTTTGGCGCTTAAATAAATTGTGCGCGCATTGTTCTTTAATAAATATTTGATATCCATATATATAATGTATCAAAATTTATTTCTTTTTGCTAAAAGTTTTGTTGGATATCTATTAATATATATATGAGCAATGGCTATTGGAAGTGCAGCTTCCTGATTTACCTGTCTCATTTTGACAAATTTTATTGGTTATATGTGTTTTGTTTAAAGTAAAAGCATAACAAGCAGGTCCGCTTGTGTACCCGGCAGGTTGATCATTTTTTAAAAATTGATAATATGCAATTCTTCCTTTATTTATAGATGTCTGGCAAGCAACAGCTTTTTGACAACCTTTGCAAGACCAAAGGGAGCAAGAAATATTGCTGGGTTTTTGTACAGTTAAATCTGAAAAATTGCTTGTATAATGTCCGTTTGCCACATAAAAATCTTCTTCATCATCGGCGATAGCTTTTGCTAAATTTTTTATTGTAGAAAATTTACTTTTTCCAACGGCAATTTGATACTGTGGCAAAGCAATCGCCGCCAAGATACCGATAATCAAAACTACAACTAATATTTCAATAAGTGTAAAACCTTTTTTTGATTTTTTCATATATTATCGTCATTCCCGAGTGCAATTACCCGGAATATCCTCCTTTTTGTCTTTTATTTTTAGACTTTACAATTTCAATTTTATTTTTTTTTTTTTGAAAATCAAGTAAAATTTTCAGTAGGGGGGAGTGCCTCTTTTACAAAAATGCTTATATATAACAAATGCGGCCTGGCAATTTACTTTATAAATATTTTTGTATTTTATTTATGGGGCGTTTATAAAATATCCTTTTCCTTATCCCGTTTTGTTGGTTGCGGCGATATGGAGTGTTTGTAAAATTGAAATATTTTTCTGTTCTAACAAGCCGACTATGTCCGGATTAAAAAGCAAAAGCCTTTACCTTTAAAACTTTGCTTTTTAATGAGTTAGCGGCTTAGATAGAAAAATATAATTTTACACGACTTGAGCCGCAATCAATGAAACAAAAAAAATGACAAATAATAAGTTATTAATAGAGCAAATAGGATAATAAAAGAATATATATTAAAGGGAGATAAATTAAATACTACCTAAAAATAACATATTTTTTCTTGACAAATAAAAAAATATGTTATATACTATTATTATAGTTAAAGGCGGTCAGCCTTAAATTACAGAAGTAGAAATACCCTGTTAAAAAATATTTTAAAAAGGGTGTTGACATTTCGCTCTTTTTTTTGATAAACTATAAGTGTAGCAAGTAAAACCTCTGTCAAGCAACTTCGGGTTGCAGGCATAAAATAAAAGTTAAATAAAAATGTTGACAAGTTTTAAAATAAGTGCTATAATAATTAGGTAGCAAATTTTTTGGTTAGTGTCCAAAAATAAAAGTTGACAAACAAAAAAATATTTGCTACAATAATTAAGTAGCCAAAAGTTAACACGGCAAATTAAAGTAAAAATAAAAAGTGTTGACAAAATAAAAAATAAATGCTACAATATTAAAGTAGTCAAAATTAAAGTTCTTTTTAAAGTTAGTAAAACAGATTTTTTAAAAGTAGTTAACAAAGTAGTTGACAAAAGTTTTTAAAAATGTTTTAATATAAGAGTAGTGCTAATATACCTAATATATATAAGGTAGAAAGCGAAGTCAAGAAAAGACTTGACAAACTAAACAGATTTTTATATAATATTTTTGTAGCCTAAAAACGGTTGCAAAAAAAGGAAGTAAAAATTTCCATTTGCTTTCAAGTAAGAAGAAAGCAAACAAGGAAATTTCGCTCTCTGAAAATTTGATCGCAAAATGTGCGAATGGGCAGCTTGAAGCAGCATAAACCCGCAAGGGAATATGACTAAACAAGATGACATTCATACAAATTCTTATATATAGCGATTATAAGCCAGGCAAAGCCGAAGCTTATACAAAATATATATAAGGACAACGTATAATTCAATGAGTAATACAATTATTTAAGAGTCAAATGTCAACAAATCTTCGTTAACGATTAAAGTCATTTACTCAGTTATCTGATTAAATGACTTCAATTTTAATGGAGAGTTTGATCCTGGCTCAGAGTTAACGCTGGCAGCGTGCATAACACATGCAAGTCGAACGGGGATTGCCGATGTAGCAATACATTGGTTAATTCTAGTGGCAGACGGGTGAGTAATACATAGGGAATCCACCTAGAAGTGGGGAATAACTAGTTGAAAGATTAGCTAATACCCCATAATATAAGAACTCGGCATCGGGTTCTTCTTAAAGGTTTTTCGCTTCTAGACGATCCTATGGTCTATCAGCTTGTTGGTAGGGTAACGGCCTACCAAGGCTACGACGGATAGCCGGCCTGAAAGGGTGACCGGCCACAGGGGCACTGAGACACGGGCCCCACTCCTACGGGAGGCAGCAGTGGGGAATTTTGGACAATGGACGAAAGTCTGATCCAGCAACGCTGCGTGAAGGACGAAGGTTTTCGGATTGTAAACTTCTTTTGCAGGGGAAGAAA
>JAZKYS010000028.1:0-45530 GCA_045612285.1 Elusimicrobiaceae bacterium
CAAAAACACTTGGGAATGACTTTATTTCATAAAGTCAGTTTATCAAAAAAAAAAAAATAAGCAAGCTATTCTTGCAACTCTTCATCCTAAAAAAGTTTTTTATGATTTAATATCTTTTATAATAACCAACGATATTCACCATCACCTTGATAACCTTCAGTCTGTCCCACACTTTGGCATATTTTTTTCGCGATACTACTTGAACTTCTTGCCCAACAATAAGTTTGCCCGGGATGTATACATGTGGTTCCACAATTATTATAATAATGAACTAAATAAACATCATAATTTAAATTAGTATTCCCGAATTCTACTTTATGATAATCTGTAGTATTATACAAGGAATATTGCCAACCTTTCGGCGCAGTAACACTAATATCTAAATCTGCCATTTGATCGGTATAATGTCCGGTTGCCATATAGTAAACCTCTTGTGCTTGGGCTATACTTGATATAGCAGAAACAACTTGTGCTGCTCTTGATTTTTCTACTGCTAACTGATATTGCGGAACGGCTATTGCCGCCAAGATACCAATAATTAAAACAACGACTAATAACTCTATAAGCGTGAAGGCGCGGTTTTTCATTTTTTTATTTTCTCCTTTTTTCCTTTCGTCATACCCGAGTGCTTTTATCGGGTATCCCGTCTTATTCCCATAAAATAAGCGGACGAGATTCCCAACAAAAACACTTGGGAATGACTTTATTTCATAAAGTCAGTTTATCAAAAAAAAAATAAGCAAGCGCTCTGCTAAGACGGTAGAAAATAGTAAATAAGACGAAAAAAGTAGAGATTCCGGACAAAAGCCTTCTGGAATGACGATTATATTAGAGATAAAGGCATAGTATTTTTGAGAAAATTTTAATTTTCTTTTTTGTCTTTCTCTTACTCCGTTTTGTTGGTTGTGGCGATATGGAGTGTTTGTAAAATTAAAATATTTTTCTGTTCTAACAAGCCGACTATGTCCGAATTAAAAAGCAAAAGCCTTTACCTTTAAAACTTTGCTTTTTAATGAGTTAGCGGCTTAGATAGAAAAATATAATTTTACACGACTTGAGCCGCAACCAATGAAACAAAAAATTGACAAGTAATTAAACCAAATAGAACAAATTGTTAAGTATAGAATATAAGATAAAAATAGGAGCAGATCCCCGACTAAAACACTCGGGGATGACGATTTAAAAAATTCCCCTTTTTATGATTAAAAGGGCAAGGAATAATAGAAAAGGCAAGGTATACCCCGAGCGGGCGGCAGCCCCGAGTATCTGCAGCCTTAAAAAAATAAAAAAGAGGAAAAAAGCCGAAGCCTCACAAAACTTGTAAAAGGGCAAAGTGTAGATACTCAGTTTCCGGCATCCCAATTAATATTGGATGATCCTTTGCCTGAGTGCGAAGTTCAATCAAGCGCACTTCCTTGCCGGCTTTGGCGGCGGCTTGTTTTAGAATATCCATAAAAATTTCGCGCGTGATGTGGTGTGAACAAGTGGAACTTGCCAAAAGTCCGCCCTTTTCAAGGCCTTCAAGAGCCATGCGGTTTAACTTAACATATAAGTTAATTGCTTGTGGCAAACTTTTTCTGTTTTTAACAAAAGCGGGCGGATCAAGCAAGATAATATCAGGCTGGGTGGGCAATTCTTTTTTCATAGCGGCGCTGAGTAAGCGCTCGGCGTCATCTCTTTGATACTTACAAATATCGCTTACTTTATTTAAAGCGGCGTTTTTATTTGCCAACTCAACTGCGGGTGCGCTTGAATCAGTGCCCCAGACGGCAACGGCGCCGTTTAAAGCGGCATTAATACCAAAAGAACCGCTGTAAGAATATAAATCTAAAACAACTTTATCTTTAAAATAAGGTTTTAAAAATGCGCGGTTTTCGCGTTGGTCAAAATAAAAACCTGTTTTTTGCGAAGAGGTTAAATTGACAAGATATTTAACGCCGTTTTCTTCAATTTGAATTTCTTCTGGAATTTCGCCGATAGTTTCGTTGGCTTGGGAAAGGCCTTCAAGCATTCTAAAATTACTTTCATTTTTAAAAACAATGCCTTTTGGTTTGAAAACTTTTTTAACTGCAGCTAAAATATCTTCTTTAAGATTTTCCATACCGGCAGTTAGAATTTCTATTACCAAATAATCGCCGTAGCGGTCAATAATAAGACCGGGGGCGCCGTCGGCCTCGCCATAGCACATACGGCCATATTTGCGTAGCCCAAGATGTTTGCGGTATTCAAAAGCGCTGTCAATAGTTTCAAAAATAAAATTTTTGGTGGGCGGCTCTTCGCTTTTTGTAATAAATCTAACGGCAATTAAACTGTGCGGATTAAAAAAACCATAGCCTAAAATATTATCGCGGCAATCTAAAAGGCGGACAATTTCGCCCGGTTTAATAGTTTTATCAATTTTTTCCAGTTCGTTTGAAAAAAGCCAATAATGACCTTTTTTTATGCGGTGTTCTTCTTTAGCTTTTACTCTTAATTCTTTCATAAATCTTCCCCTGTTTTTTTAAGGGTAAGACCTTCTTGGCACATAGGGCAATCGCCTGCATAATAAGTTTGCAAAGGATAATTTAAGAGGGAGCGTAAAGGGATATTATCCACGGCGCCGCTATCAGAGCGGTCAACAATAACGGCAATACCTATTGTGTCGGCTTTATACATAGCAACTAAAGAAGCCGCCAAGCGGGATGTTCTGCCCGTCATAGAGACATTATCAACAATTAAAACTTTTTGGCCGGGTTCAATTTTAACATGGCCTTTTAAGCGCATTTTGCCGTTAACGCAAATGGCAGTTAAGGCACGCGCGCCTTTAATGCGCGCCACTTCTTGTGCGATAATCGCATTATGAGCTGTTGGAGCCAAAACAACATCTACTTTTTTATCAAATAAATCTGCCAAACCTTGCGCTATTTTTGTTGTAAGGCCGGGGTATTGAAAAAGCACATCAGTATCAATATAATTTTGGATATGTAAGCTGTTTGGAAGTTCAAAATGGCCTTCAATAATGGCCTCGTTTTCCTGTAAAATACTCATCATATCAATTTTCTGTTTTCTCATTTTTGACTCCTCTAAATTCTTCTATTTGTTTAAAATCTGTTTCAAGTCCTTTGGCGCGGGCGTCCTGTATCTTTTTGCCCGTTTTTTTAGGGCTTTTCATTTGAACGGCCGGGTCCTTCATTGTTTTATAAGTTCTGAAGGCCAAAGCCGGATCGCCACTTTCGTCGGTTAAGTTTTCCGAAAGGACACCGCGTTTAGATGTGTTCTTAAACATTGTATAAATATCTAAATCAAAATCTTCCTTATGCCAATCAACCCAACCGCCGACCGTTGCCGCAATAACTTTGCCATCTAAATAAGAATTGTTTATTTCCATTTTACCATTTGTAAAGTTTGTTGAAGCATTAACAATTTCAACGGGGGTATCTTTTAGCACCTTACTCATTTTAAAAGAACCGGCGCGCTCCATATTATTCATTATAACAAATGGCTGAAAGGCTATGCCAAGAGCTTCCTGGCGTTCAGCGGCCTCTTGTAGTTTATAAATTATACCGTCTTTTAAAGAAGCTTCTATTTTGCCGTTAAGTTTATCCATACCCGGCAAAAGATTTTCCAAAGCAAATTCGGCATAAAAATCTTTACCGTAAATTATCGGGGTTTTTAACTCTTCGGCGTAAAGCGAACCGCTAAAATTAGGCATAAACTGGGGTAAATTATTTTTGAAATTATGTAACCACGCAAGCGAACCTTCTTCCTTTTTAGGCTGGCTGGTGCCGTCGGAAAGGGCAATAACAAAATCTTCCGTCAAAGCAAAAATTTCAAGCGGTTCAAAAGCACTTGTATAAATTAAAGTTTTTATGCGCCTTTTTTCGGGGTTTGCAACATTAGAAATTGCTACGCTCATTTTCATTTTTTTATCATTGAGCATAGTATCGTAAATTTGGGCATAGAAATTTTGTTTAGAATATTCCAAAGTTGTTGTTCCCTTTATTTCGGAAATAACTTGGCGGCCCACCTTAAAAATGCCGTCTTGAACTGTCGCCGTCATATAATCAAAATTGTCTTTTGCCTCAAAAGTTCCTTTTGCCTGCTCTATTGTAAAATTGCTGATAAAAGCATTAACTTTATTTAAGTTCGCTTTTAAAGAAGGCCAGCGCAGTTTATCCTGGCTATAATTTATTTGCCCTTGCACCGTCAAATTACCCGCAAGTTTATAAGGCTTAAGAAAAGTTAGGAAGGTTTGTTTTGCTATATCAAATTCTTTAGTTTTATAGTTTAATTTACCACTTTGGGCAGTAAAATCAAAATCGCCCTGCGCTTGGATACTGAGATTATTATTTTTTATCTGTAAACTACTGAGCGTAAGTTTGGAAAAATTATCTTCTAAAGCCACTTGGATATTTGCCGTAAACGCAGGATATCTTGTTTTAAAAGGTTTATCATAAAACATAGATATATCTTCATAACCGAAAGCAGGAATACTTAAAGAAGCCTCAATTTTAGGAGCGGAAAAATCTTTAAGAGTTAATTTAAAATCAAGCGGTTGTTTAAACAGATTTATTTGCCCTTCAGTATCGGTAAAACTCATCTGCGAGATATTAAAATCAGCAAAATTTACTTTACCTTTAAGAGAAATGTTTGTTTCCACCATTTTATCTTTTATATTGCTTGCCACAACAAAATCAGAAGTAAAATCTGTTAAATCATTAAATTTTAAATTACGAAAGCGCGCATTAAAACCATTTAAAGAATGTTCCGTTTTTGTTTGGAAATCTTTATAAGTAAAACTTCCGTTTTTTATTGCCCAGTCTTCTACAAGAATTTCTATATCCTTACCTGAAAAAGATTTGACACTGAATTTTTGGCCTTCCTGGCTTTGCTTAGAAGATACCAGCAAAGGTTGTATATTATAAGCGCCGTCTTCGTTTTTTACGATACGAACTAAGGGATTATTTAAAATAATTTCTTCTATAACAACTTGCCTGCTTAAAAGAGAAAGCAAATCATAGTGAATAATTAGCTCGTCAACGGAAATTATTTCCGCATAATCTTCCCGTTTATCATCAATAATTTTAAGGCCTTTTACTTCTATATTTTTTAAGGAAGCAAGTTTTATTTCCCCTATCACTACCGGCTTGCCGAAATATTCTTGAACGCCGTTTACAACAATCTGCCCGAAATTATGGGCATTAAAATAGCGGACAAGTAAAAACCAACTTATACAACTTAAAACAACAAGAACTAAACAAACAAAAAATAAAGACCTTATTACATTTTTGATAGTAAACTTAGCTACTTTAAAAAAGTTCTTTAAAATTATCTTGCTCATTTAACTCTTGCTCCGTTGACCAAATTATAAAGCCAACCAAAAATTGTGCGCCAAAATAAAAGAGTATTTGAAAGGACTTGTTTAAACAAACTAAATAAAGGAAGTATGCCGGGAAAACATAATTCCAAAAGGCCAAAAATTATTAAAACATTTGATAAAACAATTATTGATATGGAAAAAACATTTCCGCCTGCTTGCAAAAGGTCGCTTTGCTGGGTTTCCTGAAGTGTTTTAACGGTATGCCAAATATGAAGCATTATAAAAAAACCAAAAAGGAAAAGGAAAATATCTTTAAATTTAAAAGCCGTATCAGGGCTAAAAAGCTGCCAGAAAAAATAAATAAGTAAAAGAAAAACAGCATATAAAGGCAAACAATAAGGGGCAAGAAAAATAAAAATATTTGTTCCGCTAACTTTAACTTGGCCGCTATCTTCCCCCACTTTCAAATTTTGCGCTTTATAACCGCAACACATAGCGCTTAAAGCGTGGGTAATTTCATGCGCAAATACATAGAGGCGCGAAAAATTATAAAGAAATTTGTGAACTAAAGCATAAACTATAAGGCCTATAACAAACCAAATTGTTATCTTATAAGATTTAATAATGGCATAAAATCCCTGAAAAAAAGCAGCAAGCGTAAATACGGCTGTTGGCGCGAGTAAAACTCCTATTAAAAATTTTGTAAATTTTGACATACCTTCCCCTAATATTTATTTATCCAAGCAGAAGTTTTGTAAACTTGCTCGGCCTGATTATAAACCTTAACTAAAAAATCTTGCGGAACATTTTGAATAACAGAATCTTCCTTAAAATAATTTTCTAAAGCAGTTTTAATGGTTGTTTTATATTCTTCTTTACCACGCGCACCTGTTATTTGTAAAGTCCCTTGATATAAAATCCTGTTGCCAAAACGCCTGATTGCCCCGCCTAAGATTTTTTGGCCGTCCACCATTAAATCATCTAAAACAGGGTTGGCAAAACAACTTTTGCTTTGTCCGTTTTCCACCGGTTTAAAAATATTTTTTTGGTCGTAATTTCGCACTTTATTAATATATTTTTTTAATTCGCCGGCAATAGCAGTGTGCAAATTTTTATAAATTTCTTCCACTTTATCGGTGCTTGTAAAAACTATAGAAAAAGTTAAATCGCCATCATGATAAACAACACCGCCGCCGCTTGGACGTCTGGTTATTTTATAGCCCGCTTCAAGTTGCTCTTTTAAAGACCTGCTCCTTTGGGCATAACCGAAAGTTATTGCTTTTTGTTCTTGCCAATTAAAAAATCTTAGGAAGTTTCTATCTTCCAAAGTTTTATCGCAGGCAATTAACTCGTCTATTGCCATTTGGCTAAAAACATCCAGCGGCGGTGTTTGTAAAATTACCATTTTAAATTTGGCTCTCTTGCGGCCAAAACCTCATCTATAACCCCGATTTCTGTCTTATGGGGTGCGTGTTCTAAACTAGAAATATCTGTTTTTGCTTCTTCAAAAATTTGTTTCATTGCTTCTATAAAAGCATCTAAAGTTTGCTTGCTTTCCGTTTCGGTCGGCTCTACCATAAGAGCTTGCGGAACAATCAACGGGAAATAAATTGTCGGCGCGTGGAAGCCTAAATCAAGAAGTCTTTTTGCAACATATAAGGCTTTTAAATTTGGCATATCTTTGGGAGTTGTAAAAACACACTCGTGCATACAAACTTCGTCAAAGAAAGCAGGAAAATAATTTTTAAGTTTAACTCTTATATAATTTGCGTTTAAAACAGCATTTTTAGCAATTTCGCCAAGAGTTTTGCCGTCAAACTGTCTTAAATAAGCATAAGCGCGGATAATAACCGCAACATTACCCCAGAAACTTTTAACTTGCCCGATACTCTTTTTATTTTTCGTTTCAAGAGAATATTTTTTGCCGTCAAAAGAAACCCTGCCAAGCGGGAGTAAATCTTTTAATTCTTCCCTAACACCGACACCGCCTGCGCCCGGCCCGCCGCCACCGTGAGGTGCGGCAAAAGTTTTATGTAAGTTAATGTGCATAATATCAACGCCCATATCGGCAGGTTTAACTAAACCGATTAAGGCATTTAAATTTGCGCCGTCCATATAAAGCAAAGCGCCTGCTGCGTGAACAAGTTTTGAAATTTCCAAAATATCATATTCAAAAAGACCTGCCGTGTTTGGCAAAGTGAGCATAACCATAGCAGTTTTCGGGCCGAGAACTTTTTTAAGTTCTTCTAAATCAACACGCCCGCGGGCATTTGATTTGATATTAACAACTTTAAAACCGCACATCGCTGCAGTGGCGGGATTTGTGCCGTGCGCCGTATCGGGAACAATAATTTCCGTTCTGTTTTTATCCTTTGCGTGATAGGCCCTTGCTATAAGCGCGCCCGTAAATTCGCCATGGGCGCCGGCTGCCGGTTGAAGGGTCCAGGCATAAAGGCCGGTAATTTCTTTTAAAAGTTCTTCAAATTTATAAATAACTTCAAGGGTGCCTTGCGCGTTTTCCGCCGGAGTTAAAGGATGTATTGAGGTAAAATTTTCAAGTGAGCATAGGGCGTCATAAGACTTTGGATTATACTTCATTGTACAAGAACCAAGCGGGTAAAAATGGGTATCCAAGCAAAAGTTTAATCTTGATAAATTGGTAAAATGACGCACAATATCAAGTTCGCTTAACTCGGGAAGTTTTGGCTCATCTTTGCGTAAATATTTTTTATCTAAAAAAGTTTCGGGGTTTTTGGCACCGTTAAAAACAACTGCTCTTGCTCCGTTAGATTTTTCTATAATAAGTTTTTCCATAAATTAAATCCCCCTCAAGCAGGAAACAAAAGTTTCAATATCGGCTGCGGTCTTTGTTTCCGTCGCGCAAACAAGCAAACAATTCTTTAAATTTTTATCAACTTGTCCTAAATCATAACCGGCCAAAATACCTTTTTTGGCAAGTTTGTTTATAATTTGTTTTGCCGGAATAGGACAATTTATAACAAATTCATTAAAGAAAGGTTTTTGATATTTTATACTAAAGCCGTCTATTTTACAAATATTCTCTGCCAAATTATGCGCTTTTTCAAGATTAAGAGAAGCAACTTCCTTTATACCTTTAGGACCAAGCAAACTTAAATAAATAAGAGCGTTTAAAGCACATAAAGCCTGGTTAGAGCAAATGTTTGAAGCGGCCCTTTCTCTTCTGATATGCTGTTCGCGCGCCTGAAGGGTTAAAACAAAACATCTGTTGCCTTTATTATCTTTTGTTATACCGCATAAGCGGCCCGGCATATAACGCACATATTGTTTTTTACAAGTAAAAATACCAAGACCGGGCCCGCCAAAACTCATTGTATTACCAAAGCACTGGCCTTCGGCTACGGCAAAATCACTATCGTAAGAACCTGGTGTTTGTAAAATACCAAGACTTATAGGATTAACAACGGAAATAAGCAAAGAATTTGCTGCGTGAACAAGAGCGGAAATTTCTTTTGCTTCTTCAATACAACCAAAAAAGTTTGGCGTAGCAAGAACAAAAGCCGCGCGCGGTGTTTGAAGTTTTGCTTTTAAATCTTCTAAATCAAGGGTGCCGTTATTTAGGGAAACTTCGGTAAATTTAATTTCGCGTGTTCCTTTAAAATAGGTTTTTAAAACTTGTTTATATTGCGGGTTAAGCCCGGCGGAAATTAAAACTTCGCTAATACCTTTAATTTGGCAGGCAGAATAAACGGCTTCAGCAAGAGCGGTTGCGCCGTCGTAATGGGAAGCGTTTGAAACTTCCATATCAAACAAAGCGCAAATACTGCTTTGATATTCGTAAATTGCTTGAAGCGCGCCCTGGCTTGCCTGTGCCTGATAAGGAGTATAAGCGGTTAAAAATTCCCCGCGGGAAGAAATAGCATTAACAACAGCAGGTATAAAATGCTCGTAAATACCGGCACCGGCAAAATTTAAAAGCGGTTTGTTTTTTGAAGCAAGATATTTGATATGTTTTGTTAAAGCTTGCTCGTCAAGTGCACTAGGCAAATTAAATTTTGCTGATTTTAAATTTGAAGGAATATCCTTAAAAAGTTCCTCTACATTTGCCACACCAATTTCACTTAGCATTTGGCGCTCTATTTCTTTGCTGCTGCCGTTAAACATTTCTCACTCTCCTAAAAATTATAAGGTTGCTTTATAAGCGTCAAAGGAAAGGAGATTTTCTTCTTCTTTTGCGTTTGAAATTTTAATTTTAAAAATCCAACCGTCGCCGTGCGGTGCTTGATTGATAAGAGCGGGATTCGCGTTTAAATTTTCATTAACTTCAACAACTTCGCCTGAAAGCGGGGCATAAAAATCAGCTGCGGATTTAACAGATTCAATTACCGCGCAAGATTTGCCTGCTTCAACTTTTGCACCGACTTTGGGAAGTTCCACAAAAACGATATCGCTGATTTCGTGCTGGGCGTGGTCGCTGATACCGCAAACGGCGGTGTCGCCTTCAATAAAGGCCCACTCGTGAGTTTTGCTAAATTTACATTTTTCTTGATTATACATTTTGTTTTCTCCTTATATTTTATCTTGGTAAAAAGGCATTTTTATTTTTTTTGCTTTTATTTTGCGGCCGCGCACTTCAATTTCAACTTCGGAACCTTCCTGAAGTGTGCTGGGCGCGTATCCGGCGCAAATTGCTTTATAAACAGGCGAAAAAGTGGCACTTGTTAAATAGCCGATTTCTTTATCCCCTTGATAAATTTTACAACCTTCGCGGGCAATACCGGGCTGGGTTAAAATAAAACCGCTCCACACTTGACTAACACCTGCTTCTTTTTGTTTTGCTAAGGCGGTTTTGCCGATAAAATCTTCTTTGTTTAATTTAACTACCCACCCGCAAGAGGCCTCGTATGGTGTTTTTGTTTCGTCCATATCATTGCCGCTTAAAAGATAGCCGGATTCAAGGCGCAGTAAATCACGCGCGCCAAGCCCGCAGGGTTTTATATTGTGGGCTAAACCCCAAGTAAAAAGTTTGTTTATTACTTCGGCTGAACCCATAATTTCAACGCCGTCTTCGCCGGTATAACCGGTGCGGGTGATAAGGACTTCACCGCCAAATAAATTTTCCTTTTTAATATAAAATCTTTTAATTTCTTTTATTCCGGGCAAAAGTTCTTCAAGAATATCTAAAACTTTAGGGCCTTGTAAGGCAAGCATACTATACTTGCTGGAAACATTTGAAACTTCCACCTTAAAGTTTTTGGCTTTTTCTTTAAACCAGGCATAATCTTTTTGACAAGTGGCGGAGTTAACTACAACAAAAAATTCCTGCTCGCTCACGCAAAAAGCGATAATATCATCAATAACGCCGCCGTTTTCATTAACGATATGACTATAAGCGCCTTTACCTGCTTCCACTTTAAAATTATTCGTCGCTACATATTGTAAAAACTTGTAGGCGTCGGGCCCTTTAAAAATTATTTGCCCCATGTGCGAAACATCAAACATACCGGCACTTGTGCGAACGGCCTTATGTTCGGCAATAATACTTTCAAATTGGACCGGCAAAAGCCAGCCGTGAAAATCAACCATTTTCCCACCTGCTTGGACACAGGCTTCATAGAGGGATGTTTTTTGTAAATTTTGTTCCATAAAATTATTATATAAAAATTACTTCCAGCCTTCCTCTTTGGCATAATTTAAAATTCCTTTGGCAATATTTTTTGCTATATATGCCTGGGAATTTTTATTATTAAGGTATTTTCTGTCAGAAGCATTGCTGATATAACCCATTTCCACCAAGACAGCCGGGCAGGAAACACCCCTTAACACATAGAAATTTGCTTGCTTAATTGCGCTGTTGTTAAAAACTTTTATACCTGTTTTATTTGCTTCTTTTGAAGCAAGCAAACGGATATGGCCCGCAAGTTTTGAACTTTGGTTTATATTTTCATTTGTGGCAAGAGATTGTAAAAGTAAATCAGCAAAACTAAGACCGCTGGAAGTTTTACCTTCATATTGCAGGGCCTCGTTTTCTAAAGCAGCGGTTTGGGCGGCTTCGGCATCGGAGGCTTTATCCGAGCGGAAATAAACCTCAAACCCGCTTGCTGCTGAACGCTTGGCTGCGTTTGTGTGGATAGAAACAAAGACATCTGCTTCATACTTGCCGGACATTCTTGCCCTTTCACCAAGAGAAATAAAAGTATCATCACTTCTTGTCATTTTAACTTCTACATTTTTCTCTTTCTTTAAAATATCGTAAACTTGTTTTGCCACTCTTAAGTTTAAATCTTTTTCGCGCAAACTGTTTTTTCTGGTTGCGCCGGGGTCTTTGCCGCCGTGGCCGGGGTCTATAAGAATTTTTAATTTACCTTTCTTTGTAGTAGCCGGCACTGTTGCCACTAAAGTTGCTGCCCCAGCGGAAACTGCCGCTGCTTCCTTTGTTTGAGAGGAAGAAGCCGGCTCGGTAAAGAAATCTTCGCCTAATTCTACAATATCCTCGTTTGGCTTTTCGGATACAACAATTTTGGTTTCCTGAGTTTCTTTAATATCTGATTCTTCTTGCGAACTTTCTTCCAACACAGAGGGACGGGCAAGTTCTATTTGGGGGTTTTCCTGTTCAACAATTTCGCGTTTAATTTGTTTGGAAGAGGCCTCAAAAATAAATTCTTTACCATTATAATAAAGATCCCAATTCTTTGTGGCTTTTTTGAACAAGGCAACCATTTCAACCCCTTTTGCTTTTTGGGTTATTCGGACACGATAGATAAAATCATTTTTTGTGGAAAGAATTTCATCACGCTTAACTATGGCACCGGGCAAAAATATTTGCGCTTTATCTTGAGTTGATTTAACAACTTCAAAAGGAAAATTCATTTTAGAATCAAAAATTATTTGTGAAAAATCCTGCTTGTCTATTTGTTTTGAAACGGATAAATTATAACGGCGTTCGGCAATAAGTTTGCCGTCTTGATAAGAAATTTCATAAGAAGCAAAATCATTAAAGAAACTTAACGGAACATACAAAATATCTTCTTGGACAAAAGGGGCTTGGGTTAATTTCTTTTTGCGTTTATTAACAATAGCATAATTTTGTTTATTTGTTAAAAAGGCTTTATTTGCGCCTTCCACAAGTTCAAGCCGGCCGGAAGCCGCAAAATAAGTGCTGCGCATATCCAAAGCGCGCCCTAAAGAGCGGGCCGCAACAAAAGGTTCATCCTGCCTTAAAAGCACTTTTATTTTACCGGCGTTCTTTCCGACAACTTCAAGCGGTGTTTTTAATTGGGCAAAACCTAAGGTAAAAAAATTTAAAATAATACAAAGTAAAAAAAACTTTTTAAACATTTTCTTTCGGTATATATTTTATATTACAGGGCGCCATAACAGCATCGCGGTTAGTGTTTAGCCATTTGCGCGCCGCTTTATAATTGGGGGCAAAGCCCTCTACACAGGCCCAAAAATCCGGGCTGTGGTCAAAATGGATTAAGTGGGCAAGTTCGTGAATAATCAGATAATCTATGATACTGAGCGGCATTTTAATAAGACGATAAGAAAAATTAAGATTCTTTTTTTGTGAGCAACTGCCCCACAAAGTTTTTTGGTCTTTTATAACGATATTATTATATTCAACACCCATCTTTTGCGCCCAAGCAGAAACTTTTTGAGGCAAAATTTGCTGGGCTTGCGCGCGGGACCACTCTTCAACTAAAGCGGGCAAATCTTGCGTGGGCGTGTTTATTTTAATGGTTAAAACCCCTTCGTTTAAGGATAGGACCGGCTCTTTTAAAGTTTCCTCAAGCACAACATTACAGGGCAAAAGCTGACCCTCATAAAGAACTTTTCCGCTTGGTGTTTCCTGGGCGAGTTGTTCTTCCTGGGGGGAGTTTTCTTCCGTTTCTTTAGAAAAAACTTCCGGTAAATCTGCTTTTAATTTTTCAATAAAAAGTTTAATGTCGCTTATAGTTGTTTCAATATCAATATCTGCCATATTTATATTTTATAAAAAACAAGAGATAAAAACATCATTTTTTTTGTAAAATATTTTTATGGGAAAAATATTATTCTTTTTAGTCCTTTTGGGCGTTGTATTTTTATACTTATTCAAACCCGTTTCCATTGAACCGCAACAACCAGTGACGGTTCAGCAAGAAGAAAAGAAGGAAGCGCCAAAACCTGTTGTTAAAAAGGTTAAACCCGAGCCGAAACCCGAACCAAAACCGGAACCCGAGCAAATAATTGATGTTGACCAAACACCGATAATTAAACCTTTGCCGGAACTTTCTACAATAATAACTTCGGGCAAAAACCACCCTTATGCCGACCCGGATAAATACCCCTTACATTATGCTATCTGTAAAGGTGATTTAGAACAGGTAAAAAAAGTTTTAAAAAGAGAATCTTTGGCAAATGAACAGGGCGAAGTTGTTATCGGCACGAAAGAGTGCTATTGCGAAGATGACCAATATAAAGTTTGTAAGTGCCCGGCAACTTTGATTATGCCGCCTTTAAACTTGGCCGTTTTACAAAAAGAGGAAAATATTGTTAAATATCTCTTAAAAAAGAAGGCAAACCCGCTTGGTAAAGATGCCTTTGGCAGAAATGCCCTTGATATCGCACAAAAACAAAATATGGCACCGATGATGGATTTGCTTGCTAAATATGTAAAATAAAATAATTTATGCATTGAAAAAACGCTCTCTAACTAGAGGGCGTTTTTTATTTTTACTTCTGAGAAAGGTAAATTTACCGTCTGAGATTTTGACTTGATTTTCAAAAAAAAAAAAATAAAATGGGAATTGTAAAGTCTAATAAAGATAAAAAATAAATAGGAGGAGATTCCCGATAAAAACACTCGGGAATGACGATGGTAAAGAACAAAACCGAACTCGTGCCCGTGCGGCGAGCACTCGGGTATCTCTACCGCTTAAAAACAAGGAGAAAATAAAAATGAAAACAAATAAAGGTTTTACTTTAATTGAATTATTAGTAGTCGTTCTTATTATCGGTATTTTAGCCGCTATTGCCGTGCCGCAATATCAAAAAGCAGTTTTAAAAAGCCGTTTTGCGCAATTAAAACTACTCATTAATGATATAGTAAAAGCACAAGAGGGATATTATCTCGCCAATGGAAAATATACTAACAATTTCAATGATTTAGATATTAAAATACCCTCTACTTCTGCAGTTAGCTTTAATATGACAAATTATCATATACAATGTTTTGATAATAAAACCAATATTATATTAGATTATTATTATGCTTATGCGACTGTCACACCTGGTATAAAAGTTTGCGAGATTGGAGGAACAACAGACTTAACAGATTATCGCAATGATCTTTGCAAAGATGAAAGTAGAGCCACTACGCCAACTGTATCACAACAATATAAGACTATTTTTTGGTTTTATCAATAAGTAAAATACTTTTTTATACAAAAGCTAAATTTGTAAAAACCCCGTCTATTTAAGACGGGGTTTTTTACTATTTTTTGAGGTTCAAATTATACACAAGCAGAGCACAATATTTTGCAAGGATTTTTTAGGCAAATTTTAATTAGCTTTTTTCCGTTTTAATTAAGCTATAACAGGGCACAAGATTTTGCGAAGATTTTGGAGATAGTTTTAATTTTTTAGAAATGAGGTATACCTAGAGCGGGTGGCAACCCCGCGTATCCGAAATTTCTAAAAAATTAAAACTAGCCCAAAAGCTGACGCAAAATTATTCTAAAACTATCTTGTAATCTTCCCAAGACAGCTGCGCATCTGCCTGAATCTTAACGCTTCTGTGGACATTTTGTTCCATAGAGGCAATTTTAGAACGGAGATGTTCGGCAAGTAAAGGATGCAAGCAAACCTTTAAATTACCGCCGGGGCGGCCTTGGGTAAGGTCATAAATTTCGCGTTGGATTTTAATACGCATACTTTCAGCTGAAAGAACGCGACCGCTACCGTGGCATTGCGGGCATTCCTCAGTAATAAGACTGCCGGTGCTTTCTTTTTTGCGTTCTCTTGTCATTTCAACAAGACCAAGGCGGGTGATAGGTAAAATGCGAATCTTTGCTCTATCGCGCTTAACGGCATCATTTAAGGCATCAACAACTTTATGGCGGTTAGAGGCTTTTTTCATATCAATAAAGTCAATAACAATAATACCACCGATATTGCGAAGTCTAAGTTGGTGCGCGATAGCGTAAGCTGCTTCAATATTAGTTTGGGTTACCGTTTCTTCTTGTGATTTGGAACCGGTAAATTTGCCTGTGTTAACATCAATAGCGCAAAGGGATTCTGCTTCTTGAATAATAATACTGCCGCCATTTTCCAAAGGCAATTTGATACGGCGTAATTTTTCAATTTCCGGGTCAATATTAAAGGCCTCAAAGATAGGTGTTTTACCTTTGTAAAGTTTAATTCTATCTTTTAACTCAGGGGAAATTTTATTAACGAATTCCAAAACTTTATTATAATCTTTTTCATTATCAAGCATATAAAGTTTTACTTCTTCGGATAAAATATCCCTTGAAACTTGTAAAACACCGTCCATATCTTCGTGTAAAATAGAGGGGGAAGGCACCTTTTCAAACTTGGTGATAATGCTTTTCCATTGGCGGTAGAGATACTTAATTTCTTTTTCAAGTTCGTCGGGGGTGGCTTCCTCGGCTTCGGTCCTAACAATACAACCCATACCGTCAAGATGTTTTTGGGCAAGTTGGCTTACAAGATCGTTTAATTCCTGGCGTTTTTGGGTATCAAGATTTTTTGAAACACCTACAAAATGTTGGTTCGGCGTAAGCACTAAATAACGGCCCGGCAAGGTAACATCCATTGTCACCTTCATGCCTTTCGTGCCGATAGCATCTTTAACTACTTGCACCATAATTTCTTGGCCTTTATATAAAAGTTTATCTATGGGTTTTTTATCCCCTTCAATAACATCAGAAATATAAAGGTAGGCGTTTTTTTCATAACCAATGTTTAAAAATGCGCTGGAAATACCGGGTAAAACATTTTCCACAACGGCTTTATAAATATTACCGACGATATTTAAGGCACCGCGCCTTTCCCACATCAGCTCGCTAAGAACGCCATCTTCTAAAATAGCTATTCTTGTTTCTTCAAAAGAAGTATTAACTAAAACTTCAACTTCAGGATTATCTGAAATTTTTCTCATTTTTTTCTCCCTTAAATTTGCCTGAGCGCACCGGTAGAATCTTCCCACAAAAGTGCTTTGCGTTCAAGCAGTAAACTTGTGCTTTTTACTTCCAGGCAAGGCAACTTCATTAACATCTGCTCTATGCCAATACTTCTTAAAGCACTAAGTTCAATTATTATTTCAATTTTACTACCCCCAAGCCCTTTTACCTGCTTAATTAAAGGCCTGAGATTTACAACTTTATCATCAACTTCTGCCAAGAGTTCTTGTGGCAAATTGCCCTTTAATTCAATGGGGCTTGCCTCATAACAAACATACTTTGCTAAAGACTCAACGGAACACAAGTTATAGGGCACTTGGTCAATTTGTGCGATTTCATAACCTGCTTCTTTTAGTAAAGTATTTAACTCCTGACTTATCAAACGCGTGCTTATATCTCTTGTAAAATAAATATCCGCATACTGACAAAGATTTTGGATATTTATTTGCTTTTCACCCGGACCAAGCACTAAATGCGGGCCGCTTTTTGTCCACTCAAAAGGAAGTTTTGAATTAAGCAAAATTTCCTGTAATTTAACACGCAATTCGTGAGTGGGTAAAGCCCCTGCTTTTTTTATAAGTTTTAACCTATACTTAAAAATCTGCTCTCTTTCTATCATAACATTTTTAGACCACACTTAAACGCCTGCGATAGACACTTTCAACAATTCCAAATGCCCACATACTCGCAACTAAGTTAGAACCGCCATAAGAAATAAAGGGCAAAGGTATGCCCGCAACTGGTAAAAGGCCAATAAGCATACCAAAATTTATAATTACATAAGTAAAAAATATTCCAAAAATACCCATACAGACAAAATAACCGTATAAATCACTTGAAAGCGTGGCCGTTATCGTTGTGCGCCAAAGCAAAAGTAAATATAAAAGCAAAACGCCAAGCGTGCCAAAAAGGCCGGTTTCTTCGCCGAGAACGGCCAAAATAAAATCGGTATGACGCTCCGGCACGAAGCCAAGGCGCGATTGCGTGCCCGAAAATAAACCTTTACCCCATATTCCGCCAGAACCCATAGCAATTTGCGCTTGTAAAATATTATAACTTGCGCCTTTAGGGTCTGATTTAGGGGCTAAAAAGGCTTCCACTCTTTTGCGTTGATAGGGTTTCATCTTTTTTTCTACAAATAATCCGCTGAAAAATCCTGCTAAAATTGCCCCCGCCACAACCAAAGCCAAAGCTGTGGAAAGTTCTATCGCAAACTGCCTTAAAAACATTTTAACTAACCAACAAGCAAAAATAATAATAGCACTAAAACTTAAAATATACCAAATATTATCCCTTAAATTTAAAATTAGTTGGGCAATAAAACTATTTTGCGCAATACCCGGATTTAGGCCCAAATAAGTCCACGCAATAGGAAAGAACCCCGCCGCCAAACCAAAAGCTAAAAGAAGCCCGAAATAATAAAGATCCACACCGGCGGCAAAAAGCAAAATAATCAAAGCCGGCGCACTAACAACTATTGAAGAAAAATCCGGCTGCAACATAATTAAACCGAAAATAGGTAGTAAAATAATACCAAGCAAAAATATTGTCTTAAATTCTTTGATATTTCTTTTGTTTCTTTCTAAAAAAGAAGCACTTATCAAAATTGTGGCAATACGGCAAATTTCAGAAGGCTGGAAAGAAAAAAGCCCAAACCTAAACCAAGAGTGCGAGCCCCTTTGCGTGACCCCAAAAATTAAAACGCCAACAAGTAAGGCAATAATAAACATATAAAGTTTTTTGTATTGCTCGTCATAAATCTGATAATTAAATAGCCAGCCGAAAACAAAAGCACCCGCCGCAATAGGCAAAGCAATCACATGGGTTCTAAAAACACTTTCCCCAAGCGGAGAAGTGCTTAAAGCGGAATAAACGATCGCAAAACCTATAAGGGCAAGCAAAGCCACACTTATAAGTATTACAAAATCTATGGGACCTCTTTTTATACTATGGTTATAATCTCTACTAAACATTTATTTAACTCCGTAATAGGCCTTTATTATTTCTTTGGCGATAGGGGCCGCAGCGGAAGAACCGCCTTTACCAAACTCCACAAACACGGATAAAGCAATATCAGGCTCTTGCCCGGGAAGTCCGGCAAAAGCCAAAAACCAGCCGTGGTCATCACCGTGCGGATTTTGCGCAGTGCCTGTTTTGCCGTAAACATCAACGCCTTCCACTTTTGCAGCGCGCCCGGTTGCCCTATCTACAACGCCTTTTAAGGCCTGGTGTATAATTTCATAATGGCCTGGTTTTAAATCGGCTTTAGCTATAATTTCAGGTTTGTTTTCTTCTATTATTTTACCTTGCGGGTCAACAACTTTTTGGATATAATAAGGTTTATAAATATTGCCTTTTGAGGCAAGTGCCGCACCGTAAACTGCCATTTGTAAAGGCGTGAGCAAAAGTTCGCCTTGCCCGATAGAAAGATTTAAAGTATCCCCGGCAAACCAATAAGTTCTGTTTCTTGCGCGTTTTGACGGTCCGTAAATATTACCGCTTTTTTCGCCGGGTAAATCTATACCTGTTTTTTGACCTAAGTGAAATAATTTTTGAATTTTTTCTATGGAAGCAGAACCTGTTTTTAAAGCAAGTTCATAAAAATAAACATCACAAGATTGCGCCATACCTTCCATTAAATCAATATTAGGACCGTGAGTTTTCCAACACTTAAACTCCCTGCCGTTCATAAATATTTTGCCGTTACAAGTAGTATGTGCGTGTAAATCAAGACGCTCATTTTCCAAAGCGGCAATAGCTGTTATTGTTTTGAAAGTAGAAGCCGGCGGATACATACCCTGTAAGGCCAAGTTGTATTCCGGTATTTTTTTAGCAGAAGCAGAGATTTCTTCATCACTGTAAGAAATAAAAATATTAGGGTCAAAATCAGGCGCGCTTACCATCGCCAGCACAGCCCCCGTTTTAGCATCTAAAACAACTGCCGCGCCACGCCCTGTTATAGAGTTTTTTATTCCCTTTTCCGCTGCTTTTTGAACTTCTAAATTAAGCGTTGTCCAAACATCTGCCCCTTTTGCCCATTTATTATCTTTTAATTTTTGTTTAACCCGGCCTTTATAATCCACTTCCAAATAAAGCCCGCCGTCGCGGCCTTTTAAATAACTTTCATAATGCTTTTCTATACCGCTTTTGCCTATTTTGGAATTTAAGCGATAATCGGTATTCTCATCTTTTTTATTCCAAAATTTATTATCCATAGTGCCGATATAACCAAGCAAATGGGCAGCAAAAGCGCCGTAAGGATAATCTCTTTTTGTTTCTTCAAGTAAATATAAGCCGGAATAATAAACCTGAAGTTCGCTAAAAGCAAAAGCCCTTTTAGGGGATATATTTTGCGCTATCAAAACAGCTTTACCGCTTTTGACACCTTTGTTTAAAAGTTTAAGAATTTTTTTTGAATCACTGCCTAAAAAAGAAGCAACATCCGAACTTAGAGAGGTAAGGTAAGAATCATTTACTTTTTGAGAGCCCGGCAAATAATAAACACTGAAGGAAGGAACATTGCCGGCAATAGTTTCCCCCTTGGCCGTTAAAATACGCCCGCGCGGCGCTGTTTGATATAAAATTTGCGTGCGGTTTTGCTCTGCTGCCAAAGCATATTTTTCGTGCGATATAAACTGAATATCAGTTAGCCTGATAGCTATAAGCGCAACAGCAAAATAAGCAGCATATTGCAAAAAACGAAATCTGTAAATATTAAAAAAACCTTTCTGCTTCATTTGTTTCTTTTAATGAACCCCAGCTTAAATATTTGTTTATTACAAAATAAATTACTGGTAAAAGCAAACCTGTTAAAATGGATCCTACTATAAAACTCAACAAATTTTGACAAATAAATTCGCCGATAAAAAATTTGCTTATTATGCCATAAAAAACAAGTAATAACATATTTAAAATTGTTGTTATTATTGCTTGAGGCAAAACTTCTTTAAAATCTATTTTATCGTCAATCATATAGAATATAAATAAAATCCAGGTAAAGGCCAAAGCATTTGCCCCAAATAAATTATTGCCAAAAAAATCTAAGAAAAGTCCGCTGAAAAAACCAAAAATATATCCGCCAAGTTCACTTAGTTTTGAGGCCATAACTAAAGTAAAAGCAAACATAACACCGACTATAATACCATATTGGCTAAAAATTTCTATGGAAATCCAATGGGCAATTGTTGCTAATATAAAAATCAAAAAAACATTTAAAAATTTTATCATTTGTGCTGTTCCTCTAAAGGTAAATTAAGAGCCGGCATTATTAAAACCTCATTTACGGAGTGGCTATCAACAGCCGGAATAATTTTTGCCGTAATAAAAGAATCTTCAATTTTTTGGGTATTACTTGAGCCCAAAAAACCAATCAAAATTCCATCGGGAAAAATAGCACTTGAAATTGAAGTGTAAATTTTTTCCTTTTCCGTCAATTCTTTACCCAAAGTGATATATTTAACAAACATACCGCCCTTAGAATCACCTATGGCAAGGCCTTCTTTTCTGCTCTCGGATAAAAAGGCTGCTACTGTAAAATCTTCATCACTGCTAAGTAAAATTTTGCTTGTTGTTGGGGAAACTTCTATAACTTTGCCGACAAGACCTACCTGCCCCTCTTGAACGCCTATTACCGGCGCACGCAAAGAAATACCGTTTTGACTGCCTTTATCAACAATAATTGTTCCCCTTCTGGAAGGTTCCCTGTAAGCGACTTTTGCCCAAGTCCCTTTCCATTTTTCCTTTTTGGGAAGTTCTAAAGATTCCGTAAGTCTTTTATTTTCCGCAAGGAGTGATTCTAACTGCGCATTTTCCAAAAGTAAACGGGAAACTTCTTCCTGTAATTTTAAATTTTTATCGGCAGTATTAAGCAGTTCTTTTGTGCTTTCCAAAGCATCTTTGGTATATTGTGTTATGCTGTGCGCTGTCCTTATTTGCGGAATAAAAATATAAGTTAAAATTGCCCTTGCGGAAACAACCGCACTTTCCAAAGGCAAAATCATAACAATCAGAGCAATAACAGAAAATATTGCCGGTAAAATTTTTGAATATCCCCTTTCTAAAGAATCATTTTTTTGTTTCATTTTTGTTCTTTTTTAATCTAAAAAATACAAAAGCGGGAACTCTCATTTAAGAGCACCCGCTTTTTGTAAAAAATAACCTTTTGTTTACAAAGTATTCTTATGATGTTTAGCGTCAGAAAGAAAATCAAAATACTTTATTGTTCCAAGAGCAACGCAACTTAAAGGATCTTGGGCTTGCTGAACAGGGATTTCAGTTTCATTTTGTATGCGTTCAACTAAGCCTTTAAGTAAAGCACCGCCGCCGGCAACAGTTATACCTCTGTCAACAAGATCTGCTGCGAGTTCCGGGGGTGTCTTTTCAAGAGTGTTTTTAACAACTTCAACAATCTCGCGCACAGGTTCTTCAATAGCTTGGCGTATTTCTTTAGAAGAAATTGTCATAGTGCGTGGCAACCCTTGGCCTTGATCGCGACCGCGAACAACCATTGTCTTTTCTTCAGCGTCGTTAGTATTGCCTTTCTTATTAAGATAAACTGAACCTATTTTGATTTTAACATCTTCCGCCGTGGTTTCACCCACGATAAGATTATGTGTCTTTTTAAAATATTGAGTAATACAATCGGTAATTTTATCACCTGCGACTTTGATTGATTCTTTAACAACCATACCGCCTAAAGATATTACTGCCACCTCTGTTGTCCCGCCGCCGATATCAACAATCATACTGGCATGCGGTTCGTTAACAGGCAAACCGGCACCTAAGGCTGAAGCCATAGGTTCTTCTACCAAATAAACGGATCTGGCACCGGCCTTGCGGGCGGCGTCTTCAACGGTCCTTCTTTGGACTTGAGAACTGCCTGAGGGTATGCCTATTACGATTCTAGGTCTGAGTAAACTTTTTCTTGTATGAACACTTTTTATGAAATATTTTAACATTTCATAAGTTTTATCAAAGTCATCAATCACCCCATCTTTCATAGGGCGACACGCTATAATGTTTGCGGGTGTTCTGCCAAGCATTTGCTTGGCTTTGCTTCCTACTGCTTTTACTTCTCCGGTATCTGTATCTAATGCTACAACGGAAGGCTCCCTAAGCACAATGCCCTGATCTTTAACACAAACAAGACAGTTTGCTGTGCCTAGGTCCATCCCCATGTCATTAGAAAAAAGTCCGCCTAAATAATCTAATATCATTTAGTCCACCAATTTAATTATTGCGACTTCGGCATTATCGCCTTTTCTAATACCTGCTCTGTATATTTTTGTATAACCGCCGTTTCTAGCTGCATATTTTTCGGATAAAACTTCAACTAATTTTTTGTAAGCGGTTTTATCTGCCACAGCATTTTTAAGAGCTAAATTATCTTTATCTTTTGCTAAAGTAATAAGCCCTTCAACTTCACGGCGAAGTTCTTTTGCTTTTTGTAATGTTGTTTTAATTTCTTCGTGCAAAACCAAGCTAATTGCCATATTGCTTAACATAGCTTTTCTGTGTGAGGTTGTTTTGCCGAGTTTGCGGTATCCCGTATTCTTAATCATTTAAAAACTCCTATAATTTCATACCTAACTCAAGTTTCATTTTACCGAGTTTTTCTTTTACTTCGTCAAATGACTTTGAGCCAAAGTTCTTTACCAATTTTAATTGGGCTTCAGTCTTTACCACTAAATCGCGAACAGTTTTGATACCTTCTGCTTTTAAGCAATTAACTGATCTGGAAGTTAAATCCATATCTTCAATAGATTGGGATAAAACTTCTTCAAGTTCTTCGCTTATAGTATTTTCTAAAACAGGGGCAACAACTTGTTCTTCTTCTGCCATTGCTACGGCTTCTTCGCCTTCAATAGTGAAAATGTGTAAAGATTGTGAAAGTAAAATTGCAGCCTTATGTAAAGCCTTGCGCGGTTCTAAAGTGCCGTCTGTGGTGATTTCAAGAATAAGTCTGTCATAGTCGGTTTTTTGACCAACGCGGGCCGGCTCTACATCATAATGCACTTTTAAAATAGGTGAGAAGATAGAATCTATCGGCATAAAACCGGCAGGTCTTGCGCCTTTAGGTGTTTCTTCAGCATAGCCTTTACCCTTGGAAATTTCAATTTCCATTCTAAGAGAACCGCCTGCTTCAATTGTGGCAATAGGTAAATCTTTATTAATGATTTCTACGCCGTCAACTTCTTCAATATTAGCAGCGGTTACAACGCCGGGCTTTTCGCTATGTAAAACTAAATATTCTCTGTTTTTACCTTCTAATTTAACGCGAAGTTTTTTAAGATTTAAGAGGATTTCTATAACATCTTCTCTTACATTAGGAATTGTGCTGTATTCGTGGGTTGTTCCTTCAACACGAACGGCTGAAACTGCTGCACCTTCCAAGCCGGATAATAAAATCCTTCTTAAAGAATTACCAACCGTATGCCCCAAACCGGATTCATAGGGTTCAGCTACAAATCTGCCGTAAGTTGCACTTTCTTCTTCTACTTTAATAGATTTCGGTAAAACTAAATTTTCAAAAGCCATTATTTTTCACTCCTATTACTTAGAATAGTGTTCTACTATCAACTGATCATTGACGGGGTAGCTGCTTTCGCTTCTATCCGGCCATCTGAGCAGGGTGGCTGTCTTTTTGGTGTCATCATATTCAAGGAAGCTGGGGCGTAAAGATCTTTTTGAGGCTTCTTCCAAGCCTTGTTTGACCACAACGCCTTCGGTAATTTTACCGGTAATAGCAACCTTATCACCAACTTTTAATTGGTAGGAAGGAATATTGACGACTTTGTCATTAACTCTGATATGCCCGTGTAAAACGAGTTGTCTTGCTGTTCTTAAAGAAGTGGCAAAACCGGCTCTTTTAACGATATTATCAAGTCTTGTTTCCAAATATCTGAGGAAATGTTCACCTGTTTGGCCGGTTGCTTTGCTGGCTTTATCAAACAAATTGGCAAAGGGAACTTCCGTCATGCCGGACATAAATCTGGCTTTTTGTTTTTCATACAAACGAACACCGTATTCGGAAAGTTTTGCTCTCTTAACGCCGCCTTTACCTTTCTTGGCGGAAGCAAGTTTATCCATTACACAATTGGTGTAGCATTTTGTTCCTTTTAAAAATAATTTGCAAGCTAATTTTCTACATTTCTTGCAGCTGGGTCCTGTATATCTTGACATTATTATATTCTCCTGGCTTTGGGCGGTCTGCATCCGTTATGAGGTATGGGGGTTACATCTTTAATAGAGGTTACGACCAAACCTGCTTGTTGTAAAGCGCGAACGGCGGTTTCTCTACCCTGACCCGGGCCGCAAACTTTAACAGCAACTTCTTTCATACCCATTGCAACGGCCTTTTCGCCGACTTTATTGCAAGTAATTTGGGCAGCAAACGGAGTGCCTTTTTTGGTGCCTTTAAATCCGTGTGATCCTGAAGTGGACCAAACCAAAGTTGAACCTTTATCATCTGTAACGGTTACTATGGTATTGTTAAATGAACAGCTGATGTGAACGACACCGTGTGCAGGTGCTTTACCAGCTTTCTTTTTTGTTTTTGCTGCAGCCGGTGCTGCAGTTGTTGTTTCTTGTTTCTTTTCTTCTGCCATTTTTATTTACCTGTTTTAAATTTTAATCAGCTTTAACTTTTGCGCCGACTGTTTTTCTGCGGCCGCGTCTTGTTCTGCTGTTTGTTTTTGTTCTTTGACCGCGTGCGGGTAAATTGCGGCGGTGGCGGTTGCCTCTGTAGGAACCAATTTCAATAAGTCTGTGGATGTTTTGGGAAACTTCTCTTCTCAGTTCACCTTCAACTTTATATTCCTTCTGTAAGAGTGTGTTGAGTAAACCGGCTTGTTGTTCGGTTAAATCTTTAACTCTTGTAGAGGCTTCAATTTGACCATTTAATTTGCTTAAGATTTCTGCTGCAACTTTAGGTCCGATACCATAGACATATTGTAATGCTATATCTATTCTTTTGTTCTTGGGTAAATCTATACCTGCGATTCTTGCCATATTCTAACAAATCTCCTCTAATTAACCTTGGCGTTGTTTGTGTTTTGCGACTTTACACACAACACGGACGACGCCGTTTCTTTTTACGATTTTACATTTCTGACATATCTTTTTTACGCTAGCTCTGACTTTCATTTATTTCTCCCGATAGATTATTCTGCCTTTAGTTAAGTCATACGGAGAAAGCTCCAATTTAACTTTATCACCAGGTAAGATTCTGATGTGGAACATTCTCATTTTACCTGAGATATGCCCCAAAATAACTTTGCCGCCCGCAATTTCAACTTTAAACATTGCATTTGGTAAAGCTTCAAGTATTTTGCCTTCTACTTCTATCTTATCACTCATAATCGCCTAAAAGGCGTTTCCTCCGTATTATTTAACTTTATGCCGTTAATATAAGGTGGCCGTTTGCGGTCACCGCGACACTGTGTTCAAAATGGGCAGAATAACTGCCGTCTTTTGTTACGACTGTCCAGTCGTTGTCTAAAACTTCTACTTCATCCCCACCTAGGTTCAACATCGGTTCTATCGCAAGAACCATACCTTCTCTTAAAATCGGGCCTTTACCTTTAGGGCCGTAATTTAAGATACAAGGTTCTTCGTGTAGTTTGCGACCAACACCGTGGCCGCAATAGTCTCTGACTATACCAAGTTTACCAGCTGTGGCGTAAGTTTCAACCATATTGGATATATCGCCAAGATGTATCCCCGGTCGGACAAGTTCTATTGCTTTGTTTAAAGATTTTTGGGTTTGTTCCAAAAGTCTTTGAGCCTCACTTGCAACTTTGCCCACAGGTATGGTGAGGGCTGCGTCCGCATGGAAACCGTCAAGATATGCGCCAACATCTATACCAACTATGTCGCCTTCTCTTAATATTTTTGTTTTACTTGGTATTCCGTGAACAACTTCTTCATTTACGGAAGCACAAATACTCCCCGGAAAACCGCCGTATCCCAAAAAGGACGGAACAGCGCCGCAGCTTCTTATAACTTCTTCTGCTATTTTATCCAGATGCCAAGTGCTAACACCGGGCCTTACTTCTAGTTGCATCCTTTTTAAAACTTTTGATACAACTTTGCCCGAGGCTTGCATTTTCTTGATTTCTTCACTACTCTTTAATTCTATCATTTTTTTAGACCTATTGCACGCAAAATTTCATTGTGGACTTCGCGTGGCTCTTTACTGGCATCTAAACGCTTAACGCCAATAGAAGATTCATAATAATCTACTAAAGGGCGTGTTTGCTTTTCAAACACCTCTAAGCGATGCTTGGCACTTTCAACGGTGTCATCACTGCGGATTATTAACTCTCCCCCGCAGGAACAACTGCCCGTAAAGTTTTTATCGTATAAGTTAAAAATCGCTCCGCATTTTGAACAGACCCTTCTTGAGGTTAACCTTTTTATTACTTCTTCTTTGCTTAACTCCAAAAAGAGAACATAATTTATCTTTTGTCTAAGAGCGCTCAAACTTATACGCAAACTTTCTGCCTGAGGTATTGTTCTGGGGTAGCCGTCAAAAATATGAGATGGTCGCCCCCTTTTTAAAACTTGTTCAACAAGTTTTATTATTTGTTCATCACGAACTAAATTGCCCTTACTTATTCCTTTTTCAACTGCTTTGCCAAGCGGGGTTTGACGGGCAATTTCTTTTCTTATCATATCCCCTGTGGAAATATGTTCAAAATCATATTCTTTTACTAAAATCTCCGCTTGCGTGCCTTTGCCCGCGCCCGGATATCCAAGTAAAATTATATTCATATTTCCTCTTGGCTTATGTCCGGCCGGCACTTTTTATAAAGAACCGGCCGAAACAAATTTATTCGCCTACATTAAACCAGCGGCCTTTAATACCACGCCCTTTCATCAAGGGTTGATAATTGTGCGCAAGTAAATGTGCCTGTACTTGACCGACTGTATCTAACGCAACACCTACTACGATGAGTAGGGATGTTCCGCCGAAATAGAAAGGAACATTAAATTTGAACCTTAAAAAGTCCGGCAAAACAGCGATAGCGGAAACGAATATTGCTCCGCTTAAAGTTATTCTGTTCATAACCCACTCAATATAATGTTGAGTGGCGTCGCCCGGTCTGATACCAGGGATAAAGCCGCCCCATTTCTTCATATTTTCTGCTATATCTTTAGGATTGAAAGACATGGAATTGTAAAAATAGCAGAAGAAGATAATTAAGGCAACATAAACTAAAGTATATACCCAACTGCCGTGCCCTATATATTGCATAACTCTTTGGGCCCAGGCAGATTCAGGCATAAATTGTGCTATTGTTAAAGGCAAGGAAAGAACAGACATAGCAAAGATTACTGCGATAACACCGCTCTGGTCTATTTTTAAAGGCAAGTAGCTTGTTTGACCGCCATACATCTTATTGCCAACCATTCTTTTGGCATATTGCACAGGTATCTGTCTTTGGGCTGTTTCCACCCAAACAACAAGACCCATAATAACAACCGCAGCCGCCACAATAAGTATAGCAGTTAGCAACTGAATTTCATCAGCACTAACTAAACCTATTAAACTGCCTATTGCGGAGGGCAACCTATCAACGATACCGGCGAAGATGATTAAAGAAATACCGTTGCCGATACCTTTTTCTGTCATCTGTTCACCAAGCCACATAAGAAACATTGTGCCAGTGGCAAGGGTTAAGGTCGTTGTCAAAATGAAAGTCCAGGAAGGATCTACAACCATTTGCATATTGCCCGGAGCAGACATTTTTGTTAAGGCCAAAGTTAAACCAAAACCTTGGAGTAATGCCAAAACTAAAGCAAAAACTCTGGTAATTTGATTTTCTTTGCGACGGCCGTATTCCCCTTCTTTACTTAATTTATCTAAGCCGGGGATTACATGGGCACCCTTTACCAAGCTCATAATAATTGAAGCATTGATATAGGGCATTATACCTAATGCCAAAACAGAAAACTTACCCAAAGCACCGCCTGAAAATATATCCAAGAAACCAAGCATACCGTTTTCATGTTGTTTGAAAAAGGAAGCAAGGGCTTCTGCATTAATACCCGGTATAGGTATCACTGCTGCGACACGGAAAACTGCCAAAGCTATTGCTACAAACAAAAGCCTTTTTTTGAGTTCCGGAGATTGAAATATATTCCAAATATTTGCTGTCGGGTTATTTTCGTGCATTATTTAGCCTTTTTATTTTCAATAACTATTGCTTTACCGCCGGCTTTTTCAATTGCTGCTTTAGCAGAAGCGGAAAAAGCATGTGCGGTAATGTTAAGAGCATGTTTGAGTTCGCCATTAGCCAAAACTTTGATTTTTTTGGTATCTTTTACAAGATTTTTCTTTTTCAAAATTTCGGGGGTAACTTCCTGGCCTGCTTTGAAAACTTTAGCAAGAGAACCTAAGTTTACCCATTCGCCCTTAACGGCAAAGGAAGCATTAGAAAAACCGCTTTTCGGGATTCTTCTAACCAAAGGCATTTGACCGCCTTCTTTGCTTTCTTTGCGGGTATTACCGGAACGGGAAGTTTGACCTTTCATACCTTTTGTTGAGGAACGACCCATCCCTGAACCAATACCTAAACCAATTCTTCTTTTTGCTTTTCTTGAGCCGTGTTTAGGAAAAAGTGAACTTAATGTTGTCATAAATTATCCTCCTATTTTGCGACTGCTGTTGTTTCTTCAGCAGGAACTTCTGCAGTAGCAGTTTGTTTGCCACGGCTGGTAAGGACAGCGTCTTTGCTCTTTAACAATTTTAAAGCTTCCATTGTTGCATAAGCTAAATTGCAAGAGTTGGTGCTGCCAATACTCTTAGAAAGAATATTTTTAATACCGGCTGCTTCCAAGATCAAACGAACAGCAGCACCGGCGATAACACCGGTACCGGGGGCTGCCGGTTTCATCCATACGCTGGAAGAACCAAACTTGCCCAAAACTTCGTGCGGAATAGTATCATTGACAATAGGGAATTTGATACTATTTTTTCTTGCTTGGAATTCTGCTTTAGACACGGCAAATTGAACTTGATTTGCCTTGCCGATAGCTACGCCGACTTTACCATTGCCGTCGCCGACAACAACTAAAGCCCTAAAACCAAAGCGTTTACCGCCTTTTACCACTTTTGCGGTTCTTGCAACATGGATAACGGTGGTTGTTCCTTCGGGTTTTGCGCGCAACTGAAACTCGGTCTTATGACCTTTCGCTTCTCTTTTATTTTCGCTCTTTGGCGTTTCTTTATTTAACATTTATTCACCTTAAAGTTAAAATTTTAAACCTGCTTTGCGGGCAGAATCTGCTAAGGCTTTTACTCTGCCGTGATAGACGCGGGCACCTCTGTCAAAGCGAACTTCTTTAACACCTTTTTCAAGGGCTTTCTTTGCGATAAGTTCGCCAAGTGCGGTGGCTGCTTCTATGCTTTTGCCGGAGGCTTTATATTTGCCTTCAAGTTCTTTAGAGGCGCTGGTTGCGCTAACAAGAACTTTGCCTTCCATATCATCTATTACGGAAGCATAAATATATTTTAAACTTCTGTAAACGGATAATCTAGGTCTTTCAAGACCGGCAGCTTGCAATTTTCTTTGTGTTCTTTCTTTTCTATATTGGTATCTTTCTTGCTTAGTTGCCATAATTATTTGCCTCCTGCAGCAGCTTTACCGGCTTTTCTGACGATGTGTTCGTCTTGGTATTTAATACCGCTGCCTTTATAGGGTTCCGGCGGTCTGATTTTTCTGATTTTAGCAGCAAAATCGCCGACTAAAACTTTATCACTGCCTTGAATTTCCACTAAAGGATTTTTGGGGTCAGCAACAACTTTTAAACCGGCCGGAATATCTAAAATTACCGGGTGGGAGAAACCAAGTTCCATATTAAGTTTATTGCCGCTAACTACGACTTTATAACCAAGTCCGTTAACTTCTAAAACTTTTTTGAACGGAGTTTCAACACCGCTAACTAAATTTTGAACTCTTGCTCTGGTTGTGCCGTAAAGAGCATTAAGTTCAACTTCTCTGCCTTTTTCAACTTCAAAAGTTAAGGTAGAGCCGTCAAGTTTAGCGGTAATTCCCTGGGGAACGACATAATTTAAAGTGGCCAAGGGGCCTTGAACTTTAATATCATTGCCTTTAACTTCTACTTTAACTTTAGCGGGGATTTGGATTGGTTTTTTACCTATTCTGCTCATATTATCCCCCTACCAAACTTGGCACAAGACTTCGCCGCCAACTTTTTCTTCTCTTGCTTTGGCGTCGGTCATAATGCCTTTTGAGGTTGAAAGTATTGAAGTCCCAAAAGCACCGCGCACTGTGGGGATATTTTCATAAGAGCTATAAACTCTTTTACCCGGGCGGGAAACTCTCTTAAGACCTTGAATAACGCTTTGATTATCGTTATATTTCAAAAATACTCTAACAAAACCGCCTTTGGTTTCATTGTGGATGGCTTTATAGTTTGCTATATAGCCTTCTTCCTTCAAAACTCTGGCGATTTCGGTTTTGATTTTAGAGAAAGGAATATCTACTCTTTCTTTTCTCTTCATATTGGCATTTCTTATTCTTGTTAAGAAATCTGCTATTGGATCCATAATTTAAACGCTAAAACAATTTTACTTTCCACTTAATTAGTTAACGCAATTTCTTGCGGTGCGGAGTTAAAATCGTTTAAAGCTTTCCTCCTTTACCAGCTTGATTTTTTTACACCAGGCAATAATCCCTGATGGGCCATTTTTCTAAAGCAGATACGACAAAGACCGAAATCTCTGTAATATCCTCTTGATCTACCGCAGATTTGGCATCTGTTATGATAGCGGACGGCAAACTTTTGCGGCTTTGCCATTTTGGCAACCCATGCTTTTGTAGCCATAGTCTAGTTGCTCCTCTTTCTAAACGGGAAACCCATATAGTCCATTAACATTTGACCGTCTTTATCATTTTTGGCGGTTGTTACAAATGTAATGTTCATACCGTGGGCTTTAGGAGATTTTTCTACATCAATTTCCGGAAACACATAGTGTTCTTTTAAACCGATGTTAAGATTGCCTCTCCCGTCAAAACCTTTATTGAAACCTTGGAAGTCTCTAATACGAGGGCAAACGATATTGATGAATCTATCCATAAATTCATACATAATTGCGCCTCTTAAGGTTACTCTAACGCCGATGGGCATACCTTCTCTTAACTTAAAGTTAGAGATGGATTTTTTTGCTCTTCTTACTTGAGCAAGTTGCCCGGTGATAGCGGTTAAATCTTCTCTGGCGATATCTAAGAATTTAATATCTTCTTTGGCATCTGCTACGCCGATATTAACAACTATCTTTTCAAGTTTTGGCGCTGCCATAGGGCTTTTAACTTTCATATCTTTTAGTAAAGCCGGCAACACTTTGGTTTTGTAATAAGTTCTTAACCTTGGCTCATAAGCTTCGGTTTTGACTTCTTTTTTTACTGTTTCTTTCTTTTCTGTCATTTTTATTTACCTGCCGCATTTACTAAAGCCGCATTACATTTGCGGCAAACTCTGCCTTCTTGAGTGTTCTTCGGTGTGCTGTGTTTACCGCATTTAGGGCAAACGACTGCAACATTAGAAGCATCTAAAGGGGCTTCTTTTTTGATTATTCCGCCTTTGCTTTTTTGGCTGGGTTTGGTGTTTTTGGAAATCATATTAATTCCAGTAACAATAACTTTGTTTTTAGAAGGCATAATTTCTCTTACTTCACCAGTTTTGCCTTTATCTTTACCGGCCAGAATAATAACTTTATCGTTCTTTTTTAAATTCATAATTATAGAACCTCCGGAGCTAAGGAAATAATTTTTAAGAAATTCTTTTCTCTTAACTCTCTGGCGACGGGGCCGAACACGCGGGTGCCTTTAGGTTCGCCTGTTTCATTGATAAGGCAAACGGCATTATCATCAAAGCGGATATAAGAACCGTCTTTTCTGCGTTTTTCGCGTGAAATTCTGACGACCACTGCTCTTACTACATCACCTTTTTTAACATTTGATGTAGGGATTGCGTCCTTAACAGAACACATAATGACATCTCCCAAGGAAGCGATATCTCTGTGATGACCGCCTCTGATTTTGAAGCATTGGACTTTTCTTGCGCCGGAGTTGTCTGCAACATTAAGAATAGATCTAAGTTGAATCATTTTATCTTCTCCTCAAGATTAACCCAAGGCCTTTTCCGTAATCTTGGAAATACGCCATCTTTTAAGTTTAGACAAAGGTCTTGTTGATGTAATCTCTACCTTGTCGCCAATTTTGCTTTCATTGTTCTCATCGTGAGCATGATAGCATTTGGAGGTTGTTATAACCTTGCCATAAAAAGAATGCTTTTTGGTGGTAAGAACTTCAACCGTGCGGGTTTTGTTCATTTTATCTGAAACTACCACGCCGTTAAGCACTTTTCTTTGTGCGCGATTTGTTTTATTTTCCATTTATAAAATCCTCTTATTTGGACTGCCTTTTTTGCCTAATAATTGTGTTAAGCAAGGCGATTTCGCGTCTGACAACTCTAATTTCCAAAGGATTGGATAGCGGAGTTGTTGAGTGTTTGAAAAGAAGATTGAACTTCTTTTCTTTTGCCTTGGCTAATTGATCTTGCAATTCTTCAAGGCTTTTATTTTTCAAGATTTCTTTTTCTTTGGTCTTCATATATTACCTTCTTGTGACCAGTTTGGTCTTGATAGGCAATTTATCAGAAGCCAAGCGGAAAGCTTTCTTTGTTTCCTCAAGTTCTGTGCCTTCAATTTCAAACAAAATGCGACCTGGTTTTACGACACAAACCCAATGATCCGGTGCGCCTTTACCTTTACCCATTCTGGTTTCTGCCGGGTGTTTGGTGATAGCTTTATCCGGGAAAATTCTGGTCCACATTTTACCTTTCTTTCTGATAAATCTGGAAAGGGAAACACGCGCCGCTTCAATTTGGCGGGCTGTAATCCATTTAGGCTCTAAGGCTTTCATACCATATTCGCCGAAGGAAACTTCCGCACCTCTTTTTGCTTTGCCCTTAATACGAGGAGCAGAAAACGGCTTTCTATATTTAACTCTTTTTGGCATCAACATAGTATTCTTTCTCCTCCTTTATTTAGTTTCTTCCTTTTTGGAATCTTCTTTTTTAGCAGCTGCTTTTTTGGCAGTTGTTTTTTTAGCGGCAGCTTTTTTTGCCGGGGCTTTTTTATCTGCTTCCGGTTTTATTAAATCTTTTGCTGCGGAAATAACTTCTTCTTTAACGCCTTCAACGCTGCTGCCTTCTTGCATTTCTCTATGTTTTCTAAGTTCGTTTAAGATTTCTTTCGGAGATTTTGCAAAGTGAGTTTTCTTGAAAATCCAAACTTTTATACCGATTTTACCGCTGACGGTATTGGCTTCATAGGTGCCATAGTCAATATCTGCACAAAGGGTATGTAAAGGAACGCGGCCTTCTCTTTTCCATTCGGTGCGGGCGATTTCTGCGCCGCCGAGTCTGCCGCTGAGCATAATTTTAATACCCAAGGCCTTACCTGCTAAGGCTTTTTCAATAGCTTTCTTCATAGCTGCACCGTAGTGGGCGCGTTTTTCAATTTGGAAAGCGATTGATTGAGCAACGAGTCTTGCATCCGTTTCCGGATTTTTGATTTCAATAACATTAACGAAGGTTTTGCTGCCTGTTAATTTTTCAAGATCTTTTCTTAAAGTTTCAATATCAGCACCTTTTTTACCGATAACTACGCCCGGTCTTGCGGTGTGAATATTAACTCTTAAGAAAGAACCAGCTCTTTCAATACCAACAGCGCTAACGGCTGCGAGCACGAATCTGGATTCCACAAGTTGTCTGATTTGGAAATCTTCCATAATAAGGGCAGGCATATTTTTGGGGGCAAACCATCTTGACTGCCAATCTTGTGTATATCCAAGTCTTAAACCTTTAGGGTGTATCTTATGTCCCATTATTTAAGCCCTCCCTTCTTTTCGTCACTAACGATAACTGTTAAGTGGCAAACACTTTTCTTATAAGGCATTGCTCTGCCTTGCGGGCCGGGCTGCACTCTTTTTAAGTGTTTCATAGGACCTATGTTGGCATAGGCCTCTTTAATATAAACTTTGGAAAAATCAAGTTTTTTACCTGATTTGACCTGAAGGTTTGAGGCTGCGGAATGAATAGTTTTTTGGACTAAATCGCTGCAGCGAAGTCCGCTGAAATTAACAACATTTTCAGCATATTGGACATTTTTGCCGCGGACTAAGTCTAAGAGCAAACCAACTTTCCTGCTGCCATACCTTTGAAATTTAGCTTTTGAACAAGCTTCCATATCAAATTATCCTCTTATCTCTTATTTAAGGGCCTTAGACTCTTTGGTCATTCCGCCGTGGCCTTTAAATGTTCTGGTAAATGCAAATTCACCAAGTTTATGACCGATCATTCTTTCGGACACATAGACAGGTAAAAACTTCCTGCCGTTATGGACTAAAAATGTATGTCCCACAAATGCGGGAACTATTGTGCATGCTCTAGCCCATGTTTTAATCTGCTTTTTGTCGTTGGGGTTCATAGCTTCAACGGCTTCAAGCAAGTTATGGTCTACATAAGGACCTTTTTTTGTTGATCTTGACATTTCTAATTAGCTCCCGATTTAGATTTGCGTCTATCTTTAATGATCATCCAATCCCAGGTTTTGGCCGGTCTGGTCTTTAAACCTCTGGACATTTGGTTCCATGGTGAGCGAGGGATGTTTCCACCTTTAGAGTGGCCTCTACCACCGCCCATAGGATGGTCAACAGCGTTCATTGCATTACCGCGAACGGTAGGTCTGATACCGCGATGTCTGTTTCTGCCGGCATTACCGATAACAACAGCATTGTGTTCTGTGTTACCGACTTGGCCGATAGTGGCGCAGCAATTTTCCGGTATAAGTCTGATTTCGCCTGACGGCATTTTGATATGTGCATAACCGCCGTCGTGGGCCATAATTTGAGCTTGGCTTCCGGCTGAGCGGGCAAGTTGTGCCCCTTTGCCGACTTTAAGTTCAATAGCGTGGATAAAAGTACCTTCAGGTATATTTTTGAGTGGAAGGCAATTACCCGTTTTAATCTCTGCTTTAGGACCGGACATTACTTCATCGCCGACTTTAAGACCTAAAGGATGAAGCATATATTGCTTATCCCCGTCTGCATATTTTAAAAGGCAGATTCTGGCTGATCTGTTCGGGTCGTATTCAATAGAAACGACTTTTGCGGGAACGCCGAATTTTGCTCTCTTAAAATCAATTTTTCTGTATAATTGTTTATGGCCACCACCAATGTGACGAACCATAACCATACCGGTATTATTTCTACCGCCGCTTTTCCTTAAACCTTTAGTCAACTTCTTTTCAGGAGTTGTTTTGGTAATTTCGGAAAAGTCTGCTACCGTAATAGTTCTCCTGGAAGGAGTATACGGTCTGAATGTCTTTATAGGCATAGTTTCTAGTTTCTCCTACTTAGATGCGCCTTCAACGGCATCTATTTTATCGCCTTTTTTCAATGTGACGAACGCTTTTTTAAGATCAGGTCTTTTTCCGGCGAAGCGTCCCATTCTTTTGACTTTGCCGCGTAAAGTGCTTGTGGCAATTTTTTCAACTTTAACTTTAAAAATTGTTTCCACAGCTTCGCGGATTTCGTGCTTGTTTGCTGTTTTTTCCACAACAAAGCAGTAGCAATTATCACTATCTCTTAAGATTAAGCTTTTTTCTGTTAAGAGGGGTTTTCTTAATGTTTCGTATGTTTTTGTCATTTTCTATCTCCCTTATTTGCTCATCTTTTCAAGTGCTTCTTTTGTGATAATAACTTTGGTGGAGTTCAAAACTGCATAAGCGTTTAAATCACTTGGAACCATTTTGTTCAAACCGGCAATATTGCGGCTTGCTTGGTCAAGTTTTGCATCTTTTGAACTGACTATCAAAGGTTTTTTGCCGGCTTCTAATGTTTTTAAAACATCAGCAACCATTTTTGTTTTGGCTTCTTTGATATCAAAATTATCAAGAATTATAATGCTATCGCTATTATATTTGCTGCTTAAAGCGTGTGCTAAAGCAAGGCGTCTTTTTGCGACGGGCAAATCAATTCTGAAAGAGTGCGGGGTAGGCCCAAAAGCCACACCGCCGTGGCGCCAGATAGGGGAGCGCATGCTACCGTGTCTTGCGCGGCCTGTACCTTTTTGTTTCCAGGGTTTTTTACCTGTTCCGCTGACTTCGGCGCGGGTTTTAACATCTGCTGTGCCGGATCTTTGGTTAGCCAAAAAGGCTGTGATGACTTCGTGTAAGAAAGTCGGATTGGGCTTTACGCCGAATAAGGCTTCCGGTAAATTTACTTTACCTTGTTCTTTACCTTGGATATTTAAAAGTTTAGTTTCCATTTTGCGCCTTCCTATTTCTTCTTGGTATTAGCGGCTTTAGAAGCAGAAATCTTCTGAACTTTAGCGGCTACTACATGTTTCTTAGCTTTGGAAGTTTCCAATACGGACACGATTGTTCCTTTAGCACCGGGCACGGAACCTTTTAAGAAAATTAAATTATTTTCTGTGTCAACTTTAGCAACTTCAATTTTGGAAATTGTTGTTGTGGTAAAGCCATAATGGCCGGCCATTCTTTGACCGCTTAAAACTTTACCTAAAGATCTTCTGGATGCTAAACCACCGGGTGCTCTTTCTCTATCGCTGGCACCGTGTGATGCAGGTTGACCTGCAAAGCCATGGCGTTTCATTGCGCCGGCAAATCCGCGACCTTTAATCTTGCCCTGAACATCAACATAATCGCCGGGTTTAAAAATTTCACCGAGATTGATAACTTGACCGACTTCAAAGCCGTTTACATCAGCAAGGCGATATTCTTTAATATGTCTTACAGGAGCAATACCTAATTTTTTGAAATTGCCCAAATCGGGTTTATTAAGTTTGTTTTCCTTAACTTCGCCAAAACCCACAGCAACGGCATTATAACCGTCTTTTTCTTGGGTTCTGACACGAACAACCTTGCAAGGTCCGGCGTGAACGACGGAAACTGCATTAAGGTTGCCCTTTTCGTCAAACAACTGAGTCATACCTAACTTTTCACCAATAACAAATCTTAAGGTTGACGGAGCTGTTTTAACTTCTGCTTTGGCGTTTTCTGCCGGGGCAGTTTGGTTATTTGTTTCTTGTGTCATTTGTTTTCCTTTTAAGGCCGCATCATAATCGGAAGAAAAGGTTTTTGTGCTGCCTTTATCTTTTGTTGCCTTATGGCACCGACTACTGCGTCACCTAGTTTTTACTGATGCAGAGTTCTTGTGTTTTCTGCACCCGATATTCCTTACATATAAGAAATACCGCTATAAATCGTAGCGAACTAAACCTTTTTGCTTTAGGCAAAAAGGTATTTAGTTGCTTTTGATTGCCACATCAACACCAGCCGGTAAATCAAGTTTCATCAATTCATCAACGGTTTTGGAAGTGGGACTCTTAAGATCAATTAATCTTTTGTGGATACGCATTTCAAATTGCTCTCTGGATTTTTTATCTGTATGGGGAGAGCGAAGAACTGTGTATTTGCGAATTTTAACCGGTAAAAGAACCGGACCGCAAACTAATGCACCGGTTTTTCTGGCGGTTTCAACAATTCTTGAAACAGAGTTATCCAACATTCTGTAATCATAAGAGCGAAGTTTAATGCGGATTCTTTCTTGTCCGCTTAACTTTGCTGTTTTCTTTTCTGTTTTTTCTGCCATTGTTTTTTGTTCCTAATTTCTTTTAAAAAATATTCTTTTTTAAAAATTTTATTTATCGCTTTCTTGCTTTTCTCTGACGGCAAAACTCCATTTTTTGCCTTTAGTTTTTTTGAGAAAACAAAGTGTCTAAAAGATACCTCTATGGCCGTTGTGTTAACTTGCAACAACCATAGTATTGAGATTTCTTTTAGAGGCGATCAATACACCTACTCTTATATTATACCAAATATTTTGGTATTTTTAACATCTTTTAAAAAAATCTTCTTCAATTTTGTTAGGGCAAATTTTGCCCTGTTTATATTATAGCATTTTTATAGGAAAATTAGTTATAGCGATACCAATATCCATTACCAGATTCCTTTTTTCCCGTTTCTTCTTTACATATTTGTGTGGGGATATTATCCCCTGGGGTAGCACTCACGCAATAATGTATGCCAGCCTCAGTTATAAGATAGGCCAGACCAATATCATTATAATTTTCACAATAAATATAATTAGGATTAGTGCTTATGAGGCAATTTCTATTTTTTCCTAGAGGCATATAATTCCCCTCTATTACTCCTTTAATTGTTAAATCTAAATCTTTAAAATTTGTAGTCCAATGGCCATTTTGTAAAATATATGCTCTTTCTGCTTCGTAAAAACTTCTGGTAACACTTTTTAAAGCTCCATATCTTGATTTAGTAACAGCTTTTCTATATTGAGGCAAGGCAATGGCTGCCAAGATACCGATTATCAAAACAACTACTAATAACTCTATAAGCGTAAATGCGCGGTTTTTCATACTTTTATTTTCTCCCTTAGTTAGGGTCATTCCCGAATGTCTTTGTCGGGAATCTCTACCGCTTTTATTTTAAAAAAACAGGAAGAGATACTGAGCAAAAACACCTCAGTATGACTTTATTTCATAAAGTCAGTTTATCAAAAAAAAAAAAATAAGCAAGCGCGCTGTTAAGGCAAAGAAAAAAGACAAAAATGGAATAAAAAACCCGCTCCTAAAAGAAGAAAAAGAGCGGGTTTTAAAACATAATTTTTATATTTTTATTTTATACCATACTTGGCTGCTTGGGATAAAGTTTCCTCGCATTTATAATCTTTGGATATGGCCCATTTTTTTACTTTGTGTATTTTATTTTCCCACGGTTTACCACTGCTGTTAAATGCTTCCTGTATATTACAAGTGCGCCAATCTATACTGTGGACAAAATCAACATAGCACCCTAAATAAGCCTGGTAATCTTCTTTGTCAAATAATCTTCTTCTGTAATCTTTCTTGGCAAGGCGATAAACAAGATTATAAAAAGAACTATCTTTTTTATAAAAATTAAAATTTGTAGAAAAAGAATTATTGCGAAATTTTGCCTTTACACCGTCAATATATTGTTGGGCAAAAACGCCATCTACCATCACAAGTTCTGTTGGAATATGTTTATACGCAAAAGCTAAAGTTTGCTCGTCAAGATTATTTTTGCCATAGTCATATTCTTTTGGATAATCAACATTGGCAGGATAAGCCCTAAAAAAACGCGCAGCATCCGGACATTTTGACATATACACTATATTCATATTGGCGCATTCAGGGCTATAATCCATAAAATCTTTTTTATCTACATAAGATAAAGAGTGCTCACACTTAAGCGGAATTTCGCCTTGATATTCTGTTCCGAAATAGCCTTTTATATAGGCGCGGATTTCGGCGGAAATATCCTTATGAGCTTGTAATATTTTTTCATAATTAGCCCTAAAAGTTTTTTCCTCATTTTCCTTTTTTTGCTGGGTTAAAGCGGCGGAAAGTTCGGCGGAAACTTGCGCCTGCTTTGTTATAGCATTTTGCGCAAAAGTAATATTTGCCGATATAAAAATTGCTGTTAAAGATATTAATAATTTTTTCATAAAATCTCTCCAAATGTTTTATTTTATGCTGGTAATATATATTATACCTATTAGCCTATAAATATCAAGAGCAAATATGCCCATATCAAATTAGGCCTTTAGACCCAAATTTTAAAAATAAAAAACCCGCTCCTAAAAAAGGAACGGGTTTTTTAAATTAAGCGCAATCAAGTAAAATAGATTGGAATTTTTTGTGAAAGATTTTAATTAGTTATTTCTTTATTCTATATTTTTCCTTCATTATTCTTTAATTCTATATCCATTAGATTGCACAAGGCTATTATAATCAATAACAACACCGTTGGATCTTGATTTACAAACTGCCTCGGCTTTGCTGTTTTTATATCCATAACAAATAAAACCTTTCTTATACTGATATTGAGCAGCGGCCCACGGATGTAAAGAAAAGATAAAATAATCTTTTCCTAAACAACCGACACCATCTCTGGAAAAGGCGCATTCTATACCATCTTTAAAAAAGACAGCCGTTGATTTAGAATCTTTTGTAACTATTTTTGAAGGACCAAATTCCACCGCTTCAGAATAAATACTTACATCTATATCTCTGGTATCATATGGAGTTGTATTATGCGTTAAATAGTAAACATCGGCCCCCTTTCTTAAAGCATCCATATAGACAAGATATTGTGATAATCTGCTATTTAAAACAGATTTTTGATATTCCGGCACGGCGATAGCTGCCAAGATACCGATTATTAAAACAACGACTAATAACTCTATAAGCGTGAAGCCTTTATTTTTCATATAAAATCCTCTTTAAATGATTAAATTTATAAAAAAATTTTATCAAAAAAAAGAAAAATACGCAAGTGTTCCGTTAAGATGTAGAAAAAAGACAAAAAACGGAATAAAAAACCCGCTCCTAAAAAAGGAACGGGTTTTAATTTAATTTATTGAGTAAACTATTTTGCGGAAACTGCAGATTTCCAAGCATTTGCTTCTGCTTTGGCTGTATTTTTTACATTGTTAACAGTTTGCTTGGCTTGATTTTTTTGCTTTTGAGCAGTTTGTTTTACTTGGTTTTGTGTGTTTTGAACATTATGTTTTGCTTGGTTCTTTTGATTTTGCCAATTTTTCTTTGCCTGATTTTGAGCATTTTTTATATTTTGTCTTTCGGCATTAAGTTTTTCTTTGTTTTCTTTTTTGACTTGCTTTAAATCATCTTTGGCATTTTTCTTGGCTTGGTCTAAATTTTTCTTAGCTTGATTTTTTTGATTTTGCCAATTTTTCTTTGCCTCAGCATTTTTGGCGGCATTTTCTTTTTTGGCATTAGCCATTTTATCGGACCAATTCTTTTTTGTTTCTTTTATACTTTGTTTGGCAGCTTTTTTATCTGCCTGATATTGGCTTTTAATTACGGTAACAGTATGTTCGGCGCATTGGTTTTGGCAAGCTAAATCTTCTGCTGCGCAAATACAATTTTCTTCCGCTAAAGCAAAACCTACACCTAAGACGGTAAAAACTGTTAATAATAATAATTTTTTCATTTTATTTCTCCTGATAAATCAATTTGATTTTGTATATATAAAATTATACCATTATTTATATTTACATTGGAGATTTTTTATGGAAACAATATTTGTTTTTATTGCCTTTGCCCTTGGCCTGATTCTTGGTAAATTTATTTTTGGTAAAAAAGAAGAAACAAACCATTTAAAAGAAGAACTTTTAAAAAAAGAAATTATTATTTCTACAAAAGAACAGGAAAATAAAGATTTAACCGCGAAATATGCCGGCGAACAAAAATTAAGAGAAATGGCAGAAAAATTTAATAAAGAAAGGGAAGCCGTTTTTGAGAATATCGCACAAAAAATTTTAGACGAAAAAGTAAAAAATTTTAACGAACAGGCAACAACAAGTTTTTCCCCTTTACAGCAAGATGTTAAAAATTTTAGAGAGAAACTTGAAAAACTTGAAGAAGCAAATAAAATGGGCCAAGTGGAATTAAAAAAAGAAATCGGCGATGTTTTAAATTTAAATAATACACTTCAGCAACAGGCGCTTGATTTAACAACGGCTATTAAAGGAAAATCTACCATAAGAGGTGCCTGGGGCGAAGTATCCTTACTTAATATTTTGGAACAGGCCGGCCTTAGAAAAAATATTGATTTTTCCGATCAGGAATCAAAAGAAAATCACCGTTTGGATATTCTTTTAAAACTGCCAAATAATAACCGCCTTGTCATTGATGCCAAAACAACTTGTAAACATTATTTAGATTATTCCTCCTGCCAAGAGGAAGAACAAAAAAAGAAATTTTTAAAAGCCCATATTGAAGATATAAAAACAACTATTGATAATCTTGCTAAAAAAGAATATTACAAAGATATCCAGGATCCTAAAGGCGAAACCTTCCGCCCGGATTTTACGCTGATGTTTGTTAATCCGCAAAGTGCGCTTGAGTGCGCTTTAAGAGAAGATAAAACTTTATTAAATTATGCCTGGCAACACAGCGTTTTGCTCGTCTGCCATGATACTTTAATTAATACTATTGAAATTATCAAAAAACTTTGGAATATTGAAAACCGCTATCTTCAAATGGAAGAAACTATTGATTTAATACAAAAATTAAATAATAAATTTACCGATTTCTTGACCAATATGGCAAAAGCAGAAGAAAGCGCAAATAATTCTGTTGAAAATATAAGAATTGCCCGCGGGCATATTGACGGGGATAAGGGCGCAATCTTGCCTTTAATAAATCAAATACAAAAAACTTATCACTCAAAAGAACTTTCTGAGGATAGCGCAAAAAAAATAGCAAAAGCCGGTTATGATTATGATGGCAAAGGCAGTAAAATATAAAAAAATAAACTAACTATTTGTTATTATATTAAACAAATAAAAAATATATAATATAAAAATGCGGTATATTATTTTATTTTTGTTTATTTTTGTGCCTTTTTTTAGTTTTGCTGAAGAAACTAAAGAGCCTACACCACCGACTGAAAAAACCGCGCAAAACCAAGAAGAAACGACTTTAGAATCTCTAAAAAATTTACTGCTTTTTCAAGATAAAGACCCCGCCGACAGAGCAAAATTTGAACAGGCAAAAAAATCTTTACAAAAAAAGCCGCTGGTTAAAATGTTGGAATTTTTATATCAAAAAAAGAAAGATGGTTTTGATATTCATATAGACGGGGAAGAGGAAGATTATATTTTGCCGCTGTTTGTTTCTTTTAACAGTTCAAAACGCTCCGCCGGACTTGCGCTTGAAAGCGGAAATATTTTAAAAAAAGGGCAAGATTTTTACCTTTCTTTTGAAGCAGGCAAAAATCTTTTTAGCACACATAATGAATTTGCCTACAACAAAAATACTTTTATTTTAGAATATAATTATTCAAAAAATAATCAAAAATTTTATCAAGACGGCTGGGAAAGCGAAGAAGCTATTTTATATCCGGAAGCAAAAAAAGATTCTTATGTAGAAGAAAAAACAAAAAAAGAAAATATGTTTTTTTCTTACCGCTATCAAATTTCAAATTTATGGGAATTTTTTATAACACCGGAATATGAATATTATAAATATCAAAGTCCATCTTTTGACAGCGGGAACCATTCCCACTTTTCCTTTGGTGCGCAATATACCGATAAGGTGCCTATGAATATTTATCTTGGCTCTTTTATAAAATTAAACAAGCAGGAAAAGAAAGCAATACTAGTTGATTTGCCGCGTGTAAAAAGAGGCAAACTTGCCACCATATCTTATACTTACGGCAGCAAGTGGACCGGCAGTAAATACGAAATACAAAAACTTTCTTTAAGCGGCAGTTATATGTGGGAATTTAAAACCCGCCACCGCCTTGCCTTTTTTGCCAAAACCGAGCAGGCCTATAAAGCGCCTTTCAGTAATTTAGTTGAATCTTCCGATATGCTTTTCGGGCTTGGTATTTACGATAGAGAACAAAGAGGCAAAAGGGGTTATTCTTATGGCAGCAGTTTTACTTATTTTCTTATGCGCAAAAAAGCAGGCCTTTTAAGTTTAATGCCTTTTTACGAGCAGGCTTTTGTTAATACCGCAAGTAATCACTATACTTCCCACAGCGGAACAGGCGCAATTTTAACTTATCAATTTTTACATATTTATTTGCCGATTAGTTTAAATTACACTTATAATATTAGCAGTTCAAGCCACCATTTAGGTTTTAGAATCGGCGGACATTTTTAAAAATATTTTCTTTAATTTATTTGTAAATAAAATAAAGAAAATGTTATACTAATAATAGTTGTAAAATTATGTTTTAAAATAGCATAATTTAAAAATTTAATCTGTTTTTGGAACCTTGTTTAGAACAGGGTGGCATTACCGAGAGGTAATCCAAAGAGAGTCCAAAAACAGTCGTATTTAAATATACCGAAAAGTATATTTTATTCTGCCGTCTTTATGACGGCAGATACGGCTGTTGTATTTAGGGCACTCTCTTTGGCTTAAATATATCAGCCGTTTTTCATTTACGGCAACTTTTATGTTTATAGTTCGTTGCAAGCTCAGTCGGATACTTCGGCCTGCCGGCCTTTCACAGTATACTCTTCCTCGCTTGCGCCTGCTCTAAACATAAAATCTTTGTAAAAACACTTGCTCTATTTTTTCCTTAAACAGATTAAGAATTGATGTTAAGGAGAAAATAAAATGGAAATAAAAAAATTTACAAAAAAAGGTTTTACTTTAATTGAAATTTTAGTAGTTGTATTAATTATCGGTATTTTAGCCGCAATCGCCGTGCCTCAATACCAAAAAGCAACTTTAAAATCACGCACTATACAAGCAAGAGCCACTCTTGCTTCTTTAAAAGAAGCTCAAGAAGCATTTTATATGACAAATATGCACTATACTACCAATATCAAAGAACTTGACATAAATATTGATGAAAATTTAATTTTTACCGATACCCCAGACGAAAATAGACCAAATCAATATATGTTCCGTTGTCCAAATAGTGGACAAGGTTGCCAAGCAAAAGCTGCAAATGTCAATTTGCCCCACCTGGAATATCACGGAGGAGAGACTATAAAAGGATATCCAAAAGGCCACGAAAATAAATTTTGGTGTTTTACAAACGGCAATAAAACAGATTTAGCAGAAGAAATTTGTAAAGAATTAAGTAATGGCACAATAGACACTTCTATGAGAGATTATGCAAAACCTTATTATTTAATAAATGCAAATTAAGTAAAATTTATAAGGCACAGTATTTTTGAGGAAATTTTAACTTTTCTTTTTCGCTTCAAATTAGGCAAAATAGAGCAAATAGATTATCAAGTATTTTGATTTTAGAGAAGGCTTGCCGAGCGAAGAAATTATATCTAAAACAGAGCACATCACGGCATAGGATTTTGGAGATAGTTTTAATTTTCTTAGAAATGAGGTATACCCCGAGTGGCTGGCAAGCCCGTGTATCCGAAATTTGAAAAAAATTAAAAATAGCCCAAAAGCCGAAGCCGCAACAA
>JAZKYS010000029.1:0-16469 GCA_045612285.1 Elusimicrobiaceae bacterium
AAGCAGATATTTAGCGAGGATTTTTTAGGCGCGGGAAACCGCGCCGCCCTATTTTTTATTTTCTTTAAGACAAGGTATAGTAGGGGACCACGCCCGCTAGGGCGGAACTATCCGAAGTCTTAAAAAAATAAAAAAGAGGAAAAAAGCCGAAGAAAAAATATTCCCCCGTTTTGATTCAAATAAAACTTAGCAGAGCAAATTGTTTTGCAAGGATTTTGAGGCTAGTTTTAATTAGTTTTTGCTTTTTTATAGAAAAAGTAAAAACGCTTTTAGAAATGAGGTATACCTAGAGCGGCTGGCAAGCCCATGTATCCGAAATTTCTAAAAAATTAAAAATAGCCCAAAAGCCGAAGCAAAGAAAAGAAAAAGGCCTCTCATTTTTTGAGAGGCCTTTTTTATTCGTCAACTTCTATTTTATTTAGAAACTGAAGTCTTTGCTATATCAATGAGCTGTTTGAAAGATACAGGATCTTTAATAGCCATTTCAGATAACATTTTTCTGTTTAAGGTAATGTTAGCTTTGGTAAGGCCATTAATGAAGTTTGAATAATTCAAACCATGTTCGCGGACTGCGGCATTGATTCTGGTTATCCAAAGGGAACGATAGGTTCCTTTTTTATCTTTTCTGTCATTGTAAGCATGGACTAAAGATTTGTCCACCTGTTGGGTGGCCATTCTTAAGCGGCGGGATTTATCACCGTAATAACCGCTTGCTCTGTTAAGAACTTTTTTCTTTCTTGCATGTCTTGCGACGCTAAATTTTATTCTCATTTTTCAACCACTCCAACTTATTTCATAGGAAGGTATTTTCTCAAAGTTTTACCTTCCGCAGAGTTAGGGGCAATAATTCTGGATTGCCTTCTTTCTCTTTTGATGCTGGCCTTTTCAGGGGCGAGTAAGTGCCTTCTGCCGGCCTTTCTGTTTTTGTATTTACCGGCAGCGTTTACTCTAAATCTTTTTTTAGCACCGGTATGATTTTTCAATTTTGGCATATTAACTAATTCCTCTTATTTAAACTTTAGGGACAAAGGTTATTGATATTCTATTGCCCTGTGATTGTATTGTGCCATCAACATCGCCGACGGGTGCTAAACGGGTTTTCATATCGTCTAACATCGTTAGGCCGATGTCTTTATGCTGGTTTTCGCGTCCATAGAACACGATTGACACGCGGACCATGTCTTTCTTTTTAAGAAATCCTTCAATTTGCTTAACCTTAACTTCAAGATCGTGGGGCGCAATGCGAGATTTCATTCTAATCTCTTTCAAAGATACTGCTTTTTGTTTTTTCTTTGCGTCCTTTTCTTTTTTACCCTGTTCGTAAATATATTTGGAGTAATCTAATATTTTACAGACAGGAGGCTGCGCCGTTGGCGAAATTTCCACCAAGTCAAGCTCTTTTTCACGCGCTTTGTAGAGGGCTTCCTGAAGGCTTACAATGCCTATCATTTTGCCGTCTGTATCAACAAGTCGGACTTGCTGGGCGCGTATGTGTTCGTTCTTTCTTAAAAGATCCTTACTACTTCTGTTATTGTTTATTTTCATAACTGTCCCAAAGGGACTATTATATTATACCAAAATTTATTTAAGTTTGCTTACAAGTTCTTTAAAAACTTTGCCGCGGTGTTCAAAACTTTTAAATTGGTCAAAAGAAGCACACGCCGGAGAAAGCAGGCAAATATCCCCCTTTTTTGCGTTTTTGTAGATAAATTTAACTGCGTGCTCTATATCACAGCAATCCGTCATAGGACAAATGTTTTTTAGTTCTTTGGCAATTTTAGGCGCAGCAGAGCCGATTAAAACTATATGCTTACAGGTCTTCTTAATTTCCGGTGCAAGCGGTGCGTAAGGCGCGCCTTTATCAAGCCCGCCTAAAATAAGCCAAAGTTTTTTATCTGTCTGAAGGGCTTTTAGGGCAATTAGCGTTGAATCAACATTTGTGGCTTTTGAATCATTGTAATATTTAACACCTTTTTTGGTGGCAAAATATTCTATGCGGTGTTCTATATTTTTAAATTTATTCATTGCTTTTTGAACGCTGCTTGGGTGAACGCCACACGCAAAAGCAACCAGAGAGGCCGCCATAACATTTTCAATATTATGTATGCCAATTAAATCTTTTGGCGGCCTTATATGATAGCCGGAAGCAAAAATAATTTCATCTCCGTCGTAAAAGACATCGCTTTTAAGTATTTTTTTAGGCGTGCTTGAAAAACTGAAAATGCGGCATTTTGCTTTTTTGGCAAAAGAGGAACAAACCGCATCAGAGCCGTTTATAACTAAAACTTGCTGAGCTTTTTGATGTTTAAAAATTTTTGCTTTTGCTTCAATATATTTTTTATAAGAGCCGTGGTGTTCAAGGTGGTCCGGCGTGATATTTAAAATTGCTGAAGCGTGCGGATTAAAATAAGAACTATCTTCCAACTGATAACTTGAAACTTCAACAACAACTAAACTGTTTTCTTTTATTTTGCCAATTTTGCTTGCTATCGGCGTGCCGATATTGCCAACTACATAAACTTGGCGGTGTTTGCCTTCTTCCTTTGCGTATTCTTTTAAAATTGCGCCGAGCATTGTTGTGGTGGTGGTTTTGCCGTTTGTGCCGGTAATAGCAAAAATTTTACAACCCTTTGGAAGATAAGAAATTGCCACTTCAAGTTCGCTAAAAACAGGTTTTTTGGCTTTTTTGATTTGTTTTAAAATTTTGTGCTTCCAGGAAATGCCCGGACTTTTAATAAAAAAATCATAATCTAAAATATCTTTTTTGGGCAAAATTTCTTTGTTATCATCCCAGTAGTCAAATTTTATGCCTTTCTTTTTTAAAAGAGCACCGCAGGCAAGCCCGCTTTTACCCGCGCCTAAAATAACGGCTGTTTTATTTTTGTAAAGATTGTGCTTGAACATTTTTTATTGCCTCTATTGCTTCTTCCGTATCGGAAAAGTGTATTTTGCCAGTAGGTAAAATTTGGTAATCTTCGTGCCCTTTGCCGGCAATTATAATAATATCATTTTCTTTAGTTGTAGAAATTGCCTTTTGTATAGCGGCGCGACGCGAAGGTTCTAAGATAACTTTTGCTTTATCGGTAATGCCTTTTAAAATATCTTCAAAAATATTTTTTGGATCTTCTTTACGGGGATTATCGTTGGTTAAGAAAACTAAATCGCTGTTTTGTGTGGCGCTTGCGCCCATTAAAGGGCGTTTTGTTCTATCACGCTGACCGCCGCAACCAAAAACGGTTATCAGGCGGCCTTTTTGATAGGGTTTTAAAGTTTCATAAGCGCGGAGCAGCGCTTCATTAGTATAAGCAAAATCTACAAAAACATAAAAGTTTTGGCCTTCATCAACCCTTTGCATACGGCCGGGCACGCCTTTTAAATTATTTAGTCCTGCTAAAATTGCCTCCCAAGATATACCGCGCGCAAGCGAGCAGGCAGCCGCGCCAAGAGCATTATAAACATTATGCGCGCCAAGCAAATTGATATGCGCTTTTTTGCCGTTAATTTCAAAATCAACACCTTCTAAAGAAGGGTTAATATTTGTGGCGTGTAAATCGGCTTTTTCTTTAATACCGTAAGTGATAATTTTAACTTTGCCGTTTAAATAATTATAAAGTTTTTTGCCGTATTCATCATCAATATTTATGACGGCAGTTTTATCTTTTTTAGTGTTTTGTGCGCTGATAAGATTATCAAAAAGTTTAACTTTGGCGGCAAAATAATTTTCAAAATTTAAGTGAAAATCTAGATGGTCCCTTTGAAGATTGGCAAAAAGGGCTATATCAAAATTTATACCTTCGGTTCGGTGTAATTCAAGTGCGTGGGAAGAAACTTCCATAACAAGTGTGTCGCAATTTTGCTTAACGCTATAATCTATCATCTCTTCTAAAACAAGCGGCTCTGGCGTGGTGTTCGGCGCTTGGCTGATAAGTTTTCCGTTTGCTCGGTAATTTATTGTGCCAAAGACTGCCGGTTTTAAGCCTGCTGCAAATAAAATACTTTCAGTTAAGTAAGCAGTGCTTGTTTTGCCCTTTGTGCCGGTGAGTCCGATAACTTTTAATTTATCAGACGGATAATTATAAAATTTACAGGCGGCACGCGCCATTGAAATTGTGATATTTTTAACTAAAATTGAAGAGACTTCTTTGAGAGATAAATTTTGCTCGCTTACAACTGCAACTGCGCCTTTTTTTATAGCATCATCAATAAACAAATGACCGTCAACACTATATCCTTTGACGGCAAAGAACACAAAACCCGGTTTTACTTTGGCGGAATTTTGCGTAAGGCCCGTAATTTCAAGGGCGGGCAAAGTGTTATCTTCAAAGAGTTCGTTTAATTTCATATACATATATGCTAACATTTATTTAATGGACTTGGAAATACTTTATAAAAAATATAACCGCTTTGATTTGATTGAGCCCGACCCCTTAATGTTTGTTTACCGATATAAAAATATCGGCGATAGAGAGGTTGTTGCTTTAATTAGTGCGTGTTTTGCTTACGGCAATGTCAAACAAATAATTAAAAACTTAACTAAAATTTTTGATGTTATGGGAGAAAAACCCAAAAAATATATTTTGGCCAAAACGAAGCAAGATTTTAAAAAAGATTTTAAAAATTTTAAATACCGCTTTACTACCGAAGAAGAACTTGTTAATTTTTTGGTTGCGATAAAAACAATTTTGGAAAAAGAAAAATCTTTAGAAAATCTTTTTTATAAATTTTATTTAAAAGGGAAAAAAGATTTTTTGTTTGCTTTAAATAATTTTTGCAAAGAACTGCGCGCACACGGTAATGTCGCCACTTTAGTGCCGGACCCCGATAAAAAAAGCGCACTAAAAAGAATAAATTTGTTTTTGCGCTGGTGCGTGCGTAAAGATAATGTAGACTGCGGTTTATGGACGAAAATACCGACGGCGTGCCTTATTGTGCCATTAGATGTTCACATGCATAGAAACGCGCGCGCCCTTGGCTTAACAAAGAGAAATCAGACAGATATGAAAACTGCTTTAGAAATTTCCGCATCTCTTGCCAAGTTTTGCAAAAATGACCCGATAAAATATGATTTTTGTATTACCCGTTTTGGCATACACCCCGATTTTAAAAAGAAAAATATTAAGGAGAATTTATAAAAATGAACTATATTTTTATAGCAGATGAAAGAGAAGCAAAGGAAGTTAAAATTCCAAAAAAATTAAAAAATAAAGTTGTAAAAGTTATCACCGGTTATGGCGAATATCATACACTAAAAACCATAATTAAAATGTTTGAAAAAAATGTATTTAAAAAAAGTGATAAGTTTTTTAATGTGGGATTTTGCGGCGCAAATACCCATAATGTTGGCGAGGTTGTAATCGTGGGTAAATCGTGTAGAGAAAAGCCTTCAAACTTTGCTAAAGATAAAACTTACACCCTTGATAAAAAATCAAAAGTTAAATGTTATAGTTCCAGCGATTTTGTGGAAAAAACCGACCATAAAGGCATTTTTGATATGGAACTTTATATTTTGGCAACAATCTTCCCAAAAATTAAAGCAATTAAGATTGTTTCCGATAATCTTAATTTAAAACAATATAAAAAGGTAAGTCTTAAAAAAGCCTGGCAACAAGCAAATAAAATATTGTTTAGCGAAATGAATTAATTTTAAAATAAAGTTTGTTGCGTGGGTAAATTATCTGCATTGATGAGAGATAAAAACTCTTGTTCGGTTAAGATTTTTATGCCGAGTTTTTGCGCTTTAGCAAGTTTGCTGCCGGCATCGGCACCGGCCACAACGGCGTAAGTTTTACTTGATACACTGCTTGAAACTTTTGCGCCGTTTTGCTTAGCCAAATTTTGCGCTTGAGCGCGAGATAAAGTTTCTAACTCGCCGGTAAAAACAAAAGTTTTGCCTTCTAAAATTGCGCTCTTTTTGGCAGCAGGCGCAGTTAAAACTAAACCGGACTTTTTTAAATTTTCTAAATCTTTTAACACTTTTGGCGTTTTAAAAAAATTTAAAATGCTTGTGGCAACGGCAGGGCCGACATCGCCGATTTTTTGTAAATCTTCTAAAGTGGCATTTTGTAAATTTTCTATACTTTGAAAGTGCCTTGCCAAGACTTCTGCTGTTTTAGAGCCGACATGACGGATACCTAAAGCAAAAATAAATTTATCAAGCGGAGATTTTTTGCTTTTTTCTATTGCTTTTAAAAGATTATCGGTTTTTTTATCGCCAAAAAACTCAAGGCCCATTAAATCAAAAATCGTAAGAGTATAAATATCGCTATAACTTGTAAGGCGTTTTGAATCAACAAGCTTATCTATAATAGTTGTGCCAAAACCTTCTATATCCATAGCTTCACGGCTGACAAAATGCTCAAGTGAGCCTTTAATCTGCGCCGGACAAGCCGGGTTAGGGCAGCGGTAAGCAACAGCCTCTTCATCTTTATAAACAGGGCTTTGGCAGGCAGGGCATATTGCCGGCACAATTTCTTTTTGATTATTAGGGGTTGATATGACTTTGACAATTTTTGGGATAACTTCGCCAGCGCGTTCAATAATAACCTCGCTGCCGATTTGAACGCCAAGGCGTTTAATTTCGTCAAAATTATGCAAGTTGGCAGAAGATATTATTACTCCTGCGCAAGCAACAGGCTCAAGTGCGGCAACAGGTGTAATTATACCTGTTCTTCCGACTGAAAAAACAATATCTTTAACTTTTGTTTTAACTTGCTCGGCCGGATATTTAAACGCAACGGCCCAACGCGGGCTTTTGGATGTTTGGCCAAGTTCTAATTGATATTTAAAATCATTTATTTTAACAACAAGGCCGTCTGCATCAAAAGCAAGATTTTTTAAGTCTTCTCTAAAATCATTATAAAATTTTATTACTTGTTCTATATTATTAAAAGAATATCTGACGGGCGAAACTTGAAAGCCGAATTCTTGACATTGTTTAATAAACTCACTAAAAGAAGAAATATTTTTTATGCCCGAGCCGTATGAGTGAGCGAAAAATTTTAAAGGGCGGTTTTTTGTTATAAGAGGATCTTTTTGACGGATAGAACCGGCGGCGGCATTACGAGCATTGGCAAAGGGTGGCAAATCTTTATCAAGCTGACTTTCGTTTAAAGCGGCAAAATCTTTTTTATCTAAAAAAACTTCGCCTCTAATTTCCAAAATACCTTGAGGTTTGCCTTTTAGTTCATGCGGAATTGATTTAATGTTTTTTAGGTTTTGGGTGATATCTTCGCCGATTTTTCCATCCCCGCGAGTAGCACCTTGCACCAAAAGGCCGTCTTCGTATTTTAAAGAACAGGAAACGCCGTCAATTTTGCTTTCAACAATCATTTCAAAATCACTGCGACCAAGCGCTTTTGCACAGCGTTCGTGCCAGGCCAAAATATCCTGGGCATTATAACTGTTATCAAGAGAGAGCATCGGCGTTAAATGCTCCACCGGTTCAAAAGAAGAAGATGCCACCCCGCCTATTTTTTGAGTCGGGCTTGAGGCTTGAACCCCAAGTTCTTTTTCCAGCTCTTTTAGGCGGGCATAAAGCATATCATAATCATAATCAGAAATTTCGGGCGAGTCTAAATTATAATAGCGGTTATTATGATATTCAATCTGCTTTTTTAAGGCTTCAAGTTCTTCTTTTTTAGTCATTTCTTTTGGTTTTGATTTTATCTAAAATACCATTTAAAAATTTGCCGGAATTTTCGGTAGAATATTTTTTGGCAAGTTCAACCGATTCATCAATAATAGCGGCAATGGGCGTTTTATCCGGGCTGAAAACAAGCTCGTAAGTTGCCATTCTTAAAATTGCTCTATCCACGCTTGACATTCTTTCAAGCGACCAATTTTTTGAAAAAGAAGAAATAATTTCGTCAATTTCTTTTTTGTTTTTATTTACGCCTTGGACGATATCTTTACAAAAAGCAAAGTGCTGTTCGTCAAGGTTTTCAAAAAAACTGTTAACAAACATTACCGCATCGTTTTGGGTAAGTTTGCCGGCTTCACTATAATATAAAGTTTGTAAGGCATATTCTCTGGCTAATCTTCTTGAACTCATATAAAAACCTCTAACTTATTTTAACATATTAAAAATTTGCTTTGCATAGTCGGTCAAAGTAGGATCGCGCGCGCCCATAACCAAAATAACATCACCCGGTTGTGCGCTAGCTGCGATATCACTTGCGGTATCATCTCTGCCGGTTAAGAAACTGACAGGCGTTCCGCGGTGTTTAAGGCCTTCATAAATAAGTTTGCTTGAAATATTAGGCGGAATTGTGCCGCCCGCATAATAAATTTCGCCAAGCCACAGATGGTCTTGTTCTTTGATATTTGCGCTAAACTCGTCAATAAATTCTTTAAGCAAAAGTTGAACACTTGTAAAAGCGTGCGGTTGGAAAAACGCAAGAACTCTTTTACCGCGCAAGTGCGCCGCTTTTAAAGTGGCGGCAAGTTTGTGCGGGTTATGCGCAAAATCATCAATAACTTCTATTTGATTTTTGACGCCGATAGAATTGAACCTGCGCCAAACGCCTTTAAAGTTTTCAAGCGCTTTTGCGCAGTCTTCTAAACTCACGCCTTCCTGACGGGCAGCGGCTATTGCGCCAAGAGCATCTTTTATATAATGCTCGCCCGGTAAATTGATTTTGAAAGGAACGCCTTCAACTTCAAAGGTAGAACAAAAGCCGTCCATTTTGATATTGTTTGCGTCTTTTAAGGAAAAAGTTAAAGCACCTTTACCGATTTCTTCTAAATCTGATTGGTCTGCGTTATAAATAAATTTATCGCAATTAATTCTAAATTTTTTAAAGAAACCTTTTAAGGTATCAAGTTCTTTGTGGTCTTTGGCAAGGTTAAGCATAAGGCCGATTTTTGGGTGATAGTTAACTAAGGTTCCATCTGATTCATCAGCTTCTATAACAAGAATATCGCTTTTGCCTTTATAAACATTACCGAAATAACCTTCCTTCTGTAAAGAAAGCAAAAAACCGCCTGTAATTAAAGAAGGCTCTTTGCCGGCCTGGCGTAAAATTTCAAAAAGCATAGCCGTTGTGGTGCTTTTGCCGCTAGTGCCCGAAACAGCAATCGTGTGATGCGTTTTGACATGCTTGGCAAGCAAATCAGAGCGGTGTAAAACAGGTATGCCATACTCTTTTGCTTTTTTAATTTCAATATTATCCGGCTCTATTGCCGAGGTTAAAATAACGGCATCTGTTTCAGGCGTAATTGCGCTGCCGTTTTGCGGGAAAACTTTTACACCGAGTTTAATTAAAGCCTGCCAAATAGGCAGTTGGGTAAAACCGTTATTTATTAAGCGGTCTGAACCGGTAACTTCGTCACCGTTCATAGCGTGAAGTTGGGCAAGCGCACTCATGCCGACGCCGCCGATACCTACAAAATGTATTTTCATTTTACAAAATTCTCCATTGTATAAAATCCACCTTTTTGACTTACAAGCCACCTTGCAATTTTAACTGCAGAAGAAGCAAATAAATTGCGGTCTAAGGCTTTATGTTGCAATAAAATTTCTTCATCCCCTACGGGTGAAGATATGGTTAAACTATGCGTGCCGGGAACTTTGCCTTTACGCGCGTATGTTATTTTTTCTTGTGGGAAATCTATTAATGCGGCTAAAGATTTTGCTGTGCCGCTTGGCGCATCTTTCTTTTTGGCGTGGTGTTCTTCGTGCAAAGCAAAATTATAACCTTGATATTTTTGCACAGCTTCTTTTAATAAGCGACCAAAAAGAAAAACACCGATACTTACATTAGGAGCACAAAAAACAGGGATTTCTTTTTCCTGCTTTAAGGCCTCTATAAAGCTATGTGATAAATTGGTTGTGCCACATAAAAAAGCTGCTTTGTTTTGTTTGGCAATTTGGAAGGCTTCTTTTGAACCTTCCGGCAAACTAAAATCAATAACAATATCAAAATGTTCGCCCTTTTCAAAAACGCCTTTATCTTTTTTGCCGACGATTTTCATATCTTGGCAAGCTTCAATATTTTTGGCAATCAACTGTCCCATTTGGCCGTTTGCGCCGTTTAAAAAAACTTTTATCATAAGAAATTCTCCATTAAATAAGCGACAATCTGCCTGCCGTTTAAAGCAGCACCCTTTAAAAGATTGTCAAAAGTTATCCAGAAGTGGATATAGTTTTTATCTTCGGGGTCAAGTCTAAGACGGCTTACAAACACTTCTTCAAGACCGACAACTTCTTTTGGTGTGTGAATTTTACCGTCGTAAACAAGACCTTTTTGTGTAGCAAATAATGCCGGTATTTCTTTTAAATCAAATTCTTCTTTTGCGCGCAAAGAAACACATAAACTATGGGAAACTTCCACCGGAACGCGCACACAATGAGAGCGCACTTTTATTTTTGGAAGTTCCAAAATTTTGCGTGTTTCGTTTAAACCTTTAAGTTCTTCAGAAGTCCATAAATTTTCTTTTATAGAGCCGATTTGCGGCACACAATTTGCCTGATATAAAGATTCGGGATTTTTAAAATCTTCCAAAAGTTTTTTGCCGCCGCCGCTAATTGCCTGATAAGAAGAAAAGAAAACTTCTTCAAGGGTATATTTTTTCTTCAAAGGATTTAAGGCCATTACAAGACCTGTTGTTGTGCAGTTTGGGCTTGAAATAAGTTGCGTTTCCTTAGTTATGGCGTGGGGGTTAATTTCCGGTATAACTAAAGGGATATTTGGCTCGTTTCTAAACTTGGCGGACATATCAACAATAAATTTTGTTTTGTCTTTTAAAACTTGCGCAAGTTGAAAACTGATTTCATCATCGGTACATAAAATTGCTATATCACTTTCAACGGGTTTATCTTTACTGCCGACCCGCAAAAGTTCATAAGGTTGTTTTAAATGTTTTAGTTGTTCTTCCATCAAACGACCGACGAGGCCGTTTATTCCGTAAATTGCTATTTTAATCATTTTATTATCGTGCCTGCCACACCTGTTTTATAGTAAATTATTCTAATTTCAATACCCTTTTCTTTAGCTAAAGTTATTGCATCAGGGTGCAAAACATTTGCGCCTTCAAGGGCAAGTTTATACATAACATCAAAATCTAAAAGATTTAATTTTTTAGCGTCTTTGTTTTTGTTTGGGTCTTTATCGTAAACGCCGTCAACATCTTTAATCATTTCCACGTGGTCTGCACCTAAGAAAGAGGCAATAAAGACAGCTGAGACATCAGAGCCGCCGCGTTTTAAAGTTGTAATTTCTTTGTTTTGCCCGATACCTTGGAAACCGGCAATTATAGGTATATGGCCTTGCTCTAACTCGCGTTTAAGGCGGTCGCTTTTAATTTCCACAATTTGCGCGCCTGCGTGGGTAGAGGTTGTGATAAGACCGATTTGTGAACCTGTTAAAGAAACAGAAGGTAAGCCGGCTTCATTTAAAGCAATAGATAAAAGAGCCACGCTAATTCTTTCCCCGGTGGTAATTAACATATCAAGTTCGCGCTTGTTTGGATCGGGACTTAAAGAATAAGCATTATCCAAAAGAATATCGGTAAAATTGCCGTTTGCTGAAGCAACGATTACAGGTAAAAAACCTTCCTGCCAGCGTTGTTTGATAAGATTAACGGCAAGTAAAATTTTTTCTTTATTGGCAAGAGTATTGCCACCAAATTTTAATACGCAAATTTGTTTGTTCATAAAAGTATTCCTTGCGGGGTTTGTTCATAAATTTGATTAAGCATTTTTTTAGTTTCTTCCCCGATATTGCCAAGCGGAAGGCGGACTTCGTCACTTGATAAATTCATTAAGGATAAAAGATATTTAACACAAGTGGGATTAACTTCTGCATAACTTGCTTTAATTAAAGAATAGCCTTGAGCAAAAAGAGCCATTGCTTCTTGTGTTTTACCTTCGGTAAATAAATCATAAACTTTAACAAAGAAAGGTGCCATAGTATTTGCTGCCGCGCTTATTATTGCGCGTGAGCCAAGGCCTAAAAAGACAGGCCACAAATCATCATTACCGCAAATATAATTTATGCGTTTTTGTCCGAATTTAACAGCCATCTCCGTCAAATGAGTAATATCATAACAAGATTCTTTAACCGCGACAATTTGAGGGACATTATTTAAAAGTTCTTCAAAAAACTTTATGGAAAGTTTTTGCCCTGTTCTGCCGGGGATATGATATAAAACTATTGGTTTATTAAATTGGGAAGCAAGGGTATAATGCGCTATCATACCGCTTAAATTGGGTTTATTATAATAAGGTGTGACAATTAAAAGACCGTCGGGATTATACTTGCAGGCAATTTCGCAATTTTTAAGCATTGCTTGGGTATTATTGCTGCCTGTGCCGACAATAACTTGTGCCCTTTTATTAATTTTTTCAGAACAAAATTTTATTAGGTCTTCTTTTTCCTGCTCGTTTAAGGCAGGGGTTTCGGCCGTGGTGCCAAGAACAACAAAACCTTTAACACCGGCGGCTAGTTGTTTTTCAATTAAAACTTCTAAAGAGCGAAAATCAATTTTATTATCTTTAAACGGCGTAATAAGTGCCGTTAATATACCTTTAAACATAAAGAGACCTCCCAATACCTACAAGATAATTGTATCATTTATTGATATAATTAAGATAGGAGGATTTTTATGGAAGACATTAATAATCAAAATAATCAGGGGACAAACCCCACAATACAGAATACTCAAGAAGAACCGGTTTTCGTAAAACCTAATTCTTTTAAAAGTTCTTTTTTTACAAACACTTTATTAACTGCTTTAATTTGTGTTTTTGCTCTTTCCTTTATAAGCGCAGCTTATATTATTTTTATGCCGGGGCAATATAACTGCGAGAAAGAAGATACAGAACAAGTGATAACAACTTTTTCTAAAAAAGAAAATTTTAACAGCCCTGTAAGTGCCGTAATTAAAATACGCGGAACAATACAGGAAGGGCAAAACTCTTCTTGGTCGGCTGCGCAAAATCCAAGTCAAATTGCCGCAAGAATAAGAGATTTGGCCGAAAATAGAAATGTCCATTCCTTGCTCTTAGATATTAATACCCCGGGCGGAACGGTTGCCTCCGTTCAGGATATTTATAATGCCCTTATGTATTTTAAAAGTAAAGGCAAACCGGTGGTTGCTTTATTTAGGGATATTTCGGCAAGCGGCGGTTATTATATTGCCACCGCGGCTGATAAAATTGTTGCCCAGCCGGGCACGATAACAGGTTCCATCGGCGTAATTATGCAAGGGGCAAACTTTACGCCTTTGCTTGAAAAAATAGGTGTTTCTTTTAAACCGATAAAATCTGCTAAACATAAAGATATAGGCTCGCCTTACCGCGAAATGACCGAAGAAGAACAGCAACTTTTACAGGATATGATAAATGATACTTATGCCCAATTTTTTGATGTTGTTAAAAAATCACGCCCTAATATACCGGAAGAAAAATTGCGCATTTACGCCGATGGCCGTGTGTGGACCGGAAATCAGGCAAAAGCCCTTGGGCTTATTGATGAGTTAGGCGGAATTGAAGAAGCTAAAAAACTTCTTGAACAAATGACCGGACAAAAAAATATAAAATTAGCACCGGCAAACTGGACTTCTTTATCTGATTTAGGCAGTTTGTTTAGTTCCATACAAGGCAAATTTAATATGAAACTTGAAGATGCCACAACCCCGAAAGTTTATTATTTGTGGACCTATTAATTATGAAAACATTAACAGAATTTGTCCAAAATCCGACGATGTTTCTTACAGAAATTACCGAAAGAAAAAATTTATCCTATGCGTGCTTTGGTTATGCTTTTGGAATAATAAGTTTATATTTTGCCATTAAACTTGGTTGCCAAAACAGGGCCTCTGTGGCAGGCTTTATTTTTGCTTTTGCTTTTTGGTTTATTACAAATGTGATATTAAATTTTGTTTTGGCCGCAATTTGTAATAGTTTTCTTGAAATAACAAAAAATAAAAGTTCTGCTTTGGGTATTTTTACCTTTTTGGGTCTATCCCAAATAATATGGACTTTGGCAATACCTTGTTTAATGATAGCAAGAGCTTTCCCCATAAGCCGGCTTTTTATGCCTCTTGTTATTTTGGGAATTATTATCGGGCAAATATATTTTGTTCTAAAAGCAATAAAACAAGTTTATGAAATAAAACAAAGTGTAAGTTTGCTTGCTTTTGTAGGGGCCTTTATTTTACCTATGGTGGCAGGGTTCTTCTTCTTTTGCTTTATTATAGGTTTTATTGTTGCTTTAACTGCTTAGAAAGTTCTTTTGTGATAGATAAAATATGCTGCCTGAGTAAGGGTTGCTTTTCTAAAAAAAGCGGAATAATTTTGAGGCGTAGCCAATTACGAAGGTAAATATCTTCTTGGTTGGTTTCGTCTTCCACATTTCTTAAATTATACTGTTCTAAATATTTTTTGATATCTTGGCGCGTGATACATAAAAAAGGCCTGATAATTTGCCTTTTGCCAAGTTTGCGCATAACAGGAATACCGCATAAACCTTTGGCTTTTGTTCCGCGTAAAAGATTTAAAAAGAAAGTCTCGCAATTATCATCAGCGTGATGGGCAAGAGCAATTTTAGAACAATTAAATTTTTTTGCCGCTTCTTCAAAAGCCTTATAGCGAAGGGTTCTTGCGGCGTGTTCTATACTCTTTTTTTCTTTTTTAACAAGAGCCTTGACATTAACTTTTTTAATAAGGCACTCAACGCCAAGAGTTTTGGCATATTCTTTGGCAAAAGCGGCATCCGCTTTGGAATTTGTCCTTAACTGATGATCAACATGGCAGGCATAAACAAAAAATTGCTGTTTTTTGGCAAGTTGGCAAATAAAATGAAGCAAAGCAACGGAGTCTGCCCCGCCGGAAAGACCGACTAAGATTTTGTCTTTCGGCTTAAAAAATTTGTTTTCTTTGGCAAAATTTACTAAAGTTTGCTTTATAGTAGCTTGAAATTTTGGGTCTTTCATATTACTTCTTATTTTAGTAGAATATTAAAAGATTAGCAAGGGGAAGGTAAATTATGAAAAAGAAAGTTTTAGTAGTAGAAGATGATAGAGATATAATGGAACTTGTTAATATGATTTTAACAAGAGCAGGCTATGAGGTTACCATCTGCGAAAACGGCAGAGATGCTATACCGGCAATAAAAGAAATCAGACCGCACCTTGTTTTGCTTGATTTAATGTTGCCAGGTATGGACGGCAAAACGATCGTTGCAGAAATGGAAAAAGACGAAGAAATTAATACAACTTCTGTTTTAATTCTTTCCGCTTTGGAAGCCGCCGGACATATGTTCCTGGGTAAGCCGATGGTTAAAGGCGTTTGCTTTAAACCTTTCAGCCCTAAAAACTTGCTTGATAAAGTTAAACAAATTATGGGCGATTAATTAGGTTTTCTTGATTGTTTGGAATTTAAAAACCCCGTTTCTTTTTTAAGAAGCGGGGTTTTTGTTTTTATATTTATAATAATTTTTACAAATCAGCACACTCAAAATATTTATCAGAATCTGTAGAAGCAAAATTAGCACTTGTTTCGCAGCCCATTACATTTATGCAAAAATCGCCTGTTTCAAAACCATAGTTGCTATGCTCATAACAAATAATTTTGCCATTAGATATCATAATAAAACCGGCACTGCGATAAGGCCCTGTATTAAATTGAGAAAAGACGCCTCCGCTAGCAACATTATTAACAACACTAAGAAATAAATTAGAATTTTCATTAGCTTTACAGCTATCATTTATATATACAGGCCCTGAATAAATACAAGGTCTGTTATAGCCATTAAGAGTAATATCTAAATCGCTAAGTTTAGTAGGATAAGAGTTATGCGCTAAAAAATAACTTTGCACGGCTTCATTCATAGCCTTTAAATTAAATAACATTCCTTTTGCTCTACTACGCCAAACACTTTTTTGATATTGCGGAAGAGCGATTGCGGCTAAGATACCGATTATTAACACGACTACTAATAACTCTATAAGAGTGAATGCTTGGTTTTTCATAAAAAGACCTCTTTAAATGATTAAATTATAAAAGTAGTTTATCAAAAAAAAAAAAAATAAGCAACTCTTTTTACAAAAGTGTTCTTTTGACTTTTCAAAAAGGAAGAGATTCCCGACAAGAACACTCGGGAATGACGATTTTATATAGCAAATGTTTTTGCAAGTATTTTGCGATCAGGGGACCCCGCCCGCTAGGGCGGAACTATCCGAAGTCTTAAAAAAATAAAAAAGAGGAAAAAAGCCGAAGCAAAAATTTTGCAAGAGTTTTGCGGTTCAAATTAGCTAAGCAGAGCAAATGTTTTTGCAAGGATTTTGGAGATAGTTTTAATTAGTTTTTTCTTTTTTCTAAAGAAAAGACGCTTTTAGAAATGAGGTATACCTAGAGCGGCCGGGAGGCCCGCGTATCCGAAATTTCTAAAAAATTAAAAATAGCCCAAAAGCCGCCGCAAAAAAATTAGCGGGAGAGTTGCCACTCTATATATTTAGTCGCAAAATGT
>JAZKYS010000030.1:0-68504 GCA_045612285.1 Elusimicrobiaceae bacterium
AGATTCTACGGAATAACGAATATAACACGAGTTTTTTGCGAGGATTTTGGAAATTTCAATTAGCTAAACAGAGCATATTGTTTTTGCGAAGATTTTGCGTTTAGATAAGGCGCGAGGAGCGAAGCATATCCCGAGCGGGCGCCAGCCCCGTATATGTGAGCAACGAGCAACGCAATATAAACGCCAAAGCTGAAGCAAAAACTAAATTTTTAGATATTTAAACTCAAAGCAAATAACTATAAAGAATAGTACTACAGGCGACCAACCGGCAATAAACGGGTTTATCATACCGCTTTCCCCGGCGGAAGTCATTAAAGAAACTATCCACCAAAAGCCAAAGCCGATACAAAGCGCAAGAATAATATTTATTAATTTGCTTGAGCGTTTTAAGGCAATAGCAAAAGGCAATCCGAGAAGGCACATAATTATCGTTGCAAAGGGTGCTGCAAGTTTGGTATTAATAAAAGTTAATTCCTGAAAGTAAGTAAGCCCGCTTGCTTTTAAAAATTTTACTCTGTTAAATAAATCTTTAATATTTAAATAGGCAGGTTTGATTTTGCCGACGGCAATTTGGTCCGGCGGAATATAAAAATCAGAGGCCATTGTTTCAAAAGTTTCTTCTTTAGCGATACTTGAGCCTTCGCCGAAAGTGCGGATAAAACCATCTTCAAAAACCCAAGTTTTTTCTTGCTCGTTCCAGCGGAAATTTTTAGCGTTGATTTGTTTGGAAATACCCCAATTATTATCGTAAATATCAATAAACATACCTTGCATCAAACCCTGCTCCGGGTGGACGGATTTGGCAAATAAAATGCGTTTATCATCCAGGCGCAAGGTAACATCCCTTTGAACATTAAACTGCCAATCTTTATGCCCGCGAATTTTGCGCTGAAGCGTAAGCTCGGCCTTCTTACTTAGGTTTGGTATAACAAATTCCTGCGTTAAAAAACCGCATAAAGCAACAAGCAAAATACAAGCAAAAATCGGTTTAAAAATCTGCCTAACGCTAAAACCACCTGCCAGGCAAGCCGTCCACTCGCCGTTAGAAATCATATCGGAAATAACAAACAATCCGCTTAAAAGACAGCAGACAGGCAAAATCATAACAAGCCAGGAAGGCATTGAAAGAAGCGAATATTTTAAAACTAGGCGCACTGTTGTATCATAAGTATTTATCCAGCGCATTTTTTCAATACTATCACCTAAAAAAATAATCAAGGAGAAAATACATACGGTAAACAAAAACGGACCCCAAAATTTGCGTGCAATATATCTTGATAACATATTAGTTAGAAAGTTTCTTCCTCCATAAATATATACCGGCAATTAAGCCAATTAACACCGGCAGAAGCGGCACACTAAAAGCAAGCGGGGCAAAAGTTATTTTCTTGCCGATGCTTGAGCCAAAATAAAGAAGACCGAAATAAGCAAAAATAAAACCTAAACTTGCCACCATAGCCCCTGCCCTGCCCGCTTTTTTGGTTATTACAAAAGAAAACGGACAACTGAGTAAAAAGAAAATTAAAGGCGAAAGGGATAAAGCAAGTCTAAACATAATTTCCGGCTGATAATCAGAGCGGAGTTTGGCCTCTAAATCTTTTTCTTTAAGTAATTTAATAATTTCAGGGGTTGTTAACTCGCTTGATTTAAGACGGCGGACTTCCGTTGCCTGTTGAACTAAAGGGATAGAAATTTTATAAGTATCAAATTGCGCTGTTATGATTTTGCGGGAATCTTGGCCGTCTAATCTTTGCATTTGCCCTTTATTTAAAAGCAAAGTTATTGCCTGCGGTGTTATATTAACTTTGCCCTTGGCGGCATTGATTTTTGTGCTAAGTGCGGTTTCGTCATTTTTCATTGATAAATGGACTTGCTCAAGCACTTTGCCAGATTTATCAACCTGCTCGGCAAATAAATCCCAATCGCCGATATCAAGGAAAGTTTTTGGCTTTATGTTTATGCGCGAAATTTTGCTTGCGATATCTTCTTTTGCGGCTTCCACCTTATGACGGCCTTGCGGGCTAAGCCAGGCGCTAAAATAAATTAAAACAAAAGTTAAAACTAAAGAAAAAACAAAAAGCGGCTTTGCAATTTGAAAGAACGAAAAACCCGCCGCCCGCAAGGCCATAACTTCGCCCTGCTGGGACATATTTGTTAACACCATTAAAATGCTGATCTGAACTGCTATCGGTATGCTTAAAACCAAAATATCGGGCAACAAATAAAGCATTGTATGCATAACCCAAAGCATATCTGCGCCGTAATTCATAGCATAGGTAAAAATTTTGGTAAACTGCCCCATAAACACAACAAAAACAAGCACAAAGAGTACCCCTGTAAAAAATACAAGGATATTTTTAAATATATATCTAAATATAATACTAGGCATTATTTTTATTTTAGCAAATATAGTTTTATCCTGCCATAATAAAAATTATGATATAATTTAAAAGTCGTATAAAATTTGTGATTATTTTATGGGAGCATATTATATAGAATATGCTGCGCTCGGTCCAAAAGACCGGGCACACGCTAAACCAGAAAATAATCGTCTGCTTTTCCCTGTTTTTTGTAAAACAGGGACGGCGACGGTTATGCGGGTTATTAGCGTGGCTCAATTAACTTGTCGCCTTTTTAGTTAATAGCCACCTAAAAACTGCGCAGCGTTTCTTTATATCAAGCTCCCATATCAAAGGAGCTAATATGAAAAAAATATCAAAAGGTTTTACCTTAATTGAAATGCTAGTTGTTGTTTTGATTATAGGTATTTTATCAGCACTTGCCTTGCCAAGATATCAACTTGCCGTTGATAAAACACATTTTGCAAATTTGCAATCGCAAGTAAAGGCTATCCGAAGCAGTTTTGATAATTATTATCTTGCAACAGGCGAATATCCCAGCAGTTTTGATGAACTTGATATAGATTTTTCCTCTTCTTATACAAAAACAAATCCACTCCATGAGCAATGTTATGTTTTTAAAGATTCTTATTGTTGCATAGGAAAACATGTCACCAATTATCAAAATTACAATGTCGTTTGCGGTATGAATGATTATTCTTTTGCTTATAAGTATTCTGTGGGTAAATTTACATGTGTTGCAGCTAATGAAAACAACAGAGCAGAACGCTTATGTAATAATATCTCAACAAATAAATATTACTGTGGCAATCATATATCACCATACGGGCATAACACCAATAACGGTAATGGATATATTTGCCATGACATATAAGCAACTTTTCTACTCTAAAACTATAAAAGGGGCTTGTATATTTGTAAAAATTTTTGTATATTGCTTATACCAATTTATTTTTTGATGAGGTGTCTATGGCAACAGATATTAAGTTTGCTACGGCCGGTTTTAGAGGCTTAATAGCAGAAAGTGTTACAGCACAAAATATTTATAGAATCGCTTTAGGTATAAGCGAACATATTTTCAATAATAAATACTACGGCTTTGAAGGCGAAGGCTACCAAAAGCATATAAAAGAAAAGGGATTTAAATTTAAACGCCCGCTTGTTATCGTGGGTAATGATACGCGTTTTTTATCCGCAAAATTTGCTAATATTGTGTGCGATACTTTGGCAACGCAGGGTATTTCCGTTAAAAGAGCAAAATATCCTTTGCCAACACCGGTGGCGGAGTGGGCTGTCTTAAAACTTGGTGCTGTTGGCGCAGTTGTTATCACCGCAAGCGAAGCAGATTTTATGCAAAACGGCTTAAAATGGATTTCTTATTACGGCGGTATTGCCAATAATGAAGTAGTTGCCGATATTGAAAAAAATATTCCCGCTGTTTCAAGCCTTCCTAAAGAAATGCCGGAGTTTGGCTATCAGAACACCGCTGTGACCGAAGAAAACTTCAGAGATATGTATCTTGAGCATCTCTCAAAAATCATAAATGTAAAAGCAATTAAAAAAGCTAAACTTAAAGTTGGTATTGACCCGCTTTTTGGCACGGCCGATAATTATTTTAGGGAATTTTTGACAAAATGCGGCGTTCAAATTGAAGGCGTCCACGAAGGAACCGATGTGCTTTGCGGCGGAAAGGTGCCTAATATGGGGCCGGAATCTTTAAGCGAACTTAGCAAACTTGTTGTTAAAAATAAACTCCATATCGGTATTGCCTGTAATAGCGACTGCGATAAATTTGGTGTTATCGGGCCGGATGGGGCTTGGCTTTCCACAAACCAAATTGCGCCGCTATTACTTGAACACACAATTAAAAACCGCAAAGAAAAAGGCAGAATTTGTAGAAGTTTAATTACCACAAACTCTATTGACGAAGTGGCAAAAAAATATAATATGACCGTTAGGGAAACCCCCGTCGGATTCAAATATATTAATGAACTTATGATGAGCGGGCAATATATCTTCGGTGCGGAAGAATCCGGCGGTATTGCTATTTCTAACCATATGCCTGATAAAGACGGCATTATGGCTTGTATGCTACTGCTTGAAATGATGGCAGTTGAAGGCAAAAATTTAAAACAAATTTTAAAAGATTTCTCAAAAAATTATAGTTCTTATTTTGACAAGAAAGTAAGTTTGCCGAAAAGAGAAATTGAAATTGCCCAGATTATGGAAAAACTTAACATAAATCCACCTCTGAGTATAAATAAAACTTCCGTTTGGCGTATTGACCAAACCGACGGGTTTAAGTTTATCTTAAAAAACGGAAGCTGGGTTGCTTTAAGACCTTCCGGCACGGAACATTTAATCAGAATCTTTGCCGAAGCAAAGGACCAGCAATTTCTTGATAAACTTGTCGCGGAAGCAAAGAAAATAATTGAAACTTTATCCTAAAATAAAAGATATATTTTTGAAATGAAAAAGTTTTTTAAAAACAAAAAAAATATCGTCTTTATAATTGTGTTTGTTTTATTGCTTGTCCTATTCGGTGCCGGCAGTTTTGTTGATTTGATACATAATGCTTTTACGATAAGAACACTAACAAACAAATCTGCTAACTTAGACAAGCAATATAAAGATTTAACTAAGGAGTATGAGGATATTTTATCAGGCAAAACAAATTATATTGAAGATAACGCAAGAATAAAATATAATATGTCTAAACCTGAGGAAATTGAGTTTAGGATAAAAAAATAATTATGAAAATATACACCTTACAAGCCGGCAATATGGCAAATTGCGTTTATATCGTTCAAAACGGAAAACAAGGGGTTGTTATTGACCCTTCTTGGGATATGCGCAGTATCTATCAACTTTTAGAAGAACACCAAATTACGCCAAAAGCCGTTTTGTTTACCCACGGCCATTATGACCATTTAACAGGCGCGCAAGATTTGCTCACTACCTATACAATCAAAGGATATATCGGCAAAGAAGATATTGCTTTATCAAATTTGCCGGAGAAATTTTTGACCGCTTTAGAAGGGGATGCCTGCTTAAAAATTGCCGGTATGGAAATTGAGTTTATACATACGCCCGGGCATACAAAAGGCTCTTACTGTATAAAAATAGGTAATGTTTTATTTAGCGGGGATACTCTTTTTTGTTCCTCTATCGGCAGAACGGACTTTCCGGAAAGTAATTCAAAAGATATGTCAAAAAGCCTGGTTAAATTAAGCAAATTACCGCCTGAAACCCTTGTTTACTGCGGGCACGCTTACGGACCATCTTTCAAGACTACTATTCAACAGGAACTTGAAAATAATTCCTTTATGCAAATGGCTGTTAGAGAACCGCAAACCTTTGGCAATATTTTATGAAGAAATTTGCAATTATTACCGATTTTGACGGAACTATTACAACGCAAGATATAGGCAATGCCTTGTGCTTTCATTTTGGCACAATGAAAAAGGACTCGCCTTTAGTCAAAGATTATGATACAAAGGAAGACCCTTCAATTTGGTTTAATAAGTTTTTTGGCCCGATAAAAGCAAACCAGCAAGAATTTGAAAGTATTATTTTAAGTTATGCTATCGTAAAAAAAGGCTTTGAGGAACTTGCAAAATTTGCACAAGCTAACAAAATACCTTTTGAAATTGTAAGCGGCGGGCTTGATATCTATATAAAACCGATTTTAAAAAAACATAATTTACCACAAATGCCAATTTATTGCGTGCGCGGCAATTTAACGCCGAAAGGAATTAAAGTGGACTTCCCCGATTATCCAAAAACACCCTTAGACGATTTTAAAGCGCAAAGAGTAAAATATTATAAAAATAAAGGTTATACTACCATTTTTTTAGGCGACGGGCTTGTTGATTTAGAAGCCGCAAAAGAAGCCGATATCTTATTTGCAACGGATTACCTTGCTGAACTTTGCGACAAAAACAAAATACCTTACAAAGAATTTAAAGATTTTACAAAAGTATTAAAAATAGTAAAGGAGAATTATGTTTCCATACCTGCCTGAAATTTTTGGAATAAAAATCCCCTCTTACGGCTTGATGACGGCGCTTGGATACGGCCTTGCCATTTATTATTGTGTAAAAAACCGCAAATACCTTGGCGTTTCAAAAAATGTGCTTGCCGATATGATTTTTTATTTAGTTTTGGGCGCGCTTATCGGCGGTAAAATATTTTATATATTCTTTAATTTTGATAGTTTTTGGGCTTCAACTTTGATTGAAAAAATACGCTTCGGCTTTGTGTTTTACGGCGGATTTATAGGCGGAGTTTTAACTTTATTTTTATTTACAAAAAAGAAAGAAATATCTTTTGTAAAAGCGACTGATTTTTTTGCCCCCGCCTTAGCACTAGGCCACGCTATTGGCAGAATAGGCTGTTTTTTGGCCGGCTGTTGCTACGGCAAACAGACAGATAGTTTTTTAGGCGTGGTGTTTAATAACCCCGATACACTTGTTCCATACCATTTGCAACATACGCACCTTTACCCGACACAACTTTTTGAAGCCTTTGTGAATTTTATTTTATTTTTTATTTTAGCTAAAATATATAAAAAGCAAAAAAGCACAGGTATAACAACTTTAGCTTATCTTATGAGTTATGCTTTAATACGCTTTATTATTGAATTTTTTAGAGGCGATGATAGAGGTTCAACTTTGCTTGGTTTATATCCATCGCAAATAATTGCTTTAATAATATTTTTAATTTCGGCATTTTGGCTTTTTAAAGGTTTTTTATGGAAAAACAAACATTAATTTTTAGCGGCAGAACTGAACGCCTTGATATTTTTATAACCCAGCAACTTGAGGGCGCACTTTCGCGCAATATTATTCAAAATCTAATAAAAAGCGGTGCTGTTTTAGTTAACGGAAAACAAAAAAAAGCATCTTGGCCTTTAGAAGAAGGCGATATTGTTGAAATTACCCCCCCGGAAATAAAAAACACAATTAAATTAAAAGACTTAATTATTTTTGAAGATAAAGATTTTTTTGTTATCAATAAACCTTCCGGCTTGCTGGTGCACCCGCAAAGTCCTATGTGGGAAGAAAACTTTGATATTCTTAAAACTTGCGAGGAAACACTTGTTTCCGCCATATATTCAAACCCGCCGAAAAAATTTGATTTAACTACTCCCCGCCTTGGCCTGGTTCACCGCCTTGATAAAGAAACAAGCGGTGTTATGCTTGTTGCAAAAAATAGTGATTTTCAACAAGCAATGGTGGAACTTTTTGCAAGCCGCCAAGTGCATAAAACTTATAATGCTATTTGCTGTGGCAATTTGCCTGATGACAAAGGGACTATTGACGCGCCGATTGGCAGGGTTAGCGGTGGTAAAATAAAAGCCTCCCACTTAGGTCGCCAGGCAATAACCGATTATAAAGTTGTCAAAAGAGCAAATAATTTTTGTTTTATGGAACTTTTCCCAAGAACAGGCCGCACTAATCAGTTGCGCGTTCACATGAGTTGGCTTGGATACCCTGTTTTGGGTGATTGGCTTTATAAAGGCGCAACGGCCCCGCGCTTAATGTTGCACGCAAAAAGACTTGAGTTTTTACATCCTTTCAAAAAAACAAAACTTTCCTTTAGCGCACCTTTGCCGAAAGATTTTAAAGATGCTTGGACTTCTTTATCTTCCGGTCCTACAAAAGTGCTTTAGCTTTTTCTTTGAAAAAGTGATTTATTTGTGCTACTCTTTGAGCAAACATTATTCTTTCTCCGTCGGAAAAAACAAAAAACTTGATTTTCAAAAAAAAAAAAATAAAATTTGATTATGTAAAGAAAAATGAGGCAAACCTCATAAAGCGACATAAAGCAAATATTTTTGCGAAGATTTTGCGTTTATAGAAGGCTTGCCGAGCGAAGTATATCACGAGGGGGTGGCAACCCCGTATATATGAGCGAGGTTTAACGCATTAGAAACGCAAAAGCTGAAGTAAAAAGGAGATGAAATGAACTCGAATAAAGGTTTTACTTTAATTGAATTGTTAGTAGTTGTTTTAATTATCGGTATTTTGGCCGCAATCGCCGTTCCGCAGTATCAAAAAGCCGTTTATAGAAGTAAAGCCAAAAGTATGCTTTTAAATCTAAAAAGTCTGCATGAAGCCATGCAAAGTTATTATTTGGCAAATAATGTTTATCCTGTTAAATTATCTGATTTAGATATTACTTTTAACGGCTATACCAAATCCTGTATTTACGCAGGATCCCTTTATACAAATGCTAGTTGTAAAGCAAACGATTATTCAAATTTATTTATAAATGTTGTAAGCGGTGTCGGCTATCATCCTTCCGTCTATTTTAATAACGGACCATATAAAAGCGGCGGTTTTTATATTCATATTAACACAGGTAATATAATATGCTATGAGCATGGCAGTTATATTTCACAAAAAGGCGATTTTTGCGAAAAAGTAATGGGGTGTCAAGAAAATGGAAGTTCCGGCGCCGATTTTAGATTTACTTGCCCAGATTTATAATCATCCCAAAAATGTTTCTTCCCTTAAAAATCTGAAAACTATTAATAAATGTTAAATAAAATGCTATCATTTAAATAATAGGAGATTTTATGGATACAAAAAATCTTGCCAGCTTTATTGCTTGGGCTAAAACAACAGATTTACAAGAAATACTTTTTAAAACTAAAGATATTAATATTGAAATTAAAACCTCTAAAGCAGATTTACAAAAAGTTAATTATGAGTGTTCGCTTTATGGCGTCCAGTCGCCGGCTTTGGGTATTTTTTCTTCCGGCGCAAAAGGCAAGGCTATCGTCTTAAAAGAAGATATGCTAGTTGAAAAAGGCCAAATTTTAGGTTATATTGAAGCCGGAAAAAATATACAACCTGTCGTTTGTAAATTCGGCGGAAAATTAAAAGTTATCTCTATTGAAAACGGGCAAAGTGTTGAATATAACCAGCCCTTATTTTTTATTGACCCTGAATAATTATGACAGAAAATATCAAAGAAATTAAAAAAGTTTTAATTGCTAACCGCGGCGAAGTTGCCTTGCGTATCATTAGAACTTTGCGCGAAATGGATATTAAATCTGTGGCAATTTATTCTGCGGCAGATAAGTTTTGCGCCCATGTTCAAGCAGCAGATGAAGCGCTTTGTATCGGCCCGCAAAACCCAAAGGAAAGTTATTTAAATATTGAGGCAATTATTACAGCGGCTAAAATAAGCAAAGCAGATGCTATACACCCGGGTTATGGCTTTTTGGCCGAAAATGTTGCCTTTGCCAAAGCTGTTGAAGATGCCGGTTTAATTTTTATCGGTCCAAATTCCCAAACAATTTTGGAGCTCGGCCAAAAAGCACACGCCAAATTACTTGCTAAAAAAAGCGGTGTGCCGTTGATACCCGGCTCTAAAGGTATTGTGGCAAAAAAGGAAGCTTTAAAAGAAGCCCAAAAAATCGGTTTTCCTATAATGATAAAAGCTGCCCTTGGCGGCGGCGGTAAAGGTATGAGAGTTGCTTGGACTAAAAGAGATTTTAATTTTGCCTTTGATACCGCAAGTGCAGAAGCGCAAAATGCTTTTGGCAACGGGCAAGTTTATTTTGAAAAATTAATTTTTAATCCGCGCCATATTGAAGTTCAGGTGGCGGCCGATAATTACGGCAATGCCGTTGCTTTTGCAGAAAGAGATTGCTCCATGCAACGCCATCATCAAAAGTTAATTGAGGAATCGCCTTCCCCTTTTGTCAATTCCGCTTTGCGCAAAAAATTGCAAACAGCTGCTTTAAATTTAATTAAAGAAGCCGGCTATAAAGGCCTTGGCACAGTTGAGTTTTTGCTTGACGAAGACCACAATTTTTATTTTATGGAAGTTAACACCCGCCTTCAAGTGGAACATCCTATAACGGAACTTGTTTGCGGCTCTATTGATTTAGTTAAAATACAAATTGAAATAGCACAAGGTAAAAAACTTTCCTTAACAAAAGAACAGGCGCAAAATATAACTTGCCACGCTATAGAACACCGCATAAACGCCGAAGATTTTGAAAATAATTATCTGCCCGACCCGGGCGATATCAAAGATATTTGCTGGCCGGGCGGACTTGGCGTTAGAGTTGATAGCCATATTTACAGCAATTATTCTGTGCCACCTTTTTATGATAGTTTAATTGCCAAATTAATCATTAGCGCGCCGACAAGAAAAGAAGCCTTAAAAAGAAGCCTTCGCGCTTTAGAAGAATTTAAAGTTAAAGGTATTAAAACAACTATTGATTTACACAAACTGCTTCTAGCTAACCAAGATTTTATAGACGGAAATGCCAGAACAGGCTTAATTGAGAAGATATTAGATGAATACAAAAAATAAAATCTTAACTAAAGAGAAATTAAAAAATTTCTTAAAAAAAGCAAAAAAAGAAGGTAAAAAAATTGTTTTTACCAATGGCTGCTTTGATATTTTACACGCAGGGCATGTTAGAATTATAGAATTTTCCAAATCTCAGGGCGACCTTCTTATTTTAGGACTTAATACAGATGCTTCAATAAAACGCCTTAAAGGGCCAAGCCGCCCAATAAATAAAGAAAAAGATAGAGCAATAGTTGTTAGCGCTTTAGAGGCCGTTGACGGCGTTGTTTTGTTTAAGGAAGATACCCCCCTAAATTTGATAAAAATAATTAAACCCGATATTCTGGTTAAAGGGGCTGATTATACTAAAGAAAATGTGGTCGGCCGGGAATATGCGGGCAAAGTGGTGCTTTGCCCTTTAGTTAAAGGAAAATCTACCACAAATATTATCAAAAAAGCTAAAATATAAGTATATCTTAAAAAAGGTGTAAAAACTATGGCAGATATTTTTGAAAAATGTAGAAACTTTAAAGAAGCAAAACTTTTAATGAAACTTGGGATTTACGGCTATTTTCAGCCGATATCTTCCGCCCAGGGTCCGGAAATTGAATTAAACGGCAAAAAATATATTATGGCCGGCTCTAACAATTATTTAGGCTTGGCAAATGACCCGGAAATGAAAAAGGCCGCAAGCGAGGCCGCTTTAAAATACGGCACAGGCTCAGCCGGTTCACGCTTTTTAAACGGAAACACAAAAGCTGCCGAAGAATTAGAAGCCAAAATCGCAAAATTTAAAGGTAAAGAAGCTGCTTTAATTTTTTCTGCCGGATATCAAATGAATTTGGGTGTAATTTCCTGCTTGCTTGGTAAAGGTGATGTTGCCATAGTTGATAAACTTGACCACGCAAGTATTTTAGACGGTGTTAAACTCGCCCAAGCCGAAATGGTGCGCTTTAAACATAATGATATGCAAGACCTTGAGCGCGTTTTAAGTAAAATTGACGAAAGCAAAGGCAAACTTTTAATTGTTGACGGCGTTTTTAGTATGGAAGGCGATATCGCAAACTTGCCCGAAATTTGCAAACTTGCCAAAAAATACGGCGCACGCGTTGTTGTGGATGATGCACACGCTACCGGTATTTTAGGTAAAAACGGCAGAGGCACTTGCGAACACTTTGGCCTTGAAAACGGAGAAGTTGACCTTGTTGTCGGCACTTGCTCTAAAACATTTGCAACGGTCGGCGGTTTTGTGGCAGGCGACGCGGATGTTATACACTATATCCGCCACAGCGCAAGAAGCCAAATATTTTCCGCCGCTTTGCCGCCTGCAAGTGTGGCCTCAATTTCAAAAGCACTTGATTTGATTTGGACTGATATGAGCCGCAAAGATAAACTTTGGGCCAACAGTAAACGCCTTAAAGAAGGGCTTGTTAAAGCCGGTTTTAATATCGGTGCTACACAAACACCAATCGTGCCGATTTTTATTGGCGAAATGCAAGACTGTTTTAAAATGTGGCGCGCCACTTTTGATGAAGGCATTTTTACGACGCCGGTTATCCCCCCTGCTGTTCCACCGAACAAATGTATGATTAGAACAACTTTAATGGCAACCCATACTAATGAGCAAATTGATAAGATTATTGAAGTTTTTACAAAAGCGGGTAAAAATTTAGGAATTATTAAATAAAATGGTAGAAGTTTTCAGCGCAGATATTGATGAATTTATAGATTATCCTTTTGAACTTTATAAAGATAATCCGTATTATGTGCCGGAACTTAAAAGTGATACCAAAAATTTGCTTACCAAAGACCCCTTGTGGCTTAATGCTACAAGGGTTTTGTATGTTGCAAAGAGAAATGGAAAAGTCGTCGGCAGAATTGCCGCTATTGTAAATAAAGCGCACGATAAACATTGGCACGAAAGGGCCGGCTTTTTTGGCTTCTTTGAGTGCGAAAATAACCAAAAAACTGCTAATGCCCTTTTAAATGCCGCAAAAGCCTGGCTAAAGGACCAAAGAGCAACTTTTATCCGCGGACCTATGAACCCCAGCACCAACCACACTTGCGGGCTTTTAATTAATCATTTTGACGAAATGCCCTTTATTATGATGCCTTATAATCCGCCTTATTATGCCAGTTTAATTGAGGGCGCAGGTTTTAAAAAAGTTAAAGATTTGGTTGCCTTTGAAAGAACGGATAAAGATGATTTTTCCCCAAGGATGAAAAGAATTTTAAATAGAATTGAGAAAAATAAATCTCTTAAAAAACGCCATATCAATTTAGATAATTTTGATGAAGAAGTTGATATGATAAGAAGATTATATAATGCTTCTTGGGCGCAAAATTGGGGCAATGTGCCTATATCAAAAGCAGAAATTGCCGAACTTGCCAAACAATTAAAACTTATTTTAAAGCCGGAAATAACATCTGTAATAGAAATTGACGGTGAACCTGCCGCTTTTGCAATTTCCATACCTAATGTGAACCCTGTTTTAAAGATTTTAAACGGCTCGCTTTTTAATATTTTTAAACTGCCAAAAGCAATAAGAACCTGGCGTAAAATACGCGATATCCGCATGATTATGCTTGGCGTTGACCCAAAACACAGAAGCCGCGGGCTTGATTTACTGCTAGTTAAGCATGTCGTTGCTGACGGCGTTAAAAGCGGTTGGAATAAGGCGGAACTTTCTTGGCTACTGGAAGATAACCATGGTATAATTTCCGTCGTAAAAGAAGCCGGTTGCCACAAAACAAAAACTTACAGAATATATCAAAAAGAGATTTAGAGTTTTTGGATATTTTTAAAAAAAGCAACTATTATTATTTAAACTACTTTCCGCGCACCCCAAAGCTCCACAAAGTTTTCTTTTGCGTTCATTATTTTCTATATAGCAAATTTTAACATCAACAGGAAAAGCAAGATATAAGTGTATATTGTTTGTTTGTGCCGATACATGATAATAAGTTCCAAATGAATCTAATGTATATTGTATCCCATCTGAAGTATCCATTTGATAACCTTTATACAAATTTTTATAAGGAAAATTTATATCAAGATTATTAAAATTAGTTGTATAATTACCATTTTGTAATTTATAAGAGTTTTCAAGTTCTTTTATTTTCTGCATAACTGCTAACATCATTTTTGCTTTACTTTTATCAACTGAAAGCTGATACTTTGGCACAGCAATTGCCGCCAAAATACCAATTATTAAAACAACTACTAATAATTCTATAAGTGTAAATGCTTTGTTTTTCATAAACTTTCCTCTTTTTTCACTTTTGTTCATTCGTCATTCCGGAAGGTCTTTGTCCGGAATCTATCCCGCTTTTATTTTAAAAAAACAGGAAGAGATACTGAGCAAAAACACCTCAGTATGACTTTATTTCATAAAGTCAGTTTATCAAAAAAAAAAAAATACGCAACTCTTTTTTGACTCTTCGTCCTACAAAAATGTTTTTCTTTTGCTTTGCAAAAGCAATTTTGGTTGCTACTCTTTGGACAAAATATGTTCTTTTTTTAGCGATTTTTAAGCAAAAATAAAAGAAGCGCAAACAAGTTTTTTACAAAAAAACTTGATTTTCAAAAAAAATACAATTTTAGTATCTGAAGAAATACCCCACCCTTTATCCCTCCCCTCTTTTTTTAAAAGAAGGGAGGGAAATGAGGAAGAAAACTTATTTTAGTTTATAGTAATTCCACCAAGCGCTACTAGTTCCTACCGGTTTTCCGCCAAGGCTTTCACATACTCCTCTAGCTGTTGCGGTGCTATTTTGAGCGGATGCATAACAATATCTTTCCCCTGCTTTATAATGTAAATTATAGTTATTGTTATCCCAATCTTTTAACACGCGAATATAAGATATTGTATTGTTTCCGTTTGGTCTATAAATATATTCAATATAGGCTCCACTTTCACTTAATCCTATTCTACCAAAATCACAAACATAAAATGAATTGTGGTCCTGAGTTTTAGTACAAGAGGAATTTTTAGGAACGGAAACATCTAAATCATCAATATTTGTTGCATATTTACCATGTGTTAAAAAATATGGTTGCTCGGCTTGATATAAACTATCAACTAATAAATAGCCTTGAACAAAACGGCTTTTTAAAACTGATTTTTGGTATTGGGGAACGGCAATTGCCGCCAAAATACCAATTATTAAAACAACGACTAATATTTCTATCAATGTAAATGCTTGATTTTTCATAAGTTTGCCTCATAATTTAATTTTTTTATCAATCATACCCGAGTGTTTTATTGCCCGTGCGGCGAGCACTAGGAGATCCCGTCCTATTTCTAAAAACTAAGCGGACGAGATTCCCGATAAAGACCTTCGGGAATGACGACTTAATTTAGTACCCGAGATTTCCTCTTGCCAGTGCGGCGAGCACTCAGGGATGACTTTATTTCATAAAGTCAGTTTAGCAAAAAAAAAAAAAATAAACAAGACTTTTTTAGACTCATCGTCCTACAAAAATGTTTTTCTTTTGCTTTGCAAAAGCAATTTTGGTTGCTACTGTTTAAGTAAATATTGTTCTTTATCCGACGAAGAAATAATAAAACTTGATTTTCAAAAAAAAAAAAATAAAATTTGATTAGGTGAAAAAACACCCCATCCCTAACCCTTCCCCTTTTCTTTGAAAAAGGGCAGGGAATAAGAGGACAAGATTCCCGACAAAGACTCTCGGGAATGACGATTTTTATTATTCGTCATGCTGAGGTGTTTTTGCTCAGCATCTATTACTTAAAAAATAAGGAGAAAATATGAATAAAAAAGCATTTACTTTAATTGAGTTGTTAGTGGTAGTTCTTATTATTGGCATTTTAGCTGCCATTGCCGTTCCGCAATATCAAAAAGCTGTTGATAAAACAAATTTTACACAAGCTAAAATATTAGCAAATGCCTTATCAAAAGCCGAAGCAAATTACTATCTTGCAAATGGGGAATATGCGACTAATGTAGATAATTTAGATATTTCTTTGCCTCAGTATAAGGATAGACGGACAAATGAAAATCGTAGTGATACTTTGTATTTTGATTGGGGGTATTGCCAAGTATGGTATACCGGAGCTGGAGATTGTTTAATATATTCAATCAATGCTATGTTTGAATTTCCCTTCACCGGAGAAAAGAGATGTCTTAGTTATAATACAGACATAAACGCAAGAGAAAATCAGTTTTGTGCTTCCGAAACGGGTGATACAAACCCAGAAATTGGAAGAGACTACATAAGATGGTTTTATAAATAAAAATTATAAAACAGAGCAAATATTTTTGCGAAGATTTTGCGTTTAGAGTAGAAGCAGATTCCCGACAAAGACTCTCGGGAATGACAAGTAGAATAGAGCAAATAGCGGCACAGGGTTTTGAGGGTAGTTTTAATCAGTTTTAAAACGAAACAGAGCATATCTTTTTGCAAGGATTTTTGTGGAAATTTTAATTCTAAATAGGGCGTATGGTTTTTGCGATGATTTTGCGTTTATAAATAGGACGAGATTCCCGCCAAAGACCTTCGGGAATGACGAGTAGAATAGAGCAAATAGCGACATAGGGTTTTGAGGGTAGTTTTAATCAGTTTTAAAACGAAACAGAGCATATCTTTTTGCAAGGATTTTTGAGGAAATTTTAATTCTAAATAGGGCGTATGGTTTTTGCAAGGATTTTGTGTTTAGAGTAGGCTTGCCGAGGGGAGCATGTCCCGAGCGGGCGGCAGCCCCGTATATGTGAGCGAGGCATAACGCACTATAAACGCAAAAGCTGACGCAAAAAACTACTTGAAGACTTTTAGGGTATCTTTCTGCTTAACAGGTAAACATTCTTGAACTACAAGAGTATTATTTACCAAAGTTTGAATTTTGGCAATATCTGCGTCGTTTAAAACTTCTTTATAGTAGGTTGTTCTGTATTGATGGGGTATATTATATTTTGAAATTAGAGCCATAGTCTGTTTAACTTTTTCCGTATCAACAGGTCTTTGGCAAACAGCCTGATATTTGGCAAAAGGTGCTTTAATATCCATAGCAATAAAATCTACTAATTTCTTTTCTAAAAGATTTTCAACTACTTGCGGATTGGTGCCGTTGGTATCAAGTTTAACAAGATAGCTCATCTTTTTAAGTTTAGCGCAGAACTCTGCTAAATCGGGCTGAAGGGTAGGCTCGCCGCCGGTGATAACAATGCCGTCAAGACGGTCCTTTCTTTTTTCCAAAAAATCGTCAAGTTCTTCTTCGGTTAAGGCATCGGGCTGGGCTGCGTTATATTCCAGTAATTCCGGGTTATGGCAATAAGCACACCTTAAATTACAACCCCGGGTAAAGAGTATTGCTGATACTTTACCCGGGAAATCTATCATTGAGAATTTGATTAGTCCGCCAATTTTCATATTAACAAAGCTGCTCAAAGACTCAAAAATTATTTAGCACTTTGTGCTAGAAGAACTGCTGTTTGTATTGTTTGTGCCGTTTGTTGTATTGGTGTTGTTATAATCGCTGGAGCATTCAGAACCGCAACCGCAGGACATTTTCATATTTTTGCGCATTGCAAATTCTTCTTTTTTACCTTTGTTCCAATTTTGGACGGGGCGTAAATAACCGACGACTCTTGAGTAAACTTCGCAATTAGAGCCTTTGGTATTTTCAAGTTTGGTTTTAAGTTCGCTGATTTTGTTTTCAATATTGTGTTTTTCTTGTGCAGTCATAAAATTTCTCCTCACTACATTTATATTTTTACAAATTTTTTTTGCTTAATCAAGGCCCAATTTTAAAATTGGGCCCAAAACCCTAAAAAAGAATTATTTGCTGTAAAGCTGTTCTTCCAAAAGGGCGATTTGTTTTTCAATCTCTTCTCTTCTGTGTTCTTTACATTTGGGACATTCAAAGTGTTCCCCTTCAATATAACCGCAAATGGGGCAAACGCTGAAGGTTGGGGTAATTGAAAAATACGGCAAGCTATAACCATAGCACACTTTTTTGATGAAGGCTTTTAAGGCGCTGGTGTCCTTAATTTTTTCACCCATAAAGATGTGTAAGACTGTGCCGCCGGTGAATTTTGCTTGAATAGAATCTTGCAAATCTAATAATTCAAAGACATCATCTGTATAGTTGACCGGTAATTGACTTGAGTTTGTATAGAAAGGCGGTTTGCCTTGGTTGGCAATTTCATTATCGGCTACGATGATATCCGGGTATTTTGCTCTGTCAAGTTGGGCTAAACGATAGGAAGTCCCTTCCGCAGGGGTTGCTTCCAAGTTATAATTATTGCCTGTTTCTTTTTGATAGGAAACAAGTTTTTCTCTCATAAAGTCCATAACTTTTTCAGCAAAAGCGCGGCCTTTGGGGGTGCCGATATTTTCGCCAAACAAGTTAAGGCAGGCTTCGTTTAGGCCGACAAGACCGATGGTTGAAAAATGGTTCTTCCAATATTCATTAAAGCGTTGCTTGACGCTTCTTAAATAGAAACTCATATAAGGGTAAAGATTTGCTGAAGTAAAGCGTTCAATAACTTTACGCTTAATTTCAAGACTGAGTTTAGCAAGATCCATCCTTTCTTCAAGATTTTTGAAAAATTCTTCTTCCGTTGCGCTGATATAACCGATGCGCGGCATATTGATGGTAACCACGCCGATAGAACCTGTTAAAGGTGCAGAACCGAATAAACCGCCCCCTCTCTTTTTAAGTTCTCTGTTATCAATTCTTAAGCGGCAGCACATAGAGCGGGCGTCTTCTGGGTTCATATCGGAATTTACGAAGTTTGCAAAGTAGGGAATACCGTATTTTGCGGTAATATTCCAAAGCGGTTCATAGGCCGGGTTATCCCAGTCAAAATCTTTGGTGATATTATAAGTAGGAATAGGGAAAGTAAACACTCTGCCTTTGGCATCGCCGTCAAGCATAAGTTCCAAGAAGGCTTTGTTAAACATATCCATTTCTTTTTGGAACTCGCCATATTTTTTATCTTGAACTTGACCGCCGATAATTACGCCCTGGTCTTTATAATAAGAAGGAACAACCAAGTCTAAAGTAATATTGGTAAAAGGTGTTTGAAAGCCAACGCGGGTCGGCACATTGACATTAAATAAAAATTCTTGTAAGGCCTGTTTGACTTCTTTATAAGTAAGATTATCATAGTGAATAAACGGCGCAAGCAAAGTATCAAAGTTGGAAAATGCCTGTGCGCCGGCGCTTTCGCCCTGTAAAGTGTAAAAGAAGTTTACCACTTGGCCAAGAGCAGTTCTTAAGTGTTTGGCCGGTTTACTTTCAGCTTTACCGACAACGCCCCTAAAACCGCTGATAAGTAAATCTTGTAAATCCCAACCCACGCAATAAGCACCAAGAAGGCCTAAATCGTGGATATGAAAATCGCCGGAGGTGTGCATTTCTTTAATGCTTTGGGGATAAATTTTATTTAACCAATAAATTTTTGTAATTTCGGATGAAACATAATTGTTTAAACCTTGCAAAGAATAACCCATATTGCTGTTTTCATTAACTTGCCAGTCAAGCTTTTGCAAATATTGGTCAACGAGTTCAACATTAAATTTGGAAGAAATTTCGCGTACTCTTGCTCTTTGGTCGCGATACAAAATATAAGCCTTTGCGGTTTTATGATAATTTGAGGTAAGTAAAACATCTTCAACAATATCTTGAATATTTTCAACGCTGGGGGTTACCTCGGAATAAAGTTGTTGAACGATATTTAAAACCCTTATGGTAAGTTTACGGGCAATATCGGTATCAAATTCGCCTGTTGCCTGCCCGGCTTTTAAAATAGCATTGGTGATTTTTTTTGCTTCAAAATTTTGCTTTGTGCCATCTCTTTTGATGACTTGGACTAAGACTTCTGTGTTTGCCATAAGAGCACTCCATATATTAAGTTTGTTTGTAGTTTTTTGGGAAATTGTTAGGATCTCCGCTTAATTATTCTAGCACAATTTTTTTAAAACGCCAAATTCCGACGGAAAAAAGAGGTTTTTGGCAGTTATCAACAGGCAATTTTCAGACGGTAAAACAAAAGATATCCACATTTTTAAAAATGTGGATATCTTGCTTTTAAAACACCTAAAAAAGGGCCTGAAAACAGGGCTGATTTTCTTGTTTTTAGCCCAAAAAACGGCCTTTTTCATAAATTGTTAAGTGTTTGCCGTTTTTTAGCTTGACAGATACAAGCTTATCTTGCGTATTAACCAAATCCCAGTGTAAAGCGGAGTCGTTAAAACCAAGTTTTTTCTTTAACTCTTTAGTCATTTTGGCAAGATTACCGCTGTAAGTATCAATATAACTAGAGCCAAGAGCAATGTGGGAATTGCCGTATTTACCGCCAAAATTCTCGTCGTAAAGGGTATCTGCCATAAATTTGTTTATTTTGGAAAAGCGGTTGTCCGTCAAAGAATATTCGCCGACTTGGCAAGCGCCTTTATCTAAGGCAAGCATTTTTCTTAAAAATTCTTGGCCTGTTGAGGCTGTTGCTTTGATTACGCGCCCGGCTTTAAATTCAAGGGTAATATCTTTGACATAGTTGCCGTTTCTAAAACTCATAAGATCGCTGAAATAAGTGCCTCTTGTTCCTCTAAAATCAGGTGAGGTAAATATTTCAAAAGAAGGAACATTGCAGCCGCCGCCCGAGATAAAACGCCTATTTTCACCAAGTTTAATTTCAAGATCCATAGATTTAGATTGCGTTCTGATTGTATCTATCGGCAGAGAGGAAAGCCATTTTGCAATTTCGTCAATTTCTTTTTGAACTTCGGCAAATTTTTTGGCGGGGTTCTTTTCCGTCAAGAAACAAGCCTGGGCAATTTGTTTTTCATATTCCTTTAAAGAAAGTCCTGCCTGTTTGGCAAGCCCTTCAGTCGGATAATTGGCAAGAGTCCAAGAGAAAAGGCCTTTTTGCTCTCTATCATCCATAATTTTGCGCACTTCTTTGCGGGCAAGTGTAGCAAGAGCAATATTTTTGGCATTAACATTTTTTAAATTAGCCAAATCTTGCGGAGCGCGCAGGGCAATAAGGCCGTTTAAATTTTCGTTTAAAACCTTATCCCAAGGGGCGCAAAATTTAAGTTGTTTTGCGCTTGCTTTGGTGTAGAAAGATTTTGTCATACTTTCACTAAGATAAGGGCGCGCAACGACATTAAAACCCTGCTCTATAAGTTTTTGATAAATAACTTCGGCAAGGTTTAAGGCAGGGTAATCAAAACTTAAAAGAATATTTTCCCCCGGTTTAAATTTACCGTTTTTTCTGGCACTTTTAAGTGCGTAAATCATAACATCTGCGTATTTTTCAATATTAAGCATTTTTAAACTCCTATATCAGTATAAGGTTATAAAATAACCTTATACTATAACTTTATATGTTTTATTAAATATTTTTATTATTTTCTTGACTAGATTAAACGATAACTAAATTTTTCAAAAAACAAACAATCTTGTTTTTCAGAAGGAAAAACTACTACTTTTCCGTCTGAGAAATTGACTTGATTTTCAAAAAAAAAAAAATAAAATTTAAATTATAAAAAAGGAGAAAAAAATGAAAAATAAAGCATTTACTTTAATTGAATTATTGGTAGTGGTTTTGATCATCGGTATTTTAGCAGCTATTGCCGTGCCGCAATACCAAAAAGCTGTGGCTAAAAGCAGAGCAACACAACTTGTTTTAACTTCAAAAGCTTTAGTTGATGCCCAAAAAACTTATTTTTTACAGAACGGATTTTATGCAGAAAACATAAGTGATTTAGATATATCTTTCCCAGATGCCAGTGGAGAGACCGTTTATATTGAAAGGGACAATATTTCTTGTTCTTTTAGCAACCAATATAAACAAATTGTCTGCTCCATGCAACAACCCGCCGTAATTGCGTTTTTACGTCAATATGAAATAAATATGATTGCTTGTTATTCTTACAGTAGCGATAATTATAAAGGAGATGAAATTTGCCAATTATTACTGGATGTAAGCAATTGGGAATCTGGTTGTGGCGGGGTTTGTCATCAATATAAAAAGTATATATAAGTAGTATTCTCTATATTTTTACTTATTTTGCCAAATGCTAAGGGCGGTGGCAATTTCTTTGCCGTCGCTGCGGCGTTTTAAAATGTGGGTATAAGTTTTATCCGCGGTTTTATAGACAAGAGAATCAATTTCATCCCCGCGCAAAGCTTCTGCCTTAAAATTAACAACAAAATCTTTTATTGCCAAATCTTTAACTTCGCTTTCAGGCAAAGCACCAAGACACCACGCGCTAAAATGCGGATTATTTGCGTGGCCGTTAGTATCAAGGTCTTCCAGGCGGACTTTAACTAAAGTAGAATTTAAAAGTTCAATACCTTCAACTTGCGCCCTTTTAAAAGGGTTTATTTCCATATCAATCGGTTTTGGGTTGGTTGCATTACTATCCAAAAATGCTTGCGGTGTACGCACCATTTTGCGTTCGTTTAAATCTATAATAACCCACCAGCTTGCACCGCGCGCAACAATTTGGCCGTTAACGAAAATTTCAAACTCTCTTCTGCTTTGCAAGCGGTCGCTTAAAGTATGCCAAGTTTTAACAGTAAAAATATCCCCTAAATTAACAGGTTTTAAAAACTCCATCTGAAGTTTAGTTATAACCCAGCCAAGCCCTTTAGGGAAAAGTTCCTCAAGCCCAAAACTAAGCGTGTGCGCATCGGCAGAAGCTGCCTGCTGAAAATAATTTTGTAAAGTCCATAAAGGCACTTGCCCGTTTGGTCCTATTTCATAATAGCGGGCTTTGTATTCTTCTTGTGTCATATTTCCCCCTTTTTAACCTTAGAAGTTAATACCGGCTTTTAAGCTAAGGCCGTCTAAGCCGCCATCGCGCCAGGCAATTTCAATAAAGGTCGTTGCGCCAATCCATTGTGTTTGTAAACCTGCGCCATATTCAATATAAGGTTTCAAATAAACATCGGGATCATTGGAATCTTCTTTATCTTTAATTCTGCGGGCATAAGAACCTAAAACTTTAAGATAGGGTTCGCATCCGCGGCCAAGGTCAAAAAGCAAGGTTGCCTGCGGTGCTACTTGCCAAATATGTGTATTTTCAAAATTAGTAGCGCCATCGTGTTCGTAAGCAAGTAAACTATAAGAACCCATTACAGCAGGTTGGAAGGTTACCATACCTTCTTCGGAAGTAAAATTAGCACCTATTTTGAAAGCGGCATTTAAGCCATAACTATCAAAATAGGAAGGGCCGTCAACTCTGTTTTTATTATAATAACCGTTTACGCCTGCACCGTAAAAAAGAATTTCTTCTTGTGCGACAAGTGTTAAACCGACCATCATACCGTTTCTATTTAAAATTTCATCAGCGTCTTTATCTTTTTGATGTGCGCCGTTATAACCAAGATAAAAGGAAAGGGTTGCAGCAGGCAAACCAAGGTCAATAGCTTGGTCCATACCTACATAAAGGCCATAGATATCGCTGTCAAGTTCCGGTCCGTCTTTCAATTTTGCTGTATCACTTTTTGTATAACCTCTAACCCAAAATTCAGTATAGTTTTGATAATAGCGTAAACCTAAAATTTCTTCTTGGTAGCGGGATTTTTGACTTAAATTATAAAGCATTGTGCCTTTATCCATACTTTCAAAAGCTTCTTGAAGGGAAGCATTTGAACTCATATATTCGCCCCAAGCAACACTCATAGCGCCGTCTTGCGCCAAGGCCGATACGGCAAAAGCAAAAACACTTACAAAAATTAAAGATACAACTTTCAAACTTTTCATAAAAACAGACCTCTCCTACTAACTTAGTATATATTTATTATATCATTTTGGGTCAATTATCTAACATTAATTTTTTTATTAGGCAAATTTGCTAAAATATCTTTATGAAGAATATTTTGGTTATAGGCGGGGCCGGTTATATCGGCAGTCATGTTGTAAAAATGTTAAAATCACAGGGGTTTTGCCCTGTTGTCTATGATAATTTATCAATGGGTTTTAAAGAAGCTATTGATAAAAAAACACCTTTTATAAAAGGTGATTTAGCGGATAAAACTTTGTTAAAAAAAGTTTTTAAAAAATATAAAATTAAAGCTGTTATGCACTTTGCCGCTTTTATTGAAGTTGGCGAAAGTGTTAAAAATCCGGCAAAATATTATCAAAATAATTTGGCAAAAGTTTTAAATTTGCTTGATGCTATGCTTGAAAGCAATGTAAAATATTTTGTCTTTTCTTCCACTGCTGCAACATTTGGCAACCCTATAACAAAAACTATAAGTGAAACTCACCCGCAAAACCCGATTAATCCTTACGGCCAAACAAAATTATTTGTGGAAAAAGTTTTAAAAGATTATGATGCCGCCTACGGGCTTAAAAGCACTGTTTTAAGATATTTTAATGCTTCAGGCGCAGATGAAAGCGCAAAAATAGGTGAAGCCCATAAAAAAGAAACGCACCTTATACCGCTTGTTTTACAAACGGCTCTCGGTAAAAGAAAAGAAATTAAAATTTTTGGCACGGATTACCCGACCCCGGATGGCACTTGTATAAGAGATTATGTCCATGTAAATGACCTGGCCCGTGCGCATATCTTAGCCCTTAAATATATGCTAAAAAACAACAAGAGCGAAAACTTTAATTTAGGTTCTTCTAAAGGGGCAAGCGTGCTTGAAATTATTAAAAAAGTCCAAAAAATTACGGGTAAAACTTTTAAAGTAGTGAAAGATAAAAGACGCCCAGGCGACCCTGCTGTTTTAATTGCTTCAAGCAAAAAAGCAAAAAAGATTTTAAATTGGAAAACAACTTACAGCGTAGAAGAAATTATAAAAACCGCATACGCGTGGGAATTAAAAAGGAAATACTAATATGATTTATAATTTTATAGAAGAATTGCTTGCTTACTGTTTACAAAAAAATTTAATTACCGAAGATGAAATGACTTGGGCAAGAAACACTTTGCTTTTTGCCCTTAAACTTGAAAAGCAGGCAAAAACTATAATTTATAAAGGTAAAATACCGCAAAATCCTTCAGAAATTTTGGGTAAAATTTCTGCTTGGGCCGGTAAAAATAATCTTTTAACTGCCGATACTAAAACTTACCGGGATAATTTTGAAACTTATTTAATGGCCCTTTTAACTCTGCGCCCGAGGGAAATTAATGAAAAATTTTTTAATCTTTATAAAAAATCCCCTAAAAAAGCGACTGATTTTTTATATCAATATTTTAAAGATAATTATTATATCAGAACGGATAGAATTGCCAAAAATATCGTGTGGAAACAAAAAACAAAATCCGGTTTTTTAGAAATGGCAATAAATCTTTCAAAGCCGGAAAAAGACCCAAAAGAAATTGCTTTACAAATACGGCAGCCTAAAAATCCGGCTTCTTTACCGAAATGCTTTTTATGTGTAGAAAATGAAGGCTTTGCCGGAACAATAAATTATGCTTCAAAACAAAATTTGCGTTTAATTAAACTTAATTTAAACGGGGAAACTTTTTATTTCCAATATTCCCCTTACTCTTATTATAATGAGCATAGTATTGTTTTTAGTAAAGAGCATTACCCGATGGAAATAAACGCCAAAACTTTAAAAAACTTGCTTGAATTTGAGGAAAAGTTCCCGCATTATTTTATCGGTTCCAATGCGGAATTACCCGTTGTAGGCGGAAGCATTTTGACCCATAATCACTACCAGGCAGGCAGACATAATTTCGCCCTGGCTAATACAAAAGAAGAATATAATTTTAAATTAAAAAAATTCCCCGCCGTTAAAGCACAAATTGTTAAATGGCCGATGAATGTTATTCGCTTAACCGGTCCTAAAGAAAAAGTTGCTTTGGCTGGTGCTTATATCTTAAATAAATGGCGCAACTACAATGATAAAAGTGTTAATTTATTTGCTAAAACAGGCAAAACGCAACATAGCACAATTACGCCTATTGCCCGCAGAAAAAATAAAGATTTCGTGCTTGATTTAATTTTAAGAAATAATAGAGATTCAATATTCCACACCCACGCAGAAAGGCGCAATATAAAAAGGGAAAATATCGGCCTTATTGAAGCCCTTGGCCTTGCTGTTTTGCCGGGCAGACTTGAAAAAGAATTTGCGCAAATTGCCCAAATTTTAAAAAAGAAAAATGTAGAAAAACTACAAGATTTATCTAGCACCGCGCAACATTATAATTGGGTTAAAAGTTTTATTAATAAATATCCAAACTATCATAAAAACCCGGAAGAAATTTTGCTTAAAGAAACCGCCCTTACTTTTGAAAAAATGCTTGAAGACTGCGCAATTTTTAAAGATACAGAGCAAGGTAAAAACGCCTTTAAGCGCTTTATCAAGACCCTCTAAATATGGTAAAATATATATAGTAAGGCAAAAAAGCCCTTTAAATAAGGGGCTTTTTTTTGTAAGGATAGATAAAAATTATGATTAGAAAAGATGTCAGAAATATAGCAATTATCGCCCACGTTGACCACGGCAAGACAACGATTGTGGACTCAATGCTTAAACTTGCCGGACAATTCAAAGTTAAACAAGATGAAGCACAGGAAACCGTTTTGGACTCTAACCCGTTAGAGCGGGAAAGAGGTATTACTATTCTTGCAAAATGCACTTCTGTAAATTATAAAGACCACACTATTAATATTGTTGACACTCCGGGACACGCAGATTTCGGCAGTGAAGTGGAACGCGTTTTAAAAATGGTAGACGGTGCTGTTTTGATGGTTGACGCCGTTGAAGGCCCTATGCCACAAACAAGATTTGTTTTAAGAAAGGCACTTGCTCTTGGTCTTAGACCGATAGTTGTTATAAATAAAATGGATAGGGAACATATCCGCCCTTCCGCTGTGGTTGATGAAGTTTTTGAACTTTTTATGGAACTTGGCGCAAATGATAAACAACTTGATTTTCCTATTTTATATGCCTCCGGCCGTGAAGGTTGGGCAAGCAAAAAATTAGAAGAAAAAGGTAAAGATATTGCGCCACTTTTTGACGCAATTATTGAACATGTGCCGGCCCCCTTGGCTGATGAAACAAAGCCTTTGCAACTTCAAATAACCATGCTTGATTATAACAACTTCCTCGGGCAAATTGGTATTGGCAGAATTTTAAACGGCTCTATTAAAAAAGGCCAAAGCGTTTTAATGATGAAGGCAAACAATACTCAAAAACCCGCAAAAGCAGTTAAAATTGAAAAGTTTTTAGGACTTGGCAAAACCGAAGTTGAAGAAGCTAAAGCCGGTGATATTGTTGCCATCAGCGGGCTTGAAGGCGTTGATGTGGGTGATACCATTTGTCAAACAGATGCCCCCATGCCGCTAGAAGCGCTTAACATTGATGAGCCGACAATTTCAATGGACTTTTTTGTAAACGATTCCCCCTTTGCCGGCAAAGAAGGTAAATTTTTAACAAGCCGCCATTTGCGCGCAAGATTAGAAAAAGAAGCACAAACAAATGTCGGTTTAAAAATGGAAATACTTGAGGGAGAGGGAAGATTTAAAGTTTCTGGCCGCGGCGAGTTGCACTTGACAATTTTAATTGAAAGTATGAGAAGAGAAGGTTTTGAACTTGCTGTTTCCTCCCCGGAAGTTATTTATAAAGAAGAAAACGGAAAGATTTTAGAACCTATGGAATATCTTATTTTAGATATTTCATCTGATATGCAAGGTGCTGTTTTTGAACTTGTCGGCAAACGCGGTGCTAAACTTGAAAATATGATTAGCGAAGGCGAAAACCGCTTGCGCCTTGAATATGTTATTCCATCCCGCGCTTTAATAGGATTTAAAAATGAATACCTTACCTCTACCCGCGGTAAAGGTATTATGCACCATAGTTTTTACGGATACTATCCCAAAGCAGATGTTCCCCCCTTGCGTTCTAACGGCGTTTTGATTGCAAAAGAAGCGGGTGAATCTACCGCTTACGCAATTAACAGCTTGCAAGAAGGCGGAGAATTATTTATCGGCCCGGGCGTTAAAGTTTATGAGGGTATGATAGTCGGCCAAAACTCTAGAGATAATGACCTTGTTGTTAATATTTGCAAAGCAAAAAGACTTTCCAATATGCGCAGTAAAGCCGCCGATGATGCTTTGATTTTAACCCCTCCGCGCATTATGAGTCTTGAACAGGCAATTGAGTATATCGCACCTGACGAACTTGTGGAAATTACGCCAACTTCAGTTAGACTTCGCAAGAAAATCTTAAATATTCACGAAAGGCGCAAAGCTTCCCGCAAGGAAGAAGCCGCCGACGAAGATTAATTTTGACTTCGCTTTGACATAAAAAATCCCCTGTCTTTTAAACACGGGGGATTTTACTTATTAGTTAATCAAATATCAACAAAAAATCTGCTTTATAATGACTAAACTTTTAATCTTTGTCTTGCTGTTTTTATCGTCGCTTGCTTTTTCTTTAGATGTAAGCAGGCCCAGAAAGACAACTCGTTTTAGGTTCCATAGATATCATCAAATCCTTTAAAGTAAGTGGCGACATCAAGAAAAGTCCAATTAACAAAATTATTAAAGCAAATAAAATTGTCCTTTTCTTATTTTCCGTTACAAAGGTTTTTGTCAATTTATCATATAAATTTTGCTTTGTAGGCGAGAACATTAAACTCATATAAATAATAAGAGATAAAATTTGTATCGGCAGTAAATAAAGGTATTTCTTGCTTTCTAATATATATCCGCACTGCTCTGAATAACGTCCGCTTGGAAAAAGATTCGGTAATTGCGTTCCTATAATAAGAATCATTATAAATAAAAATCGCAATAACCTGTTTTTTGCAGAAATTTTATTTCCTTCTTTATCTACTTCTTTTAAGCCAAAAAAGCGTTTGCCTAAAGTTTCTTGATTGATTATAGCAAACACAAAAAAGTATATAAAAATAAAGCAATAAAAAGGATTAATATTACCTATCTGCAAGTAAGATTTTAAATTAACTCCTATACCCCACATCAAAAAAAGATAGAGAATCAATAAAATTAATAAATCTAAAAAAAACGCGGCGGTGCGTTTGATAAAACCGGCATATTTCATAATAAACTCCTTTTTAACCTATAAATTTTTCCCACCAAAATAACATTATAAATCTACACAAATAAAATATACATATTAAAACACCGGGAACTAAAAGACATTCGGCAATCACTTTTGATTTTTCCTTTTCTTCTATTACAAAAGTTTTTGTTAACTTATCATATAAAGTTTGCTTTTTTTGCGAAAATAATAAACATAAATAAGAAATAAGACATACAAAGGCAATTATATAAGATATTATATTGCATCTATCAATTAAAACATAATCATAATTTATTGGCATAGCACCCATAGAAAAGAAAACTTGCGGGATATTAAAACTAATAACAAAAATAATCACAAATAAAAAGCGAAATAATTTACTAATAAGAGAGATTTTATTTTCTTTACTATTAACTACTTTTAAACCAAATAAATGTTTGCCAAAAGTTGCTTGGTATTTCACTTCTGATACAAGATAATATATTGATATGAAAAAAGCGAAACAAGAATAATAAACAAATCTAAAAAAAGATATCTCAAAACCCCTAAAATTAACATTAGGATAATTTACCAAACTATTAATAATACCACCTAAAACTAAAGAAGAAACCGCAATGATAAAATAATCCACAACAAATGCTGCGGTGCGTTTTATAAAACCGGCATATTTCATAATAAGCTCCTTTTATAAATATATAAGAATTTTACTAAAGACCAACTGTCTTATGTGAGGTAATCCACGACCTTATTGATTCAAAAAACTCCATAGTAAATAAATATTTACCTAGAAGTATCACAAATATTATAATTACAAGAATTATGATTAATTTTTTGACAGCATATTTTGATTTTTTCTTTTCTTCTATCATATAAGAATTTTACTAATTTTATATTTGTATAGCAAATTATTAAGGAGATTCCCGACAAAAATCTTCGGGAATGACGAAGATAGTAAAGTATATTGTTTTGCAAGGATTTTTTGCTTCAAATTCTGCCCGCACAGAGCAAATTATTTTTGCGAGGATTTTGGAGATAGTTTTAATTAGTTTTTCTTTAAAAAAGAAAAACGATTTTAGAAATGAGGTATACCTAGAGTGGCTGGCAAGCCCGCGTATCCGAAATTTCTAAAAAATTAAAAATAGCCCAAAAGCCGAAGCAAACTAATTTTCCCGCTTGGTAAAGGCGCGCACAAACACCATTATAACGCCAATCAAAGCATATAAACCAAAGACAATAAAAATAACATCTTGCGGATATTTAAAAAATAAGAAAAGTATAATTGCAATTAAAGCAAGTTTTGCAATAGTTCCTTTTCTCTTTTCGGAAGGGTTGCGCTTTTCTTTAAAAGCGGCATAAGGTATAGTTGAAACCATAAGCAAAGCAAGAGCAATTGTGATAAAAGCAATAATACTATAAACATAAGGTAAAAGAATTTTCATAAACGGTAAAATGTGGCCGTTGGCATCAAAAGCAAAAATATTATAGGAAAGCACAAAGGAAACAATTACAAGAGCTGCCGCCGGTGTAGGCAAGCCGGAAAAATATTTTTTTGAACCTTTGCCTGTTTGCGCAAGAACATTAAATTTTGCAAGTCTTATTGCGCCAAACAAAACAAACATACAGGCAATTGCCTGACCCCAAACGGGTATTTCTTTTAAAGCAAAAAAGTAAATTAAAATTGCAGGCGCTGTGCAAAAAGAAATTAAATCAGCAAGTGAATCCATTTCAACACCAAAGGCACTTTCCGCCTTTAAAAGACGGGCAACTCTGCCGTCAAAACCGTCAAGAAACATAGCAATAAGTATAAGCCAGCCGGCCCTTGAAAAATTCCCGCTTACAGAAGCAAGTATTGAAAAGAAACCGCAACCGATATTGCCGATAGTAAATAAAGATGGTATTGTAATTATTCCTGCTCTTTTAAATTTTTCTAAATTCATAAGTTAATCCTTCCACAAGCCAAGCACGCTAAGCGCGCCTTGGACCATTTGCCCCTCTTTTACAGTTATTATAACTTTATCTTTTGGCAAATAAACCGCCACCTGTGAACCAAAATGTATTAAACCGATTTTTTGGCCGGCTTTAACTTTCTCACCTTTCTTTACCCAACACTCAATTCTGCGTGCAATTGCGCCGGTAATTTGTTCAACATGGGCAAATCTTTCGCCATTTTTTATTTTAATTAAATTGCGTTCGTTTTTATCTGCATTAGGGTTGTTGGCAAAAGCAAAAGTGCCTTTTGTATAAATAGTATCTTCCACTTCGCCGTCAATGGTTGCTCTTTGGATATGGACATTAAAAATTGAAAGGAAAATACGGACAACTAAAATATTTGGGTCATCTTCTGTTTTAATGGAAAGGACTCTACCGTCTGCCGGGGCGGCAATTTCATTTTTATTATAAACGGTATTTCTAACAGGATCTCTAAAGAAGAAGGCAACAAAAATACCTATTAATATATATATAAAGAATAAAACTAATAATAAATTAACTTGGTAAAAACAAAAATAATCTATAAGAAAAACTAAAGATAAACAAAAAATTGTAAGTGAAGTTTTGCGACCGATAGGAAGTATTGTTTTAACCCAACCAAACACCTCCCCAAAAGTTCTTTTAATATCTTCCAACATATAAACCTCCGCTTGTGAGTGTTGCCAGGGCTATAAAAAAACAGCCTTGGGCAGGGGGGGACTCGAACCCCCACGATCTTGCGATCATCAGATTTTAAGTCTGACGCGTCTACCAATTCCGCCACCAGCCCTAAGCTGTTAAATATATTTTAGCAAATTTAATTAAAAAAGTCACTAAAAAATTTTGAACAATTAATTGTTTTGATTTTTTGCTCTCGTATTTTTTGGGCAAGTTCCCTATCGGAAGTTATCACACTTACCCTTTGACCTTGTCTGTTTAAATAAGTTGCTTGTTCTAAAATTAATTCATCTGCGGTTATTTCTTCAGTAAAAATTGCATCAACATTTTGGCACTCTCTTTGTGAAATATTGCGAAAACTTCCGTCAAAAATAACGCGAAAAGTGCTACCGATTAATTCCGTGTGGGTTAAATCTTCAAGCCAAAAAATTAACTCACGGCTTGCCTGGTCTTCTTTATTTGTAATACCTTTAAATAAAAAACTGCGCACAAAATTTAAGCCGTCAATAATAAAAATTGTTGGTTTTTTACTTATCATTTTTCTGCTCTCTTTTTGATTCTTTTTCTTCTTTTTTAGCTTTAAAAAATTCCCACACGGCAGGCAAAACAGAAATTATTATTATAGCAAGTATAACATAATGAAAATGATTTTTTACAAGTGGCGTTGAAGCAAAATAATGCCCGCCGAAAACAAATAAACAAACCCACAAAAAAGCACCGGTTATATTATACATAGCAAAATGTAAATAACTCATTTTGCCGATACCCGCAACAAACGGTGCAAATGTTCTGATTATAGGAATAAAGCGCGCAAGCAAAATTGTTTTGCCGCCGTGCTTTTCATAAAAAGCGTGCGCGGCAAGCAGATGTTTTTTGTTTAAAAGTTTGCCGGTATCTTTAGTAAAAATTTTTGGCCCGATATAACGCCCGATAGAATAATTTGCCGCGTCGCCAAGAACAGCTGCGATAAATAAAATAAAGAAAGCCACCCAAACATTGATTGGCGAGCCTTCCACGCTTGAAAGCGCACCGACGGCAAAAAGTAAAGAATCACCCGGCAAAAAAGGTGTTATAACTAAACCAGTTTCACAAAAAATTACCACAAATAATAAAGCATAAAGCCACGCACCCATGCTTGAGGCAAGCGCGTTTAGGTGCGTGTCTATATGAAAAAATATGTCTATTATTTTGCTGATAATTTCCATTTTGTTTTACTAGTCAATTCTTGGGAAAAGCGGGCCGTATTTTTCAATTTTGCCGCTTTGTAAGCGCTTTGAAATTTCTGCAGCACTAGTCGGCATAAACGGGGCAAGCCAAGCACCGAAATAACGCAAAGCAAAAACAAGTTCAAGCAAAATTTCTTTTGTTTTTTCCGGATCGGTTTTGGCAAGCATCCAAGGTTTTGTTTCATCAATATATTTATTCATATAGCCGGCCAAAGCCCAAACGGCGTCAAGCGCTTTATCAAAAGCAAGAGCTTGCATATTTTGGTCGTAAAGTTTTTGTGTTTCCTCGGCTTTTTTAAGTAAGGCGCTATTTTCGTTTGTATAAGTTTGAGGAATTTCGCCAACATTTTTTGCTGCCATATTTAAAGTGCGGGAAAGCAAGTTGCCAAGGTCATTTGCTAAATCGGCATTGAAGCGTTTCTTAAATGCTTCCATACTAAAATCTCCGTCTTGGCCGAAGGGAACTTCCCTAAAAATAAAATATCTAAAAGCATCAACGCCGTATTTAGAGGTAATATCTCTTGGGTCAATAAAATTGCCAAGAGATTTGGACATCTTTTCCCCCTCAATAGTCCACCAGCCGTGCGCAAAATCCTGTTTTGGCAAAGGTAAATCAAGCGCCATTAAAACAGCAGGCCAAATAACGGCGTGGAATCTTAAAATTTCTTTACCGAGGAAGTGTATATCTGCCGGCCAAAGTTCTTTAAATTTATTTTCATCTGCCAAATAACCTGCGGCGGAAATATAGTTAATTAAAGCATCAAACCAAACATAAATTGTGTGATTTGGGTCGCTAGGAACGGAAATTCCCCATTTAACTTTTGTGCGGCTTACTGATAAATCTTTAAGTCCCCCCTTTACGAAGTTAATAATTTCTTGCGCGCGGTGTTTTGGGGAAATAAAAGTCGGGTTTTCTTCATAATATTTTAAAAGTTTATCTTGATAGGCGGAAAGTTTGAAAAAGTAAGTTTCTTCTTCAATAATCTGCGGTTCTTTTTTGTGGATAGGGCATTTGCCGTCAACAAGTTCACTTTCGTCTAAATAAGATTCGCAAGAAAGGCAATATTTACCGCTGTAAGAACCTTTATAAATATCGCCTTTGGCAAGTAATTTTTCAAAAATGGCTTGGACTACTTTTTCGTGTCTGGGTTCGGTGGTGCGGATAAAATCGTCGTATTCAATACCCAAAACTTTCCAAAGGTCTTTAAATTTTACGGCCATATCATCAGTCCATTTTTGCGGGGTAACATTATGATTTAAAGCGGCCTTTTCAATATTTGCGCCGTGCTCATCGGTGCCGGTTAAAAAATAGACAGGTTCTTTTTTGGTTTTTTTGTAGCGGGCAAGAACATCGGCGGCAAGCGTTGTATAAGCGTGGCCGATATGCGGTTCTGAGTTAAGATAATAAAGCGGGGTTGTGATATAAAATTTTTTTGTCATAAGTTCTCCTGTTTTAAGTCTTTTAAAATTCAATTTGATTTTGCTGAGCGCGAATTATTGCTGTTTCCACAACTAAAGATGGGGCAACATTTCTCGTCAGGGCTTTTTTGTAAAAGACTAATTTGTTTAATAATTCTTTTAAATCTGTTTTTTGTTTTTCGGTGTCTGCGGAAAGCCAGGTTTTATGCGTTTTATAAACAAGCATATCAATTATACAAGAAGCATAAGGGCGGCTTTGAGCAAGTGTTCTTGGTAAAGAACGGGCAGATTCCATAGCAAAACTTGGGCCTTTGTTTAAGGCGGAAAAATCTTCCAAAATTTCGCTTGCTTTTAGGGCAAGAGTGCTGGAACCTTGCGCGTAAATAAGAGCTTCACTTGCAAGATCTTCTTCCACCATATTATCTTTTAAAATGTTTAGTAAAATTTCATCAGAAAGCGGCGCAAAATTTATTATTTGGCAGCGCGATTTTATAGTGCTTAGCATTGCTTCCCTTTTTGATGTAATTAAAATCCAAAGAGTATTTGCAGGCGGCTCTTCTATAAATTTAAGTAGAGCGTTTGCGCCTTCTGTTTGTAATTTTTCGCCGTTATCTATGATAAAAACTTTCCATTTGGCAAGCGTTGCTTTTTGCTGGCTTAAAGCGGTTAAATGACGGATAGTATCAACTTTGATATTTTGCTGTTTTTCTAACTCCTCACCGCGCAAATTGGCCTGAAATTCAAAATCGGCAAAAACGATATCGGGGTGGGTTTTAGCATCAATATGTTTGCAATTTTGACAAAGTGAACAATTATCAATTTCTTTATTACAGTCTTCATCGGTGCAATTTAGGGTTTTGGCAAATTCAAGGGCCACTGTTGCCTTGCCGACGCCGGCCGGCCCGCTGAAAATTAAAGCAGGCGGAATTCTGCCGCTTTTAATAAAGTTTTTCAGCGTTTCTATTGCTTTTTCTTGGCCTTGAATTTTTTTAAAACTCATCTAAATTACCTTAAATTCTTTTAACTTTGCGATAACATCCGCATGGACAAGTTCCACCGGTTTATCAGCATCAATAAGTGTTGTGTTGGGGGTCTTTTGGGCAAGTTCGGTGTAACCTTGGCGCATTTTCATACGGAAAGATTCTGCTTCTTGCTCAAGTCTATCTGAGGTAAGGTTTTGCCCCCTTTCAGTAAAATATTTATCTGACATTAGGAAAACTAAGTTTAAATCCGGCTTAACATTTAAAGTGGCGATATCGTTTAATTTATTGATAACATCCATATCAATACCGCGGCCATAACCTTGATAAGCACAGGTGGAAAGGGTGTATCTTTCACAAACAACGCTTGCGCCGGATTCAAGCGCCGGAATAATAACATTTTGGGTGTGCTGGGCACGCGATGCTTCATAAAGCATAAGTTCCGTCATGGGACTTACTTTATTTTTAGGGTCAAGCAAGATTTTGCGGATTTTTTCTGCCACTAAATCACCGCCGGGTTCGCGGGTTGAAACGACTTTATGGCCTAACCTTTTTAAAAATTTTACAAGAAGTAAGGCCTGGGTTGATTTGCCACCTCTATCGGGGCCTTCAAAAACGATAAATTTTCCTTTTGTATTCATAATATATAATTTTAGCATTTTATTAGCGCGCTATAAAGCCTTATTTTTTATTATTGTTTCATAATAATTTTGACGAGCCTTACGAGAGAGATTTTGTTTATTCTTCTAAATATGCTATAATAATATTGCGGGGTAGAGAAGCCCGGTATCTCGCAAGGCCCATAACCTTGAGATCGCAGGTTCAAATCCTGCCCCCGCAAAAAATCCACTTTGAAAAAGGTGGATTTTTTATTTGGGGAGAAAGCAAACTGCTTTGCTTTCGTGCAGGATTTGAAAGGCGCAGCGTTATGTGAGTTTTGCCTTTAGGCAAAGGCGAACATCGCGAGCCGGGGCCGCGAGCCACGAGGGTCAACGAGTGGACTTGTGGCCAAACTCTGCCCCCGCAAGAACTTTGGCAAGCTTGTTCTTTAGACGGCTTACAGGAAAAAGTATTAAATTTTAATTAGAATATTCCCATCTTCTATAAGGAATGTCATCAAAAGTTCCTCCACCACTTGGTGTAGATAAACCTGTTTCAATTGAGCAGACAGAATTTTGTATTGGAAAATCTTCTATAGCATACGAACCATGAACAAAACATGTTCTGGATTTACCATTTACAATCATATAACCCATATTTACTTTCTCATCACGACATTCTATTTGAAGATGATTAGAAGCATTACGGCGTATTCTACAATGCCCCCAATCATAATTATACTGATCTAAAACACGCGGATCCGTCTTATTTGTATTTAATATATTATTTGGCATAGTTATATCTAATTGATCAAAAGTATCAGAGTATTCACCTTTGGTTAATAAATAGTTCTCTTGAGCATCCGCAATACTCTTTGTTAAAAATTTTAAATTATTGTATCGGGTTTTTACAACTGCTTTTTGATACTGCGGCACAGCGATTGCGGCGAGTATTCCGATTATTAAAACGACGACTAATAATTCTATTAATGTAAATGCGCGATTTTTCATATAAACTCCTCTTATTTTGATTAAATTATAAAAAAAGTTTATCAAAAAAAAAAAATACGCAAGTGCTCTGTTAAAGAACGAAGAAAAATATAAGAAAAACCTTATTATTTTAATTTACCTAGCTAAGCACATTGTTTTGCAAGGATTTTGCGTTTGCTGGTACCTGCCGAGCGAAGCATATCTTGAGCGGGCGGTAGCCCCGTATATGTGAGCGAGGCATAACGCACTATAAACGCAAAAGCTGCCGCAAAAAATAGGCCTTTTAGCCCATAACGATCTAGGCCTTAATTAAAAAACCATTAGGCCCTTTGGCCCTGGTAAAAAACAATTTTCAGGGTTAGAATTTAGTTGCAAGACAAGCCGTTTAAAAGGAGAGTTTATGAAAAAAACCAACAAAACACAGCTCATTATAGGAGCTTTTATGCTCCTGCCGCTGCTAGCTTTAAATTCTTTTGCACAAAGCCAAGCAGCCACCAGTATCATCAGCATTGCTGGTATTAACTGCTTTCAAGAAGATTATGAAGAAATGAGGAAAATTTTAGGAGAAGAAAAAATTTCCCACGAAGCCAAAATTAAAAGACAAGCAGTAGAAACGGATATAAAAGATACTGCAATAAATGAAGAATTTATGACATCTTCTGCTGCCGAAACTTTTAAAGTTTTACTACCCTCATCTTTACAAACAATTGATTTTAAAAAACAAAAATTTACTTGGGCAGAAGAAAGAGTTACCTTTGAACTTACTCTTGAATGGCCTTATTTACGTGTAACAGTTATGCAAGGTCAAAACCCAAAAAATATCAAAATGAGTCTTACCAAAAGCCATGATACAGTTGAAACAACAGAAAAAATTACAAAATTAGATTTTACTTATGAAACAGACCAAAAATCTAACAGCAAAAAAATAGGAAGTGTAAAATCAAAAATCAAACAAAACCTACCCAGGCCCAAAAGGCAAAACTTAATGAAGAAATTATAATAAAAGACACTAAAGAAATTATCTTACCTGTTACAAAAGACACATATGATGTAGAAGAAAAATCTGTTGAAAAAGGTTATCTTGCAGGCTATACTAAAGAAGAAGCCGGAAAACTTGCCGTATATATTGAAAATGATTATCCTTTAACTGAGGATATAAAGCTTAAATTTATTGAAGAAGATGGCAAGATTGTTTGTGTCCATAAAGTAGGAAGAAAAGTTTATAAAGACACTGTTTCAATAAGGAGATAATTTGTAAAAAATTCCTCTCCAAAAAATCCCCCCGCTTTTGCGGAGGGATTTTTTATTTAAGACAATTTTATCTAAACAGAGCAAATACTTTTTGCGAAGATTTTGCCTTTTTTAATCCCGTTTGCTTGGTTCTTGGCGATATGGAGTGTTTTGTTTTTCCCTCTCCCGTTTTATTGTTTGGTGTGATATGAAGCATTTACAAAAAGTGGAGATTCCCGACAAAAACACTCGGGAATGACAATTTTATAGAGCAAATTGTTTTGCAAGGATTTTGCGTTTGCTGGTGCCTGTCGAGCGAAGCATATCTTGGTTCACTTTTGCGAAATAAAGCAAATTCTTTTTGCGAGGATTTTGGAGAAAATTTTAGAAACAAGCAGGGTGCATTGTTTTGCAAGGATTTTTTAGGCACAATATTATTGTGCCGACCTATTTTTTATTTTCTTTAAGACAAGGTATAGTAGGGGACCACGCCCGCTAGGGCGGAACTATCCGAACTCTTAAAAAAATAAAAAAGAGGAAAAAAGTCGCAGAAAAAATCCCCCCGCTAAAAAAGCGGAGGGATTTTTTGTCAAAACAACTTTAATTGCTTTACTTGTTGGCTTCTTCAATGGCAACAGCAACAGCCACGCTTGCACCGACCATCGGGTTATTACCCATACCGATAAGACCCATCATTTCAACGTGGGCAGGAACGGATGAAGAACCAGCAAATTGCGCGTCCCCGTGCATACGGCCCATTGTATCGGTCATACCGTAAGAAGCGGGACCGGCTGCCATATTATCGGGGTGTAAGGTTCTGCCTGTGCCACCGCCGGAAGCAACGGAGAAGTATTTTTTGCCGTTTTCAATAGCCCATTTTTTATAAGTGCCAGCAACGGGATGTTGGAAGCGGGTTGGGTTGGTAGAGTTGCCGGTAATGGAAACATCTACGCTTTCGTGGCGCATAATGGCAACGCCTTCGTTAACATCATCAGCACCGTAGCATTTAACTTTGGCTTTATCGCCATCGGAGAATGCTTTTTCGCTAACGATTTTTAAATTGCCGGTATAATAATCATATTCGGTTTCAACATAAGTAAAACCATTAATACGGGAAATAATATAAGCCGCATCTTTACCAAGACCGTTTAAAATAACTTTAAGCGGTTCTTTGCGGACTTTATTTGCCGTTCTCGCAATACCGATTGCGCCTTCTGCTGCGGCAAAACTTTCGTGCCCTGCTAAGAAGCAGAAGCATTTTGTATTTTCGCGAAGGAGCATTGCGGCTAAATTGCCGTGGCCAAGGCCGACTGCTCTTTGATCAGCAACGGAACCGGGGATACAAAAACTTTGTAAACCGACACCGATTTTTTCTGCTGCTTCAGCGGCTGTTTTTACACCGCTTTTAAGGGCAATAGCTGCACCAACGGTATAAGCCCAGACGGCATTTTCAAAAGCAATAGGTTGAATACCTTTAACGATACTTTCAACATTAACGCCTGCCTTATCGCAAATTGCTTTTGCTTCTTCTAAGGAAGCAATACCGTTTTCTTTTAAAACTTTATTGATTTTTTCAATTCTTCTTTCATAGCCTTCAAAAGTTATCATAAATTACTCCTTGCGCGGGTCAATTTTTTTGACGGCTTCATTAAAACGGCCGTAGGTATTGACATTTTTTTCATAGGCAACTTTTGGATCTTCGCCTTTTTTAATAGCATCCATCATTTTGCCGAGGTGGACAAATTTGTAGCCGATAATTTCATTATTTTTATCAAGACCGATTTCTAAGACATAGCCTTCTGCCATTTCCAAATATCTGGGGCCTTTGGCCTCGGTGCCATACATTGTGCCGATTTGTGAGCGAAGACCTTTACCCAAATCTTCCATACCGGCGCCGACAGGTAATCCATCTTCTGAAAATGCGCTTTGTGTTCTACCATAGACAATTTGTAAAAAGAGTTCGCGCATAGCAGTATTGATAGCGTCGCAAACTAAATCTGAATTTAAGGCCTCAAGCAAGGTTTTGCCGGGCAAAATTTCTGCTGCCATGGCGGCGCTGTGTGTCATACCGCTGCAGCCAAGAGTTTCAACAAGGGCTTCTTTAATAACACCGTTTTTTACATTTAAGGTAAGTTTGCAAGCGCCTTGTTGCGGGGCGCACCAACCTACACCGTGTGTAAGACCGCTGATATCGCCAATTTGTTTTGCTTTAACCCATTTGCCTTCTTCTGGAATAGGGGCCGGGTCGTGTTTTGCGCCTTTGCAGACGCTGCACATATTTGCTATGTGTGGATTGCATTTTTCGCAGCTCATAAAATCTCCTAATATATAAATATGAATATATTTTATCAAATTTATAATACTTTGATAATAACTCTTTGCCTATTTTTTTGCTAAAATATAGGTATATTAATCTAAAAGGAGATTATTTTTATGAAAAAACTTATTTTTAGTTTAGCTTGTGTTTGCGCTTTTGCTGCCTGCGCTTCAACCGGCACAGAACAAACAACAACAACAACACAAAAATCAAAAATCAACCCGGAAGATATTACCTTGGAAAATGTTATTAAAACATCCCAAGATTTAAGAGGTCAAGTTGAAGATGCAAAAGCTGCTTACAGCGCAGCCCAAACAGTTAACCAAGCAACCGGTGCAACTGACGGTATTAAAAACCAAGTAAACAAACAACTTGAAACAGCCAAAAAACAAATTAAAGACGAAGCCGATGCTTGGAAAAACGTTGCAAAATAAGTTTTAAATATTGAAACATTAAAAGCCCCTGTCTTTTTTAAAAAGGCAGGGGTTTTTTATGCCACAAAATCTTTTGCGTTTTTTATTTTTTCCGTCGTAAAATGAAAAAACTTGCTTTTCAAAAAAAAAAAAATAAAATTTGAGTATACAAAGATTCTAATAAAGCAAGTTAGAGCAAATATTTTTTGCAAGGAGATAAAATGAAAACAAATAAAGGTTTTACCTTAATTGAAATATTAGTAGTAGTATTGATTATAGGTATTTTAGCTGCTATTGCTGTGCCAAAATATCAATATGCAGTTTTAAAAACAAGATACAATAATTTAAAAGTTGCAACGACCAGTTTATACCGCTCCACACAGGCTTATATGCTTGCAACAGGTAATTATCCTTCTTCTGCAGAAGATTTGGATATTACTATTCCCCATTACTGCAATATAAATCCGTCTAGTAAATATGTCAATTGCTATTTAGATGACGGTTCTATGGGATATTTAATTTATAGTGAAGAATATAGATATTGTATAGCTTATAGAGGTTCTTTGCAGAATAAATTATGTCAAGAAGAAACAGGTCTTACTCAAGGCCAAGTAGCTGCTGGAAATAGTTCTTCATGGTATCTTTATCCAAATAAAATTTAAAATTAAAAAATAACACTAAAAAAGCCCCTATCTCAAAAAGAAATAGGGGCTTTTAAAAAATCAGCTTAAACTTAAAATTTATTTAAGCAAGATTTTGCGCGATAAGCGGATTTTGCCGTTATTGTCAATTTCAACAACTTTAACTTCCACTTCATCACCGAGTTGTAAAACATCTTCTACTTTATTAATTCTGTGTTTTTCAATTTCAGAAATATGTAAAAGACCGTCTTTACCCGGCAAAAGTTCAACAAAGGCACCAAAGGGTTGGATAGAAACAACTTTACCTTTGTAGATTTGGTTGACTTCAACATCTTTTGTTAAAAGGTCAACTTCTGCTTTTGCTTGGGCAAGTTTTGCTGAATTGGCGGCGGCAATCATAACTTTGCCGTTATCGTCAATATCAATTTTACATTCGGTTTCTTCGCAAATTCTCTTGATATTTTTACCGCCGGGGCCAATTAAAGCACCGATTTTATCCTGCGGAATCATCATTGTATAGATTACAGGGGCAGTAGGTGCAACATTTGGTCTTGGGGTTTTGATGGTGCTTTCCATGTGGTCCATAATGAAAAGTCTGCCTCTTGTTGCTTGGGCAATGGCTTTTCTTAAAACATCAAGGGAAATACCGCTTGAAAGTTTCAAGTCCATTTGGAAGGCAGTTATACCTTTGCGGGAACCGGTTAATTTAAAGTCCATATCGCCGAGGTGGTCTTCAAGGCCCATAATATCGGAAAGGATAGCATACTTATCATCTTTTGTGATAAGGCCCATAGCAATACCGCTACAAGTGCCTTTCATAGGCACGCCGGCATCAAATAAAGATAAAGAACCGCCGCAAACGCTTGCCATAGAAGATGAACCGTTTGATTCCATAATATCAGAAACAACTCTGATAGTATAAGGGAATTTTTCCGGATCGGGTAAAAGCGGCATTAAAGCGCGTCTTGCCAACTCACCGTGGCCGATTTCGCGTCTGCCGGGGGATCTATCGGGTTTACACTCGCCTGTGGCAAAACCGGGGAAGTTATAGTGAAGCATAAAAGTTTCTTCGCTATTTTCTTCAAGGCCTTCAATTTGCTGGGCATCTTGTGCTGTGCCAAGGGTTGTGGTAACGAGGGCTTGGGTTTGGCCTCTTGTAAAAAGGGCTGAACCGTGGGCACAAGGCAAAACACCGACCATAGAACTTAACGGGCGGATTTCTTCTGTCTTTCTGCCGTCAACGCGGATGCCTTCGTTTAAAACCATTGCTCTTGATTCCTCGTAAGCAAGCATTTCCATAGCAAAACCTGCATATTCGGCTGCTTGTTCGGGGTATTTTTCGGTTAAACTGTTGGTAAAAGTTTCTTTGAGTGTTGCAATTTTTACATCGCGGGTTTGTTTATCTAAAAACTCGTGTAAAATTTTTGCAACTTCCGCGCGGAAGGTGTTGTTTGCCATATCCAAAACATCTTGGGGCAAAACTTCCGGGGTCCACTCAAATTTTTCTTTGCCGGCCTTTTCTCTTAAATCAAGTTGGGCTTGGCAAAGTTTTTTAACTTCGGGGTGGGCAATTTCAATTGCTTTGACCAAATCTTCTTCGCCGACTTCGTGTGCGCCACCTTCAACCATCATAATACCGTCTAAAGTGCCGGCAATTACAAGGTCCATATCGGCTGTTTTGCGCTCTTCAAGTGTCGGGTTAATAACATACTGCCCGTTAATTCTGCAAACGCGAACACCGGCCACAGGGGTTGTAAAAGGTATGCTTGAAATAACTGTGGCGGCAGATGATGCAGCAATACTTAAAACATCGCTTTCGTTTTTGCCATCTGCGGAAACGACCATCGCGGTTACATTGACTTCGCAGGCAAAACCTTTAGGGAAAAGCGGCCTCATAGAGCGGTCAATCAAGCGGGAAGAAAGGGTTTCCTTCTTGCTTGGTCTTGATTCTCTTTTGAAAAAACCGCCCGGTATTTTGCCGGCAGCATAGGTTCTTTCCTTATAGTTTACTGTCAAAGGAACGAAATCTTGTAAGCCGGGTTTTTGATTTTTATCGGATACGGCAGTTGCTAAAACCATGGTATCACCGAGCCTTGCCATAACAGAGCCATCAGCTTGTTTAGCAATGACACCGGTTTCCAAAGTTATTTTTTTGCCGCCGATTTCAACCTCAACGCTAACTTTGTTATTTGTCATTTTAAATTTATTTCCTTAATTTGAGTTCTTTGGTAACTTCTTGATATTTTGCTAAATCTTTTTTCTTCAAGTAAGCAAGTAATCTTTTGCGTTGGCTGACGAGTTTTGTTAAACCTTGTTCGCCTGCAAAATCTTTAGGGTTTGTTCTGAGATGTTGAGAAATATATTGGATTCTTTCAGTAATTAAAGCAATTTGCACAGCGGGGCTGCCGGTATCGGCAGGGGCTGCCTGAAATTTAGAAATAATATTTTTTCTGTCTTGTTTTGTTAATGCCATTTTGTTTTTACACTTAAATCAAGGACTGATTACCGAGTAAGGGCCCCGCGCTGTGTTGCAGGTTGCCAGAACTTAAAGCCGATACCAAGCAAGAGTCTGATTTTCTCCTATTTTTTGATTTGTATATCTAAATATACACATATAAATTATACCATATATAGAGGTTTTTGTGTATTTTCAGCTAGTTTTAATCAAAACAGAGCGTATTATTTTTCAAGGATTTTTGTATAAATTTTAATTCCGAGTAGAACAAATCCTTTTGCGAAGATTTTTTAATTTTGTTTTTCTTACTCCCGTTTTGTTGGTTGGGGCGATATGGAGTGTTTGTAAATAGGACGAGATTCCCGACAAAGGCACTCGGGAATGACGGATAGGACAGAGCATATTGTTTTGCGAGGATTTTTGAGAAAATTTTAATTCCGAGTAGAACAAATGCTTTTGCAAAGATTTTGGAGCTAGTTTTAATTAGTTTTTTCTTTCAAAAAAAAGAAAAAACGCTTTTAGAAATGAGGTATACCAGGAGTGGGCGGCAGCCCCGCGTATCCGAAATTTCTAAAAAATTAAAAATAGACCAAAAGCTGAAACAAAAGGGAAGGCAGCCTAGGGGTAAGGCTGCCTTGGGATAAATCCAATGGAGAATAATGGAATTTATACTTATAGTTTAACATCTTGTTAGAAATAGTCCAAGGGTCAAAAGACCCAAACTCCCCCCGTTTTTAGACCTAGCTATTTTTGGGACTAAAGACCCAGGGCATTTTGCTATAATAAAATTATCTCTAAAGTTTTAAAAGGTTTTAAATGCAAAATAAAATTACGCAAAAAGAAATAAGAAATTTTTTAATTTCCAAGTCTGATAAAAAATTTCAAAAGTTTAGCGCAAGTTTAACACCGAACGCACAAAATATTTTAGGTGTTAAAGTGCCGATAGTTAAACAATTTGCCAAAGAACTTGCCAAACAAAATATCTCTTATAAAACAGACAAAATAAAAAAACCTTATTTTGAAGAAATTTTGCTTGAAGGTTTTTTAATTGCTTACGGCAAAACCGATTTTGAAACTTTTGTTAAAGAAATAAAAAATTTTGTTCCCAAAATAAATAATTGGGCGCATTGTGATTTATTTTGCTCGGCCTTAAAAAGAATAAAAAAAGATGAAGATTACTTTTTTAACTTTATACAACCTTATCTTAACACTAAGCAGGAGTTTAAGGTGCGCTTTGGGCTTGTTATTTTGCTTGGCTATTTTGTAAAAAAAGAAAAATTAAGTTTTATTTTTGAAACCCTTGATAATTTTAAGCACGAGGGTTATTATGCCAAAATGGCAGCAGCTTGGCTTTTAAGTGTGTGTTTTGTTAAATTTCCTAAAGAAACTTTAAAATATGCCAAAAACTCAAAATTAGACAAGTGGACTTTTAAAAAAGGTATAGAAAAAACAAAACAATCTTTAAGAGTTTCCCCCGAATTTAAAGAGAAATTAAACAAATTTTTATAAAATTTATTAAAGGATAAAAAATGTTAACTTTTAAAAGCGCAATTATTTTTTGTATTTTAGGTATTATTTTTATGATAAAAAATCCGTTTCATAAAAGCGGTTTTTTGCGCGCACAAGGCGTAATAACCGATTATGAAAAAAGTTTAAAAGACGGAAAAGAGTTTTTTTTGGCAAAAGTAAAATTCCCCTGTAAAGAAGATGATATACTTTTTACCGATAAAACACCGCGCCGCAAAAAACCTGTTTTTGGCAAAATAGTTTCCGTCTTATATAATAAAGAAGACCCGCAAGAGGCTAAAATTGAAAGTAATTTTTCTATCCTTTTTCCCTGGTTATTTATTTTAGTTGCTTTTGGTATATTAATTTATAATTTAAAACAAATTTTTATACTTTAAAAAACCTCTCTTTTAAAAAAGTATTAAAATTTTCCTACAAAAGAGCTTCGGTAATGAGGCTTATTTATCGTCGTAAAAATTACAAAACTGTTAGGGTTCAATACATTTGAGACTGGTTTGCTTCAAAAATTGGACTGGCGATATCGGCAGTCCTTGCTCATTTAGCAAACTTCTATGCGGTCTTTCTTCATTATAGTATTTTTGCCAATCATTCAGCTCCTTATTCAATAATTCCGTATCCGTAGGCAATTCATTATACCTCAGTAAAAAGAACTCATCTTGTAAGGTTTGATTATATCTTTCCACTCCTCCATTCAGTTTTGGACTCCTCGGCGGTAAAACAAAAAGCTTTATATTATTTACTTCGCAAGCATTCTCAAAACTTGCCCTAAATTCACTACCGCCATCTACTTGTAATTCTCTTGGCTTATAAGGCCAATGCGGGACTATATATTCTAGGAAATTTGAAGCATTATCTGCCGTAGCTCGCCTGTATGATTTACATAGACAAAATCTTGATATCCTATCATATGCTACAAATACTCTATGTTCTGTTCCTCTCAAATTTATAATAGTATGGTCCAACTCTATGGGCGATTTATGATATTTAGGCAAACGCTTACTATAACTATTTGTAAATTTACGAATAAATTTACGCTCTTTTTTACACTTTAATACTCCAACGCGTAAAACTATTCTGCGTTCTATAAGATAGTGCAATGCTCTGCCTACGGATGATAATGATATATTTATACCTTGTTGTCTGCATAATGCGTGTATTTTGACTTTCCCGAAGAATGGGTGTTGTTCTCGTAAACTCCTTATTATTGCTATCATATCTTTTGTTAATACTTCCGCTTGCCGCACTCGCTCGGGTCTTGTGCTTTTGGGGCGCAACCCTTTTATGTTGTAATATCTATAAGCTTTATTCCAACGATAAAATGTTGCTCGGCTGATTTTTAGGACGGATTGCAATGTCTTATCATCTATTCCTTTTGCTTTTAGTTCAAGCCAATGTTCTATCTTATCGCGGCGATTTATGATAATTTGTTTTTTGCTGTTTGAGTAAAAACGGGTCATAAAAAGCTCCTTTGTCAAGAATATTTTAAAATATTTTTAAAATATTTTTTAAAGCCATTTTTCGTCTTGCTTTTAGTCTCAAATGTATCTGAACCCAATTACAAAACTTGATTTTCAAAAAAAAAAAAATAAAATTTGAATATGTGAAGAAAAATAAAAAGGTGGAGATTCCGGACAAAAACCTTCCGGAATGACGATTTTATTTATTTTTCGTCATGCTGAGGTGTTTTTGCTCGGCATCTATTTCTTAAAAAATGGAGAATAAATATGTTTACAAATAAAGCCTTTACCTTAATTGAATTATTAGTTGTTGTTCTTATTATCGGTATTTTGGCAGCAATTGCCGTGCCACAATATCAAAAAGCCGTTGCCAAAAGTAGATTTACACAATTACTTATTGCCTCAAAGGCTATATATGATGCCCAGCAAGTATATATTCTTGCCAATGGCAAAAGAAGCCTGGATTTAAGCGCTTTAGATATTAATATTGAAGGCGGAAGTTTTACTAAAAGACGCACAAATAATGATACAATAATTTTTGATTGGGGTTCATGTAACATATCTTTAGATTCTGAAAGGAAATGGATAGGATGCAGCTTAAAAAAACACCCTTATATTGATTATTCAAGAGATCTCCTAAATAAAAAACAAGATTGGTGTTGCAGCACTGAAAAAATAGGCCAAGAATTATGCCAAGAAGCAATACCTGATTATACTGATATTTGGAATTCAGATAGTTTTTGTGGCACCGGCGGACAAGTCTATATAAGGTGGTAGTAAAGTTATTTTTTAATACATAAAAACCCCTGCTTCTTATTTTTTAGAAACAGGGGTTTAAATATTTAACAAGGTAGAGATTCCCGACAAAAACATTCGGGAATGACAACCAATATTATATCCAAAGATTTAACTTTGTTACTTTATCTTGTTTGCGCACTTTTGGTTCGCCAACGAGTTCTTGGATATAAACTTCGGCCACAAAAACTTTTGTGCCTGCCATTAAATGCCCGCCAAGAACTTTGCCTTCATCATCGGCCAAAGTCAAATGGGCGTGAATGTTGGAGCGGTTATCCATAATGCTTACATTGCCGGAAATATTAAGAATTTCAGTCTTTTTGTTTACAACTTGTTTTTCATATTTCTTTTTAACTTGGTCAAAGTATGCAAGAGTTGCATTTTCAAGCGAACCGATACCACTGATAATACCGCATTTTATTTGATTATCGTGGCAAAAATCGGTAAGGGCTTCAAATAAATCTTTGCCTTTGCTGATTTTAAAGATATAAGTTCTTCCTGTTAAATAAGGTTTTTGTTCTGCCATTTTTTATTTCTCCTTGATTTTTTGTAAATAGTTTTTAATTGCCAAAAGTTGCGATTTAGCGTCTAAATGCGCCTGTTCGTAAATTTTTGGCGCTTTACCGCTTGCAAGATATTTGCCGTCTTTAAAAGGCGAAAGAGAGCATTTCTGCCCAATTTCGCTTTTAAGCCAGCAATATAGTGTCGGCATAGTAAAATCTGTTATTGCCATAGCGCGTTTTTGCTCACTTAAAGGCAAAATTTGCTCTTGCTCTTTTTCATCTAGCATTAAGAAAAGTTCGCGCGAGCAAACATAATAAACATTTAACTTTATCCCCTCTTTTTTGAGCATTGGGTAAGTTTGCTGCATAAAAATTTCGCCAACGCCGCTACCTTGTATAATAAGAGTGCCTTGGGCGTCTTTTTCTTTAACTAAAGCATAAACACCTTTTGTTGCATCAGCACCCGGCAAGCGTTCATTTTGGCAAATTTCCGGGCGGGTTACAAAAGGATATAAAACCGCCGGTTTCTTTGCCATTGCCGCACATAAAGAAGGCCAAACATCTTTAGCATCTAAAGGGGTCAAAGTTATCGCCATACCTTTGGGGAAATCCTCCTGCACAAGTTGCAAGGCTTGCGGGTCTGCGTGGGTGGGGCCGTCTTCGCCTGTTGGAATACCGGCGTGACCGCTGAAAATTACAAAAGTGTTCATATCTTTGCCGGTTGCTTCGTGATAGGCCTGCTGGCCTATTGCGTGCAAGCGGGCTGCCGTGTGCATCATAGAGCTTGTAAAGGCAGCATAAGAGGCCGCAATGCCTGTATTAAGGCCATAAGCACTAACACCGCTCATAACAGCACTTAACCCATCTTCGCAAATACCACCGCTTGAAATTAAGCGGCTTTCCGGGTTAGTTTGTTTATTATAAAAGCCATTATCATAAGGCTTTGCAATTTGGCCCGCTGCGGTTGAACCGCCTAAATCTGCCGTAGAAACATAAAAATTGCTTTTTTGTTTCTCGCTCATATATTGCAAGGCCTGGGCCATTGCCGCCCTTAAAGCAACTTTTTTATCACTTGGATAATTTAGGACTTCGGGCATTTTAAAAGCGTCAAAAGTTTCTTGCGGTTTTGTTAAAACAGGCAAGTTTTTATTGATTAAATTTTGTTTTGCTGTTTTTAATTTCTCGGCAAAAGGTTCAAAAATTGCTTTATTTTCGGAAATTGCTTTTCTAAAACAAAGTAAAGTTTGATAATAATAGTTTTCTACATTTTGGGCATCCATTTCGCCTTCAAAATGAGGTATTTTGATATTAAAAGTTTGCTCAAAATCGGCTAGGGCATTATAATAACCATCGCTTGCAAATTTGTGCCCGCTACCGTGGCTTTTGCGCCCTTCAATGCCGTATTTGCGCCCTTTAATAGTCCTGTAAACTATGGCTGTGGGTTGGCCGTTATTTAAAGTGTTGGCAAATTTTTGTGCGGCGTAAACTTGCGCAAAATCGCTACCGTCATCAACTTCTATAACATTAAGTCCGTTGATATAGAAAAGTTCACTTGGTTGCCAGGCAACATAATCGCCTGCTTGGCCATTTTCGGCGCAGACTTTATCAGAATCAATAGAGGCTTGGTTCCAATCTAAATGAATAATCAAATTATCAAGGCCAGCGCGGGAAGCAATAGCAAGACTTTCTGCCACTCTGCCGGCAGTTAGCCCCCCCTCGCCTTCAAGAACATTAACTTTTGGTGCTTTATCTTTATAATTAATTGCAGCACCTAAAGCCAAGCCCACGCTTGCGCCAAAACCAACACCGCTTGCGCCTGTTGCAAGACAGGTAAAAGGTGTTAAAGGCTCTGGGTGGCCGTCTAAAGATTTAGAGTTAAACTCTTTAAAATATTTTGTGTTTTGGGTGGGTGCTTTTCTAAAACCGAGCAAATCTTCAAGTCTTAACTGCCAAGATTCTTTTGGCAAAAGTTCACTTGCGTAAGTTTTGGCAATTTCATTTCTAATTGCGCTTAAAGCGTAAAGACCAAGTGCCTTGTGGCCTGCTGCGTAAGATAAAATATCAAAACCTGTTTGATAAGGCTCTTTTAAATCATAAGCCATAATATTGTAAACAAGATTTAAAACAATAGGTCCGCTTGAAATACTGCCGCCGGGGTGGCCTGAAAGCGGAACATAATTATATAAAACCGCACACAAAGAACGATATAAAACTTCTAAATTTTTTAGTTTTCTTATTTCGTCTTGTGATAACTGATACTTTTTCTCTTTTAAAATATCAGTTGCTTTATAATACTGACCTTGTTTTTTATCTAGTTTAAAATTTATTGGCTTAATCATAGTTTAAATTTCCGGTGTATATCTTGAGGGACAACACTCAAGGGCAAAATTTTCCACCAAGGCAACGGCGGCATCAACATCGTTTTTGTTGGCTACTTCCACATTGGAGTGAATATAGCGAACAGGCACTGATAAAGTGCACTCAGGCACGGCACCGGCGTGTCTTTGAATAATCATGCCATTATTAGAGCCTCTTGAAGCGACCCTTAATTGATAAGGAATTTTGCGTTTTTGGCAAATTTCAACAAGATGGTCCACGACACCTTGGTTTGCGATAGTTGTTCTATCCACCATACTGATACCGATACCCTGCCCGAGCCTTAAAACATAATCTTGAACGGGAATACCCGGGGTATCAAGTGCGCCTGTCGTATCAACTGCTAAAGCGGCATCGGGTTTAATATCAAAAACGGCACATTGGCAACCGATAAGTCCAAATTCTTCCTGTGTGGTAAAAGTAAAATAGATATCGGCATCGTGTTCTTTTGGCAAGTTTTCCATAACTTTTAAAAGGATATAAACGCCTGCTCTATCATCAATAGCTTTGGCGGAAAATAAATCTTTACCAAATTCAATAGGCGCTCTATCTAAAGTAATAGGATCGCCAATAGCAAAAACTTCTTTTGCGGTTTTGCCGTCAAGGCCTGTATCAATAAAAAGGCTATCAACGCTGGCTGCTTTGGCTAAATCAGCCGAAGTTAAATAGTGCGCCGGTTTTGAGCCGATAATACCTGTTAAAATACCGTGTTTTTTGGTTTGGATTTTAACTCTTTGCGCAACTAATGTTCTTGCATCAATACCGCCTGTTGTAACAAAACGCAAGAAGCCGCTTTCTTCAATATATTTAACTCTTGCGGAAACTTCGTCCATGTGTGCATCAAGCATAAGTTTAAATTTGCCTTTGCCTTTTTTTAAGGCGATAATATTGCCTAAAGCATCGGTTCTTACTTCGTCAACTAAAGGTTTAATAAGGGGTAAAATTGTTTCTCTTAAAAGTTCTTCCCTGCCGCAGGGAGCGGGTGTAGAACTTAATTTTTCAAAAAGTTTAAAATCCATAGCGTAAAATCCTCCTTTATATATATATTTTATCATACGAATCAAGCCCCTTGTTTTGTAAGGCTTTTTTCCTCTTTTTTATTTTTTTAAAACTTCGGATAGCAGCGCCCTAGCGGGCGTGGTTCCCTACTATACCTTGTCTTAAAGAAAATAAAAAAATAGGGCGGCACAAATATTGTGCCTAAAAAATCCTTACAAAAATATTCTTTTCTACAAAAGCCAACGCAATTTTTGCGAGGATTTTGCGTTTGAAGTTGCGCAACCGAGGAAGAGTATACTGTGAAAGGCCGGCAGGCCGAAGTATCCGACCGAGGTTGCAACACCCTATAAACGCAAAATCCAAAGCAAAAAGTAGGTCTTTAGACCTATAATAAAATAGGTCCAAAAACCCTTGTAGAAAAGTAAGGAAATAAATTATACTATAGGTATAGAAATACCAAAAAGGAGTATATAAAAATGAATAAATATCTAAAACTTATAATTCCGGCGGCACTTTTGTTATTAACAACAAGTGCTTTTGCTCAGAAACAAAGCTCTGAATCTCTTATGAAAGAAAGAATTAAAAGCATAGTCCCGGCTCAAGTTTCAAATAATCTTAAAACCGCTTTAGAAAATGCCTATAATGAAAAACAAAAGAGCATCAACGGAATCTGTAATAATGATAAATATTGCTTAGAAAATGCATACCTTATGTTAAGATCAAGAATGTCTTTTGATAAAATAATTGCAGTATTAGAAAAAGCGACAAATCACAAACAGGCCTTATATAACACAAAATATTCTTTTGCCAAAAAGAATTATAAAGCCTATGAAACTTTACAAATTTTAGAATTAGAACAAATTGTAAACCTTAATTCCTTTGCTGAGTTTAAAGATTATCTTACCAATATGCCTTTGCTTAATGATTCTTTAAAAAGTGCTTTGGAATTATTAGATTTATACGCTACTTATAGCACTTCTTCAAAAGAAGAAGCCGACGCACTTTATGATTTTCAACAGGCTTTCCCAAAAACTTTGCCGGTATGTTCTAAAGATTTAGATGTGAATAAATACGGATATAATAATCTTTGTGTTTTGCCTGAAAACCGCGCTGCCAAAAAACATTTGGTAAAAGAAATAGAAAAAGTAATGAGAAAAATTGAACTTAAAGAAAGTGAAGAAAATGAATTTAAAGAAGCGCAAAGACAAATAAAAGAAATATTATCTCTGTGGAAAAGCGCAAGTAAATAAGTTATAATGGACTTGTAGGTTATAAAAGGAGAAATATTATGACAAACAAAATTGCATTTTTACTTTCAGCCTCACTTTTACTCACAGGTTTAACTGCCTTTGCACAAGATACTACAGCAACAAAAAAGATGGAGGAAATGATCCTTAATAGTCCGATTACTATGAATGCTCATTCCGTATCTGATAATATCAATATGACCTTGCAAAGAGAATACGATGATGTCGTCTCTACATATGAACACGCAAATTACAGAGAAACTGTTTATAAACCTTGCGAAATCCAACTAATCGGCAATTTCTTTGATAATGGTTCTTACAATTTAAGGAAAGAACTTCCGTATTTGTCGTTTGCAAATATATATCAATTTATGAAAAATTGTGAAAATATCACAATAGAAGGGCACACCTCTAAAGTTGCAACAGATGATAAAGCTGCTGTGAATAATAATAAAAGACTTTCTTTTGATAGAGCTATGGAAATTGCAAAATTAATTCAAGAAGAATGGGCAAAAAACGATGTTATTGTTAGTGCTTCCCCCACAGATGACGGATTAGGCAGATATACTGAAGTTAACTCTAATAAAAAACTATCTTCTTGGCCTATGCAAAGAAATACTATTACTAATCCTGCTAATGCAACTCAAAATATTAAAATTGTCGGCTTAGGTGATAAATATGCTAAATTCCAAAGACCAGAACTTCAACCTGGCAAAAAACATTACTCCATGGAACAAGAAAAAGAAATTCGTTGGTATGAAGCCCAAGATAGAAAAATCATAATCAAAGGAACAACTAAATAGGAGAAAAAATATATGAAAAAATACCTTAAATTAATAATACCCGCCGCACTTTTGCTAATTACAGCAAGTGCTTTTGCACAGGTGAATAAAGAATTTGACGACTTTCAAAAACAAAGCCAAGCAACATTTGATAGTGTTTCAAATGATGCCAGAAATCAGTTTAGCGATTCCTCAAAAAATGCTAAAGCCGGGTTTGATGATTTTGCAAAGCAAGTTAACTCCGCAAAGCAAGAACAGGAAAAAGCAAAATTACAACAAAACAATGGCCCCTTTCAAGTAAAAAAAATAGAATCAAAAAAGTATGATCACCCTGTTGAATATGCCAACCCTGCAGACAGACCGCAAGATGAACAAGATGGTAGCCCTTATCCAGTTCAAAAAATGACTGCGCCGAACTACGATACAACACCTGAAAATTTCCCTTGCAAGGATAATGATATTGACTGCGTCTGTGGTGATAATAAATATTGCCAAACTCATGCTAAAATTATGAAAAGACTAACCAAATGGACCGTTGTCGTAACAAACTTAAAAGATAAGGAAAACCATAAACAATATTTATATGAAGAAAAATGGAAACTGACCAATCAAATAAATAGAAGCGATCTTGTAGCAGAAATAGAAAAATCAGAAATACAAGAATTATACTCTTTCAAGAAAATTCAAGATTATATCACGGATATGCCTTTAACCAAAGAAGCTTTTCGCTTTGCTTTAAGAAGGATGCAACTTTATACTAAAGACTCACAAAAAGAAGAAGGCGTATTTATTCAAGCTTTAGGCAAGGCCGTAGAAAAATCCGAAGATTGTCCTAAAAATTTAAGTGTAAATAATTACGGGCTTGATAATTTCTGTACTTTACCTTAATTAGCAAGATAAATTCTTTTGTTTATTTAGCATTAAAAAGAATTTTTTATAAGGAGAAAAGATATATGAAAAAATTATTAATTCCTGCCACGCTTTTGTTAATTGCAACAAGTGCTTTTGCGCAAGTAAATCAAGAATTTGATGACTTTCAAAAACAAAGCCAAGCATCTTTTGATAGTTTTTTAAATGATGCCCAGAATCAATTTAATGATTTTGCAGGACAAATTAACGCCGCAAAACAAGACCAGGAAAAAGCAAAACAAGAACAAATGAATAAAGAATTTGCAAGTGAAATGCCGGATAATATGCAAACTTACAAAGTACACGAACCTATTCCCGCACCTGTTCGCAATAATGTTGCAAGTGTATGCCCGGAAAATGATTTTATCTGTGTCTGCGGTGATAATAAATATTGCAAAACCCATGCTAAAATTATGCTAAAAACAAAGTTTCAATGGGATAAAATTGTAAAAGCTTTAAAAGATAAGGAAAATTATAGACAAGCGTTATATAAAAGAAAATGGATGCTAACGCAACCGTATGGTAATATACATGTGGAAACGGTGGAAAAATCAGAAATACAACAACTTTCTTCTTTTGAAGAAGTCAAAGATTATATAATGGGTGTGCCTTTGCTTGATAATTCTTTACAAGCTGCAGCAGAGAAACTGGCCCAATATTATCAAAAAACAAAAGAAGAAAAGGCTTTTATTAAAAACTTGATTAAAGTTTTAGATAATATTGAAACTTGTACTTATGATTTAGATGTAAACAACTACGGTTTTGATAACTTCTGCACTTTATCTCAAGCAGATGGAAATCCTAACATTATGTGGGCAGCAGGAATACTAGCAGATATTAAATAAGCTTTTACACACAAAAACACCCTTGCTTTCTTTTTTAGCAAGGGTGTTTTTTATTTTGCCTTTTAAATAAAAGATTATTTTAAATCTTTACCGCTTTTTGCGCCGTGTTTAATAAGTAATTTTAGTAAAGTTTAACCTATATTAAAAACAGGGGGTTTCCCTTCTTTATATCTCTTATTTATATCAGCACATATTTGTATGCGCACCTTTAGATATTAATAATTTAAAGGTATCCTCATATTTCTTTTTATTCCAACACACATAATCAAGAGTAGTCTTGCCATAAAAGTTTTCTTCGTTAACATTTATAAGTCTTTTTGCTACTTTGTGTATATAAGCAGGATCAGGGTCTTCACATAAACAATTGCATCCATCGCAAAATGCCCGTCCAATAATCGTAACATTAATTTTGTCATATAATTTAATGCCACCGAAGATTAAACCTATAGCCAATAACAATAGAACAACTTTTTTCATAAATTTCCCCTTAAAAACAAAAAGGGCGTTTACTCTTTTAAGGTAAACACCCTTTTTTATAAAAACCTAGTTAAAGTAAGGTTTTAAGCTGAAAGATTTAACTTCATCACTAAGTTTAGCAATTAAATCTTCTACTTTTACGCCTTCAAGATTCTTGCCACTTCTAAGGCGGATGGTAACAGTCTTATTTTGGGCTTCCTTTGCGCCGATAACAAGTGTATAAGGCACTTTTTCAAGGTGTGCTTGGCGGATTTTTGCGCCAAGTTTCTCGGGCCTTAAATCAAGTTCCGGGCGAAGGCCGGCTTCGCGCATCTTTTGGGCAAGTTCTTTGGCAAAAGGTATTTGCTCATCAGTCAAAGTCAAAATTTTTGCTTGGACCGGGGCAAGCCAAAGCGGGAATAAGCCGGCATAATGCTCAATTAAAATACCGATAAAGCGTTCAATAGAACCAAGCATTGCTCTGTGGACCATTAAAGGTCTTTGTCTGCCTTCTTTTGCGATATAAGTTAAGTCAAAGCGTTCGGGCAAGTTAAAGTCAAACTGAATTGTGGAAAGTTGCCACGGTCTGCCGATAGCGTCAATTAACTTAATATCAATTTTGGGGCCGTAGAAGGCGGCCTCGCCTGCTTGGGCGGTATAGGGAATATTGTTCTTTTTTAAGACATCTTCCAAAGCCGCTTGGGCGCGGTGCCAATCTTCTGCCTTACCGGTATAATTTTCCGGCTTGGTTTCATCCCAGGTGGAAAGTTCCACTTTATACTTTTCAAAACCGAAAGTTTTAAAAATATGTAAAGCAAATTCAAAACAGGCCTGGACTTCGCTTTCAATTTGCTCGGGCGTGCAGAAAATGTGGGCATCATCTTGTGTAAAACCGCGCACTCTTAAAAGCCCGTGCATAACGCCGGAGCGTTCATAGCGGTAAACCGTGCCTAGTTCGGCTAAACGCAAAGGCAAATCGCGATAACTTCTAAGTTCGGAATTGTAAATTGAAATGTGGAAAGGGCAGTTCATCGGTTTTAACTGATATTTTTGGTCGTCAACTTCAATAGGACTAAACATATTTTCGCTATAAAAGTTTGCGTGGCCGGATTTTTGCCACAAGTGCAGGCGTGCAATATGCGGGCTAAAAACCATATCATAACCGCGTTTAAGGTTTTCCGCTCTTATCCAATCTTCCAAAGTTTTTCTAAGCATACCGCCTTTTGGTTGCCATAAAACAAGGCCCGGGCCGATATCTTCGTCCATAAAGAATAATTTTAAATCAGTGCCAAGTTTGCGGTGGTCGCGTTTGGCGGCTTCTTCTTGCTGTTTGATATAGTCGTTTAATTCTTCTTTTGTTTCAAAGGCAATACCGTAGATGCGTTGCATTTGGGGGCGTTTTTCATCACCGCGCCAATAAGCACCGGCAGTGTGGGTAAGTTTAAAATGTTTGATTTTACCGGTATGTTCCATATGCGGACCGCGGCATAAATCGGTAAAATTGCCGTTTGTATAGATGGTTATTTCACCTTCCGGCAATTCTTTAATAAGTTCAACTTTAAATTCTTCACCTTTATCGCCAAAAATTTTAAGGGCTTCAGCTTTAGAAACTTTTTGGCAGACAAAGGGCTGGGCTGAAGCAACAATTTGTTGCATCTTTTTTTCTATTGTTTTGAGGTCTTCTGGTGTGAATTTATGCTCTGATAAAAAATCATAATAAAAGCCGTTTTCAATAGCAGGACCGATACCAAGTTTAGTCCCTTTAAAAAGTTCCTGGACGGCGGCGGCTAAGATGTGTGAACAACTGTGTCTTTTTACTTCTATATTTGCGTTTTCCATAAAATACCTCAAACATTTAGGCAGACTTGCTGCCCCATTAAATAGTATAATTATTTTATCATTTTTTGAGAGGTTGTGCTTTATTATGAAATTATTAAATAAATATTTTTCCCTTTTAAAACAAGATTTTTTGCTTTTTTCTCTTTTGAGTTTGCCGGGCATAGTTTTTTATTTTATCGGTCTTTGGCAACTTGAGGCCTTTAGTGTTTCCACTTTAACTATTGGGCTTTTAACAAAATTTTGCGTGGAGTTTTTAACAATTTCCATAATTTTTTATATCGTGCATATTTTAGGTTTTAAAAAACGCGGTGTTTTTGCTTTAGTATTTTTTCTTTACTATATAACGATTACGGCTGATATTGTGCTTTTGATGTATTTTAAGGAAAGATTTGGCTTAAAACATGTTATGACCCTTGGCGGGGCGCAATATCAGTTTATGACAGATATTCGTTTGCTTTGCTATTTTGCTTTTATTTACTTTTTCCCCTTCTTTGTTGTTGGCAAGTTTTGGCATGCACCAAGCCGCCATATTAGTGCAAAAAAAATGGCATTTTGCGCGGTGCTTTTGTTAGTTGTTTCCATTATTTCGCCGATTTTTTATTTAAAAACCCCGCAGGCATTTTTTAGCACGCAGTTAATGGATACAACTTTAGCCGGTATTGTTAAAGATTTAATAAATAAAAAATCGGCACCTGAAGTTTTGCCCCTTGACGATAGTGAAATACAACTTGCGGCGCAAAATTATAATCTTTTTAGGCCTAGCAATTTTGTTAACAAAAAAAATTATAAACGCATAATTTTGATTACAACGGAAGCCCTTTCAAATAAATTTAGCAATATGGTTAATCCAAATATTCCGCCAGCAGCAAGCGCGGTTATTGATAATCTTAAAAAAACTTACCCCAATGTTTCTTTAAAACCGACGACAATTTCTACTTTATACGGCTTAAGTGTTATTTTCTCTGGCCACGCAAACCCGGAACTGATGTTTGAAAACGAATACCCATTATCTTTTGTAAAAATTTTAAAAGATAAGGGTTTTAAAACTGCTTTTATCCGCGGGGCTAGTGAACATTATATGAACGAAGATGTCCTTTTTAAACAGGCCGGTTTTAGCGAAGTCTACGGCGCAGATTATTTTAGCAATACACCTTATAAAGATAAAATTGCCTGGTGGGGACTTACCGATAGAGCCTTGTTTGATTTTACTATCAATTATCTTAAAGAAAACCGCGGCCAAAAAGTTTTTATTGATATTTTAAATGTTGATACCCATGTGCCAAGCGGCAGAACAGATTATATGGGCCAAACTTACCCCCCTTTAAACTTGGATGGTATTGACCCAAAAATTGCCGCCGCTTATGATAGAGCGAATATGGCGCGCGCATTTAGAAATTACGATTATGAGTTAGGCCTTTTTATTGAAAATTTACAAAAGGAAAATTTGCTTGATGATGACACTTTGCTTATCGTTACAGCAGACCATCCCTTTTATGCAAATTTAGATATTGGCCCTTTGGTTAAAAATTACCAAAAGAATTTTGAGGAAGTGCCTTTTATTTTAATTACCAAAAATAAAATTGAGGAAGTTTTAACTACCGATAAAAATGCTTCCCAGCAGGATATCGGGCCAACGATACTTGGCCTTGCCGGACAAAAAACCCCGCAAAATATGATGGGCCGAAGTTTGTTTGAAGAAACGCCCGAGCGTTCTGTTTTTGAGTTAAAAAATAATTATGTTATAGTGCAAAGTAAAGGGCAAAAACAAATAATTTCAAAACGCGCAAAAGAGCCAAACCAAAAGGCCTTAATAAAATTACTAACAAGTGTAGTGAAATAATTAAAAAATATAAAGAGAAATCTAAAAAATCCTAAAGAAAAACACCCCTTATAAAAAAGGGGTGTTTTGTGTGATATCGTGATTTATTACATATAATCTTCTATATTAAAAGTTTTTAGATGTTTTTCCGGTAAAGAATCTATTGTGCCTATTCTCTTCATATCTGAATAAGCATCTTTTGAATTATTATATTCTAATATATCTTTTGAAGGGTTTGCCTCGTTATCTTCAAATATTCTTGGTTTAGAATATCTGTATACATAAGGAGAAAAAGCCTTAATATTCCAAGAATCCTTCCCTAAACAACTTATTGCCCCGCTGTCACAAAAAGGATGGTCTATAAGGTCTTTTATTGGTATTTCCTTATCTATGATACATTTAGCATAAACTATGGGCTTTTTTCCTTTTTCAAAAATATAACGATTGCCATTTATTGTCTCCAGGTAAGCACCAGAAATATATTTATAGTATATACTTACTCTTCTACATTTTAAATCAAAGATCTTGTTTTTAAATAAAAACTCTGAATACTCTCCCGTAAAATTACCATAATAAGCCTTAACATCTTTTTGCATTGCCAATAATTTTTTTCCTCTCTTACTTTCTTGGGGATTTTTGTGCCATTGCAAAGCTGTTTTGATAAAGAAAACCGTATCCTCATTGCAAGCATTAACTGCTACCCCTTGTTTATTTGAAGTAGATTTTATAATAGCAGTGCTTTCTCTCTCAAAAGATATATCTAATATATCCCATTTAGGATCCTTTGTTAACTCGTTAATTATATATTCTTTTACTTCACAAGATATGTTAAAATATACAAATTCCGGGAATCTCTGTTTATATAATTCTTCAGCCTTTTTCCTTTTTGCTTCATACTCAGCTTTTTTAGCTTGTAAATATGGCTTAAGCTCTTGTTCTGTTTTTTCTATCTCTCGTTCTAATCTTGCTATTTTGCTTTCTAAACTATCAATTTTTTGTTGTAGGCTTTGCGCAAAAGAAATATTTGTTAATACAAAAACTGATAATGCTGCTATTAATAACTTTTTCATATCTTTCTCCTTATGGAATTACAATTAAATTATAATAGATATATATAAGCTCTCGCAAGTGAAAAAAGGCCTAATGCTGTATAGGTCTTTTGACCTATGCAATTTTGACAAAATCTTAGTTTATACAGCCCATAATATTTGCAAGGATTTTGAAGATAGTTTTAATTAGTTTTTTCTTTAAAAAAAGAAAAAACGATTTTAGAAATGAGGGATACCTAGAGCGGGTGGCAACCCCGCGTATCCGAAATTTCTAAAAAATTAAAAATACCCCAAAAGCCGCCGCAAAAATTATTTTAGCAGTTTTACTGCGGAAGAAGTGTCTTTGTTAATTTGTTGGGTAAGTTCGCCAAGATCGGCAAATTTCTTTTCGCCGCGGATTTTGGCAACAAGGGCTATTTTTAAAATTTTGCCGTAAATATCTTGGTTAAAATCTAAAATGTGGACTTCGCATAAAGGCGCGCCGTTTTTTTCTACAGTTGGCCTAAGGCCGATATTACAAACGCCTTTATATTCTTTCCCCTCTAAAAAAACTTTAACTGCAAAAACGCCTTTTGGCAAGATTTTGCAAGTATCAATTTTTAAATTGGCTGTGGCAAAACCCATTTGGCGCCCAAGTTGCTGGCCTTTAACAATAAGCCCTTTTAAAGTGTAAAAATGGCCAAGCATTTTGGCGGCAACGCTAACTTCGCCCTGTTCTAAAAATTTGCGTATTAAGGAAGAGGATATTTTATGGCCTTCTTTATTATTAACAAAATTTTGGCAAGAGTAAATGATGTTATTATCAGCACACGCTTTTGCCAGAAAATCTTTTTTACCCAGGCGGTCTTTGCCAAAGGCAAAATCTTCCCCCGTTAAAATACCGCCCATTTTATAATCTTTTATAAGAATATCAAAAAATTCTTGGCAAGTTAAATTTTTTATTTTTTCAAAATCAAGTTTTTTAACTTCGCAATTTTCCTGTTTTAACAAAGCAAGTTTTTCGCTAGGTAAAGTTAAAACTTTATTTTTGGTATCGTTATTTTTTAGGAGTTTTGGCGCAAAATCAAAAGTTAAAATAAGCGGCTCTAAATTATTTTTGGCGGCAAGTTTTTTAAGTGTGTCAAAAATAAATTTGTGGCCTAAATGCACGCCGTCAAAAGTGCCAATTGTTATAAACTTTTTACCCATTTTGCAATATCCTCCGGCGCGCTTTTTCTAAGCAAATCAAGCGGCAGGGCATCTTTAATTTTATAAGGGCCGATTTTAACACGCCTTAATGCGCTTAATGTGGCGCAAGTGCCAAGTTTCTCGCCAAGCATAAAAGCAAGACTTCGGATATAAGTTCCGCTTGAGCAAAAAACTTCAAAACTTACAACATTATCTTTTAAAGATATTTTAGAATATTTATAAATTTCCACAACACTTTCTTTTTTGATATTAACGCCGTTTCGCGCGTGTTCATACATGGCTTGGCCTTTAACTTTTTTTGCGCTGTAAAAAGGTATAGGGTGTTTTATTTTGCCCGTCATAGTTTTAAGCGCTTCTTTAACTTGTTTTAAAGTGATTTTGGGGCAAGGTTCTTCTTTTAAAATAAAGCCCTGCATATCCCAAGAATCTGTTAAAACGCCAAGTTTAACTTGGGCCTGATAAACTTTATCAAGCCCTAAAAACTCTGCTTGTCTTTTAGTGGCTTCACGCCCGATTAAAACAAGCAAAAGCCCGCTTGCCATAGGGTCTAAAGTTCCACAATGTCCGATACGCGAAAATTCATAACAACTTAAAATCCCGCGGGTGTAGGCAATAACATCGTGCGAGGTCCACCCCGGTACTTTATCTATCGGCAAAAGGCCAAGAAGTTGTGTCATTTTAATTTTTCTTTAACGGCTTTTAAAAGTTTCTTTTTGATAGTTTCAAGATTGCCTTTGGCAATTTTAAAACCGGCCGCTCTTGCGTGCCCGCCACCGCCAAACTCTTGGGCAATAGCGCTAACATCAATTTTACCTTTAGAGCGCAAGTTTACCGCGACTTTGCCCGGTTCTTCCCTCAGTAAAAGGGAAACTTCCACATTTGGCACCATTATCGGTTGACTGACAATGCCTTGTGTGTGGCGCGGGTCGGTTTTAAGTTTTTTGAAATCAGATTTTAAAAGGGAAATTTCCGCAATTTGTTTGTTGTGATGTAATTTTAATTTTTCTAAAGCACGGCCAAGAAGTTTCATTTCAGGGTAAGGTTTTGTGTTGTAAATTATTGTGTTAATAAGTTTAATATCGGCACCGCACTCAAGCAAAAAAGCACCTGCTGCCATACTTTCAGGCGTGGTATTGGAGTGTAAAAAACGCGCCGTATCGGTAACAAGGCCGGTATAAAGACAGGTTGCTTCGTTTGCGGTTGGACGCGCGTTCATTTCTTTAAAAAGGCGGACCATAATTTCCGCCGTGGAAGAGGCTTTTGCATCAATATAATTAAAATCGCCGTAAAACTGACCTGTTATATGGTGGTCAATATTTATTATTTGTTTTGCGTTTTTAAAACAAATATCAAGGTTGCCGCCGCGGGTTGGCTCGGAACATTCAAGCATAATTAAAGTATCGTAGTTATGTTCCGTCGGTAAAATATTAAAATTGACTTTATTTAAATCCGGCAGAAAAAATAAATCATCGCCCGGCCTATCTTTGCTGAAAGGGTAAACTTCTTTACCTAACCTTCTTAAAAGCGATGTTAAAGCCAGCGTTGAGCCAAGGCTATCGCCATCGGGGTTTTGGTGGCCGGCAATAAAAAAACTTTTACCTTTTTTTATGGCAGCAACAATTTGCGCAAGGGTATTATTTTTCTTCATGTTCTTTTTCTATTTTGGCAAAAATCTTTTCCACAGCGGAAGCACGCTCAGGCGTATTATCAAGTTCAAAAGTAAAAGAAGGTATCCTTTTAATATGCACTCTTGAGCGCAAAGCCGCGCCGATTTCCCCCCTTACTTTTGCAAGTTGTTTTGCGGCATTTTTTTTATCGGCCTCATTACCGAAAACCGAATAAAACACTTTTGCAGTTGTTAAATCTTTTGAAACTCTAACAGCTGTCAAAGTTATAAAACCGCTGAAATGCCCGCTTGCTATCAGACGGGAAACGAGGGAATTTATTTCTTCCAAAAACAAATTTTCAAGTCTTTTGATTCTATCTACCATATACATATATTTTAGTTAATATGGTAAAATTTATCAATAAGGAGAAAATTATGATTATCCCTACAATTATTGAAAAAAACATTGGTTATGACATTTTTTCCCGTCTGTTAAAAGATAGAATTATCTTTGTCGGCGGGCGCGAAGGTGAAGTTAGCACAGAAGCGGCAAATATGATTATCGCCCAACTTCTTTACCTTGATGCCGAAGATTCTTCAAGAGAAATTAACTTATATATTAACTCCCCGGGCGGTCTTGTTACAGCGGGCCTTGCCATTTATGATACTATGCAATATATCAAAGCGCCTATTACCACAATTTGTATGGGCCAGGCAATGAGTTTTGGTGCTGTTCTTTTGGCCGCCGGTTCTAAAGGCAAAAGATATGCTTTGCCACACGCAAGAATTATGATACACCAACCTTTAATTTGGGGCGGCGGAATTTCCGGTCAGGTAACGGATATTGAAATTGAATCAAAAGAACTGCGCGAAAATAAAGAACATCTTTTGGATATTTTGGCACATCACACAGGCCAAAAGAAAGAAAAAATCAGACAAGACAGCGAACGCAATTTCTATATGTCTGCTGAAGAAGCAAAAGAATACGGCCTTATTGATGAAGTTTTAAAATTGAAGAAATAAATTCTTTTGGAGTTCACAAAAAAACCCCTTGCTAAAAAGTAAGGGGTTTTTATAATTTACTAATAATAATATTTAAAGCAATCACCATTTTTTTCTGCCTGATTTAGTGTTTTTCCTGTATCTTGTTGGCAAGCCCTATGATAAACATCTGAAGTATCGGAAGAATAAACTCTACATTCAGCCCTTGATGTTGGCAAATATACTTCATAAATTATTTTCCAGTTTTCTATGCTACAATAGATTTCATACCATTTGTCAGTGTCCATATAACAATCATACTTATCAGATTGTATATGCCAATTATTATCAAATTTAATAGAATAATCAAGATCACTAAATTTTTTCGGATAAGCATCATGTTGTAAATAATATAAATCTATTGCTTTTCTAATATCATTTGCCGTCTGTTTGGCACTATTAATTTTAGTTTTTATTACCGCTACTTGATACTGCGGCACGGCAATTGCTACTAAGATACCGATTATTAAAACAACAACTAATAACTCTATTAATGTAAAGGCTTGATTTTTCATAAAAAGACCTCTGTTTGATTTATTTTTTAAGCGGTGGAGATTCCCGATTATAACCTTCGGGAATGACTTTACCTTGTAAAGTCAGTTTATCAAAAAAAAAAAAATACGCAAGCGCGCTGTTAAGACGGAGAAAAAATAGTAAATAAGACGAAAAAAGGTAGAGATTCCAGACAAAATACTTTGGAATACGAATAGAACAGAGCAAATAGGTTTTGCAAGGATTTTGGAGATAGTTATTTATCAAGAAGTTTATATAGTAGTGAAGCCTTTATCTTCTAACGACGAGCAAATATAATCCGGTCCTTGGCAAGTTTTTATAGTATCTTGGCCTTTTTGACCTGTAAAAGTTAAAGTATATAAAGGTGTGCCTTCCTGCGGATAATAAATATGGGCAATACACTTATAATCTTGGCAGGAAATATCTAAAGAGTGAATTTTAGTAGAATATTTTAAACCGCTAGAGTCCCAGGAAGCTCCGCTTAAATGAAAAGAACTTGCTACTTCGCTGCCTTGCCCGGAAACTCCTTTATTCGCTAAATATTTGACACCGCTATCTAAAAACTTGGTAATTAAAACAGCTTCCGCAAGGCGCGATTTGTTAACCGCTTTTTGATATTGTGGCACGGCAATAGCCGCCAAAATACCGATGACAAGAACAACAACCAAAAGTTCAATTAAGGTAAAACCTTTTTTATTTATGATATTTGTTTTCATAATTTCATTATAATATTTTTAACTCTAAATATGGCAAATATTTTTTGGGAAGAGTTTTGTGTTTACAAAAAAGGACAGATTCCGGACAAAGACCTTCCGGAATGACGAGTAGAACAGAGCACATTGTTTTGCGAGGATTTTGCGTTTGAAGTTGCGCAACCGAGGAAGAGTAAATTTTATCTAAACAGGACATATAATTTTTGCAAGGATTTTGCCCTTAACAAAGCATATAATTTTTGCGAGGATTTTTTAGGCGTGGGCAACCGCGCCGTCCTATTTTTTATTTTCTTTAAGACGAGCAGAGCGAACAATTTTGCAAGTATTTTGTGTTTAGAGTAGGCGCAACCGAGGAAGAGTATACTGTAAAAGGCCGGCAGGCCGAAGTATCCGACCGAGGTTGCAACACCCTATAAACGCAAAAGACGCAGTAAACAAATAAACCTCTTATTACTAAGAGGTTTATTTGTTCAAAATTGCTCCTCGGATAGGACTCGAACCTATAACCTATCGGTTAACAGCCGATCGCTCCACCATTGAGCTACCGAGGATTACATATATATTGTATTATAATCTAAAAACTTTTGCAAGTGTTTTTTATTTTTACGACGATAAAATTTATATAAAACAATAATTTATTTTTTTGCTGTTTTAAAAAGATTTAACATCTTTTAATAAATTATATAAAATATTTGTGATAAGGGGGTTTGTTTATGGCAGATTATAAAGATTATTATAAAATACTAGGCGTTAGCAAAAACGCAACGGATGCGGAAATAAAAAAAGCTTTTAAAACTCAGGCGCGCAAATATCACCCTGATATGCACCCCGAGAGCAAAAAAGCCGAAATGACCGAAAAATTTAAAGATATCAACGAGGCTTACGAAGTCCTTTCCGATAAACAAAAAAGAACAATTTATGACCAAGTAGGCTCCGGCAATTATCAAAATTATGCCCGCGGGGGCGGTGGATCAAGTGCCGGCGGAGCAGGAGCTGACAATTATTATCAAAGCCCGGGCGGCCAGCAATATTACCAATACACAAATGCCGGCGGAGCAAATCCCTTTGGAAATGGCGGGTTCAATTTCAACGGGACAGGCGGTTTTGAAGCAAGTGATTTTAGCGATTTCTTCCAGTCAATTTTCGGCGGGCTTGGCGGTTTTGGCGGTGGGAGAACTTCCCGCAGAAGAAGTGCCGCGCAAGATCCTTATGGTATGTATTCCCAGCCTAATGCCGATGAAGAAGCCTCTTTATCTTTAGACCTCGCCTCGGCTTATCAAGGCGGTATGGTGCGCCTTACTTTACCGAGCGGTAAAAGCGCGCAAGTTAAATTTCCTGCGCGTATTGCGCAAGGCGCCAAAATTAAACTTAAAGGCCTTGGTTCAAGAGGTGGCGATTTATATGTTAATATCCAAATTACCGCAAAAGAACCTTATTCTTTAGACGGAACTGATATTTATTATGACTTAAGTATTATGCCCTGGACAGCTGCCCTTGGCGGAACGGCAAGCGTTTATTTGCCGGATTCTTCAAGCGTAAATATCAAAATACCTGCCGGCGCAAAAAGTGGACAAAAATTAAAACTTTCCGGCAGAGGGCTTGGCAAAAGCGGTAATTTTTATGTCCGCCTTTTAATAAATAACCCGGAACACTTAACAAGCAGGCAAAAAGAACTTTATAAAGAACTTGCAAAATAAAAAATCTGCTGTAAAAAATAAAAACCCTCGGCTAAAAATATTGCCGGGGGTTTTATTTTTTGCGGACATAAAAATAAATTTAAAAAAAGGCTTGACAAGTTTTTAAAAATAATATAAATTATTTATATAAAATAGTTATAAAATATTATTTTTAAAATCTATTATGAGTGGCAAAAAAGAAGTATCCGTTATATTGCCTGCCACTCAAAGCACACAAAATAGGCGCCATGGGGGTGGCGCCTATTTTATTTTTTTGTAAGGCGGAAATTATTTAATCTCTTTTAACAAATCAAAAGCCGTTTGTATTGGATTAGAAGTATCAAAATCTTTTTCGTGATAGTCTAAAACAAGTAAATCTTTTGACGATTTCGGCAAAACTTCTTTGATAAAATCTTCAGTCGGTTTTAAAGTTAAAACAAGTTTTTTTGCCTCTTTTTCTTCTTTAGCAATTTGCCAAGTTGGCATATTTGAAGCAAAAATTAAAATATCTTTTTCTTCTAAATTTTTCAAAATTGCTTCTTTATATTCCGCGCGGGTTTGCGCCTTAATTTGAGGGTAAGGCTCTTCGCAAACAGTATCACTAAGCAAAACAACTTTTGCGCCGTTTAAATAAGCTGCGCGGGCTAAAAATCTTGCTTTTTCAAAATCATTTTTAACGGAAATAAAATTATTTTTATCAAAATCTTCGCGCGGACTACCGCCGATAATTAAAACTTTTTTATCTTTTAAAGTTTGCTCTAAACTTAAAATATTTTTTGCGCTTTCAAAAATTTCGCTCATTTCCGCCATAGGGCCTTTGTTCACTAGGCCATTAGACATTTTGGCAATTTGCGGTCCGACGATAAAAGCCCCCCTCGCCTTTAAAGTTTTTATGCTGTTTTGAGTGGCAGGGTTATACCACATACCGTCGTTCATTGCAGGCGCAATAAGCAAAGGTTTTTGCCAGGCGCAAAGAACGGAAGTCAAAAGATTATCGGCTATCCCACCAGCTACTTTTGAAATTGTGTTTGCACTTGCCGGCGCCAAGATAAAAAGGTCCGCTTCGGCCTGTAAACTTTTGTGGTTTATATCGTATTTTTTTATATCAAATTGTTCTGTTAAAACAGGTGTTCTTGCCAGCGTTTGAAGCGTTGTTTTTGTTATAAAATTTAAAGAGTTTTCCGTCGCAATCAAGCGAATTTGCGCCCCAAGACTTCTAAATTTGTTTATTAAAAGACAAATTTTATAAGCGGCAATACCGCCCGTTAAGCCAAGCACTATAACTTTATTTTTAAAAATATTTTCTGTTTGATTTTTATTTTCCTTTGCCATAAATTAATTATACAATTTAGCAGACACTTTGATATATTTTTATTAAAAATCTAGAAATCTAATATTGAACTTCATAAAAAATTATACTAGGATATAGTATAAAAAATACTTGAAAAAGAGGTCAAAATATGCTTAGAGACGATACAGACAGACAGACAGACAGACAGACAGACAGACAGACAGACAGACAGACAGACAGACAGACAGACAGACAGACAGACAGACAGACAGACAGACAGACAGACAGACAGACAG
>JAZKYS010000031.1:0-66086 GCA_045612285.1 Elusimicrobiaceae bacterium
ATACCTAGAGCGGGCGGCAGCCCCGTGTATCCGAAATTTCTAAAAAATTAAAAATAGCCCAAAAGCCGAAGCCTTATAAATAAAATTAATGGCACAGGATTTTGGAGATAGTTTTAATTAGTTTTTCTTTGAAAAAGAAAAAACGCTTTTAGAAATGAGGTATACCTAGAGCGGGCGGCAGCCCCGTGTATCCGAAATTTCTAAAAAATTAAAAATAGCCCAAAAGCCGAAGCCTTAAAAAAAAACACCCCGCTGAAGTAAAATATCAGCAGGGTGTTTTAAACTTCTTTTCACTCAAAAGAGTCAGTTATTTTGTTCTAACTGTTCCTTTGATTATGACCTTTCTGTCTTTAGATTCTTGTAATCTATAATTTGCCTCATCAGCAGCAGGCCATTTCTTTTTACCTCTCGGTAAAGGAGGTCTTTGGAACTGGGCATCTCTATCGCCAACGCCGTAAATAGTAACGGTTTCAGTAGCGTTGGAGGGATTAGAGATAGTGTTTCTCTTTTTAGGCCAGCTTCGGTATTGGACCCAATATCTATCCGGTGCTACACCGGCATATCTGCCAAAGCCGTCGCTAGTCGGTGTAACTTGGAGATTGACACCATGTCTTGCCCATTCAGCTTGAACCTGTTTTGCCACTTCCATAGCCCTATCAAAAGATAATCTCTTATTATTGTTATTATCATCTGTCACGGTTGTCTTAGAAGCGTGACCTTCTATGATAGGGTTATCGCAATCGTGCATAACTTCATATATGTGTGCTAAGGGAAGTTGTGTTTTCAAGTCGTATGAAGCGTTCCAGAAGTATTCGCCTATTAACTGATACTCGCAAGGGCCAATTTTAATATCTGTATAATTCGGTTGTTCCGGCACAGGTTCTTCGCCCGGATCAGGATTACAATACGGGCAGAGCGGAGTGCCGGGTTGAACAGGACTAATATCATTTTGATTTTCTGTCAACGGGCTTTCCGGATCTGTCGGAACGGTTGAGTCTATACCCTCTGTCTGGAATATACCCAAAGCCTTAGCCTTTGCTGCGCATATCGGCGTGCAAGGATAAGAAGTTGTGCCTTCTATCGGAGTTTCGCTCTTGCGGATATGATAAGTTTGTCCGTCTATGCCTTTAAAGGAAACGCTCGGATAAACAACATTGTTTATATGGCACAGGCCAGCATCCTCATCAGCAGGATTACAGAACGGGCAGAGTTTTTCTCTATCTGCGGGTGATTTGGTAAGGAGCATCTGCACGATATCATCATCCGGGTTGACCTTTTCGCCTGCGGTGCCATCACTCTTACGGAGATAGATATTGCCAAGAGCTATTGCCTTAAGCGCGCAGATCGGAGTCACCGGCAATTCTACTTCTTGCGGTGTAGCAGTGGAAACATCAGATCTGACATATAAAGGATTGATATTTGCCGGGGTCACCGGGTTATCAACCTTTATACACGGGCAAGGTTCATCTTCCTTTTCAGGGTCAACGCAAACTAAACCAGTAGTAGGTAATATCTTAACCGGGCTAGGATTACATTCCGGGCAGTTAGGATATCCTTTTAGATCTATTTTTTCAAGATCTGCTTCTGATGGTTTAGCGCCGGACTCACTATCTAGGAATCTATATTCGCCTTCTTTAGTTTTACAAAGAGGGGCACAAGGTCCTATATGATCAATACGCTCAAGAGTATCTTCGTCAACGCGGGTCATAGGTTTTTCAATAAGCATATAACCGCCGGCAGTGCTGGATGGAAATGCCTTGTAATAGATTTTCTTACCGTTTGTATCTAAGGCAGGGTTGCCATCTGCATCAACCTTATAACAAACTTTGTTTGAGGAATCTTCAAATGCCATACAAAGTTCACCTTGCGTGCAGCCCCATCTATAATTACAAACAGCGGCTTTAGCAGGATGCGAGAAGAGTAAGGAACTTTCCGGTTCTACAACGAAACCACCTCTATTTATGCCATAGTCTTCAGTTTCATTGGTGGTAACCCAAATAATTTTACCAAAACCGGGGAAAGCTTTTTTTCTTGTTGCTTTACCATCATCATCCTCCTTCGCATTTGAATCTGTTGTTTCAGTTGAGGCAAGCCCGACTTCAGCTTCACCTATAAAGGTGATACTGCCATCAGAATTTTTCTTCATCCAATGGGTGTTTAAATTTTTCTCTTCTGAATAAACTATTCTTTCTCTTACTATCCAGCCGGTATTATCGGCAAGAGCAGAGTCTTTTTTTACATAATCTTCATAACTGGCACCTTGGACATGCTCCACTACATAAGCAATAGTTGTTTTGCCGGGTTTTTGGATAGTAGTTGTGAATCTGTGTTTTTCCGGCACTTTCTCTATATAGACATCGTGGGTTCTACAATCTTCCATATAGGCTTCATCATAGGTGCTGCTAGTTGTGCTATAATCCGGTGCTAACTTAACAGGTTCATAATAGGTATGCCTAAAGCTGCTGGCAGGGCATCTGGCAATTTCATTAAGTCTTGTATTATGATAATCGCCGGTGCGCCACTCGCCAAGGGGCTTCATAATTTCTTTAAGTCTATCTTCTGTTAAGCATTGTGTGTTAGGGCTTTCTGTTAAAGCCTTTGCCACAGCAAAAGTTTCGTGGTATTTCTTATCGTCAACAACAACATCGTCTGTTTTAAGGTAAGCATCATCAAGCAAGGTATAACTGCCAACCTTATAGACGACAACAGCTTTTAATTCGCCGTCTTTTTCTTCATCTATTTTAGGCAACACATTTCTGCCGTAATCAGCCTTTTTGATATAGGTAACACAATTACAGCTGAAGGTGCCATCCGGATTACCTTTATCATCTTTGTTTGCTTTACAAGCATTATCGTCAACAGAACTATTAAGTTGTTTAGTGCTTACAATATAATAGCCCATGTGTTTGACTAAATTTGTTCTGTGTTTGCCGTTTCTTTCAACGATAATATCAACGGACATAGGGTCTTGATCCAAATGACAAACGCCGGAGCGTCTGTTTTCATATTTATCTTTGATATCACTTAAACCGATACCTAAACAATTTAAGCGAGTTTCAAACCAACTTTTGTGATCAGCGCCCGGTTTCATTACAACTGTTCCGTGACCATATTTCACACAAGCTTCTTCCCAAGGTAAAGCTGAAACAGCAGAACCTGCAGAATCTTTTCCGCCATCAACTTTTAATTCTCTTATATATTGTCTACGGCGGATATAAACTTCTTTACCGGCAGCATCAACACATTTACCATCAGGATCGCTACCATCTGTACCTAAAAATTTACCGACACTAAAGTCCGGAGAACCGGTGATTAAACAAGAAGCAAGGCCGGCAGTAAGTTTAATTAAACTGTCGGAAGCCATTTTTTCCCAGTTATAATGCCAAAGTTCCCATCTCATTTGGGAGCGTTGCTTCATCATATCCCACCACCACGGTTTTATGGGGGTATGACTCCAATTATTTGCTAGATTGCCACCAGCACCTGGGCCTTTAGCGCCCGCATCTGCTGCGGCGGCTTTAGAATAATCTAAAGGTTTGCCGTCAACATCTTTAAGTTGGGCATCCATAAGGGCTTGTTTTGCGCCGGGAGTGTTCATTGCACCGATAGAGCGAGCAGCTTCTGCATATAAGTTATCCCCGCCGGTTAAATCACGCCCTTTACCTGCAGCAGTTAAAGGCTGAAGAGCAACAGGTCTAACACCTGGGCCTTGAACTTTTGGTGCTGCGTCTTTAGTGCGGCTGCCAAAAGCCATACTGTGGCTGGCACCGCTTGAATTATTAGGCGCTGCCATTGAGCCGGGCCTAAAAGCGCCTATGGCCGTAGGTGTGCGAGTAACAGAACTGCGAACGGTTCTTTTTGCCGTTTTGCCATATCTTGAAGTAGCAGGAGAAGTTGAATACTCTTCGCTGCCATAACTTGAACGCGAGGCAGAAGAACCATATTCATCAGATTCCCCGGAGCCTGCGCCGTAAGTATCAATAGTATCTTTAGCAGAATCACCTTCGCCACGGCGGATAATTAAGTCAAGAGGATTGCGATAGTTTGAAACATCAAAAGTGTCCTCTATTCTGCCTCCTGATTCTACGGGCTCAGCTATACTCTCTTCACCAGGCCACACAACAGAGGCGGTATCAATATCCCCCGATTCTCTGCTGAGGAAGGGCAACAAAAGCAAGGCTAATGCTGCCACGATTATAAAGGGCAAGTCCCTTTGCGCACGCTCAAAGAGGGTGCGTTTTGCTTTAACTTCCCCGCCTACACGCGAGGGAATACGCTTAGATAAAGGTAAAGTTTTGCTTTTCTTTAACTTATCACTAAACGTAAAGCTATCCTTTTTCATAACAATCCTCCTTTTTAATTTACGGACATAAACCACATAAAATGCTCTATGCCCTCTATCTTATATTTTTACTGCTCTTACTACTTTTACTTCTTGGGGGGTTTTATTTAAGTCCTAAACCCCGCTTGCTATGAAAGCTGTTCTTATTTTACCTAAAGTTTAACTTTTATTTTTATCTCTTTCTGGCTTTAGGTAAACTTGTTATATCAAGTATTCTGCCAAAGGCAAAACTTGCCTCAATTTCCTCTTCTAAATGGCCGTGGCAATCGGCTTGGTTAATACAATAAAAATCCACATCCAAATCGTTTTTATCTATCGTAATTTCGCTATCTGCTTTTAAAGCGGCCATTTGTGAAGCAGTTTCCGCGTCAAAACCTTGTTCTATATACTCATTACGATATTGTTTATATAAATTATCTAATTTCTTTAATTTTTGCTTGCCCTTTGCTGTTGGGGTAAAATAACCTGATTTATCAAAAACGGCCATTCTTCTACATTTTCTAATCATCTGAAAAGGCTCTTTAAACTGGGCAAGCCTAAGGTTATACTCCATTTCTTGGCAGTCTTTAATAGGCTCCTCAAATATTATACCGCATTGGGAAGCAAATTTCCTTTTTTGTTGGGTTAAAGTTCTACACTCTGCTACTAAATCATAGATAGCATTATTCCAGTCATCCCTTGCTTGTTTAACATAAGCATTTTCATTTTTACCATAACAGATACCGGGGGTTTTTGTGTCCTCACTGGGATAAAGATTTTCCATATAAAGTCTAATTCTTTCAACTTCATTATAACTGTTAGCAATAGTTTGTTTGAAAGTTTCCTTCATTTGTTGGCATTTTTCCACTTGTTGCGCACTTTGGTTAAGCGCAAGCATAGGATTTGTTGAACCACCAACAATAATAGCATCTTCATTTGTTATAAGGCTTTGGTTTTGCGGAGTTCCGCCGTCAAAAGCCGCTGCGGCAATATCAGAAGCGGCTGTGGGCAGTTTTGCGCCAACGGCATATCTGCTGAAGAAATAAGAGTTTCCCAAATCCTTAAATAAACCGTAAACAGGACGGCCGATTCTGGTATCTGTTCTGTTTAAATCAGCATTGGCAATACCAAAGACGCTTGTGCCGGTTATAGCACGGGCCGCTTGCATCATTTTTTCATAAAGGCTATTATCTTTTCTTGCTATTGAAGCAATATTACCGCCGCCGACAATATTTGAGATATTTGATTCCTGTAAGTTAACAGCCCCGGCAATATCCTTTAAATCAATTTTTTGTATGGGTTTGCCAAAGGCCTCTGCCTGTTGACCGGCGGCTGCGGCAAGGGCTTCCATAGCACCGCTGCTGGCCGCATAAGAATTGGCGGAAAGTTTACTTGGGTCAAAACCTTTGGCAAGTAAATTTTTATCAAAAACAATTTCCCTATTAATTGCGTTTTTATTAAAAGGAGTAATTTGACCGCCTAATTTCTTTTCCATTTCTCTTGCTTCTTGGGCGTTTTTTTCATAGGCTTCGGCAAGTCTATCGGAGGAAAATGTCGCAAAAGGTGAAAGCCCCCCGCCATAATTGCCAACCCCGTTATAACTAAGATTGCTGGCGCGAAGTTCCTGTATTTTATTATCCTTTGTGCCAAGAGCATAAGAAGCAAAATCCGCCATAGTTAAATTGCGCGTGGCATCGGCATTTAGGCCGATGGCTGTTGCAATATAACTGAACCCGGGTATATTAGAAGTAGGCACCACAACGGAAACTACCCCCAAAGTAGCAACTAAACCAAGCGCAGACAGAGCCGCTTTTTTACCTAAGGTTAAGCGGTTCTTTTTAACTGCTTGATTAACTACTACTTTTGCCTTTTTCATAATTTTATTCCTCTTTTAAAACTGCTATTTAAAAGTGCTTTCCCCAAGTTTGCTTGTTTTTAATTTGCCGATTTGCGTTTTTTGCGGTGTTGTCGGCTTGGCTGTGCTTCTGGGTGTAAAAGTTTTTGAGGGCCCAACCCCGCCGGCAGTGTTTATTTCTGCTGCTTTTCTTAATTCTTGCTCTTGTCTTAAAAGCTCGGCTTTTTCCTGCTCAATTAAGGCCATTTCTCTTGCGGTTTCTTCGGCCTGGCGGCGTTCGTTTTCTTTTCTTATTCTTTCCTTCTCAGCCATAACTCTTTTATATTCCTCAAGTTGCTGTTCATAGGCCCTTTGCTTTGGCTCCGCCGTAGCGGAATTTTGCCTAGCAACTACATTTCTGAAACCGGGATTTATGCCGCCGCTGTTATCATAAATACTTTGATAATAAGATTCCGGCATAGAATCCTTTATATTTCTGGCGCTTAATAATTTCTTTATCTGTTCCGCACGCACTTGTTTAACTTTAGCCTGGCCCATTTTATTTAAACTAACCGCATATAACCAAGTTATAGAGCATATAAATATGTAGAACAAAATAAATACTAACCATATTAAGCGAAAACGCCTTAATGTTAAATTTTGTAAAATACCTACACTCATAAATTAATCTCCCCTATAAACTATTTCTTTTTACCTATCTTCTTAAAGAAATGCTGAACGGCTGAAGAAGCACCGCTACCGCCAAGAGAACTAACCCCTTTTGACGCCATCCCAACAGCATTAGCCCCTTGGGAAGCTGCTTGAGAGCCCCCCTCGCCAACGGCTTCGCCGGCAACAGCAGCGGCTTCTGAAGTGCTAACCCCGGCAAGCCCCCAAGCTAACCAAACAAGGCCGGCAAGGACACCGCCAACTACCCAGGGCATTGCCCAATCCCAGGCGGAAGGTTTTATACTGTCTATACCGGAAGATAGCGCAAGATCTGAAATTTGGCTCAAGAATACAGAAGCTGCTATTTGTGCGCCAAGTATCGCTGCCGTTCCAACCGCGGCTGCTGCTAAAGCGGCTGCTGCGCCCCAAGGTTCAATTTTAGAAAATATACCAACCGCTATTGAAGCAATAGACGCCGCTAAAACCATAGCCATAACACAATCGGTAATTTTATCAAGTAAGTCCGACCAAGTGTTCATAGTTTCGTCAATTTTATCTAAATCATCCTTGATTTTATTTAAGTCATCCTTCATATCAGGCCCGCCCATATCCTGTAAAGCATTAAGAGCGGCTTGTTGTAAATTACCGCCTTCTAAATTGACGGCTTCTGCTTCTTTACTTCCATCAAAAGCGGCAGCAGCATCAGCGGCACCTTTTGCGGCATCGCTAACAACGGCTTTTTTACCCTCTCTTGAATATTTGCTTGCTACCCCTAAATCGCCAAGACTTTCGCTATGAACCCCAGCAGCACTGCGGCCTTGCCTTTGACCTTCTGCCGCAACGGATTTTGTGCCCATAGCACCAAGTTTGCCGGTATTATTGCTTTGTAAATTGACATTGGAAAGTTTACCTGCCTGCGCTAAAGTAATTTTTGAAGAATCTGAAGTGCCGGCTGTGCCTTGTTTCTGATTATTGCCAATACCGCCATAAACCATTGAGGTTGAACCTGATATATTATCCATACCTTTAATATTGCCGCTGCCATCTGCCATTTTGCTTGTTTTAAGAGTTGCTCTTGCCTGATTACCAAGTTCTTGGCCTTTAGCAATTTTGGCCTGTCTTTGTGCTTGCGCGTCGGCCTCTTGGGAAGAAATATTTACCTCTACTTTATTAGAGATGCCCATACCTTCAAGTTCACCTGCGCCATAAGCAGTAGTTCCATCAACAACACCCGCACTTTCTTGTTCTTGACCCGGCTGGGAAACCGTTGTATTTTGAGTGCTGTTTTTTCTGTTTAAAGCCATATTTTCTGTGCCGGTAATGGAGGAAACTAAACCCTCTTTACTATCCTGGGCATAATCGCGGGCAGAAAGGATATCTTCGGCACTGGGACCGGTGTAAACATTTTCATTATAAGGATTGCTTCTTTCCATGGCATTAGAGGCAAAACCGCTTTGGGAATCACCCTTAGAACTAAAATTGTTTACCAGCCCGATACCAACCACTACGGTGGCAACGGTAATAACACTGCCGACAATTACTTGTTTTGAAACTGCGCCTATATTATTAAGTATCTTTTTCATTTTATTTTCCTCCAAATTCATGCCTAAAATCTTTAAGAGCGTTTTGAACAACCGGATTATTGCTATTATTTGCTTGATTTATAGCTGCTTGTGTGGCTGTGGGATTTGGCGTTGTGCTTGTACCGAATTTATTATTAATTGATGCTGTGGCATAAGTCTGGGCGATATTAAGGCCCGCGTTGACAACGCTTTCCGCCACTTTAAGCAAGGCCGGTGCCCAATAACATTCAAAAGACATTTTGTTTTTAGGTTTGGTGCAAGGGTCTTTTTCTTCTTCAGTTTTTTGTTTTTCTTTTTCTGCTTCGTTCTTTAAATCTTCCAAATCTTTATCGTTTGCTACCTTTTTAAATTCATCCGCGTTAAAAGCCTCGGCAAGTTCTTCTGCTGCGTCCGGTAAATCCTCATCTTCCGCTTCTACATTATCATTGGTAAAAGCATCTGCTGCGGCTTGGGCTGCGATATCGGCATTTTGGCTGTTTGCGCCTTTTTGGCTTTCTTCTATAGCATGAATCAAACCTGAAGCCCTGCCTTTTGCGCCGGTAGCTGCCACAAGTTGTTGCGTGCCGATATTACTTGTTGAACCATTTGCTTTTGAACCTTGTTGTTTTTTATCGGGACTGGTCCAAATAGAAGTGCTTACCCCGCTGGAACCGCCACTTACAGAGGCATTAGAACCCCTGGTAAAACTGCCCGTAGCAGTTTGCGTTCTTGGCCTTTGGCTGTAAGTTGTGGGCCTGGAAACGCCTGTTCTCTTTGCTTGTTGTGCTGTTTTGCGTTCGCGGGCTTTTTTATATTCTTTATCCGAAGCGGGCGGCAAACCTTCTTTTTTATCAACTTCTTGCCTTTTTTCTTTTTGTTTTTTACTAAAAAGTCCGCCGGATATTTGTTGTTTTGTAATATCACTGTAATTTGACATTTCAAGTAAAACTTTTTCCGCTTCGTCATCAACGGCTAAATCGGCTAGGTCAAAGGCAACATTTTTATAAGAATTACCGGAAGTTTTTTCTTCCCCACCGGATAAAATAGGAACAAGAATAGTAATTAAAAATATTGCCGATACACAGCAAGAAACTATTGTATAAAGTTTCTTTTCTTCTTTTTGTTGTTTTGTTTTAGCACTTTTAAGTATAAGGCCAAAACTTTTTTGTTTTTGTTCCGTCATAACCTTTCCCCTTTTTACTACTCTCAAAAATTATCTAAGATGACAAAAAATTTTACTCCTGCTGACCCGTTCCCCATAACTTCAAGAAACGCTCAAACATGGAGTTTGCTTAAGATGCTAAGCGGCACCTACTACTAGTATATACCCTATTTTTAAATTTGTCAAGAGGTTTTTTAATTTTTTTGCTAGTTTATTTATTAATGTATATATGTTATATATATGTTATATTAAATAAAGAATTCCTTTATTTAAGCTCTCTTTTACTAAGCAGAGCAAATGGTTTTGCAAGGATTTTGGAGATAGTTTTAATTTTTCAGTTCAAATTTGCTAAGCAGAGCAAATTGTTTTTGCAAGGATGTTAGGTTCAAATTTTACTAAAGCAGAGCAAATAGTTTTTGCGAAAAATTTTGGTTCACATTTGCTACACAGAGCATATTATTTTTTACGAGGATTTTTTCGGTTCAAATACTGCTAAGTAGAGCAAATTGTTTTACAATGATTTTGAGGTAAATTTTAATTAGCTTTTTCTGGAAGAAAAAGCGGTTCTTTCAAACGAGGTATACCACGCGGGGTGGCAACCCCATGTATCCGAAGTTTGAAAAAAATTAAAATTTACCCAAAATCAGAAGTAAAACTAGGTGAGAGATTCTAAATAGGTGCGAAGATTTTCTTTCTTAGCGCGCGCAAAAGCCTTCTCAAAAACAGTATCGGCAAGTTTCTTTTGGCCTTGTAAATAGTAGATTTGAGCAAGACTGATTTCGGTAAGTAATTGACCGCGGATTTCATCACTTGCACCAAAAAGTTTTTTGGCTTCAAGCAAAGTTTTTAAAGCACCGTTCAAATTGCCTTGGTGTTTTAAAATATCTGCCTTGCCCCATTTAACAAATCCAAGGTCCACTAAATCATTGATAGAAGAATATAATTTATCTGCCACAATATAATGCTTCATTGCTTTTTTATAATCGCCAAGTTGTCTAAGTCCATTGGCAAGACCGCAATTTGTATAAGCCTTGCCAAAAACATCATCGGTATTTCTAAAAAGTTTTGCGGCAAGTTGATAATTTTTAACACAATCTTTAATATTGCCCGCAATTCTGCTGATACCGGCAAGGCCGCAAACAGCGTAAGCAACTGCAATATTATCTTTGGCTTTTTTGGCAAGAGTAATTGCCTTTTTAAATTCCAAAATACCTTGCGCAAAATTGCCTTCAAGCCTGCTGATACCGCCGAGCGCCCAATAAATAAAACTCTGTCCGGCAATTTCGCCTTGTTCCTGATAATAATTTAAGGTTGTGTTTAATAAAACTTTAGCATCCTGAAGTTTGCCTTGCGCCCTTAAAGCAAGTGCGCGTTCTTGTAAGGCTAAGACGGCAAAATCTTCAAGTTCTGCTTTTTGGGCAAGTTTTTCCGCCAAGGAAGCATTTTTATAAGCATTTGCCGCTTTGCCTAAAGTGCGCTCGCACTTAGCAAGGGCCAAAAGTAAATCAATTTTGTCTTCTACTTCGGTATTAGAAATATTTTTTAGGGCCAAAGTATAATTTTTTATTGCCTCTTCAAAACTGCCAAGCATCCTTTGTGCTTCAGCAAGGACAAATAAAATTTGCCAATCTTTTGTTTTAACTTTGCCGAGTTCTTTTAAAACTTGGGCCGGTTTATTTTGGTCTAGTAAATCTTCAAAGTAAGAGGCGTTTTTCATAATTAACTTCTGTAAACCTCGTAATTTATATGCGGGAAGATATTATCCCTTTGCTCTAAATTATAGACATAACCCTCATCAATTCTATTGCCCATAATCATTTCATAAAGGGCAATAAAGCGTTGAATATGGTCTTTTGTGCGTTTTGTGGAATATTCTTTGGCTGTGCCGACAGTCATTAAGAAAGCCCAGTCGGATGATTGCATTAAAACAAGTTCTCTTGCAGCTTGATTTAAAGCACGCCTTAAAACACCTTCTGCATTTGGAAATTTATTTGCCATTTCCACCATTCTTTGGGCAGCTTTAATAAGGTGCCTATAAATCCAATCATTACCGCTGTTTAACCAAACATCGTGGTAGCCTTTATCCCCCCAAGAGGACATTGAAGGTTGCGCCACTTGGTTAACAGGATATTTTTGCAGATATTCCATAGGGGTAATAAGTTTAATATCTTTTTGGTCGTAGTAAACTTTCTTAAAAAGATACTCTAAAAATTCTATACCTTCATACCACCAGTGTCCGTATAATTCGGCGTCATACATAGAAACTACTAAAGGTTTTCTATCGGTAATAACGCTGGCAAGATATTCAATTTGTTTTTGGCGGTTGAACATAAAATTGCCTGCGTGGCTTGCTGCTACTTCGCGCGCTTGGCTTGGATAGTAGGGTTGCTTTTGGTTCAAAGAAACTTTACCGGTAATTTTATGGTATTTCATACCGATATTTCTTCTAACGCCGTCGCTATGTAAATAAGGTTTTATATATTCATAGTCAAGGTCATAGCCAAGGTCGCGGTAAAATTCTCTGTAATTAGGATCGCCGGGGTATCCGCTTTCAGCACTCCAAACTTGCTGGGCTGATTCCATATCACGCGCAAAAGCTGCCACACCGTTTGGCGTATAAACAGGGGCGTAAATGCCGTATTTAGGGCGCGGAACTGCGTGCATAACGCCGTGGGATTCCATAAAGAAAAATCTTATGCCTTCTTCCTGTAAAAATTTATCATCACCGGGGTTATAGGCGCACTCGGCAAGCCAAATACCTCTTGGCCCGCGGCCGAAATGGCGCTTATAATCTTCAACGGCAATTTTAATTTGCGCTCTAACACTTTCCCTATGAACTTGAAGTGGCAAATAGCCATGGGTAGCACAGCAGGTAATAATTTCAAGTTTACCCATATCTTGGAACTTTTTAAAACCTTCCAAAATTCTGCCGTGATAATAATTTTCAAATAAATCCTGATAGCGCAAAAATTTATTTCTATACATTTGCGCAACTTCTGCAAATTCGGTATTTCTTGTGCGTTCAATTTCCTTTGCGCTCAGTTCAATTCTTTGGTTTAAATAATGTCTAAAGCGGGAAATTAACAATTCATCACTCATCATTGCGCACAAGGGCGGTGTTAAGGACATTGTTATTCTGAAATCAACACCTTCTCTTGTTAAATTTTCATAAACATTAAGCAAAGGCAAATAGGTTTCAACCATTGCTTCAAAGAACCAATCTTCTTCTAAGAAATCGGGGTACTCAGGGTGTCTGATAAAAGGTAAGTGGGCGTGTAAAACTAGGGATAAATAGCCTTTTTCTTCCATAGGGATTAGGCCTCCTTTTGTCTTTGTGCTTTAATAGTAATGGCGCGCTTCTTTTCAGATTTGGTTTTGTGTTCCGCGCGGATAGGAATAATCACTTGGCCTTCTTGGAGAGAGTATCTCAAAGAAAAAGTGCCGTCTTCATTTAATTTCAAAAGGTCTTCACCTAACATAACTTTGGCATTTTTGCTGGCTTGGCCGTAAACAATAAGTTCGCAATCAGCTTTAAGCCAAATGTCTTCGTCTTCATTTTCTGCCTGGGGGCGCGCTAAAGCGGCCGAACTCCAAGAAGATATATGGGAAGAAGGCAAAGAATTTGTATCAAAATCAAACATTTTCCATTTATGCGTAAAGATATGTTGTAATTTTTCGCTTGAACCGCCTTGTCTGTCAAACATATCCTGGCCGGACATTTTTAAAAGTTTTTGATAATCGCCTTCAACCATCATCCACTTTTCATCTATGATATTGGAAACTCTGCCAGGCGGTAAAGTTGTGCCGTTGCTGCGGGCAATTAAAATAAATCTGCCGTCGTGGGTAAGCAAGCCAAGGTCGCAGATATATCTTCTTGCGCTGGCAGCGTTAATATACCAGCTTCTTGCGTCAAGCACGACATCAATATCAAAAAAACTATTGGCATTTGTTCCGTCAAAATTTTCTTTATCTGTTATATCATAAACGCGGATAATGCTTTTTGCCCTTTCAAAAATATCCTGGCCGTAAGTATCTTTAATATATTCATAAGTTTCTTTTACGATATCCCAAAACAAAAACATCCAATTGGGATCTTTTGGCAAAAGGTAGCTTTCGGTTGTGCCATAACTTTGCGGTAAATCATATTGTGCTTTGTCTTGCTCGCCGTGATTTATCCTTATAACGGCTGTTGATGAAAGTTTTTCGTCCATATTATTTTCTTCCCCTTATTTTTCTTTTATAAGTCCTAATTTTTCAATTTCTTCCAATGTGGGTTTTACAAATGTTTGGGAAATTTCAACCGCTTTTGAAGCAGCGCCTGTATCTTTAAGGCCATTTCCCCCCACGACAATTGCAACACTCTCGTCTTTTTTAATTGAACCTTGCTCTACTAATTTTTTAAGTCCGGCATAGGTGGCAGCCCCGCTGGGCTCGGCAAAGATGCCGGTTTTTCTTGCAAGTTCGCGCATAGCAACTATTATTTCTTCATCACTTACGCTTAAAGCCATGCCGTTTGATTCTTGTAAGGCTTGTAAGGCTAAATAAGAATCTCTCGGATAATTTACTGAAATACTATCTGCTATTGTTGAGGCCTGAACTGCAGTTGCATCGGTTTTATTTTCCCAAGCATTTTTAATAGCAGCGCTGCCTTCTGCCTGAACGGCAATCATTTGGGGCATTTTTTCAATTATGCCAAGTTTGTTAAAATCGGTAAAACCTTTCCACATACCGCTTAAGATTGTGCCATCACCGACGGCAACAAGCACTTTATCCGGGGCTTCCCATTGCATTTGTTCGCAAATTTCAAAAGCACAGGTTTTTTTGCCTTCTCTGCCAAAGGGATTAAAACCGGCTGCCCTGTTATACCAGCCGTATTTAGCCGAAGCGGCTTTACATAACTCAAAAGCATCATCGTATGTGCCATCTATTCTTATGACTTGCGCACCATACATATAAAGTTGAACAAGTTTTGGAATAGGTGTGTTTTTAGGTGTGAAAATAACTGTTTTTAAATCTAAACTTGAAGTTAAACAGGCAAGGGAATCGCTTGCGTTTCCGCTTGAAGCATCGGTAATAACTTTTGCGCCAAGTTCAAGTGCGCGGGCAACGGCAACGGCACTGCCCCTATCTTTAATAGAACCGGTTGGGTTTCTGCCCTCGTCTTTAATGTATAATTTTGAAATACCCAGTTCTTTTGCCAAATCATCAACCCTATAAAGTGGCGTCCAACCCACTTGAACGGGCGGCATTTCATCGTGTTCTTCAACAGGTAATAAATCTACATAACGCCAAATATTATAATTTTTGTTCTTTTCCAAAACATCATAATCAAAGCGTTTATTAATTAATTTATAGTCGTAATTTATTTCCAAATTACCCCCGCAGGAATTACAAACATAATCAGATTCCCGCGTTGTGTGTTCTTTTCCGCATTGGACACATTGTAAATTTAATATCTTTTTCATACTTTTATATTATACCATTTTATGGGTTTTTTTATAATAAAAAGGTAAATATTACAAAAAAGGCAAAAAATATCCCCAATCTTTCTAAAAAATCTTGGGGATATTTTTTCAACCTTATAAAATTTATTTTTATAATTTTGGATCTAATTTATTTGCCAGTTCAATATCGGCTTGGGCGCCTTCAAAATCATTTATATAGCGTTTAAACTCGGCGCGTTCTAAAAGATATTGGGCTTTAACTTTTTTTGTAGTAGCAAATTCTATTGCCCTGTCATAACTCCTTAAAGCAGCTTCATTATAGGAAATAAAATTGTTTCCTTTTTCATTGCGAAAGACAATTTTATCTTTTCCTGTTCCTTTGGCATATCTAAGGAATCTTGCTTCTTCAATAGAGTATTGGGCTTTTACCGCTTTTCTTGTTTCTTTACTTATGGCTTGTTCAAAATAGTCATAGGCTTGTTGTTTATTGCCAAGCGTTTTATTTTTTAAAGCCATATTATAGAAATCTTCTGCCTCTCTTTGCTCTTTTGTAAGGCGGGCTCTTCTTTTTTGTTCTGCTTTAGCAGCTTGTTCTTGTTTTAATCTTTGTTCTTCTTGTTTTGCTTGTTTAAGAGCATCTTCCTGTTTTTGAAGTTCTATTTCCCTTTCTGTTTGAGCTTGCTGTCTTTCAAATTCTGCTTGTCTCTTTTTATCAGCTTCTTTCATTTTAAGTTCAGCTTCTTTTTGGGCAGAATTTGTAGTTTGTTGTTTTGCTAGGTCAGCTTGCCTTTTAGCTTTTAAGTTAGCCTTCCCGGTGTTTTTGGCAACATCTTCTGCTATTTGCCCGGCTCTAACTTCCTCTTGAATTCTTGCTTGTTCTTCAGGGGTAGCTGTTGCGTTTTTACCTTCTAATTGTCTTGTCCACTCTGCCAATGTCTCTTTGTAGGTAGCGGAATTAGAATCATATTTACAGGCTTGCTTTAAATCTTCTACACCGCCTTCTAAATCTCTTAGTTTATTTCTTTTGAGTAAAGCCCTTTCATAATAATATGTAGCATTAGTTGGGTCAAGTTCTATTGCTTTACCATAATATTCCAAAGATTTAAGATAACCGCTTTTTGTGTAAGAGCGGGACATCCTTTTTGCTCTTTCAAAATATTTTCTGGCTTCGTATTTAGGGTCTTGTGTTGCGCCGGTTTGTTTAGCAGTGGTTTGTTGCTTTTTAGGCTTGGCTTGACCGGGAGCCGGTTCTTCCGGAGCAACTTGCTTTGGTGCTTCCGGTTGGGCTTGAACTTTTGCTGCTTCTCTTGCCTTTATTCCTTTACCCCATCTGTCTTCTAAGATATGTTTATATCTATTATTCTTGGGGTTTAATTTACAAGCCTTTCCCATATCTTCCATGGCAGCGGTATAATTTTCAAAATTATAATACTCCATCATAGCGCGTTCATAATAATAAATAGCGTTTTTATCGTCATATCTTATTGCTTCGTTTATATTATCATAGGCTTCTTGAACTTTACCTTCTCTGTATGCTTTTTTATAGGCCTTAAAGTGTTTTGTTGCTTTTTGATGGGCAACAACTTCCGGCGAAACATTGGCAGGCGCCTTGCCATTACTAACTTTAACCTCAGGATTAGCAGGTTCGTTTAACTCTGTTGTAATAGGTTCCGCAGTCGGTTTTTTACCTGTCAAATCAAACTTTTCGGAAGCCGTAAAATCAGCAGATTCTTGTATTTTTGCTAAGGCCCTTTCTTGGGTAGCAATTTTTGCTTCACTTGCGGGCAAGTGCTCTGCGGCTACTTCTGCGGCTGCCTCGTCAACTATGGTGCGGACTTTTGCCATTTTACCTTCGCTTAAATAAGGTTTATTTGTTAAAAAGGCCATAATTCTCTTATTAACTTTTTTAAGGAAGCCTAAGGGCGAAAATAGAACTGCGGCCTGTCTTTGATAATATTTACCAAGAATATCCCATTTAACATCCCTTGTAATTGTTGCCATTTCTTCTGTGGAGGCAGCCGCCACTTCCGGGGCATTACCTTCGGCAATTTTTACACGGACTTTAGCTGCCGCAGGAGATTGCGGGGTCTGAACTTCGGCCGGTAATCTTGCCGGCTCTATTGTGGCAGGTTTGTTTGGCATTTCTAAAGGTTTTACTTCAACCGGTTTTACTTCGGCAGGGGCAACTTCAGTCGGTTTTGCTTCAGTAGGTTTTACAGTATTTGGCTTTGCCGTAGGTTTTACTTCCACCGGTTTTGCTGTTGTGCTGCTGACTTTTGCTGCTTTCATTTCTATTTTAAAGTTTTTGATTTTGCTTACCCAGTTGCTTATTCTGCCGCCAATTTTCGTCATAATTGCTGGCATAGAAACTACCATTTTACCAAGTATGGCAGCTTGGGCAAAGACATCTGCAAATTTGGCCATATTTTTTGATTTGATTGTAAGAGAATACATATTTTGTTTTCTCTGGTTAAATTGCTTCTTTTGTAAATTAAGATATTTAGCTGCGGCATTATTTTTATCTCTTTGGGTAATTTCATTAATATCCCACCAATTGCCATTATAAATAACTCTTGCGGCATTGGTTAAATTTTCATTTTTTTGTTTTGTGGTTGATAAAATACCCACTATTAAAGAAGCGTGGATTTTAGTTTCCCTTTTAAGCGGACTATCAACTCTGGCTTTATTAGAACTAAAGGGAACATTTGTAAATAAATTACCGCTGTTTGTTTGCGGGGCAGCGGTCCCTTGTTTAATAGCGCTTAACTCGCTATAATACTTTGCGGCAAAGCGGGAAGCAAGTTGGGCTACTTTTGGATTATTGCTATAATTGCCAATCATTTTACCTATTTCTTCAAAAATATCCGTATAAATTACTTTTGAATAACTTGCCAAACTTTCATCTCTGGCTTCGGCAAGGCGTTTTTGGTCATAACTGTTTTTCTTTGGGTCCACATAACTATATCTTCTTGCGATGGCATTATGATATTGGCCAAGCCCGCTGTTTAACTCGCTTGTAAAACCCGCTAATCTTTGTTGTAATTCCTCAATAGAAAAAGTATCCACAACATACATTAAAATTTCTGTCCCCCAGCCTCTGTATAAATCTTCGGCCAGTAAGGTATAAAGTTTGTTTAAACTGTCATCGGTATTTAAAGTGAGCAAGGCTTCCGAACCGCTAAGAATACCCACTGCGCCTAACTCTTTTCTCATTATATCTTTTGATAAATTGTAAACAACTTGCGCACTTTGCTGTTTTTTAGCACTTGTATTGCTTAAAGCAGTTAAAATTGATATTGCGGCAACAACCCCATTGGCATCGTGGGCTTCATCTTTATGAACTTTTGTGGATTTGAAAAAGCCCTTTCCCTTGGATACTACTTCATAAGACATTTGATATAAGGCTTCTTCATCTTTGGGATAGTATCCGTAAAGATTTATTATTTTATAAACAAAATCCATTACAGAAACTTTTTCCTTTACTTCAAAATCTGATTCTTGCCCGGCTTTAAACACCCATACCCCATTGTATAAATAACCGTTTTTAGTTCTCGTCGCTAGATTATGAATTGCGGCGTGATACAGGGCAACTTTATTATATTTTTTACCTTGATAAGAAACTATATTACCTCTTTCCTCAGCAAAAGAGTTTGCTTCCGTTAAAACTTCAAGATAAGTTTTTTGGTTAAATATTTTTACTAAGGCCAGGTAATCATTATGGTATCTAAGAATTTCTTTTGAATAGCTTTTATAAGAGGCAGATATATCTATTTCATTTATATCCATTTTATTACTTTTGGCATACTTTTCCATTTCTTTTTTATATTCTGCTGGATTTAAACCAAGAGAAGAAACTATTTCTTGTTCCCTTCTTTGTTCTTCCGTTGCTAAAACAAGGGGCTGGGTAGCATTTTGGGCTTGTTCTAATTGAGGGAAGTAATTTCCCTTAGGTTGGTTAAAACCCGGCACACTTTGAGCAAACACTCCGATTGATAAATTAAAGAGCATAACAACTGTAATAAAAACAACTATTATTTTTTTCATGTTTTCACCTCTTAGTTAAATTTTATAGCAAACTTTATCATTAAACAAGAGCCTTTGGGCCCAGGCAAAAAAGTCTTTAGGCCCAGATAAAATCTGGGTCCTTTGTCCCTGGCAATTATTTATAAAGCCTGTAATAATATATTTAAACAGAGGTTAAATTATGAAACTTTTAATTTCCTTTTTATTATTGTTGACTTTTGTTTCCTCTTACGCGGAAGCAAAAGTGCTTTTAATTGCCAGAAGTTTAAAGGAATATGATGCCCAAACTAAAACTTATAAAGGCACAGATGTTTATGCCCACTCTTTTATTGTTGTGCTGCCGGATAATTTTTATTCCGCAAAGATGATAAATTTTAAACCTTTGGAAGTTAACTTTGGCTCAGGCAAAAAAGGTTTTATTATTGCCGGATATCCAAGAAAAGAAAATATAGAAGGCAACCGCCTTGACGGCGAATTAGTTGCTCTTTATAATCCACCTAATGATATAGAAGCAACAAAAGATTTTTTTGCCGGTAAAAATAAAGATGTTTGGCAGTTTGTTTGGGGCAAAGTGGAAAGCGACCTTGATGATGATAGTTTTATTTCTCTTTTAAAGGAAAATACCGATAATTATATCCGCAATTCCCATACCGATTATGATGCCGTAGGTTCTGTTATTGAAGAAATGTTTTTTACTAGGGAAAATGTTGCCAAAAATTGTAATGCTTTTGCCTTTTCGCTTTTGACTTATAGCCAAGCCAAAAAGATACCTGACCTTTGCGCCTTGCGTAATATTCCCGGTTGCAGGAAATTATTAAATAGAGATGATTTTATGATGTTCCAAAACCGCCCTTATTTAACTGCGCCCACAAGAGATTTACCCGCTATACAAAATGATACCGATTACAGACAAAGGGTTAAGGAAAAACTAAGCCCTTTCGGTGCACCGTTTTATCAAATTATGGAAAAAATAAAGAAAAAAAGAAAGTAGTTTTTGTTAGATATAAAGTGTTTTAAAGTTTTGTTTAAAGAGTAGTTTTTATTAAAATTTTAATTATTAATAGTAATAAAAACACCAATTTCCATTACAATCGGCCTGGGCGGCACTTTTTCCTGTTTCACTTTGGCAAATACTATGCCATTTATCAGTTGTATCTGTGCTATAAATAACACACATTTTCTCACTTGAGAAATAGGTTTGGCCGTAACGCATATAGGCGCCAAGAATAGTATCGCTGCAATATACTCTTGGTGCACTATAATACATTTCGCAATTACTGCCGTCGCTAAAAATTATATAAAGAGAATCGTCTTGATATCGTGATACATTTGTAATTTTAAAACTTATATCTAAATCTTCCAAATTTTTCGGGTAAGTATCATGGGTTAAAAAATATCTTTCCACAGCAGAAGCTATGGCTTGTGTTCTGTTTTTTAATGTGCTATATCTACTTTTTATAACCGCCTTTTGATATTGCGGAACAGCGATTGCCGCTAAGATACCGATAATTAAAACAACGACTAATAGTTCTATTAGCGTAAAGGCTTGGTTTTTCATAAAAATACCTCTTTTTTTTTTCTTTTGTTTACTCGTCATTCCGGAAGGTCTTTGTCCGGAATCCCGTCCTATTTTGTTAATCCGTCATCCCCGAAGGTCTTTGTCGGAGATCTCCTCCTATCTTATTTTTTAAAAAAACAGGAAGAGATACTGAACAAAAACACCTCAGTATGACTTTATTTCATAAAGTCAGTTTATCAAAAAAAAAAAATAAGCAAGCGCGCCGTTAGAGATTAGATAATTAAGTATTTATATGAATAAAAAAGAAAAAACACCATAAAAAAAGGAACTATCTAAAAAAATAGTTCCTTTCCTAAATATTTTTTGCTTCAAATTAAGTCCAAACAGAGCAAATTATTTTTGCGAGGATTTTTGTGTTTAAATCAAGCTAAACATAGCACATTATTTTTACAAGTATTTTGCGCTTAGAGCAGGCTTTCCGAGCGAAGTATATCACAGAGGGGCTGGCAAGCCCGTATATATGAGCGAGGTTTAACGCACTCTAAGCGCAAAAGACGAAGTAAAAATTATTTCCCTAGCATTGACAAAAGAATACCCGCTACAACGGCTGAACCAATAACACCTGCCACATTTGGCCCCATAGCGTGCATCAAAAGATAGTTTGTAGGGTGAAATTCCTGCCCGACTTTGTTTGAAACTCTTGCTGCCATAGGCACTGCGGAAACACCTGCTGACCCGATAAGCGGGTTGATTTTTTCTTTAGAAAAGATATTCATAATCTTTGCCAAAATCACGCCGGAAGCAGAGCCAACGCAGAAAGCCATTAAACCAAGCACAACAATAGCTAAGGTTTTAACTTGCAAAAATTTTTCCGCGCCGAGTTTTGAGCCAACTGCAAGACCAAGCAAAATGGTAACAATATTGATAAGTTCATTTTGCATTGTTTTGCTTAAGCGGTCCACAACACCGCATTCTTTAACAAGATTACCAAACATTAACATACCAATCAAAGGTGTGGCATCAGGTATAAGTAAAGCACACAAAACTAAAACGACAATAGGGAAAATAATTTTTTCTCTCTTGGAAACAGGTCTAAGTTGTTTCATTTCAATTTTGCGTTCTTTATCTGTGGTTAAAAGTTTCATTATCGGGGGTTGGATTATAGGCACAAGTGCCATATAAGAATAAGCCGCCACCGCAATAGCGCCAAGCAAATTAGGAGCAAGTTTTGAGGTTAAGAAAATAGCTGTCGGGCCATCTGCACCGCCGATAATACCAATTGAAGCTGCTTCTTTTAAAGAAAAACTCATATCAGGTGAAATATTGCCAAGCATCAAAGCACCAAATAAGGTAAAGAAAATACCAAATTGTGCCGCTGCACCCAAAAGCAAGGTTCTGGGGTTAGCAATAAGCGGACCAAAATCAGTCATTGCGCCAACGCCCATAAAAATAAGCAAGGGGAAAAGACCTGATTCTATACCAAAAGTATAAACTTGGCCCAAAAACCCGCCGACAACCGTTGTGGCAACAACCCCTGTTGAAGGATCAGCAACTGCCACGGGCAAAGCCGCAATACCTGCAACGGGAATATTGGAAAGCAGCCCGCCAAAACCAATAGGAATAAGCAAAAGCGGTTCAAACTTTTTTACTATTCCGAGCCATAAAATAAACAAGCAAACAAGTATCATTACCGCTTGTTGCCAAACGATATTATAAAGACCTGTTGTATGCCAAAGATTTGTTAAAGCACCTAATATATCCATTTTATCGCCTCTTATTTAATTGTGGCAATCAAAGTGCCTGTTTGTAAGGTATCGCCGTTTTTAACAGCAAAGGAAACTTTACCATCAGCCGTTGCTTTGATTTCGGTTTCCATTTTCATAGCTTCCATAACCATAATGGGTTGGGCATTTTTAACACTTGCGCCATCAGAAACTAAAAGTTTTAAAACAACGCCCGGCATTGGGGCTTTAACTTCAACGCCGCCGCCGACTGCTGTTTTAACTGCGCCTGAGGCTTTCTTTATACCATCAACAATGCTGAAGGCAAAAGTTTGACCGTCAATAGTTGCTTTATCTCCGTTAAGTTCAACGCCGTAATCAGTGCCGTCAACGGTAATGGTAAAGGCATTTGAGCCGGCTGCTACTTTAGGAGCATTGGAAACTTTTTCCACTTGGCATTTTGCTTTACCAAGCAAGAAATCAAGTCCTTTATTAACACCGTTTGCCGCATCATTACAGGCAGCAACGATAAAGATGTTTTCATCAGTTGTGGGCAAATTATTCTTTTCAAGCATTTCTTTTGCCACTTTAACGCCTTTTGTTTTATCGGCATCGTTTAATTCAAGAACGGTTTTTGTTGTGGGTTCTTTCTTCATATAAGCAGAAGCAAGTTTAACAAGTTCTGCATCCGGCTTGGCCGGGGTTTTGCCAAAATAACCAAGAATCATATTAGCATAACCGTTTGAAAATCTTGTCCAAGGGCCTTCCGGGCTAAGAACATTTTGCATAGATTGTTGAATATAAAATTGGCTGACCGGGGTAACAGATGTGCCAAAACCGCCGCGTCTAACAACTTCTTCCATAGCGGCGAGTAAGGCAGGGTATTTATCCATTTGGTTCATTTCTCTAAGTTGGCGTGTTGCATTTGTCAAAGCGCCACCAGGTAAAGGAGAGAAGGGAATCATAGGTTCAACTCTCATGGCTTCGGGTTTTAAAACATAGTCTTTCATACAATCTTTTAAAACGCTTTCGGCCTTTCTTATTTTATCAATATCAATATCTAAAGTATATTCGCTGCCGCGTAAAGCATGCCACATAGAAATAATATCTGTTTGGCAAGTTCCGCCGCTAACAGGTGCCATGGATAAATCAATACTATCAACACCGCCTTCAATAGCAGCAAGATAGCAAGCAATACCTGTGCCAGCAGTTTCATGTGTGTGGAAAACTACTTTAACTTCCGGCGGTAAAATCTTTTTTGCTCTTTTAATTGTTTCTCTAACAGTTTGCGGGGTGGAAGTGCCTGAAGCATCTTTAAAGCAAACGCTGTCAAATTCAATACCGCTCTTTAAAATATTTTTTAAAACGCCTTCGTAGAAAGCTGGGGTATGATATTTGCCTGTTTTATCCCAACCGGGGGCAAGGGACATCATCGTAATTGTAACTTCGTGTTTAAGGCCTGCTTCTTTAATACATTTACCGCTGTAAATAAGGTTGTTTACATCATTTAAAGCATCAAAGTTTCTAACTGTTGTAAGACCGTGTTTTTTAAAAGTTTTTGCGTGGAGTTTAATAACATCGGAAGGTTGTGAGTTAAGACCGACAACATTAACGCCTCTAGCTAAACTTTGAAGGTTAACTTCCGGACCGACGGCTTTTCTAAAAGCGTCCATAACATCATAAGGGTTTTCATTATTGAACATTACGGCTGATTGGAAGGTTGCGCCACCTGCACTTTCAAAGTGCATAACACCTGCTTCTTTGGCGGCTACAACTGCGGGCAAGAAATCCTCGCTTCTGACTTTTGTGCCGTAAACTGATTGGAAGCCGTCTCTAAAGGCGGTTAACATAAAATTTATTTTTTTCATTTTCTTCTTATCTCCTATTTTGCAAAATGTTTAGCTAAGGCAATTGCCAAAACTTTTTTAATTTTATCGTCGCTTTTTTGCGCAACTGTTTGGACTTTGGCAACCGGTTCCGGGAAATATTTATTTAAAACTTTCACCATAACTGCCAAAACTTTCATAACAATAAGTAAGATTATCAGGAAGGAAAAAACCATCCCCATACCCATAACCATTAACTCAAGACCTTTTCCAAGTAATTCCATACTTTTACTCCATATCACCTATATTTACAACTTTACTGCCTATCAGCAATTGCCCCTTGTCGTCTAGGCCGTGGCAAATGCCTAAAATCTGTTCCTGTTCTTTAATTATTTTAATTTCCTTGTTTATAAACGGGAAATTATTTAAAAATTCTTCTTTTATCGCTTTAAAACCGCTTTGGCAAACTTTTGGATAGTAAGTGTAAAAGTTATTAAAAATACTTTCTAAAACTTCACTTTCCTTTGCTTTAATACCAAGCATTTTTAAAGAAACAGCAGGTTTTGGGCTATCAATTTTGCTTTGCGCTATATTTACGCCAACACCAATAACTACGCCTGAAAGTTTGCCTTCTTTAAAAACTGCCTGGCTTAAAATACCGCAAATTTTTTTGCCTTCGCACAAAATATCATTGGGCCATTTTAAGACGGCTTTTGCGCCTAAACTTTGTAAAGTTTTACAAACACTTAAAGCCATTGTCTGTGTTAAAGAACCTAAAAAATCAATTTTAAAGTTTTGCGGTTTTACTACTAAACTAAAATAAAGCCCGCCATCTTGGGAAAGCCAAACTCTTTCCTTTCTGCCGCGGCCTGCTGTTTGCGTTTTGGCAAGAACAATTTGACCGTCAGCAAGAGTGTCAAAATTTTGGCAAGCATAAGTATTGGTGGAGGGCAAAACCTCAAAACTTAAAATCTCCATTATTTATATTTTATCAAAATTTAGCGTAGCAAAAAAGCCCCACCGTTTTAGAGGTAATTGCTAAAGCTTTTTTAGAAAAAGGTTTTATTTTAGGCCGAAATAGCAGGAATCATAACTTGCAGCAGAACCGCAAACAGCCTCGCAAAGTTTTTGTTCGTAGGTCCCTTGCTCGCCAAAGTAGCACCATCTTAGATTTGCAAACTTAAGCCTAGATTCACCTGGGAAAGCTAAACCTCTTTCATAGGCAACTAAATGAGAATAATCTTTGGGATACCAATAAGCTGTTGTGCCATTAGGGACTATTCCGCCATTTTTTGTAGCACAGCGTAAATACATCCTTTTATCTTCATTTACAAAAATTGTTTTACTTTCATTTAAAGTGTATCCGGCAGGGGTAGGAATACCCAATTCTTCGCAATTATCGGCATAACGGCCATTAGCTAAATAAAAAACTTCTTGCTCATCATGCACAAAATTGCCAAGGCCAATTAATTCTACAAAACGGCTTTTATCAACTGCAAGTTGATATTTTGGCAAAGCAATAGCAGCTAAAATACCGATAATTAAAACAACTACTAACAACTCTATAAGCGTAAATGCGCGGTTTTTCATACTTTTACCTCTTTAAATGATTAAAATTGATAAAAGTAGTTTATCAAAAAAAAAAAAATAAGCAACTCGTTTTTTCAGACGGGAAATTAACGCATTTTTCGTCTGAAAAATTGACTTGATTTTCAAAAAAAAAAAAATAAAATTTGATTATATTAAAAATAGGATAGATGCTGAGCAAAAACTCCTCAGCATGACAATTAACAACAATAAAATCGTCATTCCAAAATGTTTTTGTTTGGAATCTACTCCGCTTAGTCTTTTAATACGGGAGAAAATAATATGAAATCAAAAAAAGGTTTTACCTTAATTGAATTACTTGTAGTTGTCTTAATTATCGGTATTTTAGCTGCTATTGCCGTGCCGCAATATCAATATGCTGTTTTAAAAACAAGATATAACAATTTAAAACCAATTACAAATAGTCTATATAGAGCAGCTCAAGCATACACTTTATCAAACGGCCAATGGCCTTCTTCTTCAGATGTCTTAGATGTTAGTATTCCAAATAATATAAGATGCGATCTTATAGGCACTACTTCTGAAAAATATGTTGGTTGCTTTATAAACAACCTATCTATGGCTTATGTAATTTCTCATGGTTTAACATATTGTGTTGCATATAATGCTATAGAAAATGATCCTAACGCCCATAAATTATGCAATACAGAAACAAACGGAGGAAAAATAAATGGCAGTTGGTATCTATATCCTAATAGGCTTTAGTTAAACCAATCATCTCCACTTTTCCATTACTTTTCCTCGGCAAATTGTTTATAAAATTTTCCCGTCAAATTTTAAGTTTTGTCTTTCTCTATCCCGTTTTATTGGTTGCGGCGATATGGAGTGTTTGTTTTTATTTTGTCTTTTATCTCCCCGTTTGCTTATTTTTTGCTTTATGGAGCGTTTACAAAATTGGAATATTTTTATATCCCAACAAGCCAGCCATGTCCGAGTAAAAAAACAAAGCCTTTTCCTATTAAACTTGTTTTTTTACGAGTTGGTGGCTTGGATATAAAAATTCAATTTTGTGCGAGTTTTAGCAAAAAAATAAGCAAACAAAAAAACTGACAGATAATAAAACTAAACAGATCAAATAAGATAATAAAAGAAGATAAATTAAAAATAGGACGAGATTCCCGACAAAGACACTCGGGAATGACGAATAATAAAATTTTGTCGCCACATTTGCTAAAGCAGAGCAAATGAATTTGCCAGGATTTTTGCGGTTCAAACTAAGCCAAGCAGAGCAAATAATTTTGCGAGGATTTTTAGTTTATATACGACTAAATACAGCATATCAGGGCACAGGATTTTTGAGGAAATTTTAACTTTTCTTTTAAATGAGGTATACCCCGAGCGGCTGGCAAGCCCGTGTATCCGAAATTTAAAAAAATTAAAATTTACCAAAAAGCCGAAGCCCCAATTTTTATATAATATATTTTATGAATCATTTGACCCTTTGGATAGTTTTTTGGGTGGTAGTCGTTATAGCCCTCTTCATTGACCTAGTGGTGCTAAACAAACATCACGGAAAAGTGAGCATAAAAGAAGCTCTTACTATGGTGGCGGCGTGGGTTTCGCTTGCTTTAGTTTTCGGCGGGGCTATATGGTTTGTTCACGGTAGCACGCAAGCACTTGAATATATAACAGGTTATCTTATAGAATATTCGCTTTCTATTGATAATATGTTTGTATTTATTATGATATTTTCCTTCTTTGCTGTGCCAAGGGAATACCAGCCAAAAGTGCTTTTGTGGGGCATTTTGGGCGCGGTTATAATGCGCTTTATATTTATTTTTGTCGGCGTTAAACTGATAACAACATTTAGTTTTATGATTTATATTTTTGGCGCTTTTCTTATTTGGACAGCTATTAAAATGCTTACCCATAAAGAAGAAGAAAAAAAAGATTTAAGCCAAATGCCACTTTTAAAATTTGCTAAAAAGATTATCCCTTTTAAAGATAATTACGATAGTGATAATTTTTTTACTAAAGAAAACGGCAAACTTTTTGCCACGCCACTGCTTGCCTGCGTTTTTGTTATTGAGGGTAGCGACCTTATTTTTGCGCTTGATTCTATACCGGCAGTTTTATCAATAACGCAAGATACTTTTATTGTTTATACCTCTAATATTTTTGCAATTATAGGTCTTCGCTCTTTATACTTTTTACTGGCCGGTATGGCAAACAAATTTGAATATTTAAAATACGGCATTGCTTTGATTTTGGCTTTTGTGGGGTTAAAAATGGTGCTTTCAAGCGTGATACATTTGCCGATATGGCTATCGCTTTTAGTTATAGCAGTTATACTCGCAGGAACGATTTTAATATCTTTACATTTGCAAAAGCACAAAAAAATTTGATATGCTTGATATACACAGCAAACTCGGGGGCGACTAGTTTTGACAGATAACTCTGAGGCTTGCTTGCAGGTAGCGGTTGGCCAGGCCGCTTAAAATAGGGCCACAACAATAGTTGGCAACAACTACAACAATAACGTTTGGGCAACAGCCTAAACCCGAAGCTTTTGTATTGACGGTATACAAAAGCAATCGGTCAAGAATCCGTCTGCTGTGGGAAAGGTTCGTTTAGCCTAATCCCGCTTAAGACAAATTAAACAAGTAAAGCAGCAGCAGCCTTGGGCACGCGGCTTTACTACAAAACCAAGGCTAAACCTGTAGTAAGTGAGTTATAAGGTTGTTTGGACGCGGGTGCGAATCCCGCCGCCTCCACTTTAAATTTTAGAAGATAGGGAGTTTATTTTATGGCAAATATTCATTTCGGAACAGACGGCTGGCGCGGAATAATCGCGTGGGATTTTACTTTTGAAAATGTTAGAGCTATGGCGCAAGCCTTGGCAGAATTTATAAATGTAAATATGCCTTCTAATATGGAAGATAAAACAAATCTCGTTGCAGTTGGTTATGACAGAAGGTTTCTATCGGAAAAATTTGCCTCTGATATAGCAAGTATCTTAAAACTAAATAAACTTGATGTTGTTTTGTTAGATGCCCCTGTGCCAAGCCCTTTGATGAGCGCTTTGAGCGCAACAAAAGTGTGGATTTCTATAATGGTGACCGCCAGCCATAATGCCCCCCATTATAACGGCATAAAAATAAAACTTGAAGGCGCGCCGATGTCTTCTAAACTAACAAAAGAGATTGAAGAACTTTTATATCAAAAAGCTGTTATGTATATTCCGGGCCACAATGTCCAAGCGACAAAGGGTTTACAAAAAAATTATTTTAAATATATTTCTTCTAAAGTAAATTTAAAAAAGATTGCGACTCTTAAAGGCAAAATTGCCGTTGATTATATGTATGGCAGCGCAAGCACTTATCTTGAACAAATTTTAGGCGATAAAAAAGTTATCGCTTTAAGAAGCGAAGTTGACCCGACTTTCGGCGGTATTGCCCCGGAACCAAAGGAAAGCAATTTAACCGATTTAAAAAAGACTGTTGTGAGCAAAAAATGCTTAATGGGTGTGGCCTTTGACGGCGACGGCGACAGAATTGCCTTTATTGACGAAAAAGGCAAATATATAAGCCCTTGCTTAATATCTGCCGTTGCTTTAGATTATTTGGTCAAAAATAAAAAATTAAAAGGCAGTGTTGTTCAAAGCGTTTCTATGGGTTATCTAACGAAAAGAATTGCCGAGAAATACAATCTTAATTTTGAAGAAGTGCCGGTAGGTTTTAAAAATATTGCGGAAAAAAGCCTTTTTGAAGATATTGCCTTCGGTGCTGAAGAATCGGGCGGGTATTTCTTTAAAGGCCTTTTGCCGGAAAGAGATGCAATAACTTTTGCCCTCTTTATTATGGAAATTATGGCAAACACCAAAAAATCTTTAAGCCAACTTTGCCAGGAAGTTCAAAAAGAATATGGCAATAGCGTGTTTTTAAGAAGAGATTTTGAGTTAACTAAAGAACTTGATAAAACAGGTTTTAATGAAAAGTTTAAAAAGAAATTACCTAAAAAAATCTTAAATCTTTACAGCGTAAAAAATATTTCTATGACTGACGGGATAAAACTTACTTTTGATAAAGGCGAGTGGGTTTTACTGCGCCCATCCGGCACAGAACCCAAACTTAGAATTTACGCGGAAACACCCTCTAAAAAACAGACAGAAGAACTTTTAGATTGGGCACAAAAAACCGCCGCTACAATAAAATGAAAAAAATTATTATCGTAGATGATTCTGCCGTTTTAAGAGTTAGCATTAAGCAAGCTCTTGAAAGTTTTAATTATGAAGTTATCGGCACGGCAAGCGGCTCTAAAGAATTATTTAAACTGCTTCAAAATAATATTAAGCCGGATTTAATTTTGCTTGATATGTTCTATCCCGATGAAAACGGAATAGATATTTTAAGGAAATTAAAAAAAGATTTTCCGCAAATAAAAATCCTCGTTGTAACAGCGATGAACGAGGAATCTTTAAACAAACAAATCAAACAAATCGGGGCGGATGATACTTTATATAAGCCCTTTGATATGGATGACCTTACTTTTGCAATAAAAAAGATTTTCTTGTAAATTACTGTTTGCTCGTCTTAACTTCAGGGGCGGGCATATTCGGGTTTAAAGGCAAGGAGAACCAAAATAAAGTGCCTTTGTTAAGCCCTGTGCTTTGCGACCAAATAATACCTTTATGGGCGGAAATAATATCCTGAGCGATAGAAAGCCCAAGCCCCCAGCCAAGGGATTTATGCTCGTCATCAAGGGCTTCTGCTTGATTAAATTTTTCAAAAATTTTAACCCTATCCACATGGACAATACCCTTTCCATTATCGCGGATAAAAGTTCTAAGGCGGCCGGATTCAACATGATAACTTACCTCCACTATACCACCGGCATTAGTAAACTTAATAGCATTGGCAATCAAATTATTTAAAACTTGGGAAAGGCGTTCCCTATCACCGTAAATTTCAATATTTACGGGAGAATCTAATTTACGCAAGATAAGACCCTTTTTCTGCGCAATAATATAATATTGCTCGCAAATTTCGTCAATAAGTTTATTATAAACAAATTTATAGGGATTTATTTTTAAATGGCCCGAAGCGGAAATTGAGGCATCCACCAAATCAGCCAGCAAAGTGCCCATGTGGGCGGAAGAGTGTTCAAGCGTGTGTAAAATTTTCTTTTCCTGTTCATCTTTACAATCTTCCAAAAGCATTGTGGTATACCCCTGAACGGCAGTTAGCGGTTGCCTTAAATCGTGGGCAACCATAAACATAAATTTTGATTTGCTTTCGTTTAAGTGCATTTCCTGACGGTATTTAAAAGCAATATTCTCAATCGCTCTTCTTAAATAACTTATACGGCGGTCTTTATTTTGAGATTCTTTTAAAAATTGCTTCTGCGCACTATATTTACAAAATTTAAACAAGCAAACAAGTAAAATTAAACAAATTACTACAATTATATTAAATGTCATAAAAAATCCTTCTTAATATATACTAACAAATTATTTTAAAATTATAAAATTTTTTTTAAATCTTCTTCTGTAATATCCCCTTCTCTTAAAAAAACGGGTTCTGTTTTCGTCATATCCACTACGGAGGAAGATTTACCCGAACTGATACCCTCTATTATAGCAATTTCTTGAGGAGCAAAAAATTCTGTTATAAGTTTTAAATCGGGTATATAGCCCCGGCCGTGAATATTGGCGCTGCTGGCAAAAAGGCCTGCGCCAAGTTTTGCCATTATTTTTAAAAGCAAATCATTGTTTGGCACTCTTAGCCCGATAGTCTGACTTGGCAAAAAACTTTTGGCAAAGGACGAAGTGTTTAGAACTAAAGTTAAAGCACCGGGCCAAAAAGTTTTTGCCACTTTTAAAGCTCTTTCATCAAAATCGGCATATTTTAAGGCCTGATCAAAACTACATAAAACTTGCGGCGGTTTTGCTTGGGGATTTGCTTTAGCAATATTTAAATTTTCAAGAGCATTTTTTGCCCCCGTCCAAGCAATAAGGCCATAAGTGGTATCAGTAGGCAAAACAACACATTTGCCTTGTTTTAAAAGGGCGCAAATTTCTTCAAAAGTTATTTCTTTACCACTCGTTAGATTCTTCATTATCTTCCTGTTTTGCCTGTGCTGTGCGAGCATCTAAAATAACCACAAACTCGCCAAGTATTTTTTTGCGGGCTTCAAGATTTTTTATAACTTCTTCTAAAGTTCCGCTTAAATATTCTTCAAAAGTTTTTGTAATCTCGCGCGCAAGAACGCAAGTTATATTTTCTGCGAAATTTTCTTTAACCAATTTTAAAAATTTAATAATTCTGTAAGGCGATTCATAAATCACAACTGGTTTTTCAAGTTCAAAAGAACTTTTTAAAAGTTTAACAATTTTGCCCGGCTTTCTTGAGGTAAAACCTAAAAATACAAAACCACCGCCGCCAACACCGCTGGCGCTTAAAGCACAAGTTAAAGCACTTGCCCCGGGCAAAGCGCAAACTTTTATATTTTCCTCTCTTGCCCGTCTTACAAGTTGCCAGCCCGGATCGGAAACGCAAGGCGTGCCGGCATCGCTAACCAAAGCACATGCTTTACCGCCTTTAAGTAAATTTAAACAGTTTTCTACGGAATATTTATCCCCTTCGTGATAGCGGATAGTCTTTGTAGAAATACCAAAATTATCTAATAATTTTTTTGTTTGGCGGGTATCTTCACACAAAACAAAATCTGCCTGCTTTAAAACTTCTAAAGCGCGCAAAGTTATATCTTGCAAATTGCCGATAGGCGTTGGAACAATATAAAGCATAAAATATTTTACCAAAACTATATTCATATTTTATAAAATATATAGATACAAAAACAAAATTAATTACGGAGGTTCCCACAAGAACAGATGGAAAAACTTAAGTTTAACACTACGCTCATTATTTTGAGTATCGTTGTGCTAACAGCCCTTTGCACTTGGTTTATACCGGCAGGGCAATATGATAAAGTTGTAAACGAAGAAGGCAGACTCGTCCTGGTTGAAGGTTCCTATCACCAAATTGAATCTTCCCCCCAAACTCCCTTTGATGTGCTAAAAGCCCCTATGAAGGCTTTTGAACGCACCCAAACGGCAGAAATTATTGCTTTTCTTTTGATAATCGGCGGCGCTTTTATGATTGTGGAAAAAAGCAAAGCCATAACTATCGCAATAAAACATATAAGTATTTATTTCACAAAGTATAAAATACTAAAAACTTTCTTTATACCGTTAACTATGATAATGTTTTCGCTTGGCGGGGCCACTTTTGGTATGTGTGAAGAGGTTTTAATTTTTATACCAATTTTTATGCCGCTTGCTTTATCCCTTGGCTATGACAGCGCACTTGGTATGTTAATACCGTTTCTCGGTGCAGGCGCCGGTTTTGCAAGCGCGTTTATGAACCCTTTTACCCTTGGTATTGCGCAAGGTATTGCCGAGTTGCCGCTTTACTCAGGTCTTACTTTAAGAATTGTTATTTGGGCAGTTTCCACTTTAATTGCAATTATTTTTGTTATGCTTTACGCAAGAATGATTACAAAACATCCTGAAAAAAGTTTAACTTATGAATATGACAAAGAAAGAGCAAAAGAACTACACTTAAATACAAACAAAAATGAAAAGTTTAAACTTTCCCACAAACTTGTTTTGCTTGCGTTTTTAGCTACTATGGTTTTGCTCGTTGTGGGCGTGTTAAAATATGAGTGGTATATAACCGAAATTGCCGCTTTGTTTTTGGGCCTTGGTATTGTTTCTGCAATACTAGCCAAAATGAGCGTTAGCGAGGCTACCACCGCTTTTTATGACGGTGTAAGAGGTATGGCGGAAATTTGCTTCTTACTTGCTCTTGCAACATCCATTATTATTATTGCCGAAAACGGCCACATTTTAGATACTTGTTTACATTCTATGGCAAATGTTATTTCCCATTTGCCGTCGGTCGTTGCATCTTGGGCGGCTTTTGTGATGCAGGCAATAATAAATTTCTTTATACCTTCAGGTTCGGGCAAAGCGGTTTTGACTATGCCGCTACTTGCGCCTTTATCTGATTTAATCGGCATTACCCGCCAAACAATGGTGCTTGCCTATCAATTCGGCGACGGGTGGACAAATCTTTGTATCCCCACCAGTCCTGTTACCATTGCGGTTTTGGGCCTTGCCAAAATAACCTATCAAAAGTGGCTTAAATTTGTTTTGCCGCTTATTGCGGTATGGTTCTTAATGTCGTTTGGCTTTTTGGCCTACGCCACCTTAATAAATTGGCAATAATTTAACTTGGGCCGTTCTTCTTAAAAAAGAACGGCCTTTATTTTTTTATGAAAGATAGCATAAAAGTTTTAGATTATTTTAGCACGGCAGATTATTTTGTCTTTGGCTTTGTGCTTTTTTTAACTATTGCTTTTGTGCTTTACGGGCACTATAAACGCAAAAAAGAAGAAAAAGAAAAAAATAAATTTATTGATTATATGCTGATGGGCAGGCGCCTTACTTTACCTTTATTTATTGCTACACTTGGCGCAAGTTGGTATGGCGGGATTTTTGGCGTTAGCGAAATAACTTTTAATTATGGTATTTATAATTTTATAACTCAAGGTGTTTTTTGGTATATTGCCTATATTATTTTTGCTTTGTTTATGGTAGATAAAATTAAAAAATACCAAAGTTTAACTCTGCCTGAAATGGCAGGGCAAATGTTCGGCAAAACAGCACACAAAACTTGTGCTGTATTTACTTTCTTTAATGTTTTACCTATTGCTTATGTTTTAAGTCTTGGTGTATTTTTACATTTATGTTTCGGGATTTCAACTTTTTGGGGTATGGTTATTGGCACTGGTTTTGTGTGCCTTTACGCAAGTTGGGGCGGGCTTAGAGCGGTGGTTTATTCTGACGCGGTGCAGTTTAGCGTAATGTGTCTATCAGTTTTACTTGTTCTTATTTTTTCTGTTAAAACTTTTGGCGGGCTTTCGTTTTTAAAAGCAAGTTTACCTGCCGCGCATTTTTCTATCACGGGCGGGCATAGTTATTTTAATTTAGCGGTATGGGGTTTTATTGCGCTTGCAACTTTAGTTGACCCTGCTTTTTACCAAAGATGTTTTGCCGCAAAAGACGGCAAAACTGCCAAAAAAGGTATTTTGATTTGCACGCTTATTTGGCTTTGTTTTGATATTTGCACGACGGGCGGCACACTTTATGCGCGCGCGCTTATACCGGAAGCTGCGCCAAAAGATTCCTATTTTATTTACGCAATTCAGCTGCTCCCTGCCGGGCTAAAAGGGCTATTTGTAGCGGGTATTTTATCTGTAATTTTATCCACGCTTGATTCTTTTTTGTTTATCGCTTCAAACACTATTGCTTATGATTTACTTAAAAATAAAATAAAAAATAAACTCTTGGCAAATCAAATTTTCTTTATTATTATTGCTGCGCTTGCAATCAGCTTAAGTATTTTCTTTGACGGAAGTTTTAAAAAAATCTGGTTTGTGCTCGGTTCTTATATGTCTGCTTGCTTGCTTGTGCCTTTGATTATGGGGCATATTTTCCCGCGTAAAATATCTGATAAAACTTTTACTTTCAGTGTAATTACTTCTGCTGTTCTTTTGACTTTGTGGGATATTTTTAAAAGTCAAACTTTTCTTGCGCAAATTGACGGGTTTTATATCGGTGTTTTAACAAATTTGGTATTATTAAGTATAGCAGTGGACAGGAATAAAAAATGTCAAAAATCAAAAATCTCTTAATAATTGCAAACGGGCAAAGTGAAAATAAAACTTTTATCAAAACTTGCGCAAAAAAGGCCGATTTTATTTTGGCGCTTGACGGCGGAGCAGATACTGCTTTAAAAGCAGGCATAATGCCAAGTTTAGTTATAGGCGATTTAGATTCAATTTCAACAAAAGCAAAAAATAAAATCGACAAGGAAAAACTTTTAAAAGTTGCCCGCCAAGATAATACCGACTTAGAAAAGGGCCTTGATTTTGCGCGTTATTTAAAAGTGCCAAATATAACAATTATTTGCGCTCAAGGTGGCAGGCTTGATTTTACTTTAAGCAATTTTTCTTCTGTCTTTAATTATATTGATAAAACGCAAATTATTTTTAAAACAAGCACTTGCGATATTTACCCAATTAAAAAAAGCACAAAATTTACTTGTCCAAAAGGCGCAAAAATAAGTCTTATACCAATGGGAACAACAAAGAATTTAACTTTAAAAAATTTAAAATATACCTTACAAAATGCTACTTTTAAGATAGGCCAAACAGCAGTAAGCAATATTGCCCTAAAAAATAATTTTGAAATTGCCTTCACAAACGGTCAACTTTTAGTTATTATTAATAAGTAATTTATTAGTAAATATAACCAATTCCTTCTTCTGTTTTACCACCAGTTTCGCTATCGCATAACTCGTGATAAATATCATTAGTGTTATTTGTAAAAGCAATACATCTGGAATACTCGTCATTCGTACGTAAAGCTCTAAAATAACCAAAACCAACTAACTCATTTAATTTCTTATCTACAATAGCGCAATAACATTGTAAATTACTTTGTTTATTAAAGAATGTTGTGCACATAAAATAGTCATAATAATATGTATAATCAATTTGTCCGTTAGATTTTTGAATAGTTGATATCGGTGTCGGTAAAGAAATATCTAAATCATCAATAAAACCGGTATAAGTATTATTAGCAAGATAGTAAACTTTTTCGGCTTCCAATAAAGACCTTGCCATATTTTTTATAGTAGAAAAACGACTTTTTAAAACAGCTTTTTGATACTGCGGCACGGCAATAGCAGCCAAGATACCGATTATTAAAACAACGACTAATAACTCTATAAGCGTGAAAGCGCGGTTTTTCATACTTTTACCTCTTTAAATGATTAAGATTATAAAAGTAGTTTATCAAAAAAAAAAAAATACGCAAGCGCTCTGTTAGAGATTTATTAAAAAACTTATTCTATAAAATAATAGGAATAGATTCCCGACAAAAGCACTCGGGAATGACGAATATAGAGCAAATTATTTTAAAGGAATTTTTTAGGTAAATTCAGTATAACAGAGCAAATGTGTTTTGACAATAATTTTTGAGTAAATTTTAATTTCAGGTTCAAATACGACTAAACAAAGCGCATTGGTTTTGCAAGGATTTTTTAGGTTCAAATTTAACCCAAACAGAGCATATTATTTTACGAGGATTTTGGAGATAGTTTTAATTTTTTAGAAATGAGGTATACCTAGAGCGGGTGGCAACCCCGCGTATCCGAAATTTCTAAAAAATTAAAAATAGCCCAAAAGCTGAAGTAAACATTACTTATCTTCGGAATAATACTTTCTGTAATACCCATATTCGCCGTAAGTAGTCCCAGTCTTATAGCAATCGTTCAAAATACCGCCAAGCACTTTAACATTGGCTTGTTTTAAACGCTCTAAGGTAAACATAGCACTCTTAATAGGTGTCTTGCCTTGGCGAACAGCAAAAACCGCCTGCGGGATAATTTGACCCCAAATAAATGTATCTGCCACCGGTAAGGAAGCTGGGCAGTCAACAATTATCAAGTCAAAAGATTTTGTAAGTTTTTCTATCAAATTCTTTAAAAGCGGGGTGCTGAGTAATTCTGAAGAATTTGCGGGGCGCGGACCTGAAGTTAAAACATATAAATCTTTAACATCTGTTTCTTGGATATTATTTTCAAATTTTTCTATGGCATTTTCAGAAGCCCAAAGGGAACTTAAGCCCTTTTCATTGGAAAGTTTGAAAATTCTGTGTAAGCGGCCGCGTCTTAAATCACCGTCAATCAATAAAACTTTTTTGCCGACTTGTGCAAAAGCCGCCGCAAGTGCTGAGGAGAAGAAGGATTTACCTTCCCCCTGTAAAGAACTTGTAATAAGTAAAGTTTTAATTTGATTTGCATTTAAGGAAAAACTTAGCATTGTGCGAATATTTCTAATATTTTCTGCCGTTAAGACATTGCCTTCTTTAAGCATAATTTTGTAGTCGTCAAAACCTTTTTTCTGCTTTTCATGCGGAACAAAACCAAGTAAAGGTATTTTAAATTTATCTTCAATATCTTTGGCAGTCTTTGTTGTTTGGTCCAAAAATTCCAATAGGAAAGTTATAAGAATACCAAGTAAAACACCTGCCAAAAGGCCGATAGCAATATTAAAAACTTTGCGCGGGCGGTAAGGATTTTTAGGAGCAACGGCCTCGTCAATTATGCGAATATTATTTGCGGAAAATTGACCGGATAAATCAATTTTAATACTTTGTAAAAGTCTTTTTGTTTCTCTATCAATAGTTTTCTGTATAGCGTCAAGTTTCTTTCTGACAGCAATAACTTCGGGGTGATTATCGGTATATTTACCAAGCAATAAAGAAAGTTGGCTGGAAGTTTCCATTTCCTCTCTCTTAAGGCCTTTGATAAAATCACTATTAATAATTTGCGGCAAAGAATTTAAAAGTTCTTTTTGTTCGGGGCTTTGCTCGGTTGCTTCTAAAGCGGTTATAACCTCTGTTGCCATAGAAAGGCGATTTTTAACATTTTGCTCGGTAAAAGATTTGGCTAAATAATTTGCAATTTTAGCTGCGAGCTGCGGATCATAAGAAGAAATTGTTAAATTTAAAAGTCTTGAACGGGTAAGCGGCTCTATTTTAAGAGCACCTTTTAAACTCTTCCAGCTGCCGGCAAATTCCGGCACTTCGGAAAGGTTTAAATCTTGATAAACTTTTTCAAGTAAAGTTCTTGTTTCAAGTAATTGATATTGGGTGCGGTAGTAGTCTTCATCGCTGGTCCAAGAACCAAAAGTCGTTTGTTCAATTCTACCGGAATTTTCCCTGTCAATCATCATTAAAACAGAGGCTTTATAACGCGGTTGCATTAAGGTATTGATAAGAACTGCGCCCAAAACGCCAAAAAAAGCAATAAAGGCAATCAAACGCCAATGCTTTAAAATAGCCTCCAAAAATAAAGATAAATCTAAAGTTGCTTCTTGATCATTATTTTCCATAAATACACTACCTGTTAAATTAGAATAAACTTTGCGGAACAAACACAACATCACCGGGTTTTAAAGTGATATCGAGTTGTTTTTTGCCGTCTTTAGTAATTTGGCTCACATCAACTTCTATGGAGCGTTGAACGCCTTTTTCCATACGCAATATTTTAACTTTGGAAACTGCGGCAATATCCGTAAACCCGCCTGCGGAAGTGATAGCTTCAAGCAAAGTCATATTTTTTTCCGGCGGTATAGGTATAGAGGAAGGTTTTTTTACCTGGCCTAAAACATATAAAGTTTTGTTGGCATATTCCTTAATCAAAATAGATACGGAGGGATTTTTTAGATAGGATTTTAGGCGGTCTTCAACCTTATTTTCTGCCTGGCTTATATTTAAACCTGCAATTTTAATATTACCAATTAAAGGGAAAGCTATTGTGCCTTGGCTGGATATTCTTAAAGTTCTATCCATATCTTCTTCTTTATAAACTTGTAATTCTACTAAATCGCCCGGTTGTAAAAAATAGTCGGACGATTCTCTTAAGGAAGCAATTTCAGCGGCTATATCTTTAGCGCTGGAGTTGACGACTTTATTTTTTACATTAGCCTTATTATTACAGCCGGCTAATATAATAAATAAAGTAATAAATATAATATTAACTTTTCTAAACATAATTATATTATACTAAAATTATCTGGTAATTACAAAGAATTGGGATATTTGCCTATCCTTTGGATATTTTTGTAAATATTCTTTAGCTAAATTATGAGTGTTTTCCTTTACTTCCTGGCGTTCTTCTTCTGACAAATCTTTACTTAACGAAGTTTTATAATTTACCAAAAGGACTCTCCTTATAAATACCGGGGAAGGATATGTATTTATATCTTTTGAAAGATGCTCCACTTGCGTTTTGGGGCTTAATTTTTTGGCAAATACAAAACTGCGCCAAGTTCTAAAGTATTGGACATTGGCAAAAAGTAAACCCAAACTTATCACAAGAAGCGCAATTTTAACAGGAAAATATAATTTTGATTTAATTATATGGGTATCAAAGGAACCAGCACTCGCAAAAATTAAAAGACAAAAGAATAAAAGCGCGCAGGCAGGCAAATGAAAGGGAAAATCTATTGCTGCTGTAAAAGAAAAGCCCACAAAGCCGCCACAAATTATTGCTAAACGAACCTGCTTTTTAGGCTCTAAATTCTTAAATAACTTAAACAATTTAAGTATAATTAGCCCGATAAATACAAAAATTATTGTGCCGTAAACATAACCGAAACTTAATAATAATTCCAGCCAATCACTATGTAAATATCTTGGAAAGCCCTTTAACGAAACCTTTAAATAAGCATCAATAGCCGCACTAAAAGCATCAAAACCAACCCCGGTCCACGGAAAATCTTTTAGCATATCAAAGGCAGAACCATATAATAAAAGTCTTGATTTATCAGAAAAAGTGCCAAATTCCCTAAGTCCCATATAAGAACTATACTGAGTTATCAGAAAAATTATACCGCCAAAACCTAAAACTGTAAGCAGTAAATGTATAATTTTGCGCTTTTTATCCTTTTGTAAGCATAAAATGCCCATAAAAAATATAGTAAATAAACCTAAAAATAAAGCAATAACTCCTCCGCGGGAGTGGGCAAAAAATACCCCTATAAACAAAATAGCACTTAGGGTTAAATACCATACATTTTTATTAGGTAAACGGTGTTTGATATCTAAAATAAAATGCGGTAGCCATAATAAAAGGGAAATAAAAAACCCCGCCATAACGAACTGGGCGCCATTATTTCTGCTAGCAAAAGGACCAAAGGAAGAAAACATTGAAACACCTTTCAAAATATTAATATATTCCCCCTTTTGCCAATTAATTCCGATTAAACTTATAATAGCAGCCCCTATTGTCAAAATAAGGGCCATTGTTTTTATTTCTTTTGTTCTCTCTATTATTTGGGTTAAAGCGAAATAAAATAAGGATAAGGAAAACAGCAAAGAAAGCCCTTCCAAACTATAATAACGGCATAAAGTAAAAGGTAAAAAACTTGGTTTTTGTATAAAATTATGCTGATTTAACAGTTGAAAAAGACTAAGCAAAATAATAAAGCCGAGCAAAGTTAAAATTGTTTTTGAAAGAGAAGTATAGAAAAAATGATGCCTTTTATACAAAATAAACCAACTAAGCGAAATACAAGTTAAATTAAATACCAAAAGGCCCCAAGGTTCGCTACCGCCAAAAGCAAGAGAAGCAAAAAGAACCAAAAAAGCAAATATTAAATAACAATAAGTCTTCATATTTATAATATTGTATAAAATTTCGCTCTTGCTTGCTATTTACAGCAAACTTTTTTGGCAAATTCAAACATAGCCATAATAGCATTTTGTATATCATAATATTTATATTCGCCAAGGCGGCCGATAAAATAAATGTTTTTTTCCTTCCAAGCAAGTTCTAAATACTTTTTATACAAATCTTCATTTTCCGCTTTAGGGATAGGATAATATCTTTCATTTTTACCTATTTCAAAAGCGGCGGGGTATTCGTAAGCAAGAGTGGTTTTGGGGCTTTTTTTACTTAAAAAATGCTTAAATTCCGTTATTCTGGTCCAGGCTTCTTTACCGGTGTAATTGACTACGGAAACACTTTGAAATTTTTGCTGTTCTAAAGTTTTAAATTCAAAATTTAAACTGCGGTAAGGCAAAGGGCCGAGTTTATAATCAAAAAACTCATCAATAGCACCGCTGTAAAATAAATTTTCATACTTGATATCTTTTAAATCTTTAAAATCTGTGTTTAAGCGGATTTCAATATTTTGGTGGTTTAGCATATTTTCAAACATCTTTGTATAACCCTGCGCCGGGATGGCTTGGTATTTTTCGGTAAAATAGCCGTCATAATAACCGGTATAAACAGGCACTCGGGCAAGGGCATCCCCGCCAAGTTCTTCCGGCTTAAAACCCCATTGTTTTAAAGTATAGTGATAAAAAACTTTTTCATAAATATAAGCGGATAGTTCTTGTAAATCTTTATCTTTAGATTTTTTAAGTTCCAAAATGGGAACTTTTTTATTTTCGCCGTAAATATTAACTAATTTTTCTTTAAAAATTTGTGCTTTTTGAGTGTCAAACAAACTGTCTATCGCGGTAAAATTAAAAGGTATAGGCACTTCTTTGCCGTCAATACAGGCACGCACTTTGTGGGTATATTTATGCCAAGCGGTAAAGCGCGATAAAAACTGCCAAACCTGCTCGCTATAAGTTCTAAAGATATGCGGGCCGTATTTATGAACGCAGATATCATATTCATCAAAATAATCATAGCAATTACCGCCGATATGATTACGCCTATCTATCAGCAGCACTTTTTGGCCGTTTTCCGCCAAAAGACGCGCTAAAACAGCCCCGCTTATACCGGCCCCTACAATTAAATTTTGATAAACTTTACTCATTAGCATATTATATCATTTAATAAAATGCTAAAATATAAATATGGATATTAAGGGGACTTTTTCTTGGCTTATAACAGGCGGGGCCGGTTTTATAGGCTCGCATATAGCCCGTTTATTAGTAGAAAACGGCCAAAAAGTCATTATTTTTGATAATCTTTTAAGCGGTAATTTAAACAATTTGGAAGATATTAAAAAAAATATCGTCTTTATTAATGGGAGTATCACAAATCAAGCCGATTTAGAAAAACTTCCGAAAAATATTGACTATATCTTACATTTAGCAGCGCAAATTTCCGTTCCGCAAAGTGTGGAAAACCCGCAAGAAACATTTTTTATCAATACACAAGGAACCTTAAATATTTTAGAATTTGCTAAAAAAATTAAAGCAAAAAAAATAGTTTTATCTTCTTCGGCCGCAATTTACGGGGATAAAAATTTGCCCCCTTGTTCTGAAAGTGCTATTCCTGCTTGTCAAAGTCCCTATGCTTTAAGCAAATTACAAGGCGAAGAAATGCTAAAAATTTATAATTTACTTTATAATTTACCGACTGCCACCTTGCGTTGTTTTAATGTTTTTGGCCCGCGCCAAAACCCAAACAGTGCTTATGCCGCGGTTATTGCCAAATTTGTGGACTGTTTTATAAAAAAACAACCCTTAACAATTTTTGGCGACGGCAAACAAACGCGCGATTTCGTTTTTGTCAAAGATATAGCGCGTGCCAATATTTTTGCCGCACTTAACCTGGATAAAGGCGAAGTTTACAATGTGGCCGCAGGCGCCCATTATACTTTGCTTGAACTTGTGGAAATTCTAAATAATTTATTTGGCTATAAAGCACAAATTAATTTTGCCCCGGCAAGACTAGGTGATATTCAAGAGAGTTTTGCAGATATCTCAAAGATAACTGCTGCCGGTTTTAAACCTAAATATACTTTAGAAACAGGTTTAAAGGAAATGCTTGAAACTATGGAGGTTTTATGACAAGATTTATTCTTTTTCTGCTAGACCTTATTGTTTATTTAGCTCTAATTGCCTTAATCGTTATGCTTAGACACGGCGCCTTAAACCCAACGCCTTTTTTCCAAAATTGCCAAATACTTGTGCCGCTTTTCTTATTAATTTCTGTTATGCTTGATATTTTTTCCTTTTACGATTTAAATTTACTTAGAAAAAGCCGCACCGATTATAAAAATATTTTGCTTGCTTTTGTTATTTCCCTTTTATCCTCCGCAGCCTTTATTTATTTCGTAGCACCGGTTTTAAATATTGCCACACCCAAAGTGATTTTGCTTAGTGTATTTATTTTATATTTCTGCTGGACTTATTTATCCCGCAAAATTTATTCAAAATTTGCCTTTAGTAAAACAAATATTTTAATTTTTGGCAAAAGCCGCACTATAAATGCAATCAAAAGGGAAATTTCTAATTCAGTCCATTATAATATCATCGGCGAATATGAAACAGCCCAAGCAGATATTGATTACCCGGAAGATATTGATGAAATTTTAATTGCTAGCAAATTATTTAAACAAGATAGTGCTTCTTGGGATATTATTGCCCAAAAATTTTTAATGAAAGGTTATCTTTTAACCACCGATTTAGTTATGTTTGAAGATGTGTGTAAGCGTATTCCTAAAGAAGGGGTAAAAGATACTATGTGGCTACTGCGCGGTATAGCGCAAAGAAGAAATAGCAATATATCCCACATAATTAAGCGTATGGTAGATTTTGCTTTTGCGATAGTTTTGCTGCCTTTCTTTTTACCCATAATGGCCTTTGTATATGTTTTGATAAAAATTATTGATAGATTTGACCCCATTTTTAAACAACAACGCGTAGGCAAGATGGAAAAAGATATTTATATTTATAAATTCAGGACTATGAAGCCGGGAACGGAAACTATAACAAAACTCGGTTCTGTTTTAAGAAGGTTCAGGCTTGATGAAGTGCCCCAGCTTTTAAATATTTTGAAAGGTGATATTTCTATTGTCGGCCCGCGCCCGCTTGGTAAAGAAGATAACCATATTTTAAATAAATATGTGCCAAGCCACGCAGTCAGAAATATCGTTAAACCCGGCCTTACAGGTTGGGCGCAACTCAATTTTAAGGCACCGCCTAATTATTCTGTCGTAAATGTTGTTGAAAAGGACGCTTTAAATGAGGAAATCTTTGATGCCGCTTTTAAACGCCTTGCTTATGATGTTTGGTATATAAAGAATCAAAGCTTCTTCTTAGATTTAGAAATTATTTTAAAAACCGCAAAACGCGCGTTTATAAAGGATAGCCATGTATCGTAAAATATCAATACTCAGTTGTTTTATATTTTTAAGTTGCTATGCTTTAGCAACCCCTCTTTGTATGTATGGCGTAGATACAGATGAAGATATTAAAACCGTTAAAAAAGCCGGCTTTAATTGCTTTCAGACTTATAAAAAAGATTTTGACACCCTGAAAAATCTTGCCAAGTCCGCTAAAAAATACAGTATGAAAGCGCTTTTCTTCCCGACAAATATTAAAACGGAAGAACAAATAAAAGAAGCAAACACTTGGCCTGTTTTAGCTTGGTATCTTTACGATGAACCGGATGTTAATAAAATTGACCCTACAAAAGTAAAACAAACCAATAAAGAGGTTAAAAGTTCTTTACAAAATGCCCCGACAGCCCTTGTTATAGGCCAAGGCAAAACACGCCTTAATTATTATAATATCGCAGATGTTTTAATGGTTGATTGGTATCCTGTGCCGCACCTTGATTTAAACAGTTTTGGCAAACAACTTGCCCTTGCTAAAGCAAAATTAGAACCTAAAACAGATTTTTGGGGTGTTGTTCAGGCTTTTAATTGGAAAGATTTTAAACAATACCGCCCTGATAATGATAGAATCGGACGCTTTCCCACAGAAGAAGAAATTAAATTTATGTCCTGGCACGGCATTGTAAACGGAGCAAACGGGTTATTTTACTTTATTTATAATCACAATAATAATACCCTTGATAAATATTCCCCCGAAACTTGGCAAGCCCTTAAAAAGACTTTAAAAGAAATAAAAAAATTCAGTTATTTTATGGATAAGGGTAAAGAAATTAATCCCCCCTTTACCTTGCCAAAACATCTTGAAAACAGAACTTGGTTTTATAAAAATTATTACTACACTTTAATTGTTAATACTTCCGATAAAAAGGTAAAGATGACTTTGCCAAACAAAGCAAAAATTTTATTTGGCACGCAACCCATAGAACCGCGTAAAATCCTAATAATCAAATATAGCACTAAAATATAAAATAAATATCCCCCCCCCGCAAAGCGGGGGGATATTTATTCTTGTAATTCTTCTTCCTACAAAATACTTTATTTTTACTTCGTAAAAATAATTTTTTTGCTACTCTTTTTTTGCAAAAACAAAAGATAGGATATATCTCTTACGACGGAAAATTGAAAAACTTGATTTTCAAAAAAAAAAAAAATAAAATGAAATTTGTAAAGTTTTATAAAAATTAGGAGAAAAAACATTTATGACACAAAAAATATTCAACAAAAAAGGTTTTACCTTAATTGAATTACTTGTCGTAGTTCTTATTATTGGTATTTTGGCGGCTATTGCCGTGCCTCAATACCAAAAAGCAGTTGGCAAATCGGAAATGCAAGAAGCGCTTCTCCAAGCGCGAGCATTGCTTACTGCTCAAACTGAATATGAACTTGCTAATGGCAGTTTCGCAACAGATTTAAATTTACTTTCACTAAATTTTCCAAATAATGATTGGGTATGTGCATCTTATTTTTGTCAATTACAGAATCCTCGCAATGCTCGATTAGAATTTAGTAGAAATAATACTATACTATATTGTATTGCAAACGATGAGAGAAAACAAAAACAATGCCTTTCTCTAGGTGGGCAATATTCTTATAGTAACGGTAATTTTCATTATTATATTGTCCACACACAATTCTAATCTTTTTATATACAAAACCCCTGCTTTAAAATAATAAGCAGGGGTTTTTGTTTATCTAAAAATAATTATTTATTTTTGCTCAGTTGCGTTAGATTGTTCAGTTGTCTGAGCCGGTTGCTGGGCAGCTTCCTCTTGTGCGGGAACTTCAGCCGGGGTTTGAGCGGCCGGTTCTTCAACCGGGGCAACTGTTTGCGCTGCTTGTTCTTGTTTAGCTTGGGTTGCTGCTTCAGTTTGCGCGGCTACTTCGGCCTGTTCTGCTGCCATAGCGGCTTTGGCCTGTTCTTCCTGCATTTTCCTTAAAGCCTCTTGGGTATCTTGGCCGTAAGAAACCGCTTGATTAATTTGGCTTGTAATACTTTCCTGCGGGTTAGTATTTACGACATTACCCATATTATCAGATACCGGTGAAACTACTTGGGTTGTTTGTAATTTTAAAACAACTTTACGCCATTTGCCTTCCCCTTCGGAAGCGGTGCAAATTTCCTTTCTATCAACTAAATAGCGGTGAATATATCTTCTTCTCTGTGCGGACATCGGGCGGAAGCGATAAGTTTTCTTTGTTCTCATTAACATTTTGACGGCTCTTTCAATTTCGTCATTAACTTTATCTTCAAGTTTGCGCCAATAGTTTTGAGTATCGCAAATAACGGAAATCGGATTATCAAAATAGCGGCTTACCATAAGGGTAATAAGATATTGTATTGCCTCTAAAGTGTGGCCTTCTTTACCAATGATAAGGGCAGGACTATCACAATCAAAAGTAATAAGCATACGCTCTTGTTTTTGGTCCCACCAAACATTAACATTTTCAGTTTTGGCACCAATACCTTCAATAATCTTTATTAAACTTTCTTTTGCAACGCTCATAGGTTCTTTAAGATTTTCCGGTATGACGGCGTTTTGAATTTCCAAAGAAGGTAATTTTTGCGGTTCATTTTCTTTGGGTTCTTTTGGTGCTTTTGTTAAACGGCTTGGTTTGCGAATAACTTTCTTTTTACCTTTGCCTGCTTTAAATTTTTTATTTAAAGGGCGCACTTTCATCGGGGTAGAATTTTCGGAATCCCATTTCTTTTCTATTATTTTAACGATAGCCGGTTTTGAACCGATACCCAAAAAACCGGGTTTTTCTTCCTGAACTACGGAAACTTCCACTTGGTCGCGTCTTCTGCCAAGTTCGTGTAAACCTTTAGTAATTGCTTCTCCTACATCTTTTCCTTCTGAGGTAATTTCTCTTCTTGCCATAATAAATCTCCTAAGCGGCTTTTGCCAATTTTCTCTTTAAAACTACATTTATACAGAAACTTATACAATTGCTAATAAACCAGTATAAGGTCAACCCCGAGGGGAAGTTTAAGAATAGAAGCGTCATAAAAATCGGCATCCACTTAAACATTGCGGCATTGGGGTTATCTTTGCCCATATCAGGCATAGTCATTTTTTGTTGAATAAACATCATTACACCCATAGCAATGGGTAAAACATAATAAGGGTCTTTTGCGGATAAATCTTTAATCCACAAAATAAACGGCGCCCCATGTAAACACCAGGAAGTTCTAAGCGCATTAAACAAAGCAATAAAAATCGGAAACTGAATCAATAAAGGCAAGCAACCGCTTAAAGGATTGGCACCGTATTTCTTATATAAGGCCATCATTTCGCGTTGGGCGGCCATTGGGTCAGTTTTGCCGTATTTATCTTGAATACGCTTCATTTCCGGCTGTATTTTTTGCATAATGGCAGAGGCCTTTAATTGTTTATAAGTGAGCGGCAGCAAGATAATCTGGATAAGAAAAGTCATCAAAACAATAGCCCAACCATAGTTATGGGTTATACCATAAAGCCAATCAAGTAAGTCCAGCACATATTGGCCAAATTGATTAAAGAAGCCGATTTCAACCGAGCGGCTTAAATCATAAGGCAAGGCCTTTAGCACTTTAATATCTTTAGGACCGATATAAAAAGAAGTTTCATAAACAACTTCCTGCCCGGCACCTACAAGGCCTTTAAGGCCTATATCAAGTTGCGGGCCTTCAACATCTTTTTTACCAAAAAGACCAAAAAAGGAATCTTTTTGATATACAAACTTACTTGAGTAATGCAAATCTGTTGCGTTGCCTTTCCAATTTTGCGGAATAAAGGCTACCAGGAAGTAGCGGTTATCAATACCGCTCCAATACCAATTTGAACAAGCATCTTCTAATTTACTGGTATTTGTCATCATTTTTGAGGTAAGTTTTTCTAAAATTGGTTTTCTGTTTTCCGGCTTAACGGTGCAGAAGGCACGCCACAAAGAAGGATTATCGCCCCTTTCGCTCTTAACGGTATTTAAACCGGGGCCTAAATTAACGGCTAAATTTGAAACATCCAAATCTTTACCTGTTTTATTTACTAATTTTAAAGAAAGATTATTTAAGGAGCCGACTTTGCCAAAAGTATAAGTTTTATAAAGTTCCAAACCTTTTGCTAGTTCCGCTTTAAAAGCAATTGAATTTTTATCTTTTGAAACCAACTCAAAATTTACATTAGGTAAAGTAGCAAAATAGCCTTCCCCTTTATAGGGTGTCAAATCTACGGGCTCAATAATATCTTTATAAATATAACTCTTTACTGCTGCCCCTTTGGTGGTAAAAATAACTTCGGCATCTTCTAAATCAAGGGCATAATCTTTTATATCAGTATCTTTAATTTCCTGAGCAGTTGGGGAAGCCTCTTTTATAACAGCTTCCTGGATATTTACTTTTTCAGTTGTATTATTATTAATTTGTTCTTGGGCTTGTGGATTTTGAGTTTGCCCCTGAGGTGCTTTTTTAGCAGGGAAAAGCAAGGTAAACCCTATATAAATTATAAAAGTCCAAATTATTATTTTAAAAAAATCACTATTTTTATTATCCATAAAAACCTCTAAACGCCAAAGACTTTAGAGGCCTTTTGCATAACAGAACTACGGCACAGGGTCATAGCCGCCCTTATGGAACGGATGGCACTTAGCTAAACGCTTTAGCGCCAAATAAGACCCTTTAAAAATACCATATTTTTCAATTGCTTCTAGAGCATAGGCCGAACAAGTCGGGTAAAAACGGCACACACCCCTAGGCCCCATTAAAGGACGGATTATTTTTATAGCCGTCCTCAAACAAAAAAGAAACAATTTCTTCATTATCAAATCTTTTAAGGAAAGAAGGTAAGGGAAAATAAAAATTACAGGTCCTTGCTTTCCTTTAAAATTTTAGCTTTTTTAATTAAATTTAAAAAAGCCACGCCGGTTGTTGAATAATTTTTAAAAACTTCAATATCTTTTGGACAAAAAATACAATCGGCGTTGTCTTTTAATAAATGTCTGTTAATGCGAAAGGCCTCTTTCAAAAGCCGTTTGCAGCGGTTGCGCTGCACCGCATTTCCTAATTTCTTTGATACTATTACACCGATCCGCGCTTGTTGGGAAGGGCGAAGTTTAAAATCTTCCTCCCCCCCTTGCGGATAGAGCCTATACCACAAAACGATACCTTTTCCGTAAACCTTAACCCCATGCTCTAAAATATTTTTAAAGTCATTGTTAAGATAAATCCTATCGTTTTTGGCAAGGCCCGATTTCTTCACAATTCTTCCGGCACTAAAAAGTGCTTTTATTTGCGAATAAGTTCCTTGCGCCCTTTTGCTCTTCTTGCGCTAAGAACTTTTCTGCCACCCGTGGTGGACATTTTAGCTCTAAAACCAATGGTTTTAGCTCTTTTCTTTTTATTTGGTCTGTATGTAGGTAACATAGTGTATATATTATATTATATTTTTAGAATTTGAGCAAAAATTTAAAAAATATTTTATTTTCGCTCTTTAAATATTGTATTATATTTTTAATGGAATTTACAGATGATATTATAGTTTTACTGCGCCAAAATTTTAGGGAACGAGATAGAATGATTTGCGTTTACAGCCTAAATCACGGCCGTATGGCTTTGCGCCTGCCGGGCGTAAACAGGAGCGATTCTAAATTAAAAGCCATCAGCGAACCTTTTGCAAATTCCTGCTCGCGTATATATATAAGAAGAAATGCCACCGTCGGTTGTATTACCGGCGGAAAACTAAAAACTATTTACCCCAATATCCGCCAAGATATAAAAAAGATAGAAATGGCTTCTTATTTCTGTGAATTATTTTACCGCTTAACGCCGCTTACAAACCCTAATCCTGAAAAATTTGAACTTTTGCAGTCCGCCTTAAAAACTTTGGAAAATTACCCCGTAAACCAAGTTATTGCGCCGGCATTTTTACTGCGTTTAATGCAGGAAAGCGGCTTTGGTTTAAAGGATAAACCTGTTTTAGAAATAAATGAAGACCTTTGGGACAATATTCACACTTTGCCTTTTGATAATCTTGCCTTCTTAAATGATATTGCTGTTTTAGACTTAAATAAAATGCGCTATGTCTGCCAAAGATTTTTAAACCGCTATTTATCTTATCCCTTACACACAATTAAACAACTGGAACTTACCACTTCAGCCCAAATACAAGAAGACCTAAAAGAGTTCTCTTTAGAACCCGTGTTCTCCTAAATATGTTAAAATATAGATATATACATATATATTAAGCCGCGAAAATTTTGTTTTAGCGGCAATAATTTACATTATTAAAAGGAGATAAAAAATGAAATTCAAAAACTTTAATGAACTTATTGATTTAGTTAAAGGTAAAACAAACAGAGTTGTTGTGCCCGGTGCCAACAATAAAGAAGCCTTAACCGCTATTAAAATGGCCGACGATAAAGGTCTTATTACAAAAGGTATTTTAATCGGGCCTGTTGCCGAAGTTAAAAATTTAATGAAGGAAATTGGCCTTAAAGAAGATAAATTTGAATTTGTTGAGTGTACCGATATCCCCACCATGTGTAATATCGCCGCAAAGAAAATTTACGACGGCGAAGGCGACTTTCTTGTTAAAGGTTTAGTTGATACAAAATATTATATGAAAGCCATTTTAAATAAAGAACTCGGCTTTGTTCCGCAAGGCGCACTTTTAACCCACTTTGTGCTTTTTAAAACCGATAATTACCACAAAATGTTTGCCGTTACAGATTCTGCCGTCGTCATCAACCCCACCCTTGAACAAAAAGCAAAAATCATCAATAATGCCGTCTCAATTTTAAGAAGACTCGGTATTGAAAAACCCAAAGTGGCAATCGTTTGCCCGGTGGAAAAAGTTAATGAAAAAATCCCCTCTACCTTAGATGCCCAAGCCCTTGTTGAAATGAACCAAAAAGGCGAAATTCCCAATTGTATCGTTGAAGGGCCTTATGATATTTATATCACCTTCTCTAAAGAAAAAGCTTTGGAAAAAGGTATCATAAATAAACAAGTGCCCGGTGATGTAGATTTAATCGTTCTGCCGGATTTAGACGCAGGCAACCCTGTTTATAAGAGTATTGCCTTCTTCGGTGCTGGCGTTAAAGGGGCCGCAATTTTAGCAGGTCCTAGCATCCCTGTTTTACTCCCGTCAAGAGCTGACGCTCCGGACTTCAAGTTCAATGCTATTGCTTTAGCATCTTACTTAAAAAAATAATTTAAAAGGGGCGGCAAAACCGCCCCAAATTTTGTGTAAATATGAAAGACAATTTAAAACAATTCTTGCTTAAAGCTGCCGTTTATTTGCCGCTTTGTATTGTTATTGTTTTATCTATGTATTTTTATATCAACAAAAAGACGGAAAAAATCCAGCAGCAAAATCAAGAACAGGAAGTTTACTTCAAAAAATTTACCGGCAATTTAAAACAACACCTTAGTATTCCTTTACAGGAGGCCGGTTTATCAAAAGAAGAAACAAACGCAATTATCAAAAAATTGGATACTGTTTTAAATATGCGCCGCCTTGCTCCGCGCGATAAATATTTGCTCACTTTAGACGAACAGGACAATTTTAAAATACTGGTGGTAACAAAAGATTTTTCGCGCTATTATGTAGCAAAAGAAGGCCAGGAACTTGTTGCCGGTATCAGCGATATAAGCGTTCAAACACGCACGCGTTTTGCTAAAGGCAAAATAAACTCCTCGCTTTTTGCTTCTATGCAGGAAGCAGGCTTAAAGCCTTCCTTTGTTCTTGATTTTACGGATATTTTTTCCTGGACGGTGGATTTTAACAGCGATACAAGAACGGGTGATAATTTTGCCTGTTATTGGCAGGAAGATTACACTATTGACGGAGAAACTTTAAATGAAACAATCCTTGCTGCCTATTATGACGGAATTTCTGTTGGCAAAACTTACGCCATAAGATTTGAAGAGGAATTTTACGACGAAAAAGGCAAATTCAGCAAAAAGATGTTCTTAAAATCGCCGATTAGTTTTAGAGGTGCTAGGATAACTTCCCGCTTTAGTTATGGCCGTATGCACCCGATTTTAAGAATCAGACGCCCACACCTTGGTATTGACTATGCTGCGCCCGTTGGCACACCTGTTGAAAGTGTGGCTGATGGCACGGTTATCTTTAAAGGTTATAAAGGCGGATTTGGCAATTATATGGAAGTAGCGCATCCTAATAATTATGTCAGCTGCTATGGTCATTTAAAAAGTTATGCCAAAAATACCGATAAAGGCGCGCGTATCAGACAAGGGCAAACTATTGCTTATGTGGGCTCTACGGGGCTTTCAACCGGCCCGCATTTGGATTTTCGCCTTAGGCAGGGTGGTAAATATCTAGATTTTCTTAATAATAAAAACAGAAGTTCCGCCGTGCGCGAAATTCCTGCTGAAAAACGCGAAGAATTTAATAAAATAAAAGAAGAGTATTTAAAAATATTAAATAAGGAATAAATTATGAAAAAAATTGTTCTAACAGGCGGTCCGGCCAGCGGTAAAACAACGGCCCTTTCCATATTAAAAGAAGAATACGGAACAGATATTGAACTTGCCAAAGAAGCTGCCACTTTAGTTTACGGCGGCGGTTTCCCGCGTAATGATAACAGCCCAAGGCACACTTATCACGCACAAAGAATTATTTATTACACGACTAAAGAACTTGAGGCCTTAGCAGAAGAAATTAACCCCACAGCAAAAATTGTTCTTTGCGACAGAGGTTCTTTAGACGGTGCTGTTTATTGGCCTTACGGACAAGAAGATTTTTTTAAAACCTTCAACACAACTATCGGTACGGAATATGAAAGATATTATGCTGTTATTCATATGTCCCCGCCCAAAGAAGCAAAGTTTTACCAAAACACAAGTGTTCGCACTGAAAGTTTGGAAAGAGCCCTTCAAGTTGACGAAGATATTTTAAAACTTTGGCAAGGCCACCCGCGCCATATCGTCATACCGGAAAGTAATGATTATGTTAAAAAAGCATTAATTGTCCGCAAAACTATCAGAAAAATTATTAATGGAGAAATTTAATTATGGTCTTAGAATTTTTATTCGGAAAGAAAAAAAATAAAAATAAAGAAGTAGCAAAAAAAGAAACAACAACTAAAGGAACAGAAAAAAAAGAAAACCCTAATTTATCTATTGAAGAAAAAATAGAAAAAGAAATGGATTCTTTGCCGGCTTTTGTTAAAAAGCAAATTGAAAAAGACCCTACTATTAAGGGAAAACTTATTGCTATTGCCAAAAGGATGAAGGCCGATGGCGTTGACTTAAACTCCCCAAAGGCTATGAAAAAGTGGGTTAAAGACCACGAAAAAGAGTTAAAACAGGAACAACAGGGTAAAGTGGAAACCGTTGTTAAAGAAAAAGAGCCAGGCAGAAATGAACCTTGCCCTTGCGGAAGTGGCAAAAAATATAAAAAATGCTGTGGCGCAAATAAATAAATTGTTTTGATAATTTATTTTAAAAAATTGTTCGCACAAAAACCCCTGCTTTTTATAGCAGGGGTTTTTTAGTAATAATTTGATAAAATTCATTTTAGTTCATAACGACACCAAGCCGTATCACTACAAAAAGATGATATTTTTTCCCCACCAAAATAATCTTCACAAATTTTTCTTGCTTTTTTATCTTTTCCAAAACAATATCTTTTCCCAACTTTATAAGATAAGCTTCCACTTGTATAATCTTTATAATAGTGAGCATAAAGAAGATTTGAACTTTCCACAATATAGTGAATATTTGCATTTGTGCCAATACCTATAACGCCCCAGGAACAATCAAACTTATCAGATGTTTCTCTTTTTGTGCAATCTTTTGGTATAGAAATATCTAAATCATCAATATCAGTAGCAAAAGTTCCATTAGCAAGGTAATAGACCTGCTGCGCTTGATATATACTTTCTACCAAAGGTATGCCTTTATGTAAATTTGCTGTCATAACTGCTTTTTGATATTGCGGAACAGCTATTGCGGCCAAAATACCAATAATTAAAACAACTACTAACAGTTCTACTAATGTAAATGCTTTGTTTTTCATAAAAAAACCTCTTATTTCTTTTGTTTACTCGTCATTCCGGAAAGTCTTTGTCCGGAATCTGGACCGATTTTATTTTTTAAAAATAGAAAGAGATACTGAGCAAAAACACCTCAGTATGACTTTATTTCATAAAGTCAGTTTATCAAAAAAAAAAAATAAGCAAGCGCGCTGTTAAATAACGATAGAAAATAGAAAAATTTTTACATTTAAATTCTACGAGCAGAGCAAATCTTTTGGAGCCAAATTTGCTACACAGAGCAAATATTTTGCGAGGATTTTTTAGGTGTGTTAAAAACACACCGACCTATTTTTTATTTTCTTTAAGACAAGGTATAGCAGGGAACCGCGCCCGAAGGGCGGCACTATCCGAAGTCTTAAAAAAATAAAAAAGAGGAAAAAATACTCACAAAAAAGGCTTGACAAATTAAAAAATTTACAATATACTATAAGTGTAATGAAAATATTACAGAATGTTGCACCTATGGTGCTTTGTTTTGTTTTAGTTCTTTGACAAGAATAAGTTTCTATTTGGGTTTATGCCTGTTTAAATCTTTTTTTGTATCCTCTCAAAGAGAATATGCTTTTAAAGGTTTAAATATAGCAAGCTTTTTTCATTACACCCAAAGCTATGTTGTAAAAAATGGAGAATAAAAAATGAAAAACAATAAAGGTTTCACCTTAATTGAATTATTAGTCGTCGTATTAATTATCGGTATTTTGGCAGCTATCGCCTTGCCTCAATACTTTAAAGCAGTTGCAAAATCCAGAGCTGCAGAAGCCTTGATGATCACCAAGAACGTTAAAGATGCTGCTGCAAGATATTCTTTGGCACAGGGTAACCCTACCAAATATCCGACAACCTTCACCGACTTGGATATCAACATCACCTCAAAGACTCAACACTATTCTTATTCCATTTCTAATGGTAAAGTTACTGCAACCCCGAACGATGCTACACACGGTGCAGTCATTGAATATACCTTCGGTGAATCTGGTACCCAATCCTGCTCCGGTGGTAGCGATGGTATTTGCGCTTCTTTAGGTTTCTAAATATCTTAACAAGTTAAATCTTGTATAAGAACAAAGTGTTTAAACTTAATGATAAAAAATACCCCTCTTTTTAAGAGGGGTATTTTTATTTTATACCTTTTTTATTTTTTTGCGTTCAAATTAAGCTAAACATAGCAAATTGTTTTGCAAGGATTTTGAAGCTAGTTTTAATTAGTTTTTCTCTTGAAAAACGCTTTTAGAAATGAGGTATACTTAGAGGGGTGGCAACACAAAGTTTGTGCCCACGGCCCCGTGTATCCGAAATTTCTAAAAAATTAAAAATAGCCCAAAAGCCACCGCAAAACTACAATTTAGCAATTCTGCGCGTGATAGCCTTCTTCTGGAAACACTCCACAATATCGCCGGGTTGGGTCTTTTTAAAACCTTCTACAAGCACACCGCATTCATAACCCTTTTCAACCTCTTTGACATCGTCTTTAAAGCGTTTTAAACCGGAAATTTTGCCTTTATAAAGGATTTCGCCTGCACGCAAAATGCGCACTTCATAATTGCGAACAAGTTTGCCTTCCTCTACATAGCAACCGGCAACAAAACCACTGCTTAAATCAAATACTTGGCGAACCGTTGCTTTACCTACAACTTCTTCCACAATATCCGGCTCAAGCAAACCTTCCATAGCGGCTCTTAAATCTTCCAAAAGTTCAAAGATAATATTATAAGTGCGTATTTCAATACCTTCTCTTTGGGCTTCTTCTTTGGTGTTTTCATCGGTATCAACATTAAACGCAATTATAACGGCATTGCTGGCTTTGGCCAGGAGCAAGTCAGATTCATTTACATTACCCGCAGCAGAGTGAATAATTTTTACTTCCACTTCTTCTGTCGGAGTTCTTAAAATAGCATCTTTAATTGCTTCAATAGAGCCTTGAACATCAGCCTTAAGAATAATTGCCAATTCTTTAACCTTATCACTCTTAATATTTGTTAAAGAAACATGCTTTTGATGGGCAATTCTTTCTTCTTTATGGGCAAGTTTTCTTTTTTCGGCAATATGTTTGGCTTCTTTTTCGCTTTGGGCAATAACTAAAGTATCGCCAACAGCGGGCGGCTCGCCATTAATACCCAAAATTTCAGCCGGAACGGATGGCCCAATTGAAGGCAAGCGTTTGCCGTGCTCATCAATTAAAGCCCTGATTTTGCCATAAGTTGTGCCAACAATAAACGGATCACCGACATGTATGGTGCCTTTTTGGACAAGCACCGTCGCCACGACACCGCGTTTATTATCTCTCTTACTTTCCAAAATAACACCGACACCGCTTCTGTTAGGATTGGCTTTAAGTTCCATCATTTCGGCCTGTAAAGCAATCATTTCCAAAAGTTTATCAATGTTAATTCTCTTCTTGGCGGAAATTTCAACAAAAATAGTATCACCCTGCCACTCTTCCGGCACAAGTCCGCGGGAAGCTAAATCTTGTTTAATTTTATCAGGATTAGCACCCGGCAAATCAATTTTATTTACCGCAACTATAATTGGCGCGCCCGCGCTTTTTGCGTGGTTCATAGCCTCAATAGTCTGCGGCATAATGCCATCAGTTGCGGAAACAACCAAGACTACAATATCGGTTGCCTGGGCACCGCGCGCACGCATAGCGGTAAAAGCCTCGTGGCCCGGGGTATCTAAGAAGGAAATATAGCCTTTTGGGGTTTTAACTCTGTAAGCACCAATATGCTGGGTAATAGCACCAAACTCACCCGCAACGACATTGGAGTGGCGTATAGCATCAAGCAAACTTGTCTTACCGTGGTCCACATGGCCCATAATGGTAACAACTGGCGCTCTTGGCTGTAAATCTTTTGGGTCATCTTCTTCTTGGACTTGGCTAACAAGTTCTTCGTGGGCAAATTCGCTAACCATTTCAGTTTTAAAACCGCACTCAGAAGCAACAAGTTCAATCATATCCGGCTCTAAGCGTTGGTTGATTGTGGCAAAAATACCCATACCCATAAGTTTTTTAATAAAGTCATTTATTTTAAAATCCATTTTTTCGGCAAGTTCTTTAATTGTTGGCTGGCCGAGGATTTTAATAACTTTTTGCTGAGGTTTTGCTTCTTCGGCAGGTTTTTGTTCTGCCTTAACTTCGGGCTTTTTTGCTTCCTCTTTTTTAACAGGAGTTTCCTGTTTTTGTTCTTGTTTGGGCGCAAAATTATTAACAGGAGTTTTAACTTCCGGCTTTTGTTCTGCTTTTGGCTGGGTTTTATGTTCCGGCTGTTTTGTATCAGTTTTTACCGGGGCAGTTTTAACTTGCTCCCCTTGATGTTTATGAGGGGCCGCTTTTTGTTCTGCCTTAACTTCTTTAACTTCTTTTACTTCCTGTTTAGTTTCTTCTGCTTTAGTTTTGCCGGCAACTTTTTTGACTACTTTTTTAGTTGTAGTTTTTTTGGCTGCCGGTTTTTTAGCAGCCGGCTTTTTGGCTGCCGTTGTTTTTTTAGCAGTAGTTTTGCGGGCAGAAGTTTTCTTTTTTGGTTCTTCCTGATTCTTACTTGTTTTCTTGGGTGTTGTCATTTTCTGCCTCCGCACCGGACTCTAAATATTGTTTAGCGCCTTCTATAATTTTTTGGGCGGTCTTTTCGCCTACGCCTTGTAAAGTGGCCAAATGTTCGGGTTCAAGTTTGGCAATTTTTTCCACGGAATCAAAACCGGCTTTTGTTAAAAGTTCGGCAAGTTTCGGCCCGATACCCGGAACATCTGCTAAAGCATTTTGGACAAGTTGGGCAGCCTCGGCCCCTTCTTGATTCTTTTGGCTTTCGCTCTTTACTTCAATATCCCAGCCGCTAACTTTAGAAGCAAGTTTAACATTTTGCCAATCTTTACCGATAGCAACGGCAAGTTGGTCATCAGGCACGATAACCAAGGCTTTTTTTGCTTCTGCGTCAACTATGCGGACTGATAAAACTTTAGCCGGGGAAAGAGCATTTGCGATAATAGAACCGGCATCATCGCTGTAATTGATAAGGTCAATTTTTTCGCCGGAAAGTTCGCCTGTAACCGCTCTAATTCTAATACCTCTCATACCGACGCAAGTGCCAATAGGGTCAACATTAGAATCATTGCTTTTTACAACTACTTTGGCTCTAAAGCCCGGGTCCCTAAAAATGGCCTTAATTTCAATAATATTATCGCTTAACTCGGGGATTTCAACTTTCATAAGTTCTTTTAAGAAATTAGGCGAAGTTCTTGAAAGAATAATGTAAGGCCCTCTTTGTCCTTTATCTAATTTTAAAGCAGCTGATTTATAGCGGTTTAAAACAGAATCCGGTTTAATAGAAGGTAAATCTGCAGGGGCTAAAACTTTTTCAATTATGGCTTTAACTCTGCTGCCGTGGGTAAAGTGTTCTTTTCTGATTTGTTCCGAGTATGGCAAAATTGCTTCGGCTTTGCCTAAGTCAACTACAATATCTCTATCGGAAAATCTGCGCACAAGCCCGGTTATAACCTCGCCTTCTCTGGGTTTAAATTCTTTATAAAGATTATCCCTTTCAATACCACGGATTTTTTGAATAAGAACCTGTTTGGCAATTTGGGCGGCAATTCTTGAAAAATCGCTAACTTCCAAAGTTTTTATAATATCTTTACCGATTTTTGCTTTAGAATCAATCTTTTTTGCCTCTTCTAAAGAAATTTCAACTTCCGGGTTGGAAACTTCTTCAACAACGGCTAAGGTTTGGTAGGCCTCAATAGTGCCTTCTTCTAAATCTACATGGGCGGAAAGAAGGGCATTTCTGCCTAAATTTTTTCTCAAAGCGGAAACGAGGGCATCTTCAATAGTTTTTAGGGTGTCTTCCCTGCTGATATTTTTTTCCCTTTCTAAACTTTCAAGGGCAAAAATTAAGTCTTTATTTTGCATATATTTTAATTCTCCTTAAAACTCAACCACAGGGTCAAGATTTGCTTTTTTAATATCTTCATAGTTGAAGTTAAATCTGGTTGTCCCGTCAAAAAGGACTATTTTATTATCATCTGCTGCTTCAATAATACCGGTAAAAGTGGCCCTATTTTCAATAGGTTGTTTGGTAAAAATTCTTGCCCTTTCACCGATAAATTTTTTAAAGTGGGCAGGTTTTTTTAACACACGCTTAATACCCGGGGAGGAAACTTCCAAAATATACCCGCCGTCAAGCAAGTTTTCCATAGTGATAATGGAATCAATTTTATCTGTCAAAATTTCGCAATCGCCAAGATTTACACCGCCTTCTTTATCCACAAAGAATTGAAGTAATTTCTTGGAGCCGTGGGCCTGAATAATTAAATCCACAAGTTCATAACCTTGCTGTTCAAGGGCCGCAGCTACGACTTCTTCCATCTGATTTTTGTTCATAAAACACCACCTTCAAAACAAAAGCGACTTGTTTCCAAGTCGCTTGAGTCTAAATCTAAGATAATTTTATTATAACATAAAAATAAGCCCGTGCGCAAGTTTTAAAAGCCTAGGCCTTTAGGCCTATACTAAAATAGGTCTAAAGCACCTTGCATAAATTGTAAATATACTGTAAACTATATTTAAATAGTCTTAGGAGGAAGGATATGTCCAAAAAATTATTACCTATTGTTGTTCTAACTTTATTTGTTGCCCCGCAACTTCTCAGCGCGGCAGTAAATGAAACCCAACTTGCAAGCAAAGAAATCAAGGCAAGTATTAATTCTTCTTTGGCACAAGCCCAGCAGGAAGTTAGTAAAAAAAATCAACTTTTGCTTAGAGCCGTAAGAAAAAATATTCCTTTTGAAGTTAAAGCCCTTCTTGCTGCCGGTGCCGATATTAATACAAAAGAAGAAGGAACCGATAAAACCCCTTTATATATCGCAAGTGAAAACGGCTTTGAAGGCATTGTTGATATTTTGCTTTCCCATACCACAGAAAAAGATGTAAATAAAAGACCTGTTATTGATGCTAAAATCGCAACAGGGCATACCCCTTTAATAATCGCAAGCGGTAAAGGCTATACTGATATTGTTAAAAAATTAGTGGATAAAAAAGCCTCTTTATCTGCTCAAACAAAAGATTATAAATTTACTGCTTTACACTTTGCTATTTGGGCAGGTAAAGTTCCAACAGCGGTATATCTTATAGAAAACTCACCCAAAAAATCTTTGGAAATCAGAGATCTTTTTAACGATACTCCTTTGCTTTTAGCCTGCGATCCTTCCCGTGATCCTATTGACCCGGATATGGTTGAAGGCCGCCTTGCTAATGCGGACAGAACAAAAATTATTCAAGCCCTTTTAGATAGAGATGTAAATATAAATGCTTATGACGGCGTTAATACACCTTTAATTTTACTGCTCCAGGCTAATAAAAACGCTCTTGCTTTAAAAATGATTCACAAACCAAGTATTGATGTTAACGCAAAAGATAATGGCGGAAATACCGCTATGCATTATGCCAAAAGTAAAATTATTATAGATGCCCTTAGATTAAAAGGTGCTCAAATTGACCCTAAAAATAACCATAATACTACCCCGCTTTTATACGCAGCAAGCCGTGGAGATCTTTTTATCGTCAAATATCTTAAATCTTTGGGAGCAGATATTAAGGCCACAGATAAATCAGGCGAAAATGCTTTATTCTACGCTATCCATAGTGATAATTGCGACCCGAAACTTATTCAATATTTAGTGGATAATGGTGTTGATACCAACGCCAGAAACAATAAAGGCAGAACTTTAAGACAATTACTCAGCGGTGATTATGACGAAAATGTTTACTGCGATTCCAGCATTATTAATATCATTTATCCAAATAAATAATTAATAAATATTTCAAAAGGAAATCCCCGATATAAAAAAGATATCGGGGATTTTTTATTTATTTTCTCCGTCATAAAAATTTGCTTGACTTTCAAAAAAAAAAAAATAAAATTGAATTGTCAAAGGAATAGGAAAGATGCTGAGCAAAAACTCCTCAGCATGACGATTAATAATAATAAAATCGTCATTCCAAAGTGTTTTTGTTTGGAATCTACTCCGCTTACTCTTTTAATACAGGAGAAAATAAAAAATGAAAAATAAAAAAGGCTTTACTTTGATTGAAATTCTAGTTGTTGTTCTTATTATCGGCATACTTGCCGCTATTGCCGTTCCGCAATACCAAAAGGCAGTGCAGCTTTCAAGAGTAAAAACAGCTTTACCGATTCTTCGTTCTATATATGACGCAAAAGAAATATATTATTTAAGCCATGGGCATTATACAGGTGATTTAGATGAACTAGATATAAAAGTAGATAATTCCGGTAAGGATGAAGAAAACCACTATATTACTTCCTTTGGAAAAGTTGTTCTATCAAGTAATTCGCCTTATGTCTATGCTGAAGTTGACGGCGGTGCTTTTATAGATTTTATGGGCTTAACAGAAGATAATAATGGGAAATTTTATGGGTTATGTTATAATAATAATGATATTTGCTCACATTTTGGCGGGAGAATTAGAACTGCCGCCTCAAGCCATTGGTCCGGCACAAATGTTTATTATGTAGATAATTGGTAAAACTAAAACCCCTGCCATAAAAAGCAGGGGTTTTTTATTTTCTATATTTAAAACTAAATGTTCTTTAGTTTTTCTTCTAACTCGCTAATCAGCCAAATTTCACTTTGGCCACTTGCGCGGTTTTTATATTCAATTTTGCCTTCGGGCAAAAGTTTTTTGCCCACGATTAAGCGGTGCGGCACACCAACTAAATCAGCATCTTTAAATTTAATACCCGGGCGCTCGTTTCTATCGTCATATAAAACATCAAAACCTTTGGCTTGTAAATTAGCGTAAAGCGCGTCTGCTTTTTGTTTAACTTCGCCTTCTGTATCAAGAGCAATTAACTCTATATCAAAAGGACTAAGAGCACGCGTCCAAATAGGGCCAAAATCATCGTGGTTTTGTTCTATTGCGGCAGCCAAAACACGGCTCACACCTATACCGTAGCAACCCATAATCATAGGTTTTGATTGTTGGCTTTCGTCTAAGAACTCAGCTTTCATTACGCTAGAATATTTTGTGCCAAGTTTAAAAATATGGCCAACTTCAATACCGCGTTTAAAAGTAAAGTTTTGCCCGCATTTTGGGCATTTATCTCCTAGAGAAGCAAGTTTTAAATCTGCAAAACTATCTACATTATAATCGCGTTCAATATTAACATTAACTAGATGGGTATCGGCTTTGCTTGCACCGGCAACGCCGTTTAAAATTGTTTTAATATAATTATCTGCAATAATTTTTAAACCCTTATCTTTAAGAGAAACAGGTCCTGCAAAACCAACGGGGCTAGATGTAATCTCAGTATATTCTTCCTCGGTTGCTTGGCAAACTTCGCTTGCGTTTAAGAACTTTCTAAGTTTAATTTCATTTAACTCATCTTCGCCGCGCATTAAAACAATAACAGGCTTACCGTCTGCTTTATAAACAAGCAGTTTAATAAAGTTTTCAGCAGGAATTTTTAGGAAATCAGAAACTTCTTTTATTGTTTTTTTGTTCGGTGTAGAAACTTCTTTTATTTCTAACATTTCACCTGTTTTTTGAGCAGGAATTGCAATTTCTGTCTTTTCGGTATTTGCGCTATAACCGCAAGGACAGACGGAAATTTCATCTTCGCCGGTATCGGCAAGCACCATAAACTCGTGTGAAAAATTACCGCCGATTGTGCCGGTATCTGCTTCAACAGGGCGAAATTTAAGACCGCATCTTTCAAAGATTCTGATATAAGAATCTTTCATTTTTTGATACCAAACATTTGCCTGTTCTTCACTGGAAGCAAAAGAGTAAGCATCTGCCATATAAAACTCTCTTGCGCGCATAACACCAAAACGCGGGCGAATTTCATCTCTAAATTTCGTGCCAAACTGATACAGACAAACAGGCAACTGTTTATAAGAAGAAACATCTTTTTTAACTAAATCTGTAATAACTTCTTCTGCTGTTGGTGCGATACAAAAATCTGCTTTTTTGCGGTCTTTAATACGGAGTAATTCTCTGCCGTAAAAATCCCATCTTCCGCTTTTTTGCCAAAGTTCTGCCGGCTGGACTATCGGCAACCAAACTTCAAGCGCGCCTTCTCTGTTAAATTCTTCGCGGATAATATTTTCAATTTTCTTTAAAATTTTCATACCTAAAGGCAACCATTCATAAATACCGCTTGCCGTCTTGCGGATAAGGCCTGCTCTAATCATAAATTTTGCAGAAACGATATCTGCATCTTTAGGGGCTTCTTTTAATGTGGGTAAATAATACTGTGTTAATTTCATTTTAATTTTCCTTTATTTTATCTGTAAATTTTTTAATCCAATCTGCGCGCGGTATTTTATTTTTAACTTCGCCTTTTTCAAACCAAAGGCCTTCGTTAATACCACCTGCAATACCAAAATCAGCATCTCTTGCTTCGCCGGGGCCATTAACAATACAACCCATAACAGCAATTTTTTTGCCGGTGGAAAGTTTTATTAACTCTTTATCGGAGTAAATTTTTTCTTCAAGTTCTTTAACTGCGCCTGCAATATCAACTTGCGTTCTGCCGCAAGTCGGGCAGGAAATTATTTCCGGTCCAAACTCTCTTAGTTTTAAAGCTTTTAAAATTTCATAAGCGGCGCGCACTTGCATTTTGGGGTCTTCGGTCAAAGAAATTCTAATTGTTGCGCCGATACCTGCTCTTAAAAGCTCGCTCATTGCTATTGAAGATTTAACTAAACCTGCCATAAAACTGCCCGCTTCGGTCAGGCCGATATGTTGGGGAATATCAGTTTTTTCGGCAAGTAATTTTGCGGCTAAAATTGTTCTTTGAACATTATCAGATTTAAGGGAAACTAAATAATTTTTAAAATTTAATTGTTCTAAAACCTCTGCTTGTTCAAGAGCCTCACCGACCATAACTTCGGCCCATTTTTCATTAGACCAATCAGGTCTGCCGGCAAATTTTTTAAGTTCTTTAATACTGCCCGCATTAACGCCGATACGGATAGGTATATTTTTATCAGCGCAAGCGCGCACAACTTCCTTAACTTTTTCAATACCCCCGATATTGCCGGGGTTAATGCGCACTTTAGAAATGCCTTGTTTAACAGCTTCAAGCGCAAGTTTATAATCAAAATGAATATCTGCCACTAATGGTGTGTGAATTGCTTTGATAATTGTGCCAAGGGCTTTTGCTGCTTCCATATCCGGCACGGCGACTCTATTGATTTCGCACCCGCAATTTTCAAGTGCTAAAATTTGTTTGATAGTTGCCTCAGTATCAGCAGTTTTGGTATTACACATTGATTGAACGCGCACCAAATTGCCGCTGCCAAGAGTGTAAGGACCAACTTTAATTTGCCTTGTCTGCTTCATTTAAAGTAATCTCCTTTTCTTGTGAAACTTGCTCCGTTTGTTCTATTTGCGCAGCAGGTTTTGCGCTGCGGTTTTTAATGCGCATAATATCGCTATAAGTGGCATACAAAACTAAAGATAAAAGGAAAATTGCGCCAACAGCACTTGCCCTTTCAAGGGTTTTTTCTTTAACTCTTTTACCGCGGATACCTTCAATAAGAAAAAACACTGCGTGCCCGCCGTCAAGTATAGGTATAGGAAAAAGGTTAAACATCCCAATAGCAACGGAAATAAGCCCGATTAAAAAGAAGTAATCTTCCCACCCGCTGTGAACGCCTTTACCTACAAGTTCAAAAATACCGATAGGCCCTGCCATATCAGGCGCTTGTTTATGCCAAAGTTTATCTGCGATAGTTGTTAAAGAAAGGGCCGTCCAATAATAACACTGATAACCTGCCACTTTAATTGCTTTAAAAACACCGGCCTTTTCATAAACAGGTTCAACGGCAAAACCAAGTTTTTTATCTTTGCCTACGGGTATTTCCTTAGTAAAAACTTGCTCATTTTGTTCGTATTTAACAATTACAGGTTCCCCCTCCGGCGTTGCAGCAATTGCTTGAACAAGTTGTTTCCAATTTTTAATGGGAGTATTATTAATTTCCAAAATCTGGTCGCCTTGTTCCAGGCCATAGGTTTGGGCGGGCATATTATCCAAAACTTCGCCAATTACAGGCGGAATTTTACTTGGATTACTTTGCGGTATACCCATAGTAATTATTACAAAAAAGAAAATAACAAAGGCCAGAACATAATTCATCGTTGCCCCGGCAATAACCATAAAAAATCTTGAATACCAGGGCTTTGCGGCAAATTCGCGCGGGTCCTTAATTTCGGCTTCTCTTGCGTAATATTCGCCGGCAGGTTTAACATAACCGCCTAAAGGAATAGCCCTTAAACTATATTGGGTTTCCCCTTTGCCCCATTTTTTTAAAAGTTTGCCAAAACCGATAGAAAATTCTTCCACCTTAATATCAAGCAAACGGCAAGCAAGAAAATGGCCAAGTTCGTGAATAATAACCACAAGACCTAAGGCAAAAACAATGCCCACGGCGGAAACTAAAGTATGCCAGCTAAAAAGCCAGATAAGTTTATCCATTAAAAATTGTGTTAATGATGAAATCATAAATTCTCCCTAAAATGATTATATATATATTTTATCATATTAGGAGATAGCGGAAGGAAAAAACTATTTTATAAATTCTTTTGCTTTTTGGCGCGCCCAAGCATCAAAGGAAAGGGCTTC
>JAZKYS010000032.1:0-22816 GCA_045612285.1 Elusimicrobiaceae bacterium
TTTTGGCTTTTACTTTGTAAAAGCAATTTTGTTTGCTACTCTTTTTTGCAAATTTGTTCTCTTTTTGATTATTTTTTCAGCGAAAAATAAGACGGCGCAAACAAGTTTTTTACAAAAAACTTGATTTTCAAAAAAAAAAAAATAAAATTTGATTAGGTGAAAAAACCCCATCCCTAACCCTTCCCATTTTCTTCGAAAAAGGGCAGGGAATAAGCGGACAAGATTCCCGACAAAAACTCTCGGGAATGACACATAAATTAATGGAGAAAATAAAATGAAAACAAACAAAGGGTTTACCTTAATAGAAATATTAGTTGTTGTGCTTATTATCGGTATTTTGGCGGCTATCGCCGTGCCGCAATATCAAAAAGCTGTTTTAAAAAGCCGTTTTGCAACTTTAAAAAATATGACAAAAGCTATTTGGGAAGCTGAGGAAGCCTACTACCTTGCCAATGGCAAATATACAGGTTTTATGTCCGATTTAGATGTTGTTATGCCACCTGCCAATAATCACTCCTACCAAGAATCTACACAAACTTATGATCAGGATAATCGTTTTTATGATGATTATAGATGCACTACATTTCTAGCTAAAGGAAGTAATATACAAGTTTATTGCTTCCTACTTCAAAGTAAAAATGGCTATCCTAGGCTAGGTTATGGCTATCAAAAAGATTTCATAGATGGTATTGTTCACCAAAGATGCGCAAATTATACCAATGCTGCTATTGATAAATATATTTGCGATAGCGAAACTGCAGACGGCTGGAATTATTAATAAATATATTAAGTCAAACCCCAAAAGGCCTATTTTTAAAATAGGCCTTTTTTATTCCTATACAAAACGGCTTTTTTTGCTAGAATATTTTTATCTGATATTTGTATAGATAAATTTATGCAATTTTTAAATGATAAATTTTTTAGAGTAGCGGTTATTTTATTCTTTTTTTTAATGGCTTTGCCTTTTATGTTTTCAGAGCCTCAAACGGAAAAAAAGGATAACACCCCCGCGCTTGAATTTGAAGATAAAAACCCCGTCTATAATATTATCAACCGAATTGCCAAATTCTACGGTCTAAAAAAAGAAAATAATAAGGATAATTTCACTTTAAATAATGAGCAAATTTCCCAAATAAAAAAACAAATAACAGAAAAAAAAGAAAAGCAATTAGAGCAATCTATTAAAGAAAAATTAACAGAAAAACCAGGGCAAAATACTGCCACTGCCGCCTCAGGCCAAAATGCTCCTGCTAAAGAAACAGCGGAAAATAAACCAAATACCAATGTCTATCAAAGAACAAATACTTATGTTAAACTTAATAATGAAATTTACGAAGTTCTAAAAGATAAAGATAACAAAACCTATTTTTTAAACAAAAAAAATTTTATAGCAATGGATTCTTTGCCAAAAGCTGTCCGAAAGAACTTAAAACCATATTCTTTACCCGATTCGCAGAAATCTGCGCAAAAGAGGCAAGATATAAAAACTGCTGTTTATAATAATGAAAACGCTTTAAAAACGCAAAAGGGAATTAGCGCAAATCAAAATAATCAATCAGCCCTAACCTTATTTAATACAACGGCAAAAACTTCCGCCAAAAATGGTTCTGTAAGTTCCTTCTTCAAGCCTACAACAAAAGCAGGGCAAGATTTTATAGATAATATTGACTCTAGTATAAAAAATATGAAGTTTATTAAACAAAATAAAGGCGAACAAAACCAAACAAAAGAAGGGGGCTCTTATACAAGAACCTATAAAGCCCAAATATTTAACCCGAATACCAAAAAAACGCAGGAAGTCTCCGTCCAGCAACAAATTACCCCTGACAATATTAAAACAGCTGAACAAGTTAGAAAAATTACGGCAGAAAATATTTCCCAGCAGGGCTATAATGAAAGTTTCTTTACTTATCACGGAAAGGAAATCAGTTTCCCTCAGGCAGAGTATATTGCTAATTTGCCCCCGCAAGTTCCGCCGCATATTATAATTAGCGAATTAGCCGCCTCCGAAAATCTTACTACTTCCTTTGATACAGCCAAAGCCAAAGCAGAACAAAAACTGCCAAACACGCCGGATAAATTCCCCGCTTTACAATTTGTATACAAAAATAACCGCAATAGAATAATTAGGGCGCCCAATGATAGTTTTAATGTTCAGGCAATAAGCAGGCTTTTAGCAAACAGAGTCCTTCTGCCTGAGAATACCGATATTGACTTTTTGGATACTAAAGGTTGTATATATGTTGTGCCTGAAAAACAACTTTACGAACAGTATACCAGTATGAACATCCCGGTTATTTATTACCCGGAATTATCGCCCGGCAATTTAGATAAGGCCTATAACACGGCACAAGGGGCCATAGATACCTTAATGTCCAATAAAGAAAGGCAATTACAAAACGAACAAAGCCAAAATAAATCTGAAATTGAAAATATTTTGACGAGTAAAGAATAATTAAATAGGCCTAAAGGCCCAGATTCTTATGGGTCTTTTTTCTCTTGTTTTTCTTGATAAATTATCCTAGATTATATATATACACATATAAATATTGTATAGGGATATTTTATTAGGGTATGATTATGAAAAAGATTTCTTTATTTTTAAGTTTTTTATTTATCTTCGGTGCTGTTTCCTGTTTTGCCCAAGACCAAAAGAAAACCATAGATATTATTGGCAGTTGGCGCGAAGATAAAACCTGCGGAGATGAGCTTGGGCAACTTATAAGAACACTTAAAAATGACTCTGTAATTATTTTAGCCAGTTGTTGTAGAAAACACACCACAAGATGTATTGAAACTTCCTATACAAGCACCGATAATAAAACTTTACTTTACATAGCCATAGAAACAAAATCTTATGATGTTGCCCGTTTTCTTTTTAATTTATCCCCCAATTATGTAAGATATATTGATGCTTACGGCAAGAGAAACGATTATATAAGAAAAACAGCTTATGTGGATTTTATAGAAACGCAGGAAGATAAAACTTCCAAAACACCACTAATGCTTGCCTGTTCTAACGGCGATTTAACCGGGACAAAACTTTTGCTTGACTACGGCGCAAGTTTATTAAAAAGGAATTATACCCCTAGCGGATATGCAAATAAAAGTGCTTATGATTATGCCAAAAGCGCAAAATATAAAGACCCCGGTTTTATGGACTATGTACAAAAAAAATATAGAGAAATGTTTAATGAGTATGGGGAAAATCAAGAACCTATTTATAACCAGGCAGAACCGGATTTTTTAATAGGCACGCCTAAACAATATACGGAGCAATTTATATGAAAACAGTAAAATTTACCCTATTCTTTTTATTATGTTCCCTTTGCGCAAATGCGCAGAGTTTTTATAGGCCGTGGAAATCTTATAAACCGGTAAAACCGGAAATATCTTATAAACAAGTAAATTACCTTACGCCTGAACTTAGGCAAGTAAAATGTAATATAAACGGCAAATCTTATGAGCCAAATGAATTTTTGACAAAATGGGATATAAACCAGGAAAAGACTTTTCAAATTTTTAAATATTGTTGCGAAATACACCCTTCACGCTGTGTATCAAATTATATCGGCTCTAACGATAAAACTTTGCTTTATACTATGGTAGAACAAAAGGCCTACCGCTTTATGGAATGGATACTTAATGAAGGCTTTATTTATGATTCTTATATAGATACTTGGGGCGTTTATAAAGAAGTTGACGGCGTAATGGTGCCTTTGCGCAATTATAACCCGATGATTCTTGCCTGTAAAACAGGTGATTTAAGGGCCGCTAAAATTTTGCGCGAACGCGGGGCTTTCCTTTCCCGCCCGGAAAACGCTATCGGTATGACGCCTTATGATTTTGCCAAAAAATATGCTGCTACTTCCTCTAAAGAATTTAATGATTATATTGAAAGAGAATATCAGGAAGAAATAAAAAATATTAAAAACAAAAAAGAATACGGCACCACATTTGCCAATATTCTTATAAAAGAATTAAAAGAAGAACTTGAAAAGAATTTACTTCAAAACCAGCAAAAAATTATTGAAAAAGTTAACCTGTTAAATAAAATTTAATTTTTAAAATAAATATTTAGATACCAATATCTCCTCTATTTTTTTTACAAAAAAGATAAAAATTAGAGGAGATTTTTATTTATTCATTTATTCGTCATCCCCGAGTGTCTTTATCGGGGATCTTATCATTTTTATTTATAAAAGAAATTTATCAACTAAATAAACAGATTTTAGGAAGACAAAAGAGCAATTCCTCGTAGTAAAATCGGGCTTGCTTTTCAAAAAAAAAAAAATAAAATTTAAATATCAAAGAAAAAGGAAAGATGCTGTGCAAAAACACCTCAGCATGACGATTAATAATAATATCGTCATTCCGGAAAGTCTTTGTCCGGAATCTCGTTCGCTTTGTTTTTTAGAAATAGGAGAAAATAAAAAATGAAATCAAACAAAGGTTTTACTTTAATTGAATTATTAGTAGTAGTTCTTATTATCGGTATTTTAGCAGCTATTGCTGTGCCACAGTATCAAATATCTGTGCTAAGAAGCAAATATGCAAGAGCCGTGCAAACAGCAAGTGATTTGCGCAAAGCCTATGAGTTATACTATTTACAATACGGCGTTTATCCAACAAAATTTAGCGATCTTGATTTTGCAAACAAATTTCCTAATTCAAGTAGTATGACAACTAAAGATTATTCTTGTGCTTTTCATACTACAGATTCCGAAATAGTTTGCAATATTGGTAATGATAAAATTAGATATTTGATTAATTTCTACACTTGGAATACAAGAAAAATAACGACTCTATGCAGAACAGGAACAAACAAATCAGATATATCTCACAAAGTTTGCCAGCAAGAAACAGGTAAAACAGAAAGCCAAGCTGATTGCTCTGATGCTTATTGCAACTATTTTTATTGATTTTTAAAATATATAGTAGTATTACATACCATTAGAAGCTGCTAAAAGCCGAAGTAAAATTATAACTTAAATTTAGCTTTCATTGAGCGGTCTATATTACGGGCCAAGTCTTTCTTCTTAAGCGCTTCGCGCTTATCGTAAAGTTTTTTACCTTTGGCAAGGGCAATTTTAACTTTGGCCCAGCCGTCTTTAATAAAAATTTCTAAAGGAATAATGGCTTGGCCTTTAACTGAGCCGTAGGAAATCAGTTTATTAATTTCCCTTTTATTTAGCAAAAGGCGGCGCGGCCTGGAAGGTTCAAGTTGCGTGTGGGTATTATAGATATAAGGGTTAATATTCATATTATAGATATAGGCCTGGCCGTTTTCCGCACGGACAAATGCGCCTTCCAAAGAACATTCTTTTTGGCGTATAGATTTAATTTCCGCACCTAACAACTCAAGGCCGGCATCAAAAGTAGTTGTAATAAAATACTCGTGGAAGGCCTTGCGGTTTGTGTAAATTGGTTGAATTCCCTTATTTCTTGCCATAGAGAGATTTTAGCAAATTTTTTTCCCACGCGTTCATAAAAGTTAAATAAAATAGCGCTAAAGATACTAAAATAAAACTAAAAATTTTAACTATAAATACCCCTAAATTACTACTTAAAATTGCTTTTTCCACAACAAAACCGAGCATAAGCAAAATTAAACAAGCAGGCAGAATTTTTGCTACATTTTTAAAATATTTTTTTAAGGCAAGGCCGATTTTGTTATAATATAAATTCATCGCTAAACCCTGCCCAAGCAAAATAGAAATGGCCGTTGCCACCGCGCAACCTTTTGCGCCGATATGCTTTACCAAAAATATGCCAAGAATAATATTTAACACTGCACTTGCTATGTAAACATACGCTCTAAAATAATGCTTGTTTTGCGCCTGCAAAATCCATATACCTATACTTTGGGTAAGAGGTATAAACAAAGCAAACATTATTGTTAAAGCATAATAATAAGAATTTTCAAAACCACTTCCTAGCCAAAAATTTAAAAAAGTTTTGCCGTATAAAATAAAGCCGCACAAAAAGATACTCATTACCATTAATTGTATACGGGAAACTTTTAAAAAGACTTCGTTTGTCTGCTCTTTAAAACTTCTGTGCGCACTTATTTGCGAAAGTTGCGGCAAGAAAATTGCGCTTATATTATCGGCAAGTCTTGTAAAAAAGATATCAAGCTTCATAGCAATAGCGTAAACGGCAACCGCGCCTGTGCCGATAAGCACGCCTAAAATAAGTTGCCCGCTACGCCAATAAGATTGCTCCATTGCAACTGCCAAAAAAACAAAAAGCGAAAATAAAATAAGTTCTTTCAATAATTTCCACTCAAAACGGTGCAGTTTCATTTTTATATCTAAAAACTTACAACAGTATATTATATTTGCCAAAATCACAAGGAAATTAAAAATTGTGTGAATATAAACTATCGTTAGGGCTTTGGGCCAAATATGGAGCATTAAAACAATCGTTGTAGGGCGCAAAAGCATAGTTAAAATAACAAGCGTTTTAGCAAAAATAAACTTTTGATTTGCATTTATTACAGCAACAAAAATATTTGCCGGTATAACTATTGCCACATTTAAAAGCATTATCGTAAAAAGTTTTTTTGCCGTTAGAAAATCTTGCGCGCTTAAAGTATTTTGATAAACCGGCAAAAAGAAATGTAGTAAGCAAAAACCTATAAGCAAAATTAAAAAACCAACAAAAACATAAAAAACTGCGCTTAAAGCAAGCATATTTTCCTTTTCTTTTTGCTTGCCTTGCTCTTGATAGCGGGCATAATAGCGCGTTGTTGTATTGGAAAGGCCAAAATCCATAATCAAAAGATAAGCAATTAGGGCGCCCACAATTTGATATAAACCAAACTCCCCTTTGCCAAGTAATTTAACCAAAAAAGGCAAACAAATAAAACTGGCAAGGGCGTCAAGCGCCATTGAAATATAAGATAAAACCACACCTGCTTTTCTTTGATTTGTAATCATTTTCTCTTTTTTCTAAAACTGCCAAAAATTAGGGCCGGCACAACCACAAATATTGTCAAAATAACAAAAACAATCAAACCCAAGCAACCGCTGTTTTTTGTGTGATAAAAGCGGAAGTTTGCTTGGCTGTCTTGTTTGTTATTTTGCCTGTCTATAACTTGGTTTTGGCTAATAATTTCCGGTTCTATAACCTGTTTTGCCATAAAATCCCCTGTAAATATTTTACTAAATTGATAAAATATATATATACATTAAATGTAGTAAAGAGGAATTTAATTATGTTGCCTAAAGCATACGATCCCAAAGCAGTTGAAGAAAAACTTGCTAAATTATGGAAAGAAAACGGCGTCTTTAAAGCCGAAATTGATAAAAATAAAAAGCCTTTTGTTATTGTTATTCCCCCGCCAAACATTACCGGTGTTTTACACATGGGCCACGGTCTTAACAATACACTTCAAGATACTTTAATCCGTTTTAACCGTATGAACGGCAAATCCGCTAACTGGGTGCCCGGCACGGACCACGGCGGTATTGCCACACAAAATGTTATTGAAAAGAAACTTTCCAAAGAGCAAAAACTCTCCCGCCACGATTTGGGCAGAGAAAAATTTGTAGATGTCGTTTGGGATTGGTATAAAGAATGCGGAAACGCAATTTATAATCAATTTGAAAAAATGGGTTGGGCTTTAGACCAAAGAAATATCCGCTTTACTATGGACGAAAAACGCGCCCAAGCCGTTTTTGAAACTTTTAAACGCCTTTGGGATAAAAAGTATATCTACCGCGGTAAACGCATGATTAACTGGTGCGTCAGATGTTCCACCGCATTATCAGATATTGAAGTTGAACACAAAGAGCAAAACGGCAAACTTTGGCATTTACACTATAAAATGGAAGACGGCTCAAAAGGTATAGTTATTGCTACTACCCGCCCTGAAACCATTTTTGCAGATGCCGCAATTGCCGTTCACCCCGAAGATGAAAGATATAAAAACCTTATCGGTAAAAAAGTTTTAATACCTTTAATTAACCGCCCTATTCCGATTATTGCTGATGAAGCCGTTGAAAAGGACTTTGGAACAGGTGCTTTAAAAATTACCCCCGCGCACGACCCGACAGACTACGAAGTCGGCCAGCGCCATAACCTTGAAACTATTGTCGTAATTTCCGATAAAGGCAAGATGATAAATGTGCCCGAAAAATATCTTGGTATGGATAGGGAACTCTGCCGTAAGGAAAGTGTTAAAGATTTAGACGCGCAAGGCCTTCTTGTTAAAGAAGAAAAATATAATAATGCCGTTTCAACCTGCTATCGCTGCGGAAATGCTATTGAACCTTATTTGAGCGAACAATGGTTCGTTAATATGAAGGAACTTGCAAAACCCGCAATTAAAGCTATTGAAAACGAAGATATCAAATTCCACCCGAAAAATTGGAAAGGCCCTGTTTTAGATTGGCTTAAAAATATTCAAGATTGGTGTATTTCCCGCCAGATTTGGTGGGGGCACAGAATACCTGTTTGGTATTGCCGCCATTGTTCCGAAAAGGGCTTAACCTTTACCACAGATAAACAAGGCAAAGAACAACTTGCAAAAGTTTCCTTTGAAGACGGCGCAAAACCGATAATTTCTAAAGAAAAACCAGTCTGCCCGATTTGCGGCAGTGCTGACTGCGTGCAAGACCCTGATGTTTTAGATACCTGGTTTTCTTCTGCTTTATGGCCGCTTTCCGTTTTTGGTTGGCCGGAGCAAACAGAAGAATTAAAATATTATTACCCAACAAGCGTTCTTGTAACAGGTTATGAAATTATTTATCTTTGGGTTGCAAGAATGATTATGATGGGCCTTGAATTTGAAGGAAAAGTGCCGTTTAAAGATGTTATTTTAAACGGAATTGTGCGCGATAAAACAGGCCAAAAAATGTCTAAATCAAAGGGCAATGTTGTTGACCCCTTGGCTATGACAGAAAAATACGGAACAGATGCCGTTAGATTTTCACTCGTCGTTCAGGCAAACCCGGGCAAAGATATTCCTTATAGCGAAGATTCTATTACCGGGGCAAGAAATTTCTGCAATAAAATTTATAATGCTTCTCGCTTTATTTTGATGAATATGGGCGATTTAAAAGAACACTTGGAAATGCCCACAAATTTGACCGAACTAGCAGATAGATGGATACTTACACGCTATAACACCGCCGTAAAAGAAGCCGCAAGTGCCATAGAAAAATATGATATGGCAAGCGCAGCTGATACTTTATATCACTTCCTTTGGGGCGATTTTTGCGATTGGTATATTGAACTTGCAAAAGACCGCTTTAACGGGCAAGATAAAAAGCAGGTTATGGCACTTCTTGTAAATATTCTTTACGGCACACTTAAGGCACTGCACCCTATTATGCCTTTTATTACCGAAGAAATTGCAATTAGCTTAAAACCTTATATTAAAGATTCAAAAGAGTTTTTAATACAAGATTCTTACCCCGTTTATAACCCCGCTTTAGAAGACGCCCAAGCAATAAAAGAAATGACTTTACTTCAAGGTATTATCGGGCAAATAAGAACCGTTCGCTCGCAATTTAATGTTCCGCCTTCTTTAAAAATCAAAGTTATACTTAACACTAAAGAAGCAGAAGAAAAAATTATTAATAAATATTCTTCTTATATTAAAACTTTAGCTAAAGTGGAAACTTTACAAGTCGGCCAAAATATGGCAAAGCCAAAACAATCTGCCAGTGCGGTGTTTGAAGAAACAACAATCTATATCCCCTTAGAAGGGCTTATTGATTTTGAAAAGGAAAATGCCCGCTTGAATAAAGAACTTTTAAATATTCAAAATGCTCTTAACAATAGAGAGCGTATGCTTTCAAACCCAAGTTTCTTAAATAATGCTCCAAAAGAACAAGTGGCAAAAGCGCGTGAAGAATTAAAAGTTATGAAGGAAAAAGAAACTTTCTTACAAACAGCAATAAAGGACTTAAAATAAGTTTTAATTCTCAAAAAAAGGTATTTCAAACCGCCTCTTTTTATAGAGGCGGTTTTTTATGGGCCTTTTTATTTTTAAAACAAGCAGAATAAATATTCTACGAATATTTTGCGTTTCATTTTTTGCTAACCAGGACACAAGATTTTTGCAAGGATTTTTTAGGCGCGGTAAAACCGCACCGACCTATTTTTTATTTTCTTTAAGACAAGGTATAGTAGGGAACCACGCCCGCAGGGCGGAACTATCCGAAGTCTTAAAAAAATAAAAAAGAGGAAAAAAGCCGACGCAAAAGACTAGGTCTAAAGACCTAGTCGTAATTAGGTCTTAAAACCCTTGTGCTCCGTATTGCTAGTTATATACACTATTATTATAAGGTAGTAGAAAGGAGAAAATTTATGAAAAAGATGCTAGTAGTAATGGTTGCTTTCTTTGCTGTATGCGGTTTTAATTATGCAGATTTAGAAAGCGCCGTAGGTAAAGAAATTAAAAACGAACTTAAAGCACAACTTACTCAAGTAATACAAGATAAAGGCGAACTTAATTATAAACTTTTTAAGGCGGCAAAAGAAGGCGACCCTGAGGCTATTAAACAATTAGTTTTAAAAGGCGCAGATGTTAATGCAAGAGATGGCAACAGGCAAACCCCTTTAATGTTCGCAAGTTTTTTTGGCAAACACGAAGCCTGCCAAACACTTATAGATTTACAAGCAGATGTTAACGCAAAAGATATACAAGGTGAAACTGCTTTATTTTTGGCAACAACTTCTAAAGTGGTAGAAGTCTTAATAAAAGCCAAGGCCGATATTAATGCCCAAGATACCCGTGGCAGAACCCCTTTAATGTTTGCTCTTGAATATACAAAAATTGATGTTGCTTTTACGCTTTCCTTATATAACCCTAATTTAGATTTAAAAGATGAAAGAGGCTCAAGGGCTATGTTATATATGGCAAGAAATGAAAATTTCTCCGTAGAAGAACCCGAACATCACGACAGCCAGGCTATTTTAGAAAAATATCAAATTGATGAACTTTTTGACCATATTATGAGAAGCAGAGATTGTAAATATAAAAATAAACTCGGGCAAACTGCTTTATCTATGGCAAAATTAACAGGTAATATAAAAATTGCTGAAAAAATAGAAAGTGTTTGTAAATAAAAAATAAAACCTCTCCTGAAACTACATGCACCTGCTTCTTATTTTTTTAGAATAAGAAGCAGGTCTTTTTTTGCTTAAAATATGCCTAATTTTGATTTATAATATTTCCACATATCCCGTCTATAAAAACATTTTTATTGACTTTCAAAAAAAAAAAAATAAAATTTGAATATGTAAAGATATTACCCCATCCCTAACCCTTCCCCTTTTCTAGTGAAAAAGGGCAGGGAATAAAAGGACGAGATTCCCGACAAAAGCACTCGGGAATGACTACTTGATGAAAGGAGAAAATAAAATGAAATCAAAAAAAGGTTTTACTTTAGTAGAACTATTAGTCGTAGTTTTAATTATCGGTATACTTGCCGCCATCGCCGTGCCACAATATCAGGTAGCTGTTATGAAATCCAGGGTAGCACAAATTATTTCCGCTATTTCAAGTATTGCTCAAGCACAGGAAGTTTACTATCTTGCAAATGGGCATTATACTGATACATTAAATGATTTAGATATTGATGTTAAAATACCGGCAGATTGGGAACTAAAATTTTATAATACTGTTAGTTTGCGTAAAGTAGAAGCTCGATATAAAAAAATGAATAACGATATCCAAATAATTCATTATTATAACAATTACGGAAAAAGTTATTACTATCCCGGTAAGAGCTATTGTTTTGCCCGCGCAGGTAATAATTTTGCAGATCAAGTATGTAAAAGCATAGGAACGGAAGAAGGCAAATCCGATAGTTCTGGTACAAGGTATATTTTATAAAAATATATTTTTATTTTCTTCAAGATAAATAGAGCAAATGTTTTTACTAATCAGAACACAAGATTTTGCTTGGATCTTATTTCAAATCAAGTCCAAGCATAGCAAATATTTTTGCGAGGATTTTGGAGATAGTTTTAATTAATTTTTCTTTAGAAAAAATGTTTTTAGAAATGAGGTATACCTAGAGCGGCTGGCAAGCCCGCGTATCCGAAATTTCTAAAAAATTAAAAATAGCCCAAAAGCCAAAGCAAAAACTACCTGGAGAATAGGGAGAGAAGAATCCCCTTTAAAACAATACTCGGTTCGTTTAAGGAAGAACTCTTAAAATTCATATCGGCTTCAATTATTTTATCTAAAATTTTTAAAAGTGTTTGCTCGCTTGGCATAGAACCGGCCCTGGCAATAAGCCTACTTTCCCAAGGGAAAAGCCCTGCTGCTTCAATAACTGCCCCTGTGGAAAGGCCCGCCTTAACTAAATGTTTTATTCTAAACATTTTTTCTGCGCACATTGTAATTTGAGTAAGCAAACTTACAGGTGTTTGGCCTTCTTTTAGCATATTATCAAGGGCTTTTAGGGCAAGTGTTTTATTACCGTCCATAATGGCATTTGAAAGGGCGTAAGGGTTTTCTTCCTTATTAAAACCGATACTTTGTAAAACTTCTTCCTGCGTGATTTTTTTGCTTGCGGAAGTTTGCTTATATAAAAAAAGTTTATCAAGTTCGGTTTTAATTGCCTGCATATTGCCGCCCGTTTGGTCAACTAAAGTAAAAAGGGCCTCTTGCTCAAAACTAAAGGCGGCCTCTTTTGCCTTTTCGTTTATCCAAGAGTTTAGGGCAAGGCCTTTTAAGTCGGTAAAATCAACTAAAACGCCAAGATCGCTTAAGGAATTTTCAAGCGTTTTATCCTTTTTAGATTTTTTTGAATCATTATGTAAAACAATAAAACAAGTGGTTAAACAGGGGTTTTCTAAATAAGCGCAAAGTGCTTTTAAGGCATTTGAATTTTTTTTAAATTTATCAGTATTATTTAAGATTATTAGGCGTGTCGGATTAAAAACAGGGGCTGTGTTGGCAAGGCAAATTAAACTTGCCATATCGCAAGAAGAAGCATCTTCCTTTTGAAAGTTAAAATCGTCCGGTTTAAGGGCTTCTTTTATTTTTGCGATATATTCCTGCTTTAAATAAATATTATCCCCGGTAAATAAATAAACAGGCGCAAAACTGCCCGAGGAAATATCTTTACTTAATTTACTAAAATCTTTAACACTCATTATCTTGCTATTGTTGTTTGGTTTGGGTTTGGCTGTATTGCTTGGCGCGTTTGAGTCGGAACTGAACCAAAGCCCTGTATAGTTCTTTTAACTATCATTTTGGCAAAGTTGTTCCAAAGTTGCTCTCTTGCCTGTTCTTCGCTCATACCGCCGGGCAAAGTGGAAGCAGAATAATTATAAACTTGCACAAGGCCGGGTTCTTGCCAAATAGTTTCATTGTTTGCTTTATCAATAAAGCGCAACATTAAAACAACTTCCATACGGTAAATCGTCGGTAAAGATTGCGCGTCATATTGGACAGGCTCATTAATGTAGCGCATAATTTCGCCCGCTAAAACGCCATCTGCCTGTGGCTCGTTGACAATAGAATATTGGCCGTTATTTAAAAATTCATCCACGACGGAAATGGTTAACCTGTCTTCCAAAGCAAAAACTTCCGTTCTATTAATAAACGGGCGCACATGAATGTTTTTGATATGCTGCGGCAAAATTTGGGCATTTGGTTTATAATAAACCTGCTCGTCAACTGCGGCGCAAGCACAAAGCAAAAGTAAAGGTAAGATTAAAAGTTTTTTCATTTTTCACCTCTTAGGCCGGGCGCGCAACAATACTTACCATACGGCCGGGCACTACTATTATTTTAACTATACTTTGCCCGTTTAGCAAGGCCTTTATTTTAGGGCTGTTTAAAGCGGCTTCTTGCATTTCCTCTTTAGAAGCGCTTGCGTTAATTTTAATTTTATCTTTAATTTTGCCATTAACTTGAACTGCGATTTCTTTTTGCTCCTCACTAATTAAGGCTTCGTTAAATGTGGGCCAAGTTTCTTCTAAAAGGAAAGTCTTTTTGCCCATACGCTGCCAAATTTCGTCCGTTAAATGCGGGGCAAAAGGATGGAGTAATTTCAAGAAAACAGCCATAGTTTGTTCGTCAATTTCTTTAAGTTTAACAAGTTCATTAAAGAAAATCATTAAACTTGAAATTGCGGTATTAAAACTAAAGTTTTCAATATCTTGGGAAACTTTTTTAATTGTTTTATGTTTTAAAATTTCAAGTTCTTTGGGTAAGGCAATTTCTTTATAAGAAATTTCTTCCGACCAGGAATAAATCCTCTTTAAGAAGCGGGAAATCCCCTCAATACCTTTTGTATCCCAAGGTTTTGAAGCATCAAAAGGGCCCATAAACATTTCATAAGAGCGGAAGGCATCAGCGCCGTATTCGTTTAAAATATCATCAGGGTTGATAACATTTTTTTTGCTCTTACTCATTTTTTCAATCATAGAAGTAAGCTTTGCCCCGTTTGATTTTAATTTTGGCTCGGCCGGGTTAGAAAAATCAATTTCGTCATAGCTATGATAATTGCCGTTTTCATCTCTGTAAGAAAAGGCAAGAATCATACCCTGGTGGCGCAGTTTGCTATAAGGTTCTTTTGTATGAACTAAACCTAAATCATAAAGCACTTTATGCCAAAAGCGGGAGTAAAGCAAGTGTAAAACCGCGTGTTCCGCCCCGCCGATATAGCAATCAACCGGACCATAGGCCTTTTCAATTTCGCTATCTACAAGGGCTTTATCGTTTTTAGGGTCCATATACCTTAAATAATACCAGCAAGAGCCCGCCCATTGTGGCATAGTGTTTGTTTCCCTTTTGGCCGGTCCGCCACATTTAGGGCAAGTGGTATTGACCCAACTATCAATATTGGCAAGCGGACTTTCGCCCGTGCCGCTAGGTTCAAATTTTTCCACTTCGGGCAAGCGTAAAGGCAAATCTTTTTCATCTAAAGGAACAACACCGCATTTTTCGCAGTGGACTATAGGGATAGGTTCGCCCCAATAGCGCTGGCGTGAAAAGACCCAATCTCTCAAGCGGTAAGTTGTTTTGGCTTGACCGATATTATTTTCTTCAAGATACTTAATCATTTTGGCTTTGGACTCGGCCACATTTAGACCATTTAAAAAGCCGGAATTTTTAAGTTTACCATCGCCGACAAAGGCTTCCTTTTCAACACCTTGCTCGCTAGAAATAACTTCAATTATGGGTAAGTTAAATTTTTTGGCAAATTCATAGTCGCGCGTATCGTGCGCGGGAACAGCCATAATTGCGCCTGTTCCGTAACCGGTTAAAACATAATCGGCTATCCAAACAGGTATTTTGGTATTGTTTAAAGGGTTAATTGCGTATGCGCCGGTAAAAGCACCTGTTTTTTCTTTTTGCGCGTCGGCGCGTTCAATATCGGTTTTGGCGGCGGCTTCTTTTTGGTATTTTTCAACCGCGGCTTTTTGCTCCGGCGCGGTAATTTTGCTAACAAGCGGATGCTCGGGCGCTAAAACAACATAAGTAGCACCAAAAAGGGTATCGGGGCGGGTCGTAAAAACTTTAATAGTTTCGGCGGAATTTTCCACCTTAAAAATAACCTCTGCCCCTTGGCTTTTGCCAATCCAGTTTTTCTGCATCATCAAGGTTGAAGCAGGCCAATCAAGCCCTTCTAAATCTTCAAGCAGTCTATCAGCATAAGCGGTAATTTTTAACATCCATTGGCGCAAATTTTTCTTTTCAATAGGGGTTTGGCAGCGTTCACACTTGCCGTTAAAAACTTCTTCATTAGCAAGACCTGTTTTACAGGAAGGACACCAGTTTATAGGCACCGTGCTTTGATAGGCAAGACCTTTTTTAAAGAGTTGAAGAAAAATCCATTGTGTCCATTTATAATATTCGGGATCAGTTGTGTCAATTTCTCTATCCCAATCATAAGCCATACCGAAAGATTTGATTTGGCGTCTAAAATTATCAATATTTTTTTGAGTTGTAATTCTTGGATGAACGCCGGTGGCTATTGCGTAGTTTTCAGCCGGTAAACCAAAAGCATCCCAGCCCATAGGGTGTAAAACGCTAAATCCGTTCATTCTTTTATAGCGCACAAGAATATCAGAGGCGCTATAGCCTTCCGGGTGGCCCACATGTAAGCCCTGCCCCGAGGGGTAAGGGAACATATCTAAACAATAAAACTTCTTGCCCGTTTTAGGTAAACGGGGAGCGGCAAAAAGTTTTGCTTCTTGCCATCTTTTTTGCTGTCTTCTATCTATTTCTTGAAAATTTGCTATTGCCATATAAGTATATTATACAAAGTATGGACGAGTAAAAGAAGATGCTATTTTTCCCCTTTTTTTATTCGTTTACTTCTTTTAAAAAATGAAAAAATAATTGTTTTACGATAGAAATAAGGTTATTTTTCTCGTCTGAAATTTTTGCTTGCTTTTCAAAAAAAAAAAAATAAAATTTAAATATCTAAAAAATAGGAGAAAAATATTATGTTTAATCAAAAAGGTTTTACTTTAATTGAATTGCTTGTAGTTGTTCTTATCATCGGCATACTTGCGGCTATTGCTGTGCCACAATACCAAAAAGCTGTTTTAAAAAGCCGATTTTCTACAGTCAAAGATGTGGCACGAAGCATAAAAAATGCTCAAGAAGTTTTTTATCTTGCAAACGGAAGATACACGACCAATGTGGAAGATTTAGATATATCCTTACCTGGAAAAAGAAATGATGATGATGAAAGCACCTGGGATTTACCTAATGGAGTATCGTGCACTACGACTTTGACAATTACAAATTGTGCTACAACAAATGGCATAATTATTGGTATGCAAATATTTAGTTCTCAAGGAGTATCAAATCCTGATGATATGAGATGTATTGTCGAAACCGACAGTGCCATTGGCAATGCCGTTTGCCAGCAGGAAACAGGCAGCACTACTCCAAAATGGAGTGGTAGCGGGTGGAGTTCCTATCAATATAAAATATAATTCTCTAAGGTAAAATCTCAAGCGGGGCGTATTTAAGCATAAAAACGCGCTTTGTGCCATTGGTAAAAATAACCGTTATTTTTGTGGCTTCACCGCTGCCGCTTAAGGAAACAATTTTACCTATACCAAAAACGCCGTGTTTAACGCGGCTGCCCACTCTTGCACCGCCGCTTGCCGCACTTGCTGTTGGTGCAGGCTCGCTTTGGCTTGTTTGATAAGATGTGCTTGGTTTATAAGTTTGCTCGGCATATTCGTTTTGTAAGTCAATACCGAACTCCTCAAAAGTTTTTTTGTATTTTGAAGCATTGTTATAGGAAACGCTGTTCTGCGATGTCCAGCGGTTAAAGCGCCCGCGGTTTGGCGCAATTTCGCTTCTTTCCATAGGGCCTGTATATGAAGCCGGCTCAATTAAACCGCTATCAAATAAAAAGCGCGATGCTAGATTAGAATAAGTTTTACCAAAAATTCTGCGTGTTGTAGTATAAGTCATATACAAAGTGCTTTTAGCACGCGTCATTGCAACATAACAAAGCCTGCGTTCTTCTTCCATATCATCATCATCTTTGCCAGATAAGGGGAAAAGGCCTTCTTCAAGCCCGCTTACAAATACGATAGGGAACTCTAGCCCTTTGGCTAAGTGAACAGTCATTAAGGTGACAGCACCGTTTTGGCTGTCATCCCCCCCTTCATCAGCACCGCTGATTAAGGAAACTTCTTGCAAATAACCTGATAATGTTGGAGCAATTTCTTGGTGGCGGCACCTGTCTTCATACTCTTTTACTGCGTTTATAAGTTCGTTTAAGTTGCCGATTCTTGATGCGGCTTCGGGGTCTTTTTCTAGCTCGGCTTCTATACTTTTTTGATAGCCGGATAACTCTAAAACTTTTGTTAAAATTTCGCTCGGGCTAGACATTTGCATTTCAAGTGTTAAGCCCTCAATTAAATCAACAAATTCTTTTGCGCCGCGGCGTGCGGTAGGTTTTAAATTTTCTATAAACGCTGCTGATTTTAAGGCGGTGTATAAAGAAGTGCCGGCAGCGTTTGCCGCATTAACTAAGGCTTGTTGCGCCGTTTCGCCAAGGGCGCGGCGCGGTGTATTTATAATGCGCAAAAGACTAACTGTATCCATAGGATTAACCAAAACTTTGGCGTAAGCTAGGACATCTTTAATTTCCTTTCTGTCATAGAACTTGACCGCACCGATAAGGCGGTAAGGTATCTGGTATCTTCTAAAAGTGTCTTCAAAACTGCGGGATTGCGCATTTGTGCGGTAGAAAACCGCTATATCATTTAAACTCGCATTGCCTTCTTCAACAAGATTATTTATTTGCATAGCGGTGTAGCGCGCTTCCTCGCCTTCGCTGGCAAGTTCTCTAACTGTTATAGGGTCCCCGCTTGATTTTTGGGAGAATAAATTTTTCTCTCTCCTATTTTTATTTTTCTTAATTAGTTTATTTGCCGCATCCAAAATAACTTGTGTGGAGCGGTAGTTTTGCTCAAGCGTGATAACTTTTGCATCTTTAAAATCTTTTTCAAATTCTAAAATATTGCGGATATTTGCACCGCGCCAGGAATAAATTGATTGGTCCGGATCGCCAACAACGCATAAATGGCGGTGTTTTAGGGCAAGTTTTTTTGTTAAAAAATACTGCGTTTCGTTTGTATCCTGGTATTCGTCCACTAAAATATACTGGAAATAGTTTTGGTAAAAATCGCAAATTTCTTGATTGTTTTTTAACAAAAAAACTACTTTCATTAAAAGGTCGCCAAAATCAAGCGCGCCTGCCGTATCTAACTTTTTTTGGTATCTTTTATAAACTTCGGCAATTTGTATTTTTTTATCTATACCGCTAGATGCTGCTTGGGCCATAAAATCTTCGGGCGTTAACATATCATCTTTTGCGCGCGAAATACAGGAAACATAATACTGCGCTTCTTTTTTGGCTTCTTTTACGCCAAGTTCTTCAAGCACGAGTGAAACTATCTTTTTTTGCTCACTTTCGTCGTAAATTACAAAATCACGGTTTAGTTTTAAAACTTCTGCGTGCTGGCGTAAAATTCTAACGGCAAAAGAGTGGAATGTATGTATCCAAACATTTCTTGCTTCGCCGGGGACAAGGCTATCTATTCTTTGGCGCATTTCTTGCGCGGCTTTATTGGTAAAGGTGACGGCCAAAATTCTTGCCGGGTTTAGGCCGTCGGCAATAAGTTTGGCTATTTTACTTGTTAAAGTTTTTGTTTTGCCTGTGCCGGCCCCGGCAATAATAAGGCATGGGCCCCCGTTATAATTAACGGCTTCAAGTTGTTTTTCGTTTAAAGATGATAAAATTGTTTCCATTGTTGCTGTCATAAAAGTTCAAGCTCCACAAAAGTTTCAATATGTTTTGTATTGGGGAAAAAGTCAAAACACTCGGCATTTCGGACTTTATAATTTTGGGTTAAAACGGCCAAGTTTTCCGCCAAAGTTTTGGGATTACAGGAAATATATAAAATATTTTTTACCCCGCTACTTGCCAAAAGTTCGCACGCTTTTGGGTGAACGCCCGCACGGGCAGGGTCCAAAATAACCAAAGTATCTTTTACTTTTAGTTTATTTTGGGATAAAAAATCTTCGGTAGTTTGGCAAATAAAATTAACATTTTTTATATTGTTTGTTATTGCGTTTTGCTTGCCGTTTTCTACTGCTTCAGGCACACATTCAACGCAAAAGGCCTCTTTTACTAAATCGGCATTGGTTAAAGAAAAACTGCCCGCCCCGCCGTATAAATCATACAAGGTTTCCGGCTTGATTTTGGCTACGCAAGAGCGCACTTTTTGATACATCAAATTTGCCGTTTTTGTATTTGTTTGGAAAAACGATTGCGGCGATAAATTAAAAATTATTTTTTTATCGTCAAACAAAAGGGCTTCTTTCATAATGGCTGAACCGGATAAAACTTTTAAATCTTTTATCGGGCTTGCGTCGCTCATACCATCATTAATTGCGGTTAAAACGCTGAAATCAGGGTAAACTTGGTGGCAAACTTCAACAAGGCCTTCAGTATCAAAAGGTGTTTGGGAAATAAAAACAAGCATCCCCCCTTTTTCATTAAAACTTTGGCGCATCATTAAAGTTCTTAAAACTCCTGTATGCTTTCTTTGGTCATAATAAGAGATATTTTTATTTTTGGCCCAAAGATTTATTTTGTAAATAAACCACGGCAAATTTTGATTAAACAAAAAACAATCCGTTAAATTAACCGCTCTATCCCAGCGCCCCATTTGCCTGAATCCGAGAACTTCTTCAAACTCCAAAGGAACACTTTTATCGCGTTTGATTTTTTTGTTTAAAGGCTCTTTGTGGACAACTTGGTGCGTAAAACTAAGCTCAATTTTATTTCTGTAATATTTTGTTAAAACGCTAGGGTTAACTTTGATTTTTTGCGTGTAAAAAGGCTCTAAAAGTTTAGCCACGGCAGATACTTTTTGCTTTAACTGCTCCTCGTAAGGCACTTTTATTAAAGCGCAACCGCCACAAAGAAGCGCCTGCGGACAAATATTAGACATTGAACTTGAAGACACAGACATCTCCGTCTTTAATAATATAATCGCGCCCTTCCTGGCGGATAAGGCCTTTTTCTTTCAAAACTTTTTCGCTCTTGTATTCTAAGATATCTTTAACATCATAAACTTCCGCGCAGATGAATCCGCGCTCAATATCGCTGTGGATTTTGCCGGCCGCTTTAGGTGCGGGGCAACCAATCGGTATAAGCCAGGAGCGCACTTCAACTTCCGGCCCGGCGGTAAAAAATGTGCACATATTTAAAAGGTTCATACCGGCACGGACAATTTTTTCAAGTCCCGTATAATCTGAACCGCTTTCAGCAAGAAAAAGATGTTTTTCTTCTTCGCTTAGTTCGGCGATTTCGGCTTCAAATTTTACACATAATTCAACAAAACCGGCGCCAACTTTTTGGGCGTGTTCTTTTAGTTTTTTAGCGTTTTCGGTATTGGGCTTTTCTGAATTATTGCCGACATAAAGCATAGGTTTTAAAGTTAAAAGCTGCAACTCTTTTGTTTCTTCTTCACTTAAACCAAGCGAACTTGCCGGTTTGCCTTGGGAAAGGCACTCTTTAAGTCTTTTTAAAACTTCAAGTTTTTCTTTAGCTTCTTTAGAACCGCTTTTTGCATTGCTTTCTTGTTTAGGTAGCATTTTTTCAACACTTTCTAAATCAGCAAGCATAAGTTCGGTTTCAATAATTTCAATATCGCGTAAAGGGTCAACGGAGCCGGAAACATGAGTAATATTTTCATCTTCAAACAAGCGCACAACGTGGATAATTGCGTCAACTTCGCGGATATTTGCTAAAAATTTATTACCAAGGCCTTCGCCTTTGCTTGCCCCTTTAACAATACCTGCAATATCAACAAAGCGGATAAAGGCAGCCGTCTTTTTGGGCGGGTTAAAAATTTTAAAAAGTTCATCAAGTCGTTTATCAGGTATGCCGACTACGCCGACATTTGGTTCAATAGTGGTGAAAGGGTAATTTGAGGCCTGCGCCCCGGCATTTGTTAAAGCATTAAAAAGTGTTGATTTGCCCACATTTGGCAGGCCGACGATTCCGATATCCATAAAAAAACTTCCTTAAATTTGAAATAATATAAAGTAATCTGAAGAACTACCTTATATATATTTTACTAAATTTGGAAGATATCAATTTAACAATACTAATATTTTATATCTGATAAGTATAAAGTCTGTATGTCCCGGCGTCTGTATATTGGTCAGTTCCTGTTTCTTGTTGGCATACTTTATTTGTAGTTTTATCTTCAATAGGGACGAGTACTACACAACTCCCTCTATTTACATAGTCTGTATTATCGTAAAATGTCTGATAAGATAAATGAGGTAAGCGATTTCCACAAGTTGTATTTACTGAAGTAAAAGTACAATATCCCCAATCATAAGTATAAACATTGCCATCTTCATTTGATTCATAACCTGAAGGCATAACGATATCAAGTTCTTCAAATTTTGTTGCGTAGGCATTATGAGATAGATAATATATTTCTTGCGCGTCTTTAATACTTTTTGTTAAGTCTTTTAGCGTGGAAAATCTGCTTTTTGCAACGGCCACCTGATACTGCGGCACGGCAATCGCCGCCAAAATACCGATTATTAAAACAACGACTAATAACTCTATAAGCGTAAATGCTTGGTTTTTCATTAAAATACCTCTTTTTTTTCCTTTTGTTTACTCGTCATTCCGGAAGGTCTTTGTCCGGAATCTCTACCGCTTTTATTTTTAAAAAAACAGTAAGAGATACTGAGCAAAAACACCTCAGTATGACTTTATTTCATAAAGTCAGTTTATCAAAAAAAAAAAAATACACAACTGTTTTGTAAAAAAACTGACGACAAATACAAAAATTATTTACATTTAAATTAGCCCAGTAAAGCACATTATTTTGCGAGGATTTTTGAGGAAATTTTAAATCTAAATAGGGCGTATGGTTTTTGCAAGGATTTTTTAGGTGTGTTAAAAACACACCGACCTATTTTTTATTTTCTTTAAGACAAGGTATAGTAGGGGACCCCGCCCGCTAGGGCGAAACTATCCGAAGTCTTTAAAAAATAAAAAAGAGGAAAAAGGCCGCCGCAAAGACAACCTTTCCCCGTCGGAAAAAAGAAAAACTTGCTTTTCAAAAAAAAAAAAATAAAATTTGTATATGTAAAAATTTATGGGAGATTAACAAATGAAAAATAAAAAAGGTTTTACCTTAATTGAAATTTTGGTTGTAGTCCTTATTATAGGCATACTAGCCGCTATCGCCGTGCCAAAATACCAAGTGGCTGTTGCCACTTCCCGCTTAAAATCAATCTTGCCTATCCTAAAATCTTTGGCCCAAG
>JAZKYS010000033.1:0-4449 GCA_045612285.1 Elusimicrobiaceae bacterium
TGACGATTTTAAAAATGCCCCCTTTTTATGATATAAAAGGGCCGGGGATAATAGAAAAGCGCGGTATACCTAGAGCGGGTGGCAACACAAAGTTTGTGCCCATGGGCCCACGGGCCCGCGTATCCGAAATTTCTAAAAAATTAAAAATAGAAAAAATAATTTTTGCGAGGATTTTTGCGGAAATTTTAATTAACTTTTTCTATCAGAAAAAGTGGTTCTTTCAAACGAGGTATACCACGCGGGGTGGCAACCCCATGTATCCGAAGTTTGAAAAAAATTAAAATTTACCAAAAAGCCGAAGTAAATTTAGTCCTGCTTTTTTAAAGTAGGGAAGAATATAATTTCCCTAATACTATCCTGGCCGGTAAGAAGCATAATTGTGCGGTCAATACCAATACCCATACCACCTGTTGGCGGCATACCGGATTCTAAGGCCTCAATATAATCACCGTCTAAAATATCGGCATTTTCAGCATCTTCACCTTTGGCTTTTGCCTTGGCAATGGCTTGGTCTTTTAAGCGTTGCAATTGGTCGGCTGGGTCATTTAACTCGCTGTAAGCATTTCCAAGTTCACTGCCACACACAAAGGCTTCAAAGCGTTCCACTAGTTCCGGGTCACCCGGTTTGGTTTTGCTAAACGGGCTAACGGCAGTCGGATAATCAAAGGCAATCACAGGGCAGTTGAAACCTGCCAAGAGTTTTGTTTCAAACAATTCGTCAAACAATTTACTGTCCGGATCATCTGCGGAAAAAGAAATGCCTTGTTCTTTGGCAAGAGCGGCTAAAGGCTCTCTTCTAAATTGGCGGCCGTCTAATACTTCGTGAATATCATGGCCAAATTTTTCCTGCCAGGCCTGTGGGATATACAAGCGTTTAAAAGGCGGAACTAAATTAATTTCCTGTCCGTGGAACATCACTTTTTCTACACCGATTGATTTTGCGGCATTACCTAAAATTTCTTCAAACAAATCAGCCATAGTGTTTACATCACCGTAGGCTTGATAAAGTTCCATCATAGTAAATTCGGGGTTATGGGTTGTATCAATACCTTCGTTGCGGAACATGTGCCCGATTTCATAAATGCGGTCAAATCCGCCAACTATCAAACGCTTGTGATACAACTCTAAAGCAATACGCAACCTTAGCGGCATTTTAAGCGCATTGTGATAGGTTTGGAACGGACGAGCCACCGCACCGCCGGAATCCGGAGTTAAAATAGGGGTTTCCACTTCCAAATAGCCTTTTTCATCAAGTGTGCGACGAATAGATGAAATTATTTTTGCTCTTTTTACAAAGATATCTTTAACTTCTTCATTAGCAATTAAATCTAAATGGCGTTTACGAAAGCGGACTTCGGTATCTTGGATACCGTGGAATTTTTCCGGCATGGGCCTAACGGCTTTTGAAATAAGTTCAACTTTGGTCGCTTTAATTGTTTTTTCATTAGTGTGGGTTAAGAACATTTTACCGCTTACTAAAACGAAATCGCCAACGGCAATATGCTTTTTGAAGAAAGTATAAGGTTCATCGCCGACGCTATCTTTTTGGACATAAATTTGAATTTTAGCAGTAGAATCTTTAATATGTGCAAAAGAGGCCTTACCCATTAATCTAAGCTGCACTAAACGCCCGGCCACAACAACCTCGCTATCAATAGGAGCGTCTTTTGCCTGAGCGCAGGTTTGTTTTGGCTCAACATGGGCGGGATAAGGATTAAAACCGCTTTCTTTTAAAGCTTCAATTTCATTATATTTATTTTTAATAATTTCGTCTAAAGCACTTTGCGTTTGTGCGGGTTTTGCTTGCGCGGGTTTTGTTTGGTTTTCCATATAAATTCCTCTATAAAAAAAGCCCGAACTTGCGGGCCTTTGTTTTAAATCTTCTACTAGGTAAAAGTATGCGCCCGACAGGACTTGAACCTGTGACCCATCCGTTATGAGCGGATTGCTCTAACCAACTGAGCTACAGGCGCATATAGATATTTTATCAAAATTTGCCTGTTTAGGCAAATGTCTTATTAAATATAGAGAAAGATATAAAATTAATAAGTTTTTCTATCTATTAACGCCAACTTGGGAACATAGATTTTTGGCATTAGTTTCAACTTCGGAGGTGCCCCTTAAATTATTAATAATTTTGCCTTGCCACCACTCACAAACGACTTTGCGGATGGTTAAATCGCTATAAGGAACAGTAACTAAAGCCCAACCGGTTGTAGGATACCACTCTATACCTACGGAAGCGTTAGGCTCACCTAACCATTTATAATCAACAATTTTTTGGCCATTTCTAGTCCATTGGGTTCTAAGGGTTATTCCACAATGTTTGTTGGAGCAACCGATATCATAAGCACCTAATTTATCTATACAATTTAAGTTGCTATAACAGGGCGTGCCGGGCATATTTATATCTAATTTTCCCAAATTATCGCTACCTGTAAACATAGTTAGTGAACTCGGGAGGCCTTTTCTAAGTAAAAAAGAATCTACTGCTTGGCGGCCGCTGGAAAAAAGTGTATCTAATTCTGCCAAACGGCTTTTTAAAACTGCTTTTTGATATTGTGGAACGGCAATTGCCGCCAAAATACCAATGATTAAAACAACTACTAATAACTCTATAAGCGTAAATCCGCGGTTTTTCATACTTTTACCTCTTTAAATGATTAAGATTATAAAAGTAGTTTATCAAAAAAAAAAAAATAAGCAACTGTTTCGGCGCATTGTCCTACAAAAGCGCGCTGGCTTTTTCTTTGAAAAAGTGTTTTTTGCGCCGCTCTTTTTGCAAAATGTGTTCTTTTTAGAATTTATTTCAGCGAAGATTTAAAGAAAATATAAGGATCATTTTTTTTGCTGTTGGTTTTGTGGAAATTTCCCGCCCCAACATAGCAAATTTTTTCTTTTAAAAATCCTTTTTAGTCTAGGCGCGGATGAGATCTAAAATAGAGGGTATATTTTTGCGTCATATTTTTTAGGTGCGGTAAAACCGCACCGACCTATTTTTTATTTTCTTTAAGACAAGGTATAGTAGGGTTCCACGCCCGAAGGGCGGTTCTATCCGAAGTCTTAAAAAAATAAAAAAGAGAAAAAAAGATGACGCAAAAAAATGCCGAGGGACAGGATCGAACTGTCGACACCTGGTTTTTCAGACCAGTGCTCTACCACTGAGCTACCTCGGCTTTAATTCAAAAGGTTTGAATTAGTGCTTAATAAATTATAGCAAATATTTTGTGTTTTTGCAGATTTAATTTACTACAATGGTGTTATATGGGGGATGTTTTATGAATAAAAAAGGTAAAGTTGTAATTTTGATGTTGGACTCTTTTGGTATCGGCGGGGCAAGCGATGCTGGCGCAAACACTTTAAAACATATAATTGAAAAACGCGGTTTTTTAAAAATACCTAATATGACTTTTCTAGGTTTACAAAGAGCGGCCCAGGCAAGCGACGGAACTTTTAGAACTGAAAAACAAGACACGGCGCAAATAACTTTGCCAAGCAAATATGGCTTTATGCGCGAAAAGAGCCACGGCAAAGATACCTCTTCGGGTCATTGGGAAATGGCGGGCGTGCCTGTGCTTTTTAACTGGGGCTATTTTAAGCCGGAATATCCAAGTTTCCCCCAAGAATTAATTGATAATATTTGCAAGGAAGCAAAACTTAACGGCATACTTGGCAATAAAGCCGCCAGCGGAACAGAGATTATTAAAGAACTTGGCGCGGAACATATAAAAACCGGCAAACCGATTTGCTATACTTCTGCTGATAGCGTTTTTCAAATTGCCGCACACGAGGAAAGTTTTGGCCTTGAAAAACTTTACAGCCTTTGCGAGATTGCTTTTAAATATGTTAAACCTTATAATATTGCGCGCGTAATTGCGCGCCCTTTTGTTGGCACTAGTGCAGATAATTTTACGCGCACAAAAAACAGACACGATTATTCTGTTAAACCACCGGCACCAACGATTTTAGATAAAATAAAAAATGCCGGCGGGCAGGTTATAGGCATTGGTAAAATAAGTGATATTTACGCCGGACAAGGCATAACAAAAAAAGTTAAAGCAAGCGGACTAGAGGAACTTTTTAATACAACTTTAAGTGAAATTAAAACAGCCCAAAAAGGCTCACTTGTTTTTACAAATTTTGTTGATTTTGATATGGTCTGGGGACATAGGCGCGATGTTGAGGGCTACGCCACCGGGCTTGAATATTTTGATAAACGCTTACCTGAAATACAAAATGTTTTGGAAGAAGATGATATTGTTTTTATTACTGCTGACCACGGCTGCGACCCCACTTACACAGGAACAGACCACACACGCGAAAATGTGCCTGTTTTAATGTTCGGTAAAAAAGTTTTAGGCCAATTTATCGGCGGGAGAGATACTTACGCAGATATTGCGCAAACTATTGCTGCTTATTTTGATTTAGAAGGTTTTGAAAACGCAAAAA
>JAZKYS010000034.1:0-20499 GCA_045612285.1 Elusimicrobiaceae bacterium
CTCTCCTATTTCTTTGATAATTTCATTTTATTTTTTTTTTTGAAAATCAAGTAAAATTTTTACGACGGAAAAAATAGCATACGCCCAATATTCCCCCCTCTTATTTTTTAAGAAGTGATAAAAATAAAACAAGTAGCATAAAATCTGTTTTATAAATTGAAATTTAAAAGGTGTTTGCCCGTCTAAAAGGCAAAAAAGAGTTGCGTATTTTTTTTTTTTTGATAAACTACTTTTATAATTTAATCAAAAAGAGGTAAAAAAGTATGAAAAACCGCGCATTTACATTAATAGAATTATTAGCAGTAGTTTTAATTATCGGTATTTTAGCCGCAATATCCGTTCCGCAATATCAATTTGCTGTTTTAAAATCCAGAGCAAGTCAAGTAATGAGTCTTATTCGTTCTATGGCAAATGCTCAAGAGAATTATTATTTGGCAAATGGCGAATATGCCGATGGGTTTAATAAGTTAGATTTAACTTTACCATCTTCTGAATCTTGTAATTCTGCAGCAGATACTTGTAGAACAATTGGTGATTGGGCAGTTATGATGGATTGCCCAAATGGAGATTGTGGGAGTATTGAAGCTGCTTATTGGGGTGGCGAGTCTGCGTATATGGTTAAAATCGCCAATTATTTAATACACAAAAGAGCCGGAAGTGATATTAGAGAAGAATCTGGTAATTTGACTTGTATTGCCGGAGGAAGTGGAGAATCAAAAACTAAAGGACAGAAATTATGTCAAGCTTTGGGCGGCACTTTAATAGAAAATTCTGGTGATAGATATTTTAGATTATAGAATAGAAATCTTCCCCGCTTAAATTTTTTTCAAAAAAAACCCCCGAAATTATCGGGGGTCTTTTATGTTAAAACTTCTTTTGCCAAAAATTGCTTATGCAGCTTTTTTGGCTTCTTCTTGTTTCTTAATACCGGCGGCTTCCTTCTTCCATGTGGTAGAGATGAAAATCATTGCAAGAATACAAGCAAAGATACAAGAAACATAAACACCTTTCCAACCATAATTTTGGCTGATAAAGGCTGCACCTTTAGAAGAAAGCATAGCACCGAAATAACCGAACATTCCTGTAAAACCGCAAGCAGCGGAAACAGATTCCTGAACGGTCACGCGGGAAGCTTGCACGCCGCCTGCCAAGTTTTGCGGGCCGTCAACAAAGAAGCCGATGAAGGCAGCGAAAATTGCTGTTATCCAGAAAGATGCTGTTGTTGCACAAGAAGCATATTTATAGAAGCACCAGCAGCTGATAGCCAAAATAACTAAATAAATAATGTTAATTTGAGTGCAGCGACCGTGGAAAAATCTATCAGCCAAATAACCTGCAACGATACCGCCAGGCATACCTAAGAAAGGCATTGCACTTGCGGCACTTGCGGCGGTGGCTTGGGTGAATCCCCTATCTTGCACGAGGAAGGTTGTTGCCCAGTCAAGGGTAGCAAAGCGGACATAATAAATAAAGATATAAGAAATAGCCAAAGCCCAAAGGAACGGGTTTGTTAAAACATATTTCTTAACGATTTCCCATTGGCTCATTTCGCTTTTTTCTTTGACGACGGGCATAACATCGTTTCTATATTTTTCAATCGGTGGAAGACCGACGGTGGTGGGTTTATCCGTCATTGCTTTAAGCATATAAGCGCTATAACAAAGGCCCATAATAGCCGGCACGATAAAGGCCATTTTCCAACCGAAGTTTAAGTAAGCAAGTAAAGAAATAAGTTGTGCTACAAAGAAAGCGCCAAAAGTGTGGGAAGAGGACCATAAAGTCCATTTTGTTGCCCTTTCATTTGGAGAGAACCAATAAACCAAACCTTTTGCTACCGGCGGGAAGCCCATTGATTGAGCAGCCCCGTTTAAAGCCCAAAGGAAAGTTGCAAGCATTGTTGCAGAAACACCTAAAGTAGAACTAACTTCAGGTATAAAAGCAAAGATGAGGTTGATTACTGAAGAAAGACCAAGCCCGAGTGCCATTACTGCGCGGATATTACATTTATCGGCAAGGATACCACTTAAAAATTTACCGATACCATAAGTAAGGTAAATAGCAAAACCGATAGTTCCGAGCTGTTCAACGGTAAAAATATTATTTTCTATCAAAGTAGGTTTGATAATATCAATATTTTTACGGGTAAAATAAAATAAGGCATATCCAAAATACATTGAAAAGAACATTTTGATACGCCAGTATTTATAACGCTTCGCGATAACTTGTTCGTCTGTTAACGGTTTAGCATCGGGAAGTGGTTTAAAATAATTTTTTATCTTGTCTAGCATTTACTTCTCCTTTTATAAAAAATAAACAAACAATTGCAAAAGACTTGCAAAAGTCCGCTAGTAGCATAATATGTGCTTACACAAACATTATAACATAAAATTAGTAATTAGAACCATTTGCTTTTACCTTTTATAATAAATATAATTTGTTTAGAGATTTTTTTGGGAGATTATTTATGAAAGAAATTATCAATCTTATAAAGAAGGCAAAATGTTTGACAGCTTTTACCGGGGCGGGTATTTCGGTGGAAAGCGGTATTCCCCCCTTTCGCGGTGCGGGCGGGCTTTGGGAAAAATATGACCCTAAATATATTGAAATTGAATTTTTTTATTCCCATCCCAAAGAATCTTGGGCAGAAATGAAAAAGATATTTTTTAATTCTATGGGCGTGGCCAAACCAAATACTGCCCATAAAACTTTGGCCAAACTTGAGGAACTGGGCTTTTTGAAAGGTATTATTACCCAAAATATTGATAATTTACACCAAAAAGCCGGTAATAAAAAAGTTTTGGAATATCACGGAACGATAGATACCCTTGTTTGCACAAAATGTTTTAAAAAATATAAAACAAAAGATACCGATTTGACACCTGATTTGCCAAGCTGCTCTTGCGGCGGTATTTTAAAGCCGGATTTCGTTTTTTACGGCGAAGGCATAAATCCGCAGGTTTACCAGGAGTCTTTGGCCCTTGCCTTAAAAACGGATGTTATGTTTGTTGTAGGTACTTCGGGCGAAGTTATGCCCGCTTGTTCTTTGCCGATTGTGGCAAAACAACAAAACGGTGCTGTAATTATTGAAGTTAATACCTTGCCTTCCTCTTACAGCGCAACCTTGAGTGATTATTATTTTGAGCAAAAAGCCGGCGATTTTTTTAGCGAAATTGCCAAAAGAATTTAAGTATTAACACTTTATATTATTTCCGTTTAAGTGTATTCTAGCCTGGGACTTTAGGCCTATTTAAAATTAGGCCCTTTGCCTCTTGAAAAAATGAAGTTTATGCGCTAATATATACTTAGAAGCAACAAAAAGGAGATAATATGAAAAAGTTTTTCCCCGTTGTAATCAGAAGAAGTGCCGCTATTATTTTTAATAAGGCCGTGTGCTTAAACTTGGCCTTAGTAATGTTATTTAATTTAACTTCCCCCGTTTTTGCCAGCGCCAGTCAAAATAAACAAGAAGAAGAAAGACTTTTACAAGAATTAAACCAAGAATTACAGGCGGAATATGCCAAGCAAATCGCCACTCCTATTCAAAGTGCTTTTGACCTTTGTATCAATAAAAACAATCAATCTGCCTGCGATAAATATATCTCCGAAGTAAACAAAATGTTTACTAATACCGCAGAAGATACTGCAAAAGGCCAAGGTAATAAAGAAGAAGTCTTTAAACCTATGACTAAAAAGGCCTATATCAGCGCTTTAAAAGATAACACTAAAAATGAATTTGAAACCAATGCAAACGAGATAGGGCAGGAATATCAAAAACAAGCAGAACGCCTTGAAGCACAATTCAAAGGTGTTTCTATTACTTCCCTTGAGTATAGCAACTATATATTTGCTAAAACTGCCTTAGAAAATTGGAAAAAAGAACGTTTACAAGCTTTAACTAATTGGCAAAAAGAAATCCTTGCAAGTAGTGATAGCCTTTATCAAACTTATTTAGCGGAATTTGACCAACTTGTAGAAGAGTATAAAAATGATAGAGAAGAAGCCTTAAACGAATATCTTAGGGAGCTTGCCGGCGAAGTAATGAGTGTATATGAAAAAGCTTCCGCCACTTCAAGATTAAAATTAGTTCCTGTTCTAGGCTATTTGCTTTCTATGGAAAGCCAGAAGGCAAGACTTTTTAACAGCGCTCAAAAAAGCGAAATTTATAAATTTTTTAATAGAGTTATTTCCCCTTCTGACAAATCAAATCCTTGCCGCTTCCATACAAGAGATAGAAAGGCTAATGAATTAAGTGTTTATAATGCCTGGCAAGACCAATTAAGGCGTATGGAAGAAGAAACACAAGGGACGGTTTCCGCAAGAGATCAGGTTGCCGCACAAACTCGCGGATATCAGCAAAGAATTTCTAATGATTTAAGAGCCCCGATTACAGAACTTGCAGACGAACAAGCCTGCCAAGCTGCTATGAGTGCCTTGACAGGTCTTTCCTACTTCAAAGGTTGGGATATGAGTAATGTTTCTTTGTTTATGACTAAAAATGCTATGGAACCTATGGCTTCTGAAGTTTTACTTATGGGTACCCAAACCTTAATTGAAGCAAACAGAGTAGATGCTTTTTCAATCCTTTCCCAATATATGGTTGATATGGAAATGACTTATGAAGACGAAGACGATTTGAAATTGAAGGAAGCTGCTTTCTTTGACGGCAGATTTTACAAAACCCCTTATTATACATCCCGTTATAGCGAGGAAGACGGTGGCGGTGATGTATGGCAAGATATTGCAAAAATGCTTTCTAATTTAAAAACTATAACCGCCAAACAAATGCAAGAACAAATTTTGGACCGTGCAGTTCATTTCAGTATAGGCAACGGAAAATTGCAATTTAATCATAATTTACCTTTTGTTTATGGCTTACTTTTACATAACCCGAAATTAATTGATAATTTTGTTCCTTCAAGCGCGCTTGCCTTTACCTTTGGTACTTATATGTATAACGGCAAAGTTGTATATTTCCAATATAACGAAAACGGCGCAGAGCTTTATATAAAAGAAAAAGGGAAGGCCCCGTTCTATTTGGGTGATAATACGGAAATTCGTAATGCCGCTAATAACGTTTCAAGAAAAGTCGGTGATGTAAGAAGAGAAGCTTATCAAAAATATTTAGATTCTTTAGGCAGTAAGAGAGCGGCTTATTTTAGATATTTTAAAGAACAACGCGGCGGACTCAAGCCAAGTGCTGTTTTTGCCGAAGCTTTCTATAAAGCAGATTTTGTTGACTTAACTGCCGATGAAAAATTTGCTATGGATAAAGCTTTGGAAGAAAAATATCCTCATCTTAAAAATATAAGCAGCGGACATAAAAAACAACTGGAAAGAAACAGACTTCGCGCTGATAGAGTCCGCGGAGGTCTTGTAATTATAGATGTTGCTTTTACTTTGTGGTTTGTTTCTGATATTTATAAGGGTATCAAATGGAGTATTAAAGGTGTAAAAGCACTTAGACAATTATTTAAAGCCGGTAAAGCCGTAAAGGGCCTTTCCGATGCAAGAAGAGTTGCTTTCCTTAGAACTTTTGCAAAGAAGAATCCTAATGCCGTTAAGTTAAACAGAAAGTTAAACAGAGTTAAAACAATGCCCCAAAGGGTTGCAAATAATTTGCCTAAATATAAAGCAAATTTAAAAGCAAAAGTTAATAACTTTAATGAGTTTATGATGAAGACAGGCGACTATATGGGCGCCCCCAGTGGTATGCAAGGACAAAGAGTTGCCGTATCAACTTATAATAGGGCAATAGGTGTTCCGCATAGACAAGTTTCTTATGCCTCTAAATATGCTAAAGCCGCTTCTCAGGCAAAAGTTGTCGGTCCTATTAATATCTTTGATAAAAAAGGTAATTTAAGAGGATACAAAGATATTAAATTTAACGAAGAAGGTATTTTGGAAGTAGACGGCGATTTGTTTAAAACTTATAAAACTATGATGAAGCCGGACGATATTATTATCTACGATAAGTTAATAAGTAAAACTATTGCCGATTTGGAAAGAGAACTTGAATTAAATAAAGATAGAATAGCCTTCTTGGCAAGAGAGTATAAAAAAGCTGACGCCCTTGGCGAAGCGGAACTTCTTGAATATGAGAAGTTTAAGAATATGATTAAAACTCTTGAAGAATTAAAAGAAAGTCGCTATGTAACCTTCTACTTTGATGAGGTAAAAAATTTAAGTATTGCTGAAAAATGGCATTACCACGAACAGGGCTATACTCTGCTTCCGATATATAATGCTGAGGGACAAGTTATTTTCCAAGTATCTTTTGATAATGCTTTAAGAGCCGCTCAAGATTTAATTAAGGAAGTAAATAACGGTAAAAAAATAATTTTAAAAGATGGAAAAATATTTTTAGATAATGAAATCCTTAATGTTACCGTAGGTGCGCCTAAATCCACAATTTCACTGCTTGGTAAAGCCGGTGCTAAAGTGGAAGATTTATCCTTCTTAACTTTAAGACAAAAGAATTCAAAAATGTTCTCCTTAATCTTTAACAATGCTTTAACTTTCTCTGCTGCGTCAACAAGTTTGAACCTTTCTTTAGCAAAAGCACCTTTCAGCATATCTAAGGAAGACGGTAACCCTAATTATGTAACCCAATGGGTAAATACCTGCTTGAGTGTTGCGGTGCCTTATGCCTTCTCTTTCTTATCACCAATGGTTGCACCTTTTGTTAAACGCTACGGCGCAAGCAGAACCCAAGTATTTTCTTTAGGTATAGCGGGAACAGGTATGACCGTGGCCGCTTTTAGCGGATATAGCGGTTTTGCAACAAAAATGCGTGATGAAAAAGGCAATTTGGTTTACGACGAAAACGGCAAAACAATAACAGCGAAAAAAGCCCCCTCTATTTGGCCTTTATGGATTGCCGCTGTAACATCGGGTATATCATCTTCTTTGACAAGGGCATCCTTAAATATCGCAATAAACAGATATCAGGTATCTAAGGCTACAATGGCAACAAGTATGGTGGCAAAGAATATCGGTTCATTGTTTATGACTATTATTCCTGCCGTGGCGGATGCTTCCTTCCAGCATCATAGAGATAATTTTGACTTCTCAATTTCTTACCCTGTTCTTGCAGGTTTATCTGTTGTCGGTGCGGGTTTGATGCTTAGGAATATTCCTTCCAGTGTTGCAAAAGAAGCCAATTATCTGATAATGCCAAATAAATTAAGATCAGAGAAAAAAGGCTTCCAATTATTAATGAGTCCCAGTGAAATGTGGAGAGTCAGACCCCGTGCTTCCGATTGGGCCGATATGGGCAAAGCAACTATAAGACCTTTTGCTTTGATTAATCCTCTTTCTAAGACAAAAACTATTATTCCTTACTATTTAACATTTATGTCCTTCGGTGCGACGGAATCTTATGCTTTGTTTAAAGTATATAACAGCTTCTCAAGAGATAGTGTGGAAGATTTTACGGAAGGTACCGGCTTTACCGGAAATGATAATAAATTGCTGGCTTCGCTTATTGCTACTTTGCCAAGTGCTTTGGTGCGTGGTTTATGGAAGAGAAAAGGCAATTTCTCACAAGGATTATTTAACAATATTCTCTTAACTTCATCAGGTATAGTATTATTGTTTATGCCTAGTGAAAATCTTACTACAAATCAGAATTTGGCTTTAGGTTTAACAAGCGGATGCTTACTCGGTTTCGGTACGGCAAATACATATCAGTATTTACAAAAAATGATGTTAAAGGATGTTGTGTCTGATATGGCTTTGGTTAGAAAATACGAAGGTATTTCCGCCTTAAAGACAACCGCACAATCTGCTTATGCAGGTGCAAATATCGGTTTGGCTATACCTGTAGTGTATAGTAAAGTCTTTGCAGATAAATATAAAGAAGACGAGGAAGACGGTCAATATAGTGCGGACTTTAAAGCCAACCAGAGAGTGTTGCCTATTGCTTATGGCGTTTATGCCTTGGGCGTTTTGCCTTTGTTTAAGACTCCGTTTAAAGCAGAAGTTATTAATCCTATTTTAAACAAAACACGCAAGTTTGGGCCATTAATCTCTATCCCGTTCGGTATTAAGGCCACAAATAGTTTGTTCTTTAGTAGGCCGCAATCCAGACCGGCCAATCCTGCATCAAGAAGTGCTTTGTATAATAGTTTTAATTTGCCTACACCGCAGTTTGATTTTACCCCTGTTAAATATCAAAGTATTACACCGGAGCAAACATCTCAGCAGGATATTGAAGAAGAAATACCCCAAGAGGAAGAAGAAACTTCCCCCGAGGAAGAATAAATTAGAGTAGTTTTGACAGAACAAAAAACCCGCTTACTTTACAGTAGGCGGGTTTTATTTTTTAGATATTTAATTTATTTTAAGGCTTTTGAGTTGAAAGGATAAGGGTAATAATCTCTAAGTTTTTTACAGACTATACGCTTTGCTTTGCCGCCCGATAAATCTGCCGTGCAAACAGGCATATCTTGAGAGCCAAACTCCGCCATAACCTGCCTACAAGCGCCGCAAGGCGTGCTTAAAGGGCCAAGCCCTTTTTGTTTAAAAACTATTACAATTGCTTTAATTGCTTTTTCCCCCGCAGCGATTGCGCTGAATATGGCGCATCTTTCCGCACAGATTGTTACTCCATAGGAAGCATTTTCAATATTTGTGCCTTTATAAATTTTACCGCTTTCGCCAAGAACTGCTGCGCCAACTTTAAATTTAGAATAAGGTGAATAAGAATTTTCCATGCCTTGGCGCGCATGTTCAATAAGTTCGTTTAGAAGTTCTTTTGATAATTTCATAATATTCCTCCCCGTCTAAATAAGATACAAATAAATTGCCCTTTCGTCAAGAGAAAATTGTTCTGTTATAAAAACTTTTCAATAATATATCTGGGACGGCGTTTAGTTTCCAGGTAAGTTTTACCTATATATTCGCCTATAATACCAATAGCAAAAAGTTGTAAGCCACCAAGTAGCCAAATAGAACAAATTAAACTTGCATAACCGGGCGTGTGTATAAAACCGAATATTTTGCCAAAGAAATAGTATAAAAACATAATGGAACTTAAAGTCGCAATAAAAATACCCAAAAAACAAATGAAGCGTATAGGATATATTGAAAAAGAGGTTATTCCTTCTAAAGCAAAGGAAAGCATTTTTTTCAATGGATATTTTGTTTCTCCGTCAATTCTTTTATCTCTTTCATAAAAAACTTCTGCTTGTTTAAAGCCAAGTTGTTTAACAAGTGCCCGCAAAAATAAATTGCTTTCTTTATAATTATCAAGTGCTTCTAAGGCTTGTTTAGACATTAGGCGGTAGTCGGCGTGATTATAAATCAAATTCACACCCATAAACTGCATAAGTTTGTAAAACAGTAAGGCGGTATTGCGTTTAAAAAAAGTGTCTTTTTCCCTTTTAGAGCGTATGCCGAAAACTATTTGTGCGCCGTTTTTATATTCCCTAATAAAATCATTAATGGCGTTTATATCGTCTTGTAAATCAGAGTCAAGAGAAATAGCAATATCGGCTTTATCTTTTGCGGTCATAAGACCAGCCCATAAAGCTTTTTGGTGGCCGTAATTTCTGGCAAGTTTTACACCTGTAAAAGCAGGATTTTGTTTGTGTAAATTTTCTATAATTTGCCAAGTTTTATCTTTTGACCCGTCATCAACAAATAAAATTTTGCTTTCTTTTGCAATTTCATTTTTTTTGATAAGTTCTTCTATTTTAGCAAGAAAAACAGGTGCGCTTTTGGGTAAAGCGGCTTCTTCATTAAAACAAGGTATAACTAAATAACAAATATCTGCCATAATTTAATTTCCTTTATTTTTAAAAACATATTTGCCGTTTAAATAATAGGCAAGCAGGGCAAGCGGTAAAAGCAAAATAAAACCGGAAATATAGCGGTTTTTAAGCCCAAGTTCCGCAAATAAAACAAGCCCTGCAACATTGCTTATATATACTATACTATAAACAGCAAAAAATTTAAAAATCAAACTATTATCCGGATTTTTAAAAACCAAATGCCCGTAAGTTTTAAAATTAAATAAAATCCCCAAAATATTAGCAAACAAAGGGGCCAAAACATCGCCAAAACCAAGAAAAACAAAAAAGGCAAAGCAACTATAACCGAAAATAGTATTTAAAATGCCTACAAGTATAAATTTGATAAATCTTGGCCTTTTCTTAAAAAGTTTGGCACAAAAATATATAAATTTAGATAAAGGGGCTGGCAAATGTTTCATTTATAAAATACCTATTTTTTAAATTGCATAGAATAAAGCGAAGCGTATGCCCCGTCTTTTTTTATTAAATTTTCGTGGGTGCCGCTTTCCACAATTTGCCCGTCGTTAATAACCACAATATTATCGGCATTTTGTATGGTGCTTAAGCGGTGGGCTATAACGATAACGGTGCGGTTCTTCATCAAATTATCAAGGGCTTCTTGGACGACATGCTCAGATTTTGTATCAAGCGCGCTGGTGGCTTCGTCTAAAATAACAATAGGCGCATTTTTAACAAAGGCTCTGGCAATAGCAAGGCGCTGCTTTTGCCCGCCGGAAAGCAAAATTCCCCTTTCGCCTATTTGGGTATCAAGCCCGTCTTTTAAACCTTTTACAAAATCATATAAGCAGGCATTTTTTAAAGCATCCCAAATGCCTTTATCATCAATATTGGGGTTGCCAAGCAAAATATTTTCCCTAATTGTGCCGGAGAATAAGAAATTATCTTGGAAAACCATAGCAATTTGTTTTCTTAAAGAGGCCTGGCTTAAATCACGGATATCTTTGCCGTCAATCATAATAGAGCCTTCTTGTATTTCATATAAACGCGGAATCAAGGAAGATATGGTTGTTTTACCCCCGCCCGAATTGCCGACAAGGGCGCAAGTTTGCCCACGCGGAATTTCCAAATTAATATTTTCTAAAACCGTTTTGCCCGGGATATAACCAAAGGATACATTTTTAAAAGTAATACCTTTGTTAACTTCGGTAAGTTCTTTTGCTTCCGGTTTATCTTTTATACTGGGCTGTAAATCTAAAATTTCAAAAATACGGTCAATAGCCAAGAAAGAATTTTGAATTGAAATATAATTGTTGCCGACGGATTTTAAAGGCGTATAAAGCATCATTAAGGCAGCCACGAAGGCAACGAAGTTTCCGCTTGTTATTTTGCCGCTAACAATTAAATAACTGCCGCCCCAGATAACTAAAGCTACCCCGCAGGCCATTAAAAAGTGCATAACGGGTGAAAGCCAGTTTGTTCTTTGTACCATTTTCATAGCGAGGGCAAAAGTTGTATCGGTAATTTGGTGGAAGCGGTTTTTAAAAGTTTCTTCCAAAGTAAAAGAGCGTATCGTGCGGTTGCCGGCAAAAGTTTCATTATAAACGGTTACCATTGAGGACATATTTACAACGGATTTTGCGACAATATCTTTCATTTTCTTGCGGACATATTGCATAAGCGGGGCAAAAACAAGTAAGACAGAAACAGCAATCAAAGCAAGTTGCCAGGAGTTATATATAAGCACGCAAATTAAAGATAAAGAGGAAAATAATTTTGATAAAAATTGTTTGACATTATCTACTAGGCCGACGGAAGCATTTTCGGCATCATTGGAGTAGCGGTAAAGAATTTCCCCTGAATTATGTTTATCAAAATAGGCGGTATCCATAGATAAAAGTTTTTCGTAAAGTTTGCGTTTAACGCCGATAGTGATTTTTTGTGCTACCCAGGTGTTTAAATAGTTAGAAGAATAAATCAAAATACCCTGGACAATAGTAAAACCGACGATTAAAAAAGGTATTAAAGCGGAAAATTTCGGTTGCCTTTCCACCATAACATTATCCATAAACGGCTTTAAGAACATTGCCACTGCGCCGTCAAGCGCACCTATGGGGATTGTTAATAAGACACCAAGTAAGGCCCTGCCCCAGTAGGGTTTTATATAAGGCCACATACGGCGGAAATTTTTAATTAAAGCATTGGTAGTTATTTTTTCTTTTGCTTTTTGTTTAATTGCACCTTTTTTGCTCATAAATTTTGTTTTTTATCCGTTTTTTATTAAATTTTTTCAAAAGCACATCTACTAAAATTATACCATATAGGGCGGTATATATAAATATTTAATTATACATTTAGGCAACTTAAATAAGATTTTTTAAGTTTACAGGTATTTTTGAAGATAAAAAGGCATAATAACGCGGGCCTAAAATAAGAGGTAAAATTTTCTTTAATTGTTTGGTCGGTATATAAAGCAAAGTTAAAGTAAATAGAAATATTATACCGCAAATAAAAATTTTGACAAAAGGGCTTTGCGCTTCTAATAGCCCCCCTGTCAACGCAGCAGGTATTAAGGCAAGAATATTTAAAGAAGTAAGTAAAAAAGTATTTTTTAAAGGTTCTAGGCAAGCTATTTGCGGGATATGTTTTTTAAAAAATAAAACAATTATAAAATAGCTAAAAACAGAGCAGATAATTAAAGCATAAGGATAAGCAAAAGGGCCATAGCAAGTAATGGCAAAAAACATCACGGCAAAGATAAGAATATCCCGCGTGAGCATATATTTAAAACTTTCTTTTATCTTTCTGGTGCTGGCAATAAGACTGCCGGCAAAAGCAGCAAGGATATTAACTATCATCCATAGCATAAGCGGGCGAAGAAATTTAACAACTTTTAAAGCAGAATTTTCATTAAACTCCCCCCGTTTGAAAAATAAATTAACAATATCTTGCGCAAAATAACAGGTAAATACGGAAAGCGGAACTATAATAAATAAAAGCAAGTAATTGACTTTTAAATAATTGGTGTTTAGGGTGGCAAAATCTTTTGTGGTGGCATTTTCGTTTAATTGTATTTGGTAAATGCCGGTTATTTTGGAAGTTATAACCTCGCTTGCTGAATCGGTTAATTGTTTGGCGTAGGATAATGCGCTAATTATGCCGCCTAAAAAATTACTCATTAAATATACGGGCACCATAGTTGCGGCGGCACTTGTTATAACTAAAAGTTGATTTGTTATTATATTTTGTTTAAGGCGTTTTTCAAGCGTGATTTTAAAATGGGTAAAAGGCCAATTTAATTTAGTTTTCATTATAAAAAGGCAAATTAAGATTTGTATAAAATAGGAAAGGGTGAAGCCTATAAACATTGTTTTTAAGCCTAAAGTTTTGTGAAATAAAACCAAAATCAGCATTGGCAAAAGAGCATTTAAAGGAAAAAGAAAATTAATAGAAAATATGTGATAGACATACATTATATCAAGAATAAAAAAGTATAAGATATAAAGAAAAGTATACAAAAAGGCAAGACGCAAAATTAAAATATCTTGGCTTAAAATATCTTGTGAAAATTTGGAAAGTAAAGAAAAAATATCAAGCGGAAAAATAAAACCGAAAATTAAAATAATTAAAAGAATTAAAATATAAACAAAGGAAACAAAATTTAAAAAACCTTGGGCGTTATGCTCACTTTCTTTTTTAAGATAGATGGCTTGCGGGATAATAACATTAGTGTTTAAAGAAGAAAAAAACATTGCTACTATGGCTGAAATATAAAGAATATAAAAATAAACATCGCAGTTTGTCCGCGTGCCAAAATAAAAAGCAATTAAAAGGCTGTTAACAAAGGATAAAATTTTCCAAATAAAAGTGGAACCGATGGATAAAACAGCCCCTTTTTTATAAGAATATGTTTCAAAAAAAGCCATATAAATATTATATTATTTTAGACCTGTATTAGGAAAAGATTTTGAAGAAAAAAAGCGGGAACCTTATAAAATCAAAATTCATATATATGATATAATTTATATATACTTTTTAAGGGATAAATATGGATTCTTTACATTATTTACAAGAGAAACTTTTTCACTTTCAGCAAAAATATTTTAACAGACCAAGATATTGTGCTTTTAGGATGATACTTTCTTCTATATATGCTTTTGCTGTGTTTGATATCGCCGGTAAGTATAAAGAAAAATTAAATAAATATTGGAAAAAGGAAGCGCCTTCCCTAGTTTTTTATGTAGGCGGCGGGCTTGGCGATTTGCTTATTGCCACCAATTATATTTATGCCGTTCAGCAATATGTTAAAGATACTCCTTTAAAAATTAAGATTTCTTATAATTCCAAAAAACTTTTAGATTCTTTTTGCTCTTTGTTGCTGGGTGTAGAACTTACTACAAAAGCAAAACATGTTCCTGCTTCGGTTAGTGTGGACTTAAACCGCTTCCCCAGAATAATTTCCGGCGATTTAGAGGCTATTAAAAATTATAGCCCAAAACTCGGTAAATTGTTTGATTCTTGGAATACTTTTTTTGCTCATAATCGTAAGTTTTTTGCTCTTATGCCGCAAATTGACGGTTTAAGCAATGACTATACTGAATTGCTTGAATCAAAACGCATTAATCAGGCAGATATCGGCGGATTTTTGAATCTGGGCGAAAATTATATTGCCCCTATACCTTATCCTTCCGCTGGCGAAGAACAAAAAATTTTAGAGAAATTTGGCTTGAAAGATAAAAATTTTATTACTGTAAACAGAGGGCAAAGTATTTCTTTAGATTCTAAAACTAATAATAAACTTTGGCCTGTTGCTTATTATAATGAACTGGTTACTAAATTAAAAGAATATTATGCAGGTAAATTTATTATAGTCCAAATCGGCGCAGGCAAAGAAGGCTATAAGGAAGCCTTTAAAGATATTGATTTAAATTTACTTGGAAAAACAAATTTAGAAGAATTAAAAGTTATTTTAAAACACGCAAAACTTCATATTGACAGCGAAGGCGGATTAGTTCATTTGCGCCACGCGCTTAAAGGCGGGCGCAGTGTTGTTTTATTCGGGCCGACTTCGCCCAAAATTTATGGCTATACCGAAAATCTTAATTTAAGGTCAAAAGCGTGTATATCCCCCTGTGAGTGGGTAACAAATGACTGGCTCACCCGTTGCCCGAGAAGAACCCAAAAACATATCTGTATGAAAAAATTAACTCCTGAAACGGTTTTTGAAGAAATTAAAAAACTTGAAGGGCAGCACTAAAAGAGTTGCTTGATTAATTCCTTTAAGTCAAAATCGCAAAAATCTTTGTGCGGAACAATTATTTTATAGTTGTTTGTCAAAGGATACCAAACATCTAAATCATTGCCTTGATAAAGAGCAAAAATCTGTTTATTAAAAGCATTTGCTGCGTGGACTATATAAGTATCGGGCGTAATCAAGATATCAGCCTGTTTTAAAAGCGCGATATTTAGCAAAATTCCGCCTTTTAAGGCACTTTCCTGCGAAACAAGGGCCAAGTTAGCGGGCAAAGATTTTTCCCCTTTAAAAAAGGTTTTTAATTTATCGGCCGGGCCGATGACTAAAATTTTATATTTTGGTAATAATTTTGCTACTTCTAAGGCTTGCGCTGCGCTAAAGCATCTTCTTCTGGAAGCGGCAAAAGGGTTAAAAATAATAAGTTTTTCCCCTTCTTTTTTTAGCGGTTTTACAACTTTTTCGGCTAGTTTGACGCTTTCTTTGGGTAAAGGCAAAATATAGCGGTAATCAAAATCATAATCTCTCGGTAAAATTTTAAGCCCTTCAAAAACAGCTTTATGTAATTTGGTAATATGCGCGCTGTTCCATTTGTAAGGTTTGTTGATATTATAAAGTTTATAGCCATCTCTGTTAAAACCAAAAGTGAAACGCGCTTTTATAAGGCGCAGTAAAAAAATACTTTGGGCGGTGGGTTCTTTATCAATATCAATAACAAGGTCGTATTTTTCTTTTCTTAAGGCAAGACCGAGTTTTAAAATTTTAAGCCAGCTTCTTTTATAAATATAAATTTGGTCAACATCTTTATTGTTTTCAATAATAGTTTTTGCGCTTGGGCCCGTTATAACAGCCAAGTGAATTTTTGGGTAAAGTTCTTTTAAATTGTGAAAGGAAATTGTGGAAACTATCATATCGCCGAGTTTATTATCATAGCGCAAAAAAAGCACTCTTTTAATGCTCTTAAAAGCACTTGGCGAATAATGGGCCGGTGATTTCCTGTCAAGTAAAAATTTGGCAAGTTGCGCTTTTTTTGCGCGTAGCCACAAGTTTTTATTTCTGTTCCACTCTCTAAAAGTCATAGTTATATTATAGCAAGAAACTAAAATGCTTTACTTATACCAAACTCCCAGCGGGTGCGCTCAAATTCATAACTTTCAATATTGGAAGATCTTTTATTATAAATAAAATTAACTCTTGGCGTAAGTTCGTAAACACTCAAAAGATTACTGCTTAAAGAAATATAAACACCGCGGATATGTTCTGTGCGTTTTTTACTGACTAATTCTTCGTGATTAATATAAGTTCCTTCTTTTAGGAAATAATTGCCGGAAATATTGGGCTCTAAATAAACATTGAATCCTAGAGGCAGTTGCACGCCAAAGCCTAAAGAATAATGCTGGTGAAAATAAGAATTATAATCTAATTTGGCATCAGTTATAGAAAAGCCCGCACCTAAAACAAAATAAGAATAGTTGTTTAAGTAGAAAAATAGGCGCGCATTTATGCCATATTCTTGGGCATTAAAAACTTTGTAAAGAGATTGTATATAGTGTATATCGGAAGCCTCAATTCTGCCAAAAAGGGAAAATTTACGGCTTAAATCGCGCGATGCTTCTGCAAAAAGGCCTGTTGTATGGGAATAGCGGTGTTCCTCGTTAAATTGTTCCCTGTAAGAAGCGGCAAGCCAATATTCCCCTTTTTGCGCGGTATATCTTGGCCCGGTGGCAAGCCCAAGTGCCCAAAAAGAAAAGCGTTCATCATCATAATGTATTGCGTCCACACTAAGGCGGCTTTTAAGACTCCATCTATCATTAAATTTATAAGTATAATCAAATAAGCCCGAGCCTTGAAAACCGACATCGCTTTGTATAGATTCTAACTCGCGGCAAAAGGGTAAACCGGAAATATACACGCACTCAATTTGTTTACCGCTTACACCGTTGATATTGGTATCCGGTGCGATACCTACTTGAATTTGAGCGTTCCAAACTTTCTCTTGGCGTATTTGATAAAGTAGCCAATTTCCTTGCAAACGAATATCTTCCGGCAAATCTTCTTGGGCAAGGGCAAGTTTCATATTAAATCTTGCGCCTTCATATTCTTTTTTTAGAAAATAAACCCAAGCCAAATTAAAGCGTGCCATTGTCAAAGTCGGGTTGAAATTTAAAAGTTGGCGGTAAAGGCGGATTGCTCGGTTATAATCTTCCTGCTTAGTGGCAATAGAAGCAAGAATAAAAGTTATTTCTTCTTTTTCTTGTCTTGTTTGGGCTTGCTCATAGGCTTGTTCCAAAATTTGATTTGCTAAAGGATAGTTGCCCTGTTCCATTAAGGCTTGGACATCTTGGATAGTCGGTTGAACTTGCGGCAGTATATAAGCCAAATCTTGTGCAAAAAGGGTATTTAAAGCAAAAACAAAACACAAAATTAATAAAAAATTTTTTAGCATACTTAATTATATAAAAAAGGAAGCCTCTTAAAAAAGAGGCTTCCAAGCATTTACTTTTTGGTTTATAGGCTATTTATAGTTATTGTTTTGTTGCCCCGAAGGCTAAGTTAATATAGTTTGCCTGGGTATAAGTGCCAGAATCTATTGTTGCAAAAGCATAAGAAATTTCACCTACGACTTCATCCGGGCTGTTAGTGCCTTTAACAAATACGCCCCCGCCATAATTTGTAGCATTATTTTGCGGTGTAGCATTACTATTGCCAATATCATTTATAACAAAGTTTGGCGTATTATTCGCACCGGTTTGTATTTTACCTGTAAGATTCAAATTAGCTTTTGAAGAAGCTACGCTACCTGTCAAAGTATTATTGCTAAAATTAAAATCTAAGGTAATACTTCCGGCGAAAGTAGTTGAAGGCATAGAGTTCCAGCAAGAAGCCAGCATATAAGTATAAGCACCGATAACATTACCCGTAAATCTCGCCGTGGTGCCGTATCTGCCGGCGTATTCATTGCCGAGAACTTGTTTATTTCTATCAAAGGTGTAGAACTGCTGGGCACCGTATCTTTTGGTGCGTTTTTTCAAACTTGATGAGGACTCTATATGCGTATCGGTCACTAAACCGTGTTCAATAGTATAGTTTGTGTATATTGAACTCCAAGAATAATAGCCGAAATTGCTGTTTTTTAAACCTAAATTCCTGCCGCCTAAGGCAAAAGTTGTGTTAAGAGTCCAGGTAACATCAGTCAAATCTAAAACAAGGTTATTAGTATTATAGCCAAAACTATAATAGAAATAAGTATATTTTAGTCTAGGCAAAAGTTGCGTTCTGGTAGGCAGATTATAAAAGTCAGTATTATCTTTGGTTGAACTAATCTGATTTAAATTGAAAGATTCTTGAAGCACAGGATTAGTTGCCCCAAAGCCGGAAACATAATTATACTGTGAGGATAATTTGCCTTTTTCTATATTCGTAATAAACTCAGTGGAGCCGTCGCCCTGGGGATCTAATGTCGGTGCTAGGGGTTGGATGGTCATAGTTAAGGTTTGATTGTTGACACTAATATTTATAGGCGCATTTTTGCCCATAGCAATTAGATTTGATAAAGAAGGCTGTGTATTATTGCCCCCGCCGGTATTGCCGCCCGTGCTACCGCCAGTAGAACCGCCAGTATTAGAACCGCCAGTGTTAGAGCCACCAGTGTTAGAGCCACCGGTATTACTTCCCCCGCCAGCACCGCCTGGGTTAACAGGGGCAACAACTGCCGCCCCGCCGGAAGAACCACTGCCACCTGAAGAAGCAAGCATAACACCCCCGCCTATACCGAGGGCCGCTAAAAGAGAAATTATAATCGCAGTCATAAGACCTCCTATAAAACAAAAAGTATTACACATAGTATACGGGTAAAAAGTAAAAAGTCAATATGTAAAAAGGAGCCTCTTTTTGAAAGAGGCTCCTTATACTTTTTGTTTTACAGCACTACTATTGTAGTGAATCGTTATTTTTTATCGCACCGAAAGCAAGATGGGTATTCATAAACTGATGGGTGTTTTGTGATTGAACGGTAAAGGCAATTTTACCTACCATTTCATCTTTAGAAGCGGAAGAGCCTTTAACGATTGTTGCATCACCAAAGTTATCGCTATTATTAAGCGGGTGTAAATCTAACCTGTCGGTGATTCCTACATTAACAGTTTGTTGCGGAAGATAGGTAACATTGGTAAAAGTTATACTTGGCGAACCTGAACTGACATTATTTATAGTGCCTGTTAAAGTGAGGTTATACCAAGTATCTCCTACATAAGAATCAGCCAAATAAACCCCGCCTGTGCTGCCGGTGTGAATAAACGGGAAAAGCTTGGTATTATTTATACTTCCGCTCACTTGTTTGTTTACCAGGTCAAGAGATAAATTAATATCTCCCGCAACAAGTTTATTAATAGAGTTTGAACCGCCGGTATAACTTATAGTATGTTGTACCCCGGTAACTTTACCGTCAAAAGTTGCCGTGTTGCCGTATCTGGCCTGATAATTATTTGTTAACTGCTCAGAGGTTTTAAACATATAGAAAGATTCCGCCCCGTATTTTGTTAAAAAGTTTTTAAGTGTAGAGTCCGCATTAATAGTTGCGTTTGTATAAGCTGACTTCCAAGCATAATAGCCAAACTCACTATTTTTTAATCCAAGCTGTCTAGCGCCTAGGGCAAAGGCTTCTATATTGAAACTCCAAGTAACACCTGTTAAGGTGGTGTTAAAGACTTGTAATTGACCCCAGGAGTATTTTAAATAAGATGCTTGTAAAGTCGGAATTTGCTTTGTTTGAACAGTTAAACCTAAATTATAAAAGTCCGCATTTACCTTGGTTAATTTGTTGCTTATCTTACTTAAGTTGATAGCTTGTGTGATAACAGGGCTTGCCTCAGTATAGCCGGAAATAAATTGATATTCCTCGGGAACACCTTGTAGGTTTCTTGCCATAGTGGTATCATATTCCTCATTAGTCTTATAAGTATTTCCGCTGACTAAAACAGGGGCATAGGGTGCCATACCGATATTCAAAGTTGTCCCTGATATGGTCGTATTATTTTTGGCACTTTTACCGACAATTGTTATCTGGGAGAACGGCACAGAAGTTAATAAACTGCCTGCTTGAATAGTTGCAGTAGTTTGACCGCCAGTAGAACCACCGGTAGAACCACCAGTTGAGCCTCCGGTTGAGCCGCCCGTGCTGCCGCCGGTTGAACCACCAGTGCTACCGCCGGAAGAACCGCCCGTGCTGCCACCGGTTGAACCACCTGTGCTGCCACCGGTTGAACCACCAGTGCTGCCGCCAGTAGAACCGCCTGTATTAGAACCCGTATTAGAACCTGTATTTGACCCGGTATTACTGCCCCCGCCATTACCGCCTGGGTTAACAGGGGCCACAACTGCCGCCCCGCCGGAAGAACCACTACCGCCTGAAGAAGCAAGCATAACACCCCCGCCTATACCGAGGGCCGCTAAAAGAGAAATTATAATCGCAGTCATAAGACCTCCTATAAAACAAAA
>JAZKYS010000035.1:0-6886 GCA_045612285.1 Elusimicrobiaceae bacterium
CAAAAGAAAAATGTATTAGTTGCTTATTTTTCCGCCACAGGCACAACAAAAAAAGTGGCCCAAAATTTAGCCCAAATAACCAAGGGCGATATTTACGAAATAAAACCTTTAACTCTTTATACAAGTGAAGATTTAGATTGGACTAATCCCAATTCAAGAACTTCCTTAGAAATGAAAGACCAAACTTCCCGCCCGGGTATAGTGCAGGAAAATCTTTCTCTTAAAGATTATGATATTATTTATCTTGGTTTTCCTATTTGGTGGGGCACTGCACCTACAATAGTAAGAACTTTTCTTGAAAAACAAGATTTTTCAAACAAAAAAGTTATTATCTTTGTTACTTCGGGAACCAGCGGTATTGGTAATGTAGATCAAGATTTAAAATCAAGTATATCTTCTTCTGCGATAATTATTAAAGGTAAAGCCTTAAACGGCAACCCTTCTATTGAAGAATTAACAGAGTGGGTTAAAACCTTAAAATAAAAATAAAACTTATCAAATATTAAAACCGCCCTTTGTTTATACATCGGGCGGTTCTTTACTTTGAAAAATTTTTTAAAAGTATATGTATAATCAAGTGTTTGTTTTATGAACATTACTGCTACACAAATGTAATTTAAAATTACATTTATGAACTTTTAGTATTTCAACTAGAAAGGTCAAATTATTAAAAGTATAGTCGTAGTCGGTATAATTGATATTTTGCAAACTTTGTAATCATAAGCAAAGTAGTTTTTATTTGCAAGCGTTTGGAATTTGCCTATTTATATTACAGGTAATGTGTTATTAAAACTGCTATCAACAGTAATTTGGTATCTTACCTTCAAAATGCAATTTCTCCTAATATGCTAAAATAACAATAGGGAGAAATTATGAAAAAACTATTCGGGCTATTTATATTATTTACTACAACCGTAGTATATGGGTTGGATGTTTCGTCCCTTTCTTTGGCTCAATGTGAATATGATGCGTTAAACTCATCGGCACAATTGCAATCTTTGCAGGCGCAAGTACGATCCTCTCGGGCACAAGAAAAAAGTGTATCTTCCTCTCTCTACCCGACACTGTCGTTGGATGGGAAGGTCTCTTGGGTATCGGAAGTTCCCTCTCTTACTATGGGTGGCACGGAACTCAAATTCGGTGACACTTGGGGATATTCTTTAGGGCCGACCGCCAGTTATATGCTGTTTGATAACGGGGGACGGAGCGCACTAAAAAAAAGTGCTTCTAAAGCTGTAAGTGCCCAAGAACAATCGTATGAATTTGCACGCAAACAAATTTTATTACAGGTACAGCAGGCCTATTTTTCCATACAACAACTTTTACAGCGTCTTGTATTGCTAAACGGTCAATTAGAAGTGGCGCAAAAGCAACTTTCCGATGTGCAATCGGCGTATAAAGCGGGCGCAAAAAGCAAGTTGGATGTTTCCATAGCCCGTAAGCAAGTATTTAAAACACAAACCGCTATGAGTGGGGCCCGCAGTATGTTGGCATGGCAATTGCGCACATTATTTAAATTAACCGGTACCGATTATGGCATTAATCCCTCTTATCCAACGGATAAACGGCTTGCTAAAGCCAAAGAAGAAAGTAAAACTTCTACCGTGTTAAATACGGATTCACTGGAAAATACACTCCGGGTTTTTCGCCCGTATGCTCAAAGCGAGTTTGATGAAAACTCCCCAAAACTGGCGGCATTGGATGAAATGGCCCAGTACTACGAGTATTTAGCAAATAGTTATAAATCTTCCCTATATCCGCGTGTTGTTTTACAAGGTGGTGCGTATTTTGAATACCCTAACGGGGCCATTCGGGAACATGTATTTTTAGGGCGTGCAGGGGCTGCCGTTTCTGTTCCGCTTTTTGAAGGAGGCAAAGACCGTCAGCAAGCCAAAGCGCAAAAGGAACTTGCCCGTGCCAAATCCTATGAAAAAGAAGATGCACAGCAAACGCTGGAAGCATTGTTTTCGTCCGCTAAAGATCGTTTGTATGGTTTACAGGTGCAAGAGAATTTACTTAAAGAAACGATTAAACAAGCCGATGAAACCGCCCGCCTTACTTATCAGGCCTATAAAGCCGGGGCTGTTACTTTTTTTGAAGTAGACCGTGCCAATTTGGATCTGTTGGAAAGCCAGCTTTCATTGGCAGATGTGCAGGTGGAAGAATTGAATCAATTAGCCATTTTGAATAGTTTAGCGAAGGAGATTTTATGAAAAAAAGAATTATTATTGCCGTAGTGGTACTTTTAATTTTAGTAATAATAGCGTTAGCGTTTTTTCGTCACGCTGCGTTTCATTACAGCGGGGTAGCGGAGGCAGTGTCTGTGGATATTTCGTCCCGCTTGAGTGATACGATTAAAGAAATTTTGGTGGAAGAAGGATCCACGGTAACGGAAGGTCAAGTAGTGGCGCGCCTGACTTGTGATGCGGTAAATCTCAAGAAAGAAATTACGCAAACGGAGTTCAACCGTGCCGCTCAACTATTAAAAACAACAGCGGGCTCAAAAGAAAATTACGATCTTAAAAAACATCAATATGATGAAGCAGCCCTTCAACAAAGTTGGTGTACGCTCACCAGTCCGTTAACCGGGCAAGTACTTTATAAATACTATGAACCCAAAGAATTTATCGGTGCCGGTAAAAAAATGATTACCGTTGCAAATTTGAAAGAACTGGATGTGTGGGTTTATGTTCCCTACGAGGAATTAGCCAATTTGTCTATCGGGCAAGAAGTCAGCGGATATTTGCCGGAAGCTGATAAAACTTTCAAAGGACGAATTTTGGCAATTAACGACCAATCCGAATTTACACCCAAAAACGTACAAACGCGCGAAGAACGTACACGGCTTGTGTACGGTGTAAAAACTCGCTTTGAAAATGATGAAAACCGAACCCTTAAACCAGGGATGACTTTGGAAACGGAGTTTCTAAACTAATGTCTATTGAAGTTCGGGCAATCCATATCTCCAAAACGCTCAATACCACGGCGGCTCTAACGGATGTAAGCACCGTTTTTGATGCCGGAATGGTTCACGGTATTGTTGGCCCGAACGGATCAGGAAAGACAACATTTCTGCGCTTGATTAAAGGATTACTACACCCTACACAAGGAAAATTTGAATTTGCATATCAGGGAAAAGTTTGCTCGCCGCAGGAAGTCATCTCCCGTATGGGATATTTTCCGCAGGAACCTAGTTTGTACCCTGATTTAAGTGTGTGGGAACACTTGGAGTTTTTCCGCGATTTATACAATTTGGACGAAAAAGATTTTAACAAGCGGGCCGTGGAATTATTAGCCGCAACGGGGATGACACCTTTTAAAGATCGCCCGGCCGGGAAATTATCCGGTGGTATGTATAAAAAATTGGGCCTTATGAGTGTGTTGCTAAACCGCCCCGCGCTTTTGTTGCTTGACGAACCCACCATTGGGGTAGACCCTGTGTCACGCCAAGAATTATGGGACATTGTCTATAATGTGGCAGGGCCGGAGATGACGGTTATTTTAAGCACTTCTTATATGGATGAAGCCGAACGGTGCGCCAAAGTACATGTGTTGCAAAACGGGCATTTGCTTGCCGATGGGCAACCACATACTGTAATGCAAAATTTACATGTTACAAATTTTGCGGAACTATTTTTAAAACATGAATAACACTATCATACAAGTACAAAATCTCGTTATTGCGTTTGGCAATTTCAAAGCGGTAAATGATATATCCTTTGAAGTATCCCGTGGTGAAATTTTTGGTTTTTTGGGCGCAAACGGGGCAGGTAAAACAACCACAATCCGTACGCTGTGCGGTATTTTAAATCCTACATCCGGCAAGGTACTTGTAAACGGAAAAGATGTAGCGGCCTCTACGGCTGTACTAAAACCTCACATTGGGTATATGTCTCAAAAATTTACGCTTTACCCTGATTTGACCGTGCGTGAGAATATGGACATTGCAGGTAGTTTATATGAACTGCCGCGCACGCAAATTCTTAATCGCACGGAAGAACTGTTCCGATTTATTGGGCTTACGGATATTCCAAAGGGGCCGGTGCGTCAACTCTCAGGCGGAACTAAACAGATGATTGCTTTGGCCGCTTCTATTTTACACGATCCGGATCTTATTTTTTTAGATGAACCTACCGCAGGTACTTCCCCACAAACCCGTCAGGCATTTTGGGAGTTGATTCGCAAACTTTCTTCACAAGGGAAAACGGTGTTTGTGACCACTCATTATATGGATGAGGCAGAATATTGCCACCGCATTGTGCTTATGGAACGTGGGCGTATTTTGGCTACCGATACACCGGCAAATTTAAAAACAATCTATTTTCCGCAAAAGCCGGTAGAACTGACATTTACTGGGGGAAACCAACAAACGATTGCTCAAGAAATGCGCAATTTATCTTTGGGTGAAGTATCCGTATTTGGGAGCAAATTGCGTATCAACATAACAAAAGAAACCGATTTTAAAACCTATTGTCAAAAACACAAGGATGATTTTACCACTCGCCCGGTGGATCCTACTCTTGATGATGTATTTTTGAAAGCAATATCGGGGGCCAAATGAACACGCGCGCCAAACACATTATGGCCATTGCCAGTAAAGAAGCCAAACACATCAAACGTGATATTTTTACATTATCCGTGGCGTTGGTACTTCCTATGGTATTTGTGGTGTTTTTCGGCTTTGTGATTAATTTAGATTATCACCATATCCCGCTTTCGGTGCGTGATAATGATCAAAGTCATACCTCGCGTGAACTTTTAACGCAAGCTAGTGCTGCCGGCTATTTTGATGTAATTTCCGTACACAGCCCGCTGGAAGCGGAGCAAATACTTCTTAAAAACCATATGCGCGGACTATTAATTATTCCTCCTAGTTTTCACGAGGCATTTGCAAAAGGGGATGCGACCCACGCACAACTGTTAATAGATGGCACGGATAACACTATGGCGGCATTGTCTTCTACTTATATGCAAGGCATTGTGCAAACTACCCAACAGGCGCTTTTAGCCGAGCATGAGCCGATCACTTCAATGATTCGCACACGCTATTTGTTCAATCCCGAACTTAATAGCCGCTGGTTTATTGTTCCTGCCCTTAGCACCATTATTATTGGATTTTTGGCTATTATTTTAACGGCTCTTACCGTTGCAAAAGAATGGGAAAACGGCTCTATGGAATTAATGCTTTCCACTCCGTTGCGCCCGGTGGAGATTGTAGTAGGAAAACTTCTGCCTTATTTTGCGTTATCTTTTTTTGATGTACTTTTAGTGTTCGCCTTGGCATTACTGGTGTTCCACATTCCGTTCCGTGGAAGTTTTGTGTTGTATTTGACGGCTTGTATGTTTTACATTATGGGCGCGTTGGCGCTGGGATTATTAATATCAGTTATTACCCGCCAACAACAAGCTGCTATTCAGTTTGGGTTTACTATCGGGTTATTGCCTTCTATGATGTTTTCGGGGTTCGTTTTTCCCATTGAGAATATGCCCCTGTTTTTTCAATATGTAACAATGCTTTTCCCACAACGGTGGTTTTTACAAATTAGCCGTGCTTTGTTTTTAAGCGGCTCGGGCTTTATTGATTTAATCGGGCCTTTTATTGCACTGCTTTTATTTATGGTGGGGATGGTTACTTTGGCGGTACAAAATTTTAAAACGGATGTGGAACCATGATACACAAACTGATTGTAAAAGGGCTCATTCGCAAAGAGTTTATTCAAATATTCCGCGACCCGAAAATGATTACGGCAATCTTCTTTATCCCGGTGATGCAACTTATTATGTTCGGCTTGGCGCTTACCAGCGAAGTTAAAAATATTGAAATGGTGGTGGTCAGTAAACCATCTGCCATTTCACGGGAAATTCAAGCGCGTGCAGTGGCTTCCCGTTGGTTTAAAAAGGTGCACCACGTGGATGGCGTTAATGTGTTAGATCCCAGCGCTTTATTAACAACATACAAGGCAGAAGCTGTTTTGGTGGCGCCCGCACAAGGTTTTGAATACGCTTTGGAGCGACAAAATGAACCTATCCAACTACTTATCAATGCTACCAATGCCCAACGCGCACAACAGGTAAATGCTTATGTCAACCAAATTTTGGCACGCGTGGCAGCCAGCCACGGCTATCAAATAAACGGACCTATGCGACTAGTGCTTGATACGCGCATTTTGTTTAATCCGCAAATGAGCACGGCTGCTTTTATGGTGCCGGCACTTATGGTAATGACTAGTTTTATTATCCTTATGATTATCGGCAGTATGGCTATTACCAAAGAAAAAGAAATGGGAACTATGGAAAAACTAATATCTTCTCCGGCTTCCACTGCGGATATTCTATTGGGCAAAACAATGCCGTATTTCTTTATTGGGTTAGGAGTTATATCCTTGATGTTGGCTGTTGGTATCTTTGGCTTTGGCATTGCTTACCGCGGTACAATTTGGCAATTGGCACTTAATGGTATGGCATTGGCCGCATGCGCCCTTTCCGTGGCTACGCTTATCAGTACAGTGGCAAGTACGCAACAACAAGCCATGATGGGGGGAGTGCTTATATTGTTACCTGCTATTTTGCTATCCGGTGTATTTTTCCCAATAGCTAATATCCCTTCGGTATTTAGATGGATTTGTTATTTAAATCCCCTTATGTATGCTTGCACTAATTTCCGCAATATCATTTTGAAAGGCGGTGATTATATGTTTTTCTGGCAATATTTTAGCATTTTATTTGCTATGGCTTTGGTATTGGCAGTCAGTGCCTATAAAAATTTCAAAGCCAAACTTAATTAACATTTTTGACCATTAGACCAATATTTTCTTTTTTTGAAATATTCATACGCTCTTTGATACATAAGTTGTCAAAGTTAATCATAATATTTATGGTTTTATAG
>JAZKYS010000036.1:0-1749 GCA_045612285.1 Elusimicrobiaceae bacterium
ATGATAGGGCTTGGGTTCTTTTCACAATTTATCAAAAAGTGGCCTATTATTAGGCGTATCGGGGAAGCGATGCTCGGTTTCGGGCTTTTATTCTTGGGGCTTTCTTTAATACAGGGCGCTATTCCCGATATGCAAAATTCCCCTGTTATAGAGGAATGGGTTTCAAAATTCAGGCCTAATACCCTGCTTTCCTTGCTTGGAACAATAGGTGTAGGGGCAATTTTAACCGTTATTTTTCAATCTTCAAGTGCGGTAATGGCTGTAACACTTACTTGTGCCGCCAAGGGGCTTATAGATTACCCTACCGCCTGCGCTTTAGTGCTTGGCGAAAATATCGGCACCACTATTACGGCAAATATTGCCGCCATCGGTGCGCCGCGCATAGCGAAAAGGGCTGCTTTAGGGCATATGATGTTTAATTTGCTGGGCGTATTGTGGGCAGTTATTTTCTTTCATCCTTTTTTAGATTTAATAAGTTTTATTGTTCCCGGCTCTACCGAAGGTAATGCCCCGCAAGTATTGCTTACGAATATTCCCTATCATTTAGCGGCTTTTCATACCGTGTTTAATATAATTAACACAAGCATTATGTTGATATTTATTAAACAGTTTGAAGAACTAATCTTGCTGCTAATACCTGTTAAACGCAATGAACAAAAGCAAACGGAGTTAATTTATTTGAAAGCAGGTGTTACCACTACACCGGAACTTTTTATTGGGGCGGCACGTAAAGAAATTGATGTTATGGGAGGGATGTCCAGTTCTATTACGTCTAAATTACTCCATGCACTAAAAGCCGATTCCAATGCGCTGTTTGAAGAACTTGTACAAGACGTATACGCGCAAGAAAAAGCGAGCGATATATTAGAATATAAAATCACAGAGTTTTTAAAGAACTTGACCCACGAGCAACTTTCGCGCGATATGGTAAACGAGATTATGCATCTCTTGGATCAAACAACTTATTTAGAAAAAATAGCCGACCATGGGGAGCTGATTGCCAAATTGTTAACCAAAGCCCATAACATTAAAGCGTTTAATAGACAAGATTACGAGCGATTGGAAACCATTGGACAACAAGTGCGTAAAATTATCAAACATATGCGTTCCACCATCTTGCCTACCGCCGAGTTGGATAAAGTAAAAGTTTTGGAGTATGCCCGAGAGCGAGAAGAGGCACTAAATGATATGCGACATAAACTGCGCGAAGAGAAAACATCCAACGATTTTACTAAGAATCAAATCTCCCCTGCCGGACTCACTCTGTATGTGGATATCTTAAACAGTTTTGAGAAAATGGGCGATTATGCTTTAAATGTGGTAGAAGTTAATACGGACCAACCAAAACACTAAATTATAGTGTCCAAAAGTATGTAATTTGGACACTATAATTTTGGCTAGTTCGATTTATAGAAAGCGCAGTTGTTTTATAGGTTATAGTGTCCAAAAAGTGTCCACCTCTTTCATAGTTCGTTTTCTTCATTTTCTTCATTTACCCTAAAAAACACCGTCGAGAAAGTATAAAAAAAGGCCCACTCTCGTCTGAGAATGGGCCACCGTCAATAACTGCGCCTAACAGGAATCGAACTTGTATCCCCAGCTCCGCAGGCTGGTGCTCTATCCATTGAGCTATAGGCGCGAAATCTTACTAAAACTTCACTAAAATATTACTGCCTAAACGGCTAATATATATTTTATCAAATTTTTTGCAGTATTGCATTTGCAAATAGAAAATTATTGCCTTTGGGG
>JAZKYS010000037.1:0-10712 GCA_045612285.1 Elusimicrobiaceae bacterium
AAAAACAGGAAGAGATACTGAGCAAAAACACCTCAGTATGACTTTATTTCATAAAGTCAGTTTATCAAAAAAAAAAAAAATAAGCAAGCGCCTCGTTAGAGATTTATTTTAACTTTCTATTTTATAGATAATATGAATAGACAACCTTTATGACAGAACACATTGTTTTTGCGGTGGATTTTGCGTTTAGAGTAGGCGCAACCGAGGAAGAGTATACTGTAAAAGGCCGGCAGGCCGAAGTATCTGACCGAGGTTGCAACACCCTATAAACGCAAAAGCCGACGCAAAAAATTATTCTCTATCTATGACTGCGCTATAACCAAGTACTGAAACAAAAACAAAAGCAAGCGCGCTATAAGCAAGCCACCAAAGTCTTTGGCCTGTTAATTGCGGTAAGGTAATAGCTTCCCAAATAAAAGTTATCAAAAGTTTAACAACAAGAAGCCAAATCAAAGCTATTACAAGTCTAAAGATAATATCAAGTATTCCGATGAGAATACCCTTACTGAAAGAAACTTTAAACGAATTTAAAAATTTGTTCATAATAAAATTTTAGCTATTGTCGCACTTAAAGTCAAGCGTTTTAGTGGATATTTAGCATCTCCTTAGCATTATTAAAAACTTCATCAACAGTTATATCTTTCATACATTTAAAATGGCCTTGCGGGCATTTTTTACCGCCGTGTAAAGCGCAGGGGCGGCAAGGCAAATCTTTAACTTCAACTACTCTGTGGCCTTTGCCGTAAGGGAAAAAGCCAAGTTCTTTTGTCGTCGGGCCGAAAATCGCTAAAGTTGGCACACCAAAAGCCGTTGCAATGTGCATAGGGCCGGAATCATTGGTAACAAATAATTTAAAATATTTCATTATTGCCATTAATTCTGAAAGCGTTGTTTTGCTTGCCAAATTAACCGGGTGAACTTTTGAAAGACGGCAAACTTGCTCGCCAAGGTCAACATCTTTTGCCCCGCCTACGATAACAGCTCTAAGGCCTAATTCTTTTTCCACTCTTTCAATAAATTTAGCGTAGTTTTCTGCCGGCCAGCATTTTGTAGGCCAAACAGAACCGGGGTGAACACCGATAATATTTTTGCCTTCAAGCCCTGCTTCTTTAAGCATTTGTAAAACATTTGCTTGGGCATCTTCGGTTGAGGCATCCATTTTTAATTCGGCATTGGCAAAGTTTTCATTAACAATACCCTGAAGGAGTGATAAATTCCTTTCCGCATCGTGTATAAGCCAAGAGAAAGGCAAAGTTCTTGTATATAAAAATCTGCCTTCGCTGTTAGAAAACCCTATGCGTATTTTAACCCCGCTAAGCCAGGCAATAAGGGCGCTTCTGAAACTTCTGTGTGGCACTAAAATGACATCAACATTTGCTTCCTTTATTTGGCGGGCAGTTTTAAACACACCTAAAATCTTGCCAAAGCCTTTTTTATCGTCAATAATAATTTTGGAAACTTCTTTTAAGTTGGCAAAAATTTCCCTTGTTTGAGGACGGGTTACAACAATAATTTTTGCTTTAGGGAAAAGATTTGCCGTCTTTTTAACAAGCGGTGTTGTTAAAACGGAATCACCGATAAAAGAAGTTTGGAAAATACAAATATTGCCCACTTCTTTTGCGTCAACTTTGGCCGGTTTAAAGGACCAATCATTTAACTGCGGGGTAGTATATTTTATCGGGATATCCCAAGGTTTAAGGGCTGCTAAATATTTTTCAAGAGTATGTTTTTCCAAAGCGGGATTGGTGATTTTAAAATTGACATAGAGTCTTCTTTCAACAGCGTGTTTATTATAGCGTTGTTTTTTGGCTATGCCGGAAAGTAAACTGATGATTCTTGTTCTTAAAGTAGAGTGTAAATCAAGCAAATGGGTAAATTTTGCTTTTCTGATTTTTCTTAAAGTGGAAATATAACCTTTAAAAACAATAATTTCATCAATATCGGGGTGCCCGCTAAAAACTTGCGCAAATTGCGGTTTTACCATTAAAGCGATATGGCAGTTTGGCCACTTTGCTTTAATATTTTTAAACACGGGGGAAGCAAGCATAATATCCCCAAGTGAAGATAAACGCAAAACTAAAATTTTATTTTTTTCATTATTTTCCATAAGTTTTAATTATACTGACAGTTCTTTCAGTAGCTCCTTTAAAAGATAAGGCAATTTGTTGTGCCAAAGCACCTGCCTTTTTAGCTAAAGTTCTATTATTTGCAAATTTTTCAAGTTCGGTAGCAAAAGTTGTTTTACTTACCTTTACTGATCCCCCTTCTTTAAATAATTTTGTTGCCACTTCCGGCGTATTATAAAAATAAGGTCCGCTTAAAATTGCTTTGCCGAGTATGGCTGCTTCCAAAAAATTGTGTCCCCCTTTTTTGCTTATTGTGCCACCGATAAAAGCCATATCGCCCATTGTATAAAATGCGCCAAGCATACCCATAGTATCAACAAGCAAAATTTGCGTTTCGTTTTTAAGGGGTTCTTTTATCTGGCTGTAAATAGCAAAAGGTATTTTAGATTTTTTAAGATTTTCTATTATGGCGGAAGTTCTTTCAAGATGTCTTGGTGCAATAATAAATTTAACATTTTTTAGTTTTTTGGCTGTTTTTATAATAAGGTCTTCTTCTTCCCCGTGGGTGCTGCCGCAAGTTAAAATAAAATTATCTTTCCAGGCTAGTTTATTAATTATATCTTTGGCTTCTTCCTTACGGGCAGGATTTTGATTAAGTAAATCATATTTTATATTGCCGGTATTAAAAACTTTTTCTTTTGAGGCACCAAGTTTAATATATCTTTTGGCAATATCTTCCGTTTGGGCGCAAATAAGGCTAATTTTGCTTATAACGAGTTTTGCTAAAGGCCCGGCCCATTTATAGCGTTTTGCGCTTCTCTCTGAAAGACGGCCGTTTATAACGCAAACAGGCACCTTATTGTTAGCACAAGCAACAATGGTATTGGGCCACAAATCCGCTTCCACAATAAAAAGTTTACAAGGTTTATAAAATTTTAAAAAGCGTTTAATAAAGAAATAAAAATCTAAAGGCATTAAAAGGGCTTTGTCAAAAACTTCATTTTTTAAAGCTGCCTGACGGCCGGCTTGCGTCGTAGTTGTAATAATAAGAGGTTTCTTATAAAGTTTTTTTAATTCCGCCGCTACCAAAAGAACACTTTTAACTTCGCCTACGCTGGCGGCATGTATCCAAAGGGCCCCTTTAGGAGTGTTTTGAGTTGCAGATAAAGTAAATCTTTCGGAAAATTCCGCTTTAAAATTTTTAAGCAAATTCCTTCTTGGCGAAATAAAAAAATAGATTAAAAATCCAAGCCCCGCAAGAGGAAAAAGAAGATTTATCAAAATAAGTAAAATATATCCCATCTTATTTACCCTTCTTACACAAATTTGTTGCTTCTTTAGTTGCTTTATTTAATCTTTCCGTCAAGATATCGCAGAGAGCCTGGGCATCTTGCTTTGCTTCAAAGTAAACAGGTTCGCCATAAACAATAGCACAACGGCCAAAAGGCAAAGGTATTTGGAATTTATCCCAGGAATTTACATGAAATTTATTGCTACAATCAACCCCGGCAGGAATAATGGGTAAATGGGTTTTCCTGGCGAGATAAATAATACCGGGGCTTGCTTTATAAATAGGACCTCTTGGACCATCCGGAGTAAGAGCCGGATTATAGCCTTTTTTGGAATCTTCTATTAAGCCCCTTAAAGCAGCAAAACCGCCGCGCGTGCTTGAACCGCGGGTTGCCTTCATATTAAATTTAGGTAAACTGCTGGCAATATATTCCCCGTCGGAACTCATACTAACTAACACAGAAATTTTGCCCTTCTTTCTATATGGAAAAAGCAAAAAAGATTGCTGATTATGCCAAAAAGCATAAATCACTTGCTGGGTATCATCTAACTTTTGGGCGGTTTTATTTTTCTTATAAATAAACTTTGTAAAAATTCCGACAAAATATACATAGCCCGCTATCAAATAAGCGACCACAGCATAATGCCAAGATTTATTTTTATTTTTTACTTTTTTACTCATTTATTTTTTACCCTTTTTCTTTTTCCACGGAATAATAAAAACAATAGTGTTTTTAGGTAAAAGCTGTCCTTCTTGATATTTTATACCGACTTTTGCGCCGTTAAGTCTATCAAGCAAAACAGGCAGAAGCTCTCTTGCTTGAGCAGCTTCTATCTGTTTTGCCTCTCTTATAAATTTTGGCTGGTTTGAATAATTAAATTGAGGCACGGCAATAATTGTATAATTTTCTGTTTCGTATTCTTCTTTTTTGGCATCATCACTAACAACATCTGCCATAAACATTATTGCCGTTCTCAAAAATTCCATCAAGGCAATATTGGCAATAACAAGGGCTTGGGGATTAATAATTTGTGAAACTTCCTGGTCAATCTTTTCGCCCAAAGTTAAAGCACATAAACTTGCCATTTCATAATCAATACAAAGGGCGTTTGTTTCCATATTCTTTCCTTCAAGAAATTCATAAACAACGCCCGGTTCCAAAGCACTATGTAAAGAAGTTAAAAAAACCGCAAGTTCACTTTCATCTTTAAAACCTGCCGCACGCAAGTCAATACCTGCGCCGCGTAAACGGCGCAGGATTTCCTTGTAATGTAAAGTAATTTTGAACTTACGGATTTTACGCATTATCTATTTCTTTTTTTACTTTTCAAAGCAGGCTCTTGATAGCCGTGATTTGAAGTATTTTGTTCGGCAGAAAGGCTTAATTGGCCATTTTTAGTCCATTGGTAAACAAGACCCGGAACCAAAACCGCGCTTGTATACATACCGGAAGTTAAACCAATTAAGATAGCAAGAGAGAAGTTATTAAGAACTTTTCCGCCCATGAAATATAATATTGCCGTTGCACCGATAACGGTAATAGAAGTTATAACGGTTCTTGAAAGTGTTTCATTAACACTGAGGTTTAACCATTCTCTTATATGCCATTTCGGATACAACTTCATATTTTCGCGGACTCTGTCAAAAATAACAATAGTATCGTTGATAGAGAAACCTGCTATCGTCATAAAAGCTGCCACGATAACTAAGTCAACTTCCAATTGGAAGAAGGAAAACATACCTACGGTTAAAAACACATCGTGGAACAATGCCACAACAGCCATTGCGCCCCAAACAATACTTTGGAATCTAAAGGCAATGTAAAGAATCATAGCAAACATTGCAATAGTAAAAGCAAAAAATGCTTTTTTGGCTAAATCGCTGCCGACTGCCGGGCCGACGAAATCGGTTTGTTCAATTTCAAATTCAACACCGGTGTTTTTTAAACCTTCCTGAATATTAACAGAAACTTCGTTAACATTTTCCTGCGCACCTTTTACTTTGACGGCAAAAGCATTTGTGCCGATAAAGGTTTGAATATCTGCCTTAATACCTTTTTGGCTAAGGGCAGATCTTACTTGGTCAATGCTGATACTATCTTTAAACTGGACTTGAACCATAGTTCCGCCGGTAAAATCAATACCGAAGTTTAAACCCTTTGTACAAACAGAGATTAAACAAGCAAGCATAATTAAACCGGAAATCCAGAAGAAAGTTTTTCTTGCGCCTATAATATCAATATTAGTTTTGGGCAAAAGTCTAAAATATTTCATAATTATATACTAATCTCCTTGGGATTTGCCGTAAGCAATGTTTCATAAATTGCGCGGGTCACAAATACTGAGGTAAACACACCCACTAAAAGACCCAAAGTTAAGGTTAAAGCAAAACCTTTAACAGGACCTGTTCCGAAGTTGAAAAGCAAGATTGAAGCAATCCAGGTTGTAAGGTTGGAGTCAAAAATTGCGCTCCAGGCTTTATCATAACCTTCTTTAATAACCAGGTATAAAGGCTGGCCTTTATCATATTCTTCACGCATACGCTCCAAAATAAGAACATTTGCGTCAACTGCCATTGCCAAAGATAAAATAATACCTGCGATACCCGGCAAGGTTAGTGTGGCGGAAAAATAGGCCATTGTTGCAATTAAGAAAATAACATTTAATAGCAAAGCTACACCTGAAATAATACCGGAAGCTCTGTAATAAATTGCCATAAACAATACGATAAAGACAAAAGCTATTAAAGAAGCCTTTAAACCGCTTTTAATAGAGTCTTCACCAAGGCCCGGGCCGATAACTCTTTTTTCAATAATTCTAACAGGAGCAGGCAAAGCACCGGCGCGTAAAACGATGGCAAGTTGTTTTGCTTCGTTCATAGTAAAATTGCCGGTAATTTGGCCGTCTCTTGTAATTCTTGCGTTGATTGAAGGAGCACTTTGAATTACATTATCCAACACAATAGCAAGCGGTTTTCGTAAATTGCGGCCTGTTAATTCGCCGAATTTTTTAGCCCCTGCCCCGTTAAAAGTAAAGGAAACAGCAGGATAACCATACTCGCCTGTTGTAACACGGGCATCTTCCAAATCAGCACCGGTAACAGCAGCTGTTGCAGTAACAGCCATAAAGGCACCGTCTTTGTGTTTCATAATAGTTATACCTTCCGGAACGAGCGCCTGGGCTTTTTCTGTCAAGGTTCCATCAGAATTAAAAGGTTCTTCTAATTCGCTTACCTTTTGAAGTGCCTCTTGCGCTTTAGCAGATTCATCAACGATTCTAAATTCAAGCATAGCTGTTTTACCGATAAGGGCTTCTGCCTGTTCGGGATTAGCAATACCCGGAAGTTGAACTGAAATCCATTTTTCCCCTTGTTTTGTTATGGGGATTTCACCAACGCCATATTGGTCAATTCTGTTTCTGACAATTTCAATAGCGCGTTGCATAGACTCATTTAAAGATTCATTACCTTGCAATTTTGAAACATCAAGTTCCAAAAGTAAGGAAGAACCGCCTCTTAAGTCCAAACCTAAATTTATAATTCTTTTAGGTCTATCGCCGGATGCTTCCAGCGTTGCCCTTTCCTCGGGGGTCTTTGAATACCACTCATAACTTGGGTAAAGCAAAGCAACCGAGCCTACAAGAGCAATAACTATTACCATCCACTTTACTGCTAGTTTATTCATTTTTTATTAACTCCATTTGTATTATCTTTGAGAACATCAACAATACCATTTTCTAAGACGGTAATTTTTGTGCCTTCAGAGATTTTTATTTCAAACAAATTATCTTTAAAACCGGCTATCGTGCCAATTATTCCGCCAAGAAGGATAACCCTATCACCTTTTTGTAAAGATTTAATAAGCAACTGCCTTTGTTGGTCGCGTCTTTTTTGTCCTCTGGTGGTAAAAATCCACATAAAAACCAAAAGAACAACCAGCATCAGTAATCCTGTTTGATCCATAAAAAAACTTCCTCCACATTAAATATATATATATTTAAATTTTAGCATATTTAGATGTAAAACACTTAATATTTAACTTTTACAAATAAAAACCCCCGCTCTTTTTAAAGCAGGGGTTTTGTTTTTAGATCAAAGTTTGCTTAAAACCCATTAGGATGTCTTGCGTTGTATCTTTGTCTGTAAGGATCATCTACTGCGCCTCTAAAACAACCATTACCGCTTGGGTCAAAGCGTTCATCGTAAAGTAAATGACCTTCCGGTATACCTTCTTTAAGTTCACACCAGCAACAATCAAGGTCGTCTCTATATTGGAGGTTTTCTCCAGAGGAGTTAATCGGACAGGTGCACTGACAAGTATTAGAAGCAAAGTTCTGAAGCACTGGGCATTGCCTTTGTGTGCAATGACTTGTTTGGCCATAATAACCATAACTGTAAGGTTCTTCAGAACTAATATAACCATCACAAACACAACCATTACAACTTGGTGCTCCTGGAACAATAGGAGAAGTAACACTCATATGTGAACCCACAGGACAAGGTGAACATCCGTTTGAAGTTGTATTATCGGCATGATAACCTCTATCGCAACAATGGGGATAGCTCATACCGCTTCCGTTTGTGTATGTATAACCTTCAGGACAGGTGGAACAAACACCGGAACTATTTTCTATTGTTTCGGCAGGGCAAACACACTCCGCATAACCTAAGGTAGCATTATACCTGGCAACTCTGTTTTGTCCTGGGTAAGCAACATCACAAGATTTACAAACAGATCCTACCATTGTATCTGACTCATTAGGACATTTGCGGCACATTACACCAGCACCCGGGTCATTGGAACCGGCTCTATGACTTACCTGAACATAAGGTCTATCATCAGAACAACAACCTACTTTAGAACCGCTTGTTCTTGAGGTCCAATAATAAGTGTAAGCATCATGGGCGCAACAACCTTGCAGAGAACCACCGGCATAAGGTAAATCTCTGACATTAGAATCTTGACAGCAACCATTTTCTGCTGCGGGACCTGATAAGGTCTGCCAGCCATTTGCGGTGTCGCAAACACAGGCACTGGCATCAGAATTTAATATTTGATGATCCGGACAAGCCAAGCATTCAGCATAACCTAAACTTTGATTATATATAGCTGCCTGACCCGGAGGGCAAGCATGGCAACCGTTTTGAGCGTCCCAAGTATCTGTGGAATTAGGACATTTGCGGCACATAGCATTGGCACCGGGGTCATTGGAAGCGGCTTTATGGCTAGTGTGAACATAAGGTCTATCAGCAGAGCAACAACCTACTTTAGAACCGCTTGTTCTTGAGGACCAATAATAAGTGTAAGCATCATAGGCGCAACAACCGTGTAAAGAACCACCGGCATAAGGTAAATCTCTGACATTAGAATCTTGACAGCAGCCATTTACTGCTGCAGGACCGGATAAGGTCTGCCAACCGTTTGCGGTGTCGCAAACACAAGCACTGGCATCAGAATTTGATACCTGATTATCTGCGCAGACATTAGCCTCAGCATAACCTAAAGAAGCATTATAAATACAAACTTGGCCTTCAGGGCAAGGCTGACAAACGCCGTTTACCACTATATCTGTTGAATTTTGGCACTTGCGGCACATTACATTTGCCCCTGGGTCATTAGAACCTGTCATATGTCCAATATGAACATAAGGTCTATCATCAGAACAACAGGCAGCTTTAGAACCGCTTGTTCTTGAGGACCAATAATAAGAATAGGCATCGTGAGCACAACAAATCTTTAAGTTCCCACCGGCATAAGATAAGGTTTGGACATTAGAATCTTGGCAGCAACCATTTGAATCTGCAGCCGCACCGGATATAGTTTGCCAACCATTTGCGGTGTCGCAAACACAAGCACTGGCATCTGAATTTAATACCTGATTTTCTGCGCAGCCCACGCATTCCGCGTAACCTAAGCTGGCATTATAAACACCGGCTTGGCCTGCGGGACAAGCGTGGCAACCGTTTTGAGCGTCCCAAGTATCTGTGGAATTAGGACACTTGCGGCACATCACATTGGCACCGGGATCATTTGAACCAGCCTTATGGCTAGTGTGGACATAAGGTCTATCAGCAGAACAACAACCTACTTTAGAACCGCTTGTTCTTGAGGACCAATAATAAGTGTAAGCCTCATGGGCGCAACAACCGTGTAAAGAACCACCGGCATAAGGTAAATCTCTGACATTAGAATCTTGGCAGCAACCATTTGAATCTGCTGCGGGACCTGATAAAGTCTGCCAACCATTTGCGCTATCGCAAACACAGGCACTGGCATCTGAATTTAAAACCATATTATCTTCGCAACCTTGGCAAATAGCATAACCTAAAGAAGCATCATAAACACCGGCCTGGCCTGCGGGACAAGGTTGACAAACACCATCTATTATCGTATCTGTATTATTAGGACATTTGCGGCACATCACATTTGCGCCGGGGTCATTGGAAGTGGCTTTATGGCTAGTGTGAACATAAGGTCTTTCAGCAGAACAACAACCTACTTTAGAACCGCTTGTTCTTGAGGACCAATAATAAGTGTAAGCATCATGGGAACAACAACCCTGTAAAGAACCACCGGCATAAGGTAAATTTCTGACATTAGAATCTTGGCAGCAACCATTTTCAACAGCATCCCCTGTTGAGAGAGCCTGCCAACCATTTGCGCTGTCGCAAACGCAAGTGCTTCCGTTAAAAACTTTATTTTCTCCCGGACATTCACATTGTTTTGTAGCACTATTCCATACAGAATTACCCGGGCAACCTTCGCACATATTATCTGCTTCATTATAGAAAGGTGTTGAGCCTTCGCAGCAATAACCTGTATCATTACTTACATAGTATGTCCCGCTACAATAACCGCAAACACCGCCGATATTTACCTGACCTTCGGGACAACAACATACACCTGTTTCAGGATCACGGTTACACTCGCATTCGCAAGTTTCAATATTAAATGTTTTACCTTGTTCTGTGCAACTTGCTCCGGATAAATTACATTCATATCTGCAAGTTATATTATTAAAAGTAAAGTTTTCAGGATTTGCCGGGACAGGCACTTTGTTTTGGTCGCATACACATTCACAAGTGCTGGGGTTAAAGGTTTCTCTTTCTGAGCAAGAAGATTGAACACCGCTTGAACACTGACAAGAGCAACCATCCGCACTTAAAACATGGGGATATATACAAGAAGCAGGATCAAAACTTGTATCAGCACAATTATTTGAAGGACCCGGCGGTATAGGAGTATCGCACATTTCATCTGCTAAGGAAACTACTTCTGTCGGAAAATATTTACAAATATCCCCTGTGCAACCAAGCCCGTTTCTTAAATAGGAAATTGAAAAGGTAAATAATTCTTC
>JAZKYS010000038.1:0-18713 GCA_045612285.1 Elusimicrobiaceae bacterium
TTGAAAAAGGGCAGGGAATAAGCGGACAAGATTCCCGACAAAGACTCTCGGGAATGACAAAGAAAAAGGAGAAAATATGAATAAAAAAGCATTTACTTTAATTGAAATTCTAGTAGTCGTATTAATTATCGGTATTTTGGCAGCAATTGCCGTGCCGCAATACCAAAAAGCAGTTGATAAGGCCCTCATAACAAAAATGATTCCTATGATGAATGGCATTCTACAAGCTGAAGATGTTTATTTTTTGACTAATGGTAAGTATGCTTTAGATTTATCTGAGTTAGATATTGATGTAACGAAAAATTGCATTTGGGGCGGAACTAAAAAGCATCAAATATGGTGTCCTAGTCTTGTATTAAATAACGGCCACATCAGCGGTAATCCAACCGGAGAACTACAATTACTTTTTTGCCCGTCTGCATCACAACCAACACAATGGACAAATTATATGGATTGTTATAATGTTCAAGAACTAAGTGTTGTTTATTCTTATAAAACAGGTAAAGTTATTTGTTCCAGCACATCTGAACGAGGTAAATACTTGGAAAGTATGTTTTGCCACTAATTTTTAAACTTTCAATTTAAAACCAGTGGACAAGGAGTTTTGCAAAGATTTTGCGTTTATAGTAGGCGCAACCGAGGAAGTGTATACTGTGAAAGGCCGGCAGGCCGAAGTATCCGAAATTTCTAAAAAATTAAAATACCCCAAAAGCCGAAGCAAATTGTTTTTGCGAGGATTTTTTAGGCACGGGCAACCGCGCCTACCTATTTTTGATTTTTACAAGGACGAGATTCCCGACAAAGACTTTCGGGAATGACGAATAGAACAAAGCAATTATTTTTGCAAGGATTTTAGAGCCAAATTTTGCCCGATACAGCAAATGTTTTTGCGAGGATTTTGGAGATAGTTTTAATTAGTTTTTTCTTTTTTCCTAAAGAAAAAACGCTTTTAGAAATGAGGTATACCTAGAGCGGCTGGCAACACAAAGTTTGTGTCCACGATCCCGCGTATCCGAAATTTCTAAAAAATTAAAAACAGCCCAAAAGCCGAAGCAAAAAAATTATTTTTTTAGGTGTTTTTTGATAGCACTAAAACTTTCTTCGGAAATAATATGCTCTATTTTGCAGGCATCTTCCAAAGCAGTTTCTTGGCTAACACCGATAGAAACAAGCCAGGCGGAAAGTATTTCGTGTTTTTCATAAACGCCAAGAGCAAAAGCGCGCCCTTGCGGCGTAAGAGTGATAGAAGAATCTTTACCCACGCTGATATATTTTGCTTCCTTTAATTGTTTTAATGCCACACTAACACTTGCGCGGGAAAAGTTTAAAGTTCTGGCAATATCTATTGCTTTAACTTTATCTAATTTTTGGCCGAGAATATAAATTATTTCTAAATAATTTTCTTTTGACTCTGAAATACTCATAAGTTTATTATAGCAAAGAAAAGCCCAAAATGGCATAAAAAAATCTCCCGCCTTTTTCAAAGCAGGAGATTTGTGAACAAATTCTTATCTATTATTCAACATACCGCGAAGGGCGGCAATCCTTTTTTCTATCGGGGGGTGAGTATCAAATAAATGCGTTAAAACCGCCGGTAAAAAACACATACTTGAAGCCATACTTTGCCCTTCAAAAGCCTTAATTTCACTTCTGCCGGAAATTGCTTCAAGAGCCTGCGCTAAAGATTCAGGATCCCTGGTAATTAAAGCGGCCGTTGCATCTGCTTGATATTCTTGGCGGCGGGAAAGCATCATCCTTATTATCGGGGCAATCAAAAGGCCATAAAGCAAAAACACAAGGCCAAGCATCGGTATTAAACCTGCGCCTTTGCCTCTGCCACGGCTGCGCACTCTAATTAAAATATTGCCAAGCAAAGTTAAAACGCCGATACCGCTTACAATCATAACCATCAAAGCGACATCGCGGTTGCCGATATGCGCCATCTCGTGCGCTATAACGCCTTCAAGCTGGGGCTTTGTCAATTTCTTGACAATACCTTCCGTCATTGCTAAAACAGCAGTTTGCGGTTTTATACCGGCGGCAAAAGCATTACAACCCTCTTCGGGTATCAAGTAAACTTCCGGCGTAGGCAAGCCGGCTGTCATAGCAACATTTTCCACCATAGAATAAATGGCAAAGTGGCTATCTTTTGTTATTTTTTTGGCACCCGTCATATTGACTATCATTTTACCTTCGTTTAAATAGGAAAAAATCATCCAAACAAATGCCACAACAAAAATAACAGGTATTACGATTGAAGCAAGCGAATTTGTGCGCTGAAAAGCACTTAGTCCATCCACATAATTGCCTTCAAAAAGATGGACTAAGTATATAGTCAAATAAATTAAAACCGATAATACTATGGGAAATAAAGCCGTAATCAAAAAGATTTTGGTTTTATTTTTTGCTACATGGTCATAAATCAGCATAATTAAAATTTAACTTGAACCGGTTTAGAAGCAGCGGCTTTTTCTTCCTCGGCAAGTTCAAAGAAATCTGCTTTCTTAAAGCCAAAAACTGAAGCAATAACATTTGTCGGGAACATTTCAACTTTATTGTTTAAAGCAAGAACATTGCCGTTATAATATCTGCGGGATGCTTTAATTTTATTTTCGGTATCGGTCAATTCATCTTGTAATCTAAGAAAGTTTTGGTTTGCTTTTAAATCGGGGTAATTTTCGCTCAAAGCAAATAAACTTTTAAGGGTGCCCGATAAAATATTTTCGCTTGCGGCTTGTTCGGCAGGGGTGCCGTGGTTTGCCATAGCCATATTTCTTGCTTGGATAACCTTTTCAAGCGTGCCGCTTTCGTGGGCAGCATAGCCCTTAACCGTTTCAACTAAATTGGGGATAAGGTCATATCTGCGTTTCATTTGAACTTCAACATCGCTCCAAGCCTCTTTTACGCGGTTTCTTAAAGAAACAAGGCCATTGTAAATAAAAATCAAATAAAGCACTGATACTACTAATAAGGCTAATACTACTATTGCAACTAATGTCATTATACTTTCTCCTTTTTTACGAATTTATTTATAGAAATATTAAACAAAAAAAACGGCAAAATATCAATCTTTATTAATACGGTATTTTTCAATACCCAAAGCAGTAAAGGCATCCTGTAAATAAAGTTCTTTTGAAGAAAGAAGTAAAATTTTATCCCCCTCTTCAAATTTTGTAGAAGGCAAAGGAACAATAAAACTATTGCCGCGTTTTATCATAACCATACTAACGGCTTCTTTAAAAACAAGATTTTCCGCCTTTGGATATTTTTTTATAAAATCTTCCCCTATCTTAAATTCCGCCGTGATGCCTATATCTTCCGGCAAATCTAAAGCGAAGGATTTTTTATCTTCATCTTCGGAAGTAAGCCCCAAAAACTTTGCAACATAAGGCACGCTTGTTCCCTGTATAATTAAAGAAATAATCGTGATAAAAAATACAATATTAAAAATTTCCTTAGCATGGGGCACACCCGCAACAAAAGGATAAGTAGCAAAAATTATTGGCACCGCCCCGCGTAAACCAACCCAAGAAACAAATATTTTTGCCTCTCTTGAAACTTTCTTAAACGGAGCAAGACATAAGAACACACTTAATGGTCTAGCAACAAGTATCATAAAGAAAACTATGGCCAAAGAAACCCACATAATATCAAAAAGTTCCGAAGGATTAACCAAAAGGCCAAGAGCAAGGAACATTACAATTTGAAATAGCCAAGTTAAACTATCAAAAAAAGTTATAACACTTTTTTTATAGGCCATTTTTTCATTACCCACAACAAGCCCCGCCACATAAACAGCCAAATAGCCATTACCGTTTACAAGAGAGGTAAAAGAAAAAGCAAAAAGCACAAAAGCAAGCAGCAGCACGGCATATAAAGCAGAATAATCAAGATTAATTCTGTTCATAATAAATACAGCCCCGTAGCCTATTGCTACCCCAAACAAAGCGCCTAAAAAGAGTTGTAAAAAGAAATTAAAAACAATTAAATTTACTCCTAAAGAACTATTCATTATAAGTTGGATAAACATTATCGTAAGCATATAAGCCATAGGGTCATTACTGCCGCTTTCAAGTTCAAGCATCGGGCGGACATTTTGCGTAAGATTTAAGTTTTTCGTTCTTAAGATTGAGAATACCGAAGCAGAATCCGTTGAGGACATTACCGACGCAAGCAAGAAACATCCTATCAAAGATAAATGTAAATAATTAGGATAATATTTTGCAACAGCAAAAGCAAATAAACCTGTAAACAAAGCCGTCAAAATAACGCCTAAGGTTGAAAGTAAAACCCCTTGAATAAAAACAGGTTTTATATCCTTTATTTTTGTATCCATACCGCCGGAAAACAAAATAATACTTAAAGCAAGCATCCCTATAAATTGCGCCTGCTTAAAACTATTAAACTGTATGCCAAAACCTTCGCTTCCAAACAAAATACCAACAAACAAAAAAAGCAAAAGCGAAGGCACGCCAAAGCGATATCCCGTCTTGCCGGAAACGATACTTACAAACAGCAAAACTGCACCAAGTAAGATAATATTTTCAGGTGTTGCTAAAAACATTATTTCTCCAATTTATGATGAAAGGTAATATACCTTGCTGCTTCATAAAGCCCAAAAGTAAGGTCTTTCATCTTTTCACATTTTTGTTTATTTTCAGAACAATAATCTTTAGAAGAATCTTCCCTATATTTAAAAAGCCCCTCTTTACCAGGCCAGGCAAGATAATAATAATCATCTTGAACAAAACCTATTTTAAGCGGTGTTGCCGGATTATTAATAATCAAAGCACCTTCTTCTAAAGAAGTATCAAAAATATTTCTGCCCAAGCCTGTTTGGGTATGTTTTATACCAAGAAGGCCGGCCATTGTTGCCGTCACATCAACCTGGCTTGCCACGCGGTTATTTTCTATCCCTTTTTTAATACCCGGGCCAAGCACAATAAGCGGCACATTATTTGCGGTTAACTCTAAATCAATAAAACTCTGCGGTAAATTTTTAGATTGCCAACTGGTAAGCCCATGGTCGCCGTAAATAAGGAAGATTGTATCTTTATAGAACGGTTCTTTTTTAATCAAGTCAAAAAACTCGCCGATAGCATAGTCCTGAAAGCGCATAGAATTATATTCTTCATTTCCTTTAAAACCATATTCTTTAAGCATATTTTCGTCTAAATTTTTCAACTCAAAAGTGCCGTGGTCCTCGGGTATTGTGTAAGGTCTGTGATAGCCGGAAGTCTGAATAAAAGCAAAGAACGGCTCTTTAGTTTTGGCAAGTTCTTTTGCTGCGTATCTAAACATATCTAAATCAGAAAGGCCCCACACATCGTTTCTGTCTTGGTTTTCATAAGTTCCTTCTTCAAAAATTTTCAAATTATCAATATTATATTGTAAAAGGCCCCTAATATTGCCCCAGTTTGTGCTGCCGCCGATAAAATAAAACTTTTGATAATCTTGTAAATCATTAATAAGCGAGTGTTGGCTAACAATCATAGGATTTCTTGACGATGTTTTAACAGCTGAAGTATCCGCTACGCCTGTTATAGAATTAAACACGCCTCTTGCCGTGCCGACAGTCGGCGTAAAAAATCTTGTAAAGAGCGTTCCTTCTTTTGCCAGTTTTAAAGCCTCCGGCGTGGCGTCAATTTCAGGCGCATTAAAAGAAGTTTTATCCCAGGAAAAAGATTCCACAAGCAAAATAATCACATTATATTTTTTAGGGTTTTTAGCCTCAATTTCACGAGAGAAATTAAGATTTTCTTTATCTTTATTTTTTACACCCAAAAAATCTGCGGTAATATCATAATATTCTTTTGTTTTTTCTTTGTCAAAACCGCTACCTTGAGCCGCAAATTTATAAGTATCATACAAATTATGTAAAGGATTTATGGCAAGAGCCGTCAAAAAACTATCCGTAGTAAAATAAGCATTACTCCATCTTAAAGGATATTGCGAAAATCTGCCGTGCACAAAAGCCGCCGTAATCAAAAGTGCAATTATTACAAACACCCAACTTTTTTTCCCCCCTTGTTTAGCGTAGGCATAATTTGCAATTTTGCGTGTTATAGAATAACTGATATAAGCCAAAATAATTAAAGCAATAGCGCCTTTTATTACAGGGTAAGTCTGCCACACCATTTCAAGTGAAGTTGCGGTATTTTGCGCAAGTTCCAAGATATAAGCATTTAATCTTTGTGTCAAATAAGCATAATAACCAAAGTCTAAGAAATAAACCAAAACCAAAGCACTAAATGCAATCGTGTAAAAGATACAAATAATTTGCTTAAATATTTTCTTTGCCGGCAATAACAAAAAAATTCCAAAAGGCAAAGCAAACAAAAAAGCAATTCTGATATCAAATCTAAACCCGGTATAAATGGCTTTAAAAACCCCTTCCTGATAGCCTAAATTATTGACGAAATAAAATATAATACGCATTAAAGCCATCAGCAAAAAAGCCACGCCGACAAAAAGAAAATATGCTTTAAATTTAGTGGGACAAGTTATTTTTTTCATTTATTTTTCTCCATAGCAAGTTTTTCTAAAGCAGGGTAGTCAATTTTACCTGTTCCCATTAAAAGCATTTGTTCCAAAATTTCAACTTTTTTAGGCACCCAAAGTTCACTAAAACCTTGCTTTTTAAAATATTCCTGAATTTGCTTTAAAGTAGCATCTTGTTTATCTGTATAAGCAATAAGTTGCTCACCGCGTTTTTCATCAGGTAAACGCACAAGCGCCGTTAAATTATCGGGCCAAAGTTTCTTTAAAGCCACTTCTACTGCTGTCATAGAAATCATTTCACCGGCAATTTTAGCAAAGCGTTTTGCTCTGCCTTTAATGGTGGCAAAATTTTCTTCATCAAAGGCAAGAATATCGCCGGTATCATACCAGCCGTCTTTAGGTGCTTCAATTTTGCCGGGCGCGCTTGCTCTAAGATAACCGAGCATAACATTATCGCCTTTAATTAAAAGTTTTCCGCCATCTTCAATACCTTCAACTTTTTCAAGTTTACACTCAAGGCCGGGCACCGGTCTGCCTACTGAACCGCGTTTATAATACATCGGGCTGTTCATTGTGACAACCGGGGAAGCTTCCGTAGTGCCGTAGGCCTCAATCACGCGGATACCAAACTTTTCGGACCAAATCTTAAAGGTTTCATCTTTAAGTTTTTCCCCGCCGATACCGATATATTTAATATTGTGGAAATCGTATCTGTGCGCCATTTTGGCATAGGCGGACAAAAAGGTATCTGTCGCAAAAAACACCGTTGCATTTCTATCGTAAACAAGTTCTGGAATAATTTTAAAATGCAAAGGTGAAGGATATAAGAAAATAGATAAACCGCCCAATATCGGCAAGAAGAACCCGCACACCATACCAAAAGAGTGGAAAAGCGGCAAAGCATTAAAGAATTTATCTTGCATATCAAAGTTGAGCAGAGTGGAAAGTTGGAAACGGTTGGCATTAATATTTCTGTGCGATAGCACAACCCCTTTTGGCGAGCCTTCCGAACCGCTTGTAAATAAAACAATAGCCGGTTTACTTGCGTCTTGCACCGGGTCAATAGTCTTGTAAGCACGGTAAGGAAAGAAACTTTGCCCCACGGCAACAATTTTATCTAAGAGAGTAATTTTTAAATCTTCAAGATAAATTATGCGGATATTTTTATTTTCAAGAGCCTCAACAATTTTTTCAAGTTGGGCTTTGGCAACAAACATACGCGAGGTGATAACACTTTTTATTCTTGCTGCTTTACAGGAATCTAAAACATTTTTTATGCCGGAAGTAAAGTTAATCATAGCCGGCACTCTTGCGTGGGAAAGCAAAGCAAGTAAAACTGCCGCACAAATATTCATATTAGGCAACATCACGCCCATATATTCGCCTTTATCGCTTTTATCGGCAAGTTTTTTGCCGAGTAAGAAAGAAGCAATAAGCAATTTGCCATAACTCATTGGCTTTCTTGTAATATCTTCAAGTGCTCTTGCACCGCGGCCGGCAAAATCTGCCGCTTCAATAAAAGCCTTAAATAAAGTTGTATCAATATTATTGCTTTTATATTTCATTTCAGTCATAAGGTCATACATTTTATCTTCAACGCTTAACCTTCTTGCTTTGCCTTTTAAATTATCTTTAAGTTTAAAATCTACGGGCGGCATAATATTGATAGTGTATTGGATATGTTTTGGCAAATGGCGCATTTTACGGCCGAAATAAGAAAATCTTGAATATTGCGTGCCTTGCATACATATCGGCAAAATTGTGGCGCCGGAACGCTCGGCAATCATAGCAGGGCCGGGGTAAATTTTCATAATGCCGCCGGTAGTTGTCATTCTGCCTTCGGGGAAGATGATAATTTTTTGGCCCTTCTTAATATTATCAATAATTGTTTTAACAGCCATTGGATTTGCCGTATCAACCGCGATATATTTGGTAAAGCGCAAAAATTGTTTTACCCAAAAGCGTTTTGCGATAACACCGTCAACAACAAAAATTATATCATCCGGCAAGAAAGCGCCTAAAATAAGCGGGTCTAAAAAGGAATTATTATTTGCAACAATTAAAGTTTTACCTGTTGCTTTTTCATAATTTTCAAGACCTTTGATTTTAATATCATAAAAAGAATTTAAAAGGAAATATAAAACCGAACGCACCACATAATCAGGCAGCAGCGTGCAGATATATAAAGCAACGAAAAAGTTTGCTATTGCAAGCAAGCCGATAATTGCCCCTGTTCCAAAACCTATATAAAGCAAGCAAAACGCAATAAGCCCAGTAATAATCATACTAAGCGTTGTTAAGATATTACAAACGCCTAACATTCTGCCTCTTATTCTATCAGAAAGCATTGATTGTAAAGAAGCATTTAAAGGGACGATATATAAGCCGGAAGATATGGCAAGAAGTAAAATATAAAGGGAAAGTCTTATCCCCTGCCAACTTAAAACAAATTGTTTAAAAGTTAAAGTTTCGGCAGGTCTTGTGGTAATAAGGCAAAATAAAGAAAGCAAAAGCAAAGATACACCCATACCAACCGCGCTTAAAGGAACATATTTTATACTGATTTCGCCTTTAACAAGTTCACGGCAAAGCATAGCACCGATAGCAATACCCAAAGCAAAAAGCGTAAGCAAATAATTTAAGATATTGCCCGCAACATTAAGTTTGACTTCGGCAATTGTCGGCATCTGCGCAAAAATCACCGCACCAACAACCCAAAACCAGCAAATTGCCAACATACACAAAAATACTCTTTGCGATTTATAGGCAAGTTTTATATTTTTGATACTGCTTTTAAAAACATTAAGATTAACTTGCGCTGTCGGTGATGTTGCTTCAAACGGAGTAAAGAACCAAGTTATCATATAAGTCATCAAAGCAACTTCAATAATAACAATACTTATGACTGTTAAATCGGAACGGTTTTGAACGGAAAAAATACCGCATAAAATAGCACTTATCAATATGGCACCATATCTGCCTGTTTCAAGCATACCGTTTGCGCTGATTAATTGGTTCTTCTGTAAAATCTGCGGCAAAAGGCCATATTTAAGAGGCATAAAGAAGGCATTTTGCGCCCCCAAAACGACTAAAACAAAATATAAAATAACCGAACTTTTAAGATAAATACCAAGACTGATTAGTAAGGCTGTGATAATTTGGGTAAAAACAAGGGTTTTGATGGCCTGGGTTTTGTTGTATTTATCGGCCACTTCTCCGCCAGGCATAGAAAAAATTAAAGTGGAAACCAAATAAACCGCCAAAGCAAGCAAAGTGGCATAAATACCCGTATTTACGGATGTGATACGCGAAAGGAAAATAGTGATAAAAACGGCAAGCGCCGTTCTAAATAAATTATCGTTGAAAGCTCCAAAAAACTGAGTCCAAAATAAGCAAGCAAAATCTTTCTTTAAAAAAATGGCTAAAAATCTTTTCATAAAAACCCCTCCTTTTTATATTTTATAAAAATTCAGGGCTTTATAGCATCTATATGCCCACTTGGGCACATTTTGTTTTAGCAGAGGTTCCTGCGTAATAGTAGGAATAACGAGGGGAATCAATAATTTTTCCTTTTTCTTTCCACCATTCGCAGACTATTTTTCTTGCGGTTAAATCATCGGGGACATTTACCAAAGCCCAGCCTGTTTGTGGCATATATTCCAATCCGACATTACCGCCAGAACCGCCAAGCCAAGCAAGATTGACAACCTGTTTTCCGTCTGTATATACATTTGTCCTTAAGGTAACCCCGCAATGTATAGAGGAACAACCAATATCATATCCCCCTAATTTATCTACACAGTTTAAATATCTTGCACAAGGAGTGCCGGGTATGGTAACACTCAATCCTTTATTAGCAGCAGTTCCGGTAAATAATGTTTCCGTTTGAGGAAAGCCTTTCTGTAATAAATAAAGATCTACTCCTTGGCGCGCAGCAGCAAAAACTACATCTAATTCACTTAAACGACTTTTTATGACTGATTTTTGATACTGCGGAACAGCAATAGCCGCCAATATACCAAGAATTAAAACAACTACTAACAGTTCTACTAATGTAAATGCGCGATTTTTCATAAAAACACCTCTTATTTCTTTTGTTTACTCGTCATTCCGGAAAGTCTTTGTCCGGAATCTCTACCTCTTTTATTTTTAAAAAAACAGAAAGAGATACTGAGCAAAAACACCTCAGTATGACTTTATTTCATAAAGTCAGTTTATCAAAAAAAAAAAAATACGCAACTGTTTTGTAAAAAAACCGACGACAAATACAAAAATTATTTACATTTAAATTAGCCCAGCAGAGCAAATATTTTTGCGAGGATTTTGCGTTCCGATTTACTAAACAAAGCATATCGTTTTGCGAGGATTTTTGTGGAAATTTTAAATCTAAATAGGGCGTATGGTTTTTGCAAGGATTTTTTAGGTGTGTTAAAAACACACCGACCTATTTTTTATTTTCTTTAAGACAAGGTATAGTAGGGGACCACGCCCGCTAGGGCGGAACTATCCGAAGTTTGAAAAAAATTAAAACAGAGCAAATGGTGTTGGCGAGGATTTTGCGTTTAGAGAAGGCCTGCCGAGCGAAGCATATCTTGAGCGGGCGGCAGCCCCGTATATGTGAGCGAGGCATAACGCACTATAAACGCAAAATCCTCGCAAAAACTCTATCTTTTTTTCTAAATAAATGCTACACTTATTCTTTCAGGAGGGTAAAACTTATGAGGATGCTAGACATAATTATTAAGAAAAGAAACAATCAAGAATTAACAGAAGAAGAACTTACTTTTGTGGCAAACGGTGCGGCAAAAGGCACTTTGCCGGACTATCAATTATCAGCTTTTTTAATGGCTTGTTTTTTGAACCCTTTATCTCCAAAAGAAACTGCCCTGTGGACAAAAGCAATGGCTTTTAGCGGGCAAAAATTAAATTTTAAAGATTCTAAAATACCTGTTGTAGATAAACACTCAACAGGCGGCGTGGGCGATGGTATTTCGCTTGCGCTTGCGCCTTTGGCAGCAGCTGCAGGCCTTGCTGTGCCAATGATGGCTGGGCGCGGGCTTGGCCACACCGGCGGAACCTTAGATAAACTTGAAAGTATGAAAGGTTTTAATATTTCTACGCCGATAAAACAAATTTATAAACAAATAAAAGAAATAGGTGTTTGTATGTTTGGCCAAACTAAAGACCTTGCCCCCGCCGATAAAAAACTTTACGCACTTAGGGATGCCAGCGGATGTGTTGAAAGCCGCCCCTTAATAACGGCAAGCATTTTATCTAAAAAATATGCCGAGGGTATTAATAGCCTTTTTATTGATGTTAAATTTGGCAGCGGTGCTTTTATGCAAAAATATGAAGATAGCAAAAAACTTGCCAAAATGCTTGTTGAAACAGCTAAACTTATGGGCCTTAACTGCCGCGCCCTTTTGACGGATATGAACGAACCTTTAGGACGCGCTATCGGCAATGCAAATGAAATGTTGCAAAGCATTTTAATTTTACAAGGCAACAAAAATATTGCGCCTGATTTTTATGAACTCTTACTTGAAAGTGCCGCGCAGATGCTTGTTATCAGCAAGAAACAAAAAGACACAAAAAAGGCAAAAGCACTTTTGGAAAAATTAATTGAGGACGGCTCTGCCTTAAAAAAATTCAAAGAAATTTTAAAATGGCAAGGCGCCGACCCAAGAATTGCCGATACGCCTGAAAAATATTTAAAAAATGCAAAATACCAAAAAGATTTTGTTGCTTCAAAAAACGGTTATATTTCTAATATTGACGCAAGAACTTGCGGTATGGCGGCAGTTTTGCTTGGCGCCGGCAGAAATACTATGGAAGATAAAATTGACTACGGCGCAGGTATCTGGCTTGATAAAAAATCAGGCGATTTTATAAAAAAAGGCCAAGTTATTGCGCGCTTATATTCTGACGATAAAAAGAAACTTGAACAAGGTTTTGATTTATTCAAAACAGCAGTTAAAATATCTTCCAAAAAACCTGCTGCGCGCAAATTAATAAGAGAAGTTATTAAATAAAATAGTATTAATTATCTTATAAAAATCCCCCGCTTAAAATATATTTAGCGGGGGTTTTATTTTGCGAAGGTTTTGCGTTTAGAGAAGGTGCAAATTTATTGAAACATACCACATCTTTTTGCAAGGATTTTTTAGGCATAATGAAATTATGCCGCCCTATTTTTTATTTTCTTTAAGACGAGGTATAGTAGGGACCGCGACCGAAGGGAGCTGCTATCCGAAGTCTTAAAAAAATAAAAAAGAGGAAAAAAGACGCCGCAAAAAAATTAGTGGAAGTATTCGGCTTCAATCTTATTATATCTCTCAATAACTTTTTTAACAAAAGCGTGCTTGCTGGAATAAGGACTAAAGAAACTGCCTTTAAAACCTGCAACGACAATATTTCTAAGTTGCTTTCTAGTTAGATTTAGATTGTCGGTTAAAAGCAAATATTCATCTGTCAAAGTGGTATTTGAAATAAGGCGGTTATCCGTGCAAAGACTTATAGAAAGGCCCATAGCAATCATCTTTTTTATAGGGTGGTCTTGAACACTTTTTATTGAAGGCAAAGTTTGTAAATTACTTGTCAAACAAACTTCTATACCGACTCTTTCGCTGGCCAAATAATTAGCAAGTTCTTCAATATAGCGTTTTTTATTTTTTACTTTTCTATCTTTAATTAAATCAGTATCAAACAAAAAAGTGCCGTGTCCGATCCTGTTTGCATGGCACTCGGTAATAGCTTGAAAAATTGATTCCGGCCCAAAGGCTTCGCCTGCGTGAAGGGTTTTTCTGATAAAAGCCTCGTGCACATATTGATAAGCCTGCCAATGGTCTTCTGCCGGGTGACCTTCTTCTTTACCGGCTAAATCAAAGCCGACGATAGGCAAACCCTCTTCCTTTAAAGCAACGGCAATTCTTGCAAGTTCCAAGGATGCAATAGAGGTAATTTCTTCTTCTTTTGCATAATGTAAAGTATCAATTAAGTGATTGTAATAAAGTGAAGTATTTTTGTTAAAACTGCGCATCGCACATAAAATAAGGCCGAAGTTAAACTCAACATCACTTCCGTTTTTAACAGCCTCACTTTTGTTATGTTCTTCACGGGCTTTTTTAAGACCTCTAAAAGCAGCCCTAACGCTATCAGCCGGAGTCATTTTTTGCGAAGCATGCTGCTGCGGCGCAAAACGCACTTCTATATAACGCACGCCTTCTTTAATATTATCCAAAGCAAGTTCATAGGCAATACGCTCAATATTTTCTTTTTTTTGCATAACCGCAGTGGTATAAACAAAACCCTTTAAATATTCGGATAAATTTTTATAGCGTTTTTTAAAAACATTTTTTCTTAATTCTTCTTCGGTATAATAAGGCAATTTGATTTTATCTTTTTTGGCTAGTTCAATAAGAGTTTTAATTCTTAAAGAACCGTCCAGATGCAAATGCAAATCCGATTTAGGTATTTTAAGTAAAAAATCTTTTGAAAAAGTTGTCATTATTTAAAACTCCACTTTGGGCCTTGCGGAGTATCTTTAATAAGTATGCCCATTTGTTCAAGTTTTGCTCTAATCTCGTCTGATTTTTTGAAATCTTTATTTTTGCGGGCAAGTTGCCTTTCTTCAATTAAAGCCTTTGCTTCAGGCGGTAATTCTTTTGCTTCTTCTGTTTTAAGCAAATCAAGCCCAAGCATTGTATCAGCATATTTAACAAGTTCAAGTTTTGTTGCCGGAGTATTTTTAGTTTTCAAAAATTCCCAAACAAAAGCAAGTGCTTTAGAAGTATTTAAATCATCTGCCATATTTTCAAAGAAAATATTTTTTGCTTCTTTTAAAGCATTTTCATCAACGGAAAGTTGTTCTTGATTTTTTAAATCGGCAATTTTTTGTTTTAAACTTTTTAAACTTGCTCTTGCAAAATCAAGGGCTTCCCAAGAAAATTCAAGTTGTGTTCTATAATGGGCACCAAGGCATAAATATCTGTAATCTAAAGGATTATAACCTTTTTCTTTAAGTGTGCTTACTGTTAAAAATCCGCCTGAACTTTTGGACATTTTACCCGCAGGCAAAACCAAAAATTCGCCGTGTATCCAATTACGCACATATTGTTTGCCGGTGGCTGCTTCAGATTGCGCAATTTCGTTTGTATGGTGAACGGCAATATGGTCTATACCGCCGCAATGGATATCAAGCGTTTGGCCAAGATATTTCATTGCCATACTGGAACACTCAATATGCCACCCGGGAAAGCCAACCCCCCACGGGCTAGGCCACTCCATTTGGCGTTTTTCATTTGTCGGGGAAAACTTCCACAAAGCAAAATCGCTGGGGTTGCGTTTTTCGCTGTTAAACTCAACCCTTGCGCCGCTTTTAAGCCCTTCAATATGGCTTTTGCCGACAAGATTATGATAATTAGCAAATTTTGAAGTATCAAAATAAATTCCGTCTGAAGTTTTGTAAGTATAGCCCTTTTCTTCAAGCGTTTTAACAAGATTAATCATTTCTTTAATATGCGCTGTGGCTCTTGCCGTAATTGTCGGTCTTTTACAATTTAAAGAATCAAAATCTTTAAAGAAACTTTCTTCGTAAAACTTGGCAATATCCCAAGCACTTTTGCCTTCACGCGCGGCGCCAAGTTCCATTTTATCCTGGCCTTCGTCGCTATCGGAAACAAGGTGTCCTACATCAGTTATATTCATAACATGGCGCACCTGGTAAACTTGCTCAAGCGTTCTTTTTAAAATATCTTCAAAAATGTAAGTTCTAAGATTGCCGATATGGGCATAATTATAAACTGTCGGCCCGCAACAATACATACTTACAAGCCCCTCTTTTAAAGGTTCAAAATTATCTTTTTTGCGGGTAAGAGTATTATAAAGTTTTATCATAGTTTAATTTCCTAAAGAAGCTTCTTTTGCTTTTGTATATTCTTGATTTATTTGATTAAAAAAGAAATCGCAAGCTTTTTTGCCTGTGGCATTTGCGTAATTTTCGCTTAAAACGCATTTAACTTCAAACAGAGATAAAGGGTTAATATCCCCCGCAGGAGTTAAAGAATAAGTAAAACCGGGCACTCGGTAATTTCTTAAAGTAGCATTGTAAGAATTATCAAGCCCTGTTTGTAAAATCTGCATATCTTTAATTGTTGCCTCTTTGCCAAGGGATATTTTTTTAGTTGCCATAACAACAACCGCTTCCCCGTAAGCGCTGTTGGTGCTTTCCACTATGGAATCATCATCTAAAGCTTCCACTTGCTCAAAAACCGGGGTAGAAATATCTTCCTGTTTTATCTCATTTAAATCTGTATTTATAATTTCCTGTTTCTTTTCATTTTGGACATAATCTTCATACTTTATCCCACTGTATCTTTTATATCCTTTAGGGTTATAAGAATTACAAGCGCCAAACACTACACATAAAATAGTAAGACTAAAAATTATTTTATTTATTTTCATTTTCTTTTCTCCGTATTTATCTTAACATTTACCACGGCAAAAGCCTGTATGGCCTTACCCTTGCCGATATCGCCAAGCCCTTCGTGGCTTTTTGATTTAAAACTGATATTTTCAAGCCCGATTTTAAAAATTTTATTTAAAGATTTTCTAACCTCTAAATAATGGGGTTTCATTTTAGGTGCTTGCGCAACAATTGTTGCATCTATATGAACGATACGCGCCCCTTTCTTTTTTATAATTTCCAAAATCTTTTTTGTTATAAAAACACTTGAAATACCTTTTTTTGTTTCCTTTGTAGGTGGGAAATATTCCCCAATTTCACCCGCGCAAACAGCCCCTAAAGCCGCATCACAAATGGCGTGTAAAACCAAATCGCCGTCGCTATGGCCCACAAGCCCCTTTTCAAAAGGGATTTCAAGCCCGCCAATAATTAATTTACCGCCTTTTTTCAAGCGGTGTATATCAAAACCGAAACCTGTTCTTATTTCTTCGTTTTTTTGCATAAGGCCTCTGCTATAATTAAATCTTCCGGTGTGGTAATTTTGATATTTGAATAACTGCCTAAAACGGCTTTAACTTTAACTCCGGTTTTTTCCACAAGTTGCGATTCGTCAGTTGCATCTAAATTACCATATTTTAAAATGGCTTTTAATAAAACTTCCGTTTGATAACATTGCGGAGTTTGCGCGCAAAAAAGTTCCTGCCTTTTTAAAGTTTTACAAACAAAACCGTCTTTTATTTGTTTAACGGTATCTTTGCTCATAACGCCTAAAACGGCAGCTTTATTTTTTTGTGCGCTTTTTAAGCAATTTTCAATATCTTCTTTTAAGATAAGGGGGCGTGCGCCATCGTGAACAGCAATTAATTTATATTTATTTTTTCCCAAGGCAGCCAAACCGTTTTTTAAAGAAGCAACCCTTGTTTGTCCTGCTAAAGCAAAAGTTATTTCTTTATATTTCTTACTTAAAATATCAATATTTTCCTGCTTGCTCACCACTATAATTTTAGCCACGCGGGATACTTTTTTAAAAGCTTCTATACTGCGTTCTACCACAGTTTTGCCTTTAATTAAAAGCATTTGTTTGGGCCTGCCCATACGCGTGCCCTGTCCGCCGGCTAAAATTATAGCGCAAGTATCTTTCATTAATTTTCCTGCTGTTTTATTCTGGCAAAAATCATACGGCCGGTTGAGTTTTGTAAAATAGAATAAACGGAAACTTCCGCCCTTTTGCCGATAAATCTTTTACCGTCTTCCACAACAACCATTGTGCCGTCGTCAAGATAAGCAATACCTTGTTCTTTTTCTTTACCTTCCTTCATAACAAACAAGGCCATTGTTTCACCCGGCAAAACGACAGGTTTTAAAGCCGTTGTCAAATCACTGATATTTAAAACATTGACATTTTTAAGTATAGCGATTTTGTTAATGTTAAAGTCAATGGTCACAATTTCTGCCGATAAACTTTTGGCAAGTAAAACAACATTTTCCTGTAAAGATTTTGCTTTAAAACTTTTTGAAGTAATTTTTACGGGATTAGTTTTTAATTCTTTTAAGCGGGAAATAATATCAAGCCCTCTTCTGCCTCTTGCTTTTTCAAGCAAATCTTTAGAGGAAGCCATCTCACTTAATTTTGCTACTACAAATTGCGGTATAACTATGGTGCCGGATAAAAAGCCCGTTTCGCAAACATCAATAATGCGGCCGTCAATTAAGGCGGAAATATCGGTAACTTTCAAATAACGCCCTTTCTTAGAAATACCTTCAAGTTCCGAAGATTTTATAATAGATAAGAAACTTCCTATCAACACAAAAACGCCGGCAAAGGCTGTTTTATAAACTTCCCAATTATTTACAATTTCCGGCACTTCCAGTCTTGAAACAACATAATTACAAGCGATATAAACCAAATAACCGCAAAGACCGCCGAAAATGGCAATCATAACCGCGCTAAAGCGGAAGCTTCTTAAAAAAGTTTCCGCGCAAACAATTATAACACCACATAAAAAGGCAAGCAAGACGCTATATAAATCTTGCGCCACAAGGACATATACCAGGAAAGGTATTCCCAGCAATGCCGAAAGTCTGAATATCCATAAAGGCATATAAAAATTCCTCCGAAATTAAAATCCCTTGTAAAAGCTTTTCGGTAATCTTTTATAAGGTATATTTATATTTTACCATTTCCCGTGCTAAATTGCTAAAATAAATTTATGGCCTTAATTGACTTTGATTTAAAATTTCAACAAAAACACCAAAATCTAAAATTGGTTGGCGTGGATGAAGCCGGGCGCGGACCTTTGGCAGGGCCTGTTTGCGCAGCTGCCTGTTATATTGAGCCAAGTTTATATACCCACCCCATAATGAAGCAAATAAATGACAGCAAAAAACTGACACCTAAAAAAAGGGAAACTATTTTTGAAGAACTTATCAAACTGCCCATAATTTACTGCACCGGTTTTGCTTCAAGCGGGCAAATAGATAAAATGAATATTTTACAGGCAACTTTTTTTGCCATGCGCCACGCCTTAACAAAATTTAACGGCCAGAATATTTATGTTCTTGTTGACGGCAACCGCCTGATTTCCAATTTAAAAACCCCGCAGGAAGCCATAGTCAAAGGGGACGGCACTTCTCTTTGTATCGCGGCGGCAAGTATTATTGCCAAAGTGAGCAGAGATAGATTTATGGATATTGTTTCAAAGCAATATCCTGTTTATAATTTTGCCGAGCATAAAGGTTATGGCACGCA
>JAZKYS010000039.1:0-21943 GCA_045612285.1 Elusimicrobiaceae bacterium
GATGACGGACTGGAAAATAGGACGGGATGCCCGATAACAACACTCGGGCATGACGAAAAAGAAAAGAGGAAAGTTTATGAAAAACAAAGCCTTCACCTTAATAGAGTTGTTAGTAGTTGTTTTAATTATAGGCATCTTGGCAGCAATTGCTGTTCCACAATATCAAAAAGCTGTTGCAAAATCTCGCGCAGTTCAAATGCAGGTGCGTTTAAGTAGTATTTATAAGGCTGGTAAAATTTATGAAATGCAAACTGGCTCTTGGCCAAATGATGTTCGTAATTTAGATATAGATATCACTAAGGAAGCAATAGAATTTAAAGCAAATAGCGAGGTAACAAGTTCAGATCATGTGGCTGCTTTTTATAAAGACGGATCTTCTTGCGGGGTTCATCCACCTAATGTAAACAAAGCTGCTTGGTGTGCTAACGATGATGTTTACATGGTTATAATACAGTGGGGAGCAACAGGCTTAGAAACAAAAGGTTGCAGTGGAAAAACAACTTTAGGCTCTTACATTTGTGATAATATCCTTATTCCTTAGTGGCGCAAAGGGCGTAAACTTCGCGCGCGCCGGCTTTCTTTAATACTTTGGCGCACTCCTCTAAAGTTGCGCCGGTCGTGCAAACATCGTCAATTAAAATTACGGCTTTCTTTTTTATTTCACTTGGCATTGAACAAGTAAAGGCTTCTTTTATATTCTCGGCTCTTTGTTTCTTGGTTAATTTGGTTTGGCTTTTAGTGTTTTTTATACGAGTGAGCGCATTTATATAAGGGATACCCGCCAGAGCACTTAACTCGCGCGCTAAAACTTCCGCCTGGTTAAAACCGCGCTTTTTAAATCTTTTCTTATGTATCGGCACCGGCACAAAATATTCTGCTTCAAGCATATTCGGGTTTTCAAGCAAGGTTTTATACATTAAAGGAGCAAAGAATTTTGCTATATTTATATATTTCTCATATTTTAAACCGTGAACAAGGGAGCGCGAAGGCTCGTTAAAATCTAAGGCGGAACGGATAAGCGAGCATTTAAAATGTTTTGCTTTTGTTCCACGGCAGTTAAAACAATGCGCACCACCGTCTTTCAAAGTTATTCCGCACCTTTGGCAAATCATCGGTCCGGGCCTTTTTAATTTTTTTAGGCAATATTTACACAAAAAGCCCTGCTCGTTTGAAGGCAAATCAATACCGCAGTTAAAGCAAGTTCTTGGGAAAAGCAAATATAAAATAATATTTTTTAATTTGAGTAAAAACTTTTTCATTTTTTTCATACTAAAATTGAATTGTAAGTAAAGAGCCTAAATTATAGGCTGTATAACTTTGCGTATCAATATAAAGATGGTCAAAAATTTCATAACTTCCGCTTAAAGTAAAGCGTATATTTTTAGATAATTCATAATCAAAACTTGTATTAACATTAAATAAATTTCTGTTTTCTGCCACCGTGTAAGAACGCCTGCGGGAATAACTTATATTTGTGTTCCAAATAACGCGGTTTGTTGCAAGATAATCTTTTGAAGCAAAGGGCAATCTTAAAGCCCTTGGCATATTGAAATCTGCCTTAATATTAAAACTTGGCACAATTTCTTTTACATTATCCGCAAGAACATTATTAACCTGCGTTCTTCTATCGTAAATATAAGTCATTTTAGGCGTAAAACGGAAGTTCTTATAGTTAAAAGATGTTTGGAAGGAAAAATCATCCCGGACATAATCTTCTAAGCGTTTAGAAACAAGGGTATCATCTTTTTGTAAAGTTTGGTGCGTGTAATTAATATTTGTATCAAACAATTTAAATAAAATAAAGCGCAAATCAGAGCCATAAGAAGCTTCTTTTTTATCTTCGCTTAACTCAACATTATTTGTTGCAAGATTATATTTAAGTTTAAGATTTATACCGCTTAATAAACCGGGGTTTTGAGTCCAGAAATTTTCCACCTGGTCCAAATAAACAATTAAATCAGGCAAGTTTGTTGTTTTTGTTTTAAAGGAAGTTCCCAAATTTTCCGTCGTCTGATAAGAAAGCGAAGCATTACTTATTAAAGATAAACTTTTTAAAGGTTTTAAAGAGGAATTATCAAAATTGTTATATTCTTTAAAAGGCATCCAGCGCGCTGTTAAGGAATAAGTATCCCTAAGTATCATATTATTTCTGTAAGAATAAGGGGAATTTAGCCCGAGCGAACTTCTAAGCCAAAGTTTATCAAGCGAGTTAAAATCATTATCCACATAATACCAGGAATCGCCGTCTTGCATACGGTAGTTAAGGGATAAACTTAAATTGGAAATAAGTTTATTTTTTGGCAGCATATCGCGCCCGGAAAGCCCTAAAGTTATAGCCCCGCTAGAGTTTCTGTTCACGGTTTTCACTTCGCCTATATCAAAGTTATAAGTAGTATTTCTTACGGTATAAGAAGAGGGGGAAAGATTATTATTTTCCTTAATACTTATATTATAACTTGCACTTGGCGCAAGCCAGCGGTTTAATCTCAAATTCGTGCTAACACCGACATTTTGCGTAGCGAATTTATCATATTTTCTTTCTTTAAAACTTGTTGCGTCAAAATAGCGGCGTTTTTCGTCAGAAGTGGTTAAACTGTAAGAAGGCACAATAGAACTGCCTTTAAAGGGCTCAAAAGAAATTTTTGCGCTATAATTTTGTTGCGTTTCTTTTGTATTGTAATAAGAAGAAGGGGCCGTTAAAATTCTTTCCGTGCTATAATCAATACCGAGTTTATTTAAAGAAGCACTTGCCGTAATATTTTTGATTTTATTTTTCTTATCCGGTGTCCAATTTACATTTATGCCATAAGTTTTTGTATCGTCGCTTCTTTGCATAGTTTTATAGTCGGTATTGGCAAAAGTATATTGAACACCGATTCTTGGCATTTTGGGGTTAATATATTCCGCGCTGATGGTGCCTTTATCTCTTTTAACTTTGCCCTGGTCAAGCAAACTTACATTATTGCTTGAAGTGTAATCAAGCACATTTGGCGTAGTTATATCCGAGCGGTAGTAAGTTGCGCTGATGGGCACTTGTTTAAAGCGTTTAAACTTAAAATAATAATCTTGGGTAGTATTTTCCTGGCCTTGCGGCACACTAACAGGCGTTTGGAAGTTATCATCCATTGATCTAATTTTTGCCCCTGTTTCAAACCAATCATCCATATTAATTTTTGCGTGTGCGCTGTATGCTTCGCCTTTACGGACAACAGCATCCCCAAGGAAAACATCATCAAGCCACACCGTTCCCTGTGCCGTTGTATCTTCGGAAATAAAACCTGCTTTTATTATGCCTATTTTTCTATAATTTAAAACCCCTTCATTACTGACATTTTCCGTCGTTAAATAAGAGCAGTCCGGTTCTAAACGATCAGGCACGCCGTCGCCGTTAGTGTCAATCATTTTTAAGGTATATAAACGCCACTCATTTATAAAATCTAAAGGTATTTTAACCTGACTGTAATTATTGTTATCAGAAGCAAGTTGTAAATAAAAATAAGTATTTGGATTAACGGGGCCCTCATTATAAAGTAAAAAATTAAATTGTTTATGCTCGGAAAAATCCATACTTGTAAAATTTCTTTGCACAAAAATATTATTAGTGCCGGCAGTTGCAAAATTATATTGTAAAGCTAAAGATTGTTCTTTTACATTGTTGGCATTTGAACCGCGGATATTATTTATTGAACCGTATAAGGTCCTAAATACTTTTCCGCCGTCGCCCGGGTCATTAAAAATAGGTTTATAATTAGGGTTATCAATATTGTTTATACCGTAAGGCAAAATAGCATTTGTGGGGTTAAGTTCCTGCCAGGTATTGCCGCTTACGGAAAGTTTAGCAATTTTTATTGTTCCTTTATCTTCTCCTGCGGGGTTTCTTTTTAAAGTTATACGCATTTGTTTTATATTACCCCAGCGTAGTTGGTCTGTTAAAGAAATTTCTCTTTGAAATTGTTTCCAGCCATTGAAGTTAATAATATTATTTTCAAGCCCGGTTTGGGCAGGGTCTACAATTAAATCAAGGCCGTTATAACCAAAATCTCCGCCGGAACTTGTATCATAACTATCCAAAATGCCGTTGCCGTTTAAATCTTGGGTATCAATTATGCCGTTTGGTTGGGGGCGGGGGTTATATTTATTATTTTTAAAGGGGTCATATCTTTGCTGGGTGCCGTCCGGGTTAACATAAATCCAGCCAATATCTTCGCTGGGGGTAAGTTCGCCCGTGCAGCGTAAATCTTCGGTTTTGGGAACATAAGCCATACCTGGCACATAATATTTACTACAAGTGGGCATACTTAAAGTTGTTGTGGCATAATTATCGCTGTCGGAGCGTTCGTTCATAGTTCCAAAAGAAATGTTGATATAAGGTCCGTTTTCAACACCCAGCATTGAAAGTTCAAGCAGGGTTTTATTTGTAAAATCGGCGCCGTAATCACTTATCGGAAAAACTAAAGAAAGTTCATTTTCATTATCGCTTATACCATAATCTTTTGCTAAAGAAAAATCATAATCAATAACTAAAACATTTTGGGTATCTTTTGCGCTTGCCGTAGATTTTGGGTTTATTTCCAAAGATTTTACTTCTTCAGAATCCCAGTGTATTGCGTCAAGGAAGTTTTGTTTGGCACTTGGGTTAGAGGCTATTTTCCACTCATTAAAAATTATGGAAGCATCAATACTCTCTTTACTTTGGTCCATATTATCAACCATAGCATAACCAAACAAGTTTTCATCTTTTTGGCTTTGGGCTGCTTCAACACCTAAAGAAACATCTAAACCTTCCGTAATTTGTAAATCTTTCACTTTAAAATCAGCTTCTGTTGTTGTTAAACTTGTGGCCAAATCGCCTATATTTGGCACTTTAGAAGGTTTATTGCCGGCATTATTTAAAATGCTTGCCCCGACGGAGATATTATCTGTAAAATTATAATTAAAACGCCCGCCTAGCAAAGTGGTATCTTGGGCAGAAGTATCATTTGCCAGGGAATAAGTAGCATCAATTACGCTTGAAGAACCGATAAGATTTTCATTATAAAAAGTTAAATAGCCCGAAACATAATCAACATAATAATCCTTATTTCTTGCCATAGTGGCGCCGTTAACTTTAATTGTTTCTGATTGGACAACAATGTTATTATCCAAGAAAAAGGTTTTTACAGTGGAGTTATATTGAACAAAAAAGTATCTGTTAGCGGCGGAAACAGGGGTAGGACTGTAAGCAGAAGCTTCATCAAAACGCCCAAGAATTTCAAAAATACCTTTGTCATAATCAACGGAATATTTACAAAAATTGCGTGTATCATCAGCGGCGCAAGTTTCTTTTCCGTCGGATTCAAGCAGTTTTAAGATAAAATTTCCCTGCCCGTTATCTTGGGCAATTTGTTTTGCGCCTATATTATAATAGCGTTTTATTTCAGTTTGCCAACCGGCTTCTGCCGGGTCAACTAAATATCTATCGCTTGGGGTTTTAACAATTATAGGGTCTGCCGTAGCAGAGCCGGCAAGCCAAAGCCCGTCAATATTTTGATAGTTTATGGCAATAACATCCGTATCTTTTAACTGGGCAGAGAAGATAAGAATATTTTTATTATAATCAATAGTGTAATCAACGCCTCTTGTTAAAAGTTTAAAGCCGGCTGTTCCGCCGTCGGTCGGATAGGTTGTAGTGGGAACACTTAAATCCCGTATGGACAAGGCTTCCTGGTAGCCGTTATTTGTGTGATTATCCAAATAAACTTTTTCCGAATTTGGGACAATGGCACTTTTCCAAGTGGGGTCGCAATAAGTGGAGCTGCTATTACAGCCAAAAGTTAAATCATAGTAAACTCTTCTAATATATCCGATATCTTGAATTTTAGTAGTTTCAAAAACGCTATTTCCTTTAAATTGTTTGCTTTTCTTTTCACCTTTATTTTGACTGCCTACTAAATGTAAATTGGCCCCGCCGTGTTGTAAGTGCATTTTCGCACCGAAGACTCTTTGATTATAAGATAAAAATTCCGTTCCCGGCAGACTGGCCTGAATATCGCCGAAATCTACGCTTTGCACAAGTTCCTTACCTTTACCGCGATAACTCAAAGAAATATTTTGTTCATCTTCTCTTTGGTCATCATAGTCCACATCAACAAAAATTCTATCATTAACTTTACCTTGAACTTTAAGTTGCATTTCCTGAGTAAAACTAAGGCCGCTTTGTTTTGTATCGGTTATGGTTCCTCTTGTTTTATATTTTTTTGAATTATAATTAAGGCCGAAAGTTTTGCGCCCCGTCATAGAAATGGTTGTGCCGTAAATCGGCAAGAGTAAAGAGGGGTTTAAAATTTCCATATACTCCAAGCCCTGTTTTTGAATTTCAAGCCCGCCCTTCATATCTTTAATTGCTCTTTCAAGGTAAGCTCTGGAATATTGATAATAATTTTCTTCAGGGGAAATTTCGTCATTAGTTCTTTGTTCTTCCGGCAAAAATATTGGTTTTGGGGTTTCTAAAAAATCATAGTTTGAAGTATCAAAAAGTTTAAATTCTTCTTGTTTTGTTTGATTGGCTAGGGCGGAGTTTTCAAAAGAGTGTAAAATTTCGGCCTTGTTTTCTTCTCCAAAAACAGGCAAACATAAATAATTAAAAAGCACACACAAAGCGGTTAAGAGCCGCAAAAATTTGTTAAACACTAAAAAACCCCTATGATAATATTATAATATTAAATGGACCATTTAACAATAAAGGTTTTTATCTTTGATTGATTTTCATTTGGCAAGATTGTAAGCGGTTTTTATGGCTTCAAGCATACTTTGGTAATCGGCTTTGTTTTTGCCGGCGATATCAAAAGCAGTTCCGTGGGTTGGGCTTGTTCTTATAAATTTTAGGCCGGCAGTTATATGGACAATAGGTTCTTTTGTAGCAAGTTTCATACCGACTAGGGCAATATCGTGCTGTAAACATAAAATTGCTTTAAAAAGGCCTTCTTTATGCTTTTGCCATAAAGAATCAGCAGGCAAAGGTCCGGCTAAATTAAATCCTTTTTTCTTAAATTCTTTAACTAAAGGTATAAGTATTTTTTCTTCTTCCGTGCCGAATTTTCCACCGTCAGAAGCGTGCGGGTTTAAAGCGCATAAGCCAACAGGCGTTTTTTTGCCTGTTATTTTAAATAAAAGTTCAAGAGAATTTTTTATTCTTTTTTTTGTTAAAATGCGCGGTAAATCTTTTATGGCAAAATGTTCGCTTGCCAGCGCGCACAGGAGTTTTGATGTTTTAAACATCATTAAAGCGCCTTCTTGTTTTGCGTAATGTTTTAATAATTCTGTGTGGCCGGTCCATTTAACGCCTATTTTAGCCCAAGCCTCTTTTGAAATCGGCGCGGTTATAAGCCCTTGCGCTTTTTTATTTTTTAATAAATTTATTGCTTTTAAAACAGATTTATAAGAAATATCCGCGCCCCATTTTGTAGGTTCGTGTTTGTTAGTTTTTTTGTAGTCAGATTTTACCGCATAAGTTTTTATGCCGGGTAAATTTTTAAAATTTTCTAAAGTTTTATCTTCTGAAATAATAATAAAATCCGCTTTGTTTTTAGGGAAATGTTTTAAGGCTTTTAAGGCCACTTCCGGCCCGATACCAAGCGGATCGCCAAGAGTTATTATTAAGGTTTTCTTTTGATGTTTCATATAAGTTTTATACTTATAATTAGTATAGCAAATTAATAAGTTTATAAGTAAGGTTGTATTATAGAGCTGATTTGTAAAAAGAGTATCTAAAAAATTGTTTTTAAAAAAAAGGTTATAATAAATTTTTAAGAAGAAGAATCACAAAATAGTTGTTGCGCTTGCGTATTTTTTTTTTTTTGATAAACTACTTTTATAAATTAATCAAAGTAAGAGGTAATTTTATGAAAAACAAAGCATTTACGCTTATAGAGTTGTTAGTAGTTGTTTTAATAATTGGTATTTTGGCCGCAATTGCTGTGCCACAATATCAAAAAGCTGTTCTAAAAAGTCGTTTGACTCAGTGGGCTACTTATGTAAGTAGTGCTCATAGGGCAATGGAAGTTTGGCTTTTGTCTAATAGAGTCGGGGATAAAAATGTCCGTTTTTTAGGTCAACCTAGTAGCTCAGAAGTTCAAGGCTATTTAGATTTGGACTTAACTTGTAAGAAAATAGAAGGTGTTTCTTGTTTTACAGATTTAGGAAGTTTTAATTTGGGTTGTACCAAAAATCATTGTTGGATAGATATTACATTTAGGAATTCAGCAGGAGAACCTGAATATGATAAACTGATTTGGACTAGTCAATTTTATGACGGCAGCTACAACAATAAACCTGTATTGGAAAGAGCACCTGATGATATTACTTTGCGCACCCTTGTCTGTAAATGGTGGCAGGAAAATTACGGAACAGAGCAAATGATGGAATCAGTCCTTACAAATTGTAATGCTGTCGGAATATTTTAAAATAAAAATTAAAGCCCTGCTCTAAAAAAGAGCAGGGCTTTTTTTAATTTAAAATATTTATTTATTTTTTAGCTTCAGTTTTAGTTTCTTTTTTTGCTTCTGTTTTGTTTTCTTTAGCGGGGTTAGTATAGTCAAATTTTACCATAACTTTAACATCTGCTTTATCTTTTAAAGAAACTAAATAATCTTCCATAGCTTTTTGCATATTTGCGGCATAAACATATTGGCCGAGTTCATTTTGTATTTTATCCAAAGTAACTTCTTGTTTGGCTTTCTTTTCGTTTACGCGGATAATATAAAAACCGCCTTCTGTTTGTAAAGGTTCGCTGATATCACCGACGGCAACATTAAAGATTTTATTATCAAAATCTTTTGGCATAACACCTTTAATTAAGATAACTTCGCCACCGGTGGCAAGAGGGGTTTTATCATCAGAATAAAGTTTAATAGCATCAAGCATAGTAATTTTGCCGTTTTTAATATCTTTGCGTATTTTTTTAGCTTCGTTTTCTTTATCTTTTAAAGCAGTTTTTGATAAAGTTTTATCGGCTTTAATAAACACGGGTGAAATTTTAATTTGCTCAGCTGTTAATTGGTTTAATTTTGCGGCTAAAGGCAAAGCCAAGGCCACTCTTTCTTTTGGGAGTTTTTCAACTTTTTGTTTATCGCCTTTCATAATAAGCTGGACATCGTCAAAAAGTTGTTTTATATCTTCTTCTGTCGGTTTTTTGGCATTTGCTTGGACAATACTATCAACCATTTTTCTGACGGAAAGTTGCTCTCTTGTTTTGTTTTCAAATTGTTTATAACTCATGCCTTCTTCTTTTAAAGCGGCATTAAAAGCGGCGTCGGCTTCTTTTTTGCTTCTTTCTTTGCCTTTTTCATCAAGCATAAAGCGTTGTTTGATAGCATTTATGGCTTGGGCAAGTTCGCTATCTTTAACTTTAATGCCTTCTTTTTGTGCTGCTTGAAGCATAAGTTCTTCAGAAATCATTTGATTTAAGACTTCTTCTTTTATAGCGTTTACGGCGTTTTGATCCTGTAAAACTTGCGGTGCTCTTTGCTCATATTGGGCCATAACCGCCTTTGTCATTTTATCATATTGAGAACTTAAAATTGGCTTACTGTTAACGGTTGCTACGCTTGAATCAACAACTTTAGCATTTGCGCTTAAAGCAAGCATTGTTAAAGCTCCGAGTAATATAGTTTTATTCACCTTCATTTTTTACCTCCACTCCATACTTCTCTTTAAGAGAATTTAAATAACCATCTAACTTTTGCTTTTCCAGAATTGTTTTAATTCTTTCTTTAGCTTTGTCATAAGTTAATCTATTTTCTCCTACTTTCATTATTATATGAAATCCTAAAGGGGTTTGTATAAACCCTTGCACTTGTCCGCTTGAAGAATTGGCAGCTGGCACTTCAATTTCTGCCAAGTATTCACCGGGAATAAACGGCGGCAAGACGCCTTTATTTTGTTTTGCTAAAGGTTCTTTGGAAAAACGCACAACGGCTTCTTTAAAACTATTTTGAGTTTTTGTTCCCTTTACATAATTCATTACTTGGGCTGCTTCTTGCGGGTCGTTTAAAATAATCTGTAAAATCTGTATTTCATAAGGATATTTTTTATAATAATCCTTTATTTCATCTTCACCTACATACAAAACACCCTGGCTATAAAGATTATCTAAGAGAGTTTTTCTAAGTAAAAACTCTTTAGATCTTTTTAAGTGTTCTTCTTGCTGTTTAATAATGGTATCAACTTTTTGCTGATATTCGGGGTCATTTTGTAAATTTTTAAAAAGGGCTTCTTGTTGTAAAAGCCTTTCGCTTATTAAGTAGTTAAGGAAATTTTGTTTACCTTGCGGGGTTGAAACATATTGTTTAAAAGCAGGGTCAAGATATTCTGCTTTTTCATCAAATTCTTCTTGGGTAATATTATAGCCGGCAACTTTGGCTAAAATATTTTGTGGCACCCCATCAGTTTGTTCTTGCGGCACTTCTTGTTGTAAGCACGCACAAAGGCAAATAAGCAAGATATAAAGAGATAATATTTTCCTCATACTTAAAGTTTAGCAGTTTAAATACCTGATAAGCAAGTCCAAATTTTGTTTTGTTGCTTTTAAGGTATCGCTGTTTTCTTCGTAAATTCTTATTCCGTCGCCGGCAGGGGAGGCTAAAAATTTTATTTTATTTTTAAACAGTTCTAGTAGTTTTGTTATAATTTCTGCCGGCATTTTAAAATTTTTCATAAAGAAAAATTCCATATAATCTGTTGTTGCTTCAATATGGCGGATATGGTTTTTTCCGGCGACGGCACTTATTTGCATAACCTCAAGTAAATTTTTAAGTTCTTTTGGGGCAGGCCCGCAGATATCTTCCAGTTTTTTTAGAAGATTTTGTTTTTCTTCGTAAGAGGCTTCAAGAAATTCTTTATAATATCTTAATCTTTCCTCATCATTTGGCAAATAATCCGGCGGAATATAAGCAGGAATATGTAAATTGGTTGTTGCGTAAAATTTGCGTTCAACAACTTCGCCTTTTAATCTTTTAACTTCGCTGGCTACTAAATCGCAATACATACTTAGGCCAACTTCGCCTGCTTGCCCGCTTTGTTTTACACCTAGCAGTTCACCTGCGCCTCTGATTTCCAAATCTCTTAAAGCAAGTTTAAAACCACTGCCAAGTTGTGTAAATTCCATAATTGCTTCAAGGCGTTTTTTTGCTTCGCTGTTAGGTTCTTTTTGTTTTTTTGTTATTTTGCCGAAGAAACTATCTAAAGCATAATCTTGGTCTTCTCTTTTGGCAAGTAAATTCTTTGGATGTAATAAATAACAATAGGCTTTATTATTATTTCTGCCGATTCTTCCTCTTAACTGGTAAAGTTGCGCAAGGCCGAAATCTTGTGCGTTTTCAATAATTAAAGTATTAGCATTTGTTATATCAAGACCTGATTCTATAATAGTAGAAGCAAGCAAAACATCATATTTTTTATTGTAAAAATCCCAAAGGGTTTCCTCTAATTCTTTTTCCGGCATTTGGCCGTGGGCGTAAGCAATTTTTACAAGGGGTAAAAGTTCTTTTAAATGGGCCAGTTTTGCGGGCATACTTTCCACGCGGTTATAAACATAAAAAACCTGTCCGCCTCTATCAACTTCGGCATTAATGGCTTGCGTGATAAGTTCATCATCTTGCGGGCTTAAAATTGTTTGAACTGCCATACGCCCTTGCGGCGGGGTTTCTATCAAAGACATTTGCCTTAAACTTGAAAGCGATTGGTTTAAAGTTCTTGGTATCGGAGTAGCCGAAAGCATTAAGGTGTGAACGCCAAGGGCTTTTGTTTTTATTTTTTCTTTTTGCTTTACGCCAAAGCGGTGTTCTTCGTCAATAATACAAAGGCCGAGTTTTTTAAAAACGATATCTTTTGATAAAAGCCTATGGGTTCCTATAACAATATCAATAAGACCTTTTTTTAAATCTTGCGCAATTTTGGTTTGTTCTTTTTTTGTTTGAAAGCGGCTCATCATCGCGATATTTATGGGAAACCCTGCTAGACGCGAGGTAAAAGTTTGATAATGTTGCGCCGCAAGAACTGTTGTTGGCACTAAAACTAAAACTTGCGTTTGGCTTAAAACTGCTTTTAAGGCAGCACGCATGGCCACTTCTGTTTTGCCAAAGCCGACATCGCCTATTAACACCCTGTCCATTGGCACGGGAGAGGTTAAATCAGAAGAAATTTCGGCAATGGCTTTTGTTTGGTCAGCAGTTTGTTCATAGGGGAAGGAATCTTCAAATTCTCTTTCCAAGCGTTCATCTCCGTTTAAGATAGTGGCCTCATTTGCGCGCCTTAAGGTCTCTAAAGTTAAAATTTCTTTAGCAATTTTTTGCGCACTTTCTCTTACGCGTTTTTTTACTTCGCGCCAAGTATTAGAACTTAAAGAAGATATTTTTGGCGCTTTGCCTTTTACGCCGATATATTTTTGTATTTTTCTAAAATCACTTATCGGAACATAAAGTTTTTCACCGTGTTTATATTCTATAAGCAAACAATCAAGGGGGATATTATCATTTGTTAAAGTTTTTATTCCGCCATATCTGCCGATACCGTGTTCCTGGTGGACAATATAATCGCCCGTCTGTAAATCTTTAAATTTTATGCGGGTTTTGTTTGTATCAAAATTTTTTATTAAAGAATTTCTTCTGTAAATTCTGTTAAAAACTTCACTTGAAGTGATAAAAGCCTTCTTTTCTTCCGTTTGAATAAAACCTTTTGTTAAAGGGGCAATAACAAGCGGGATTTTTGATAAAGTATTATACTGGCTGAAAACTTCTTCAAGGCGGTTTCTTTCGCCGGCGTTTAAGGTATAAAAAATGACTTTAAAATCCTTTTGTATTAAAGTTTGGGCATATTTTTCAAGCAGATTTAAATTGCCGTTAAAACTTTCATTAAGTCTGAAAAAAGCCTCTTTTTTACCCAAAGGGGAAAATTCTTCTGCCTGTTTAAAATCTTCTTTAAACTCTTCAGCCGGATTCCAAAAATAACAAGAAAAATCTTTTGTCCAATTTGCCAAAGTGGAAAAATTTTCTTTTTGCTGGGCCGGTAAAATAGTTATTTCATCAAGGGTAGTTTTTGTATTTTGCGTATCAATATCAAATAAAGCGATACTTGAAATTTGGTTCGCACTAAAATATAAACGAACAGGCAAAGGACTGTTTATGGGGAAAATATCCACCACGCTTCCGCGCAGGGCATATTGCCCTGATTTTTCGGTAAAATCTGCCCTGTCATAGCCGTTTTCATTTAAAAAATTTACCACGATACTTCTGTTTATAATTTGGGCGTTTTTTAAAGTTAAAAGGGAATTTTTAAAATCTCTTTTACCTGGAATTTCTATAAGCAGATTTTTATAAACAGTGCAGATAATGTTTTTTTCATTTAATAGAAGTTCGTTTAAAGTGCTGTAAAGAGTGTTTTTATCTTCATTTATTATAATAATTTTTCTAGAAGAAAAAGTTTCAAAAGCGGAAGAAAACTCCTCAAGTTCTCTTTCCTCGCTAGCTACAAATAAAAGATTATCTTTATTTAATTTTGCCAAATAATAAGCGGCCGCTTGGCAGGATGGTATTTTTAAAGAATTTTCTTGCATAAAATTAAAATAAGTTTACTAGAAGGAACTGGGTTCTGTTCCTTTTTTAAAGGCTTCTAATATTTTATTTCTGTCAGCAGCGGTGGCAAGTTTGCCTGTTTCAGGGTTAACATAACTAAAAGAAATATTCTCCGGAACGGTAAAATCTACCACCGGTTCATCTTTTAAAATTTCCGCTAGGATTGCGCTTGCCCACGGAGCAACGGCACCACCGCCGGTCCATCGGCCTGTTTCTTGTGAGGTATCATCATCATAACCCATCCAAGCGCCGCTTGCAAGTTGCGGTGTCATAGCTATAAACCAAGTATCCCTGTGGCTTTGGGAAGTGCCTGTTTTTGCGGCAACGGGTCTGTTTAAAATACGGGCAGCGCCACCTGTTCCTCTTTGGACAACGCCCTTCATCATATTGATAAGCAAATAAGCATTTTGCGGTGAAAAAGCTTCTTTCTCATAAGGGATATGTTGTTCAAGAACGCGGCCGTATTGATTTTCCACCCGATCTATTGCGTAAGAGGGGGTTTGTATGCCGCCGTTTGCAAATGTGCTCATAGCATTGGTAAGTTCTTCCAAGGTTACAACGGAAACACCTAAAGCCAAAGCCGGTGCTTTTGGCAAAGCAGAAACAATGCCTGCCCTTCTTGCCACATCTCTTGTTTTATCAATACCGACAGCATCAATAAGATTAATTGCTGCTAAATTTTTGGAGAGTTCTAAAGCTCTTCTTAAAGTAATCCAGCCGGCAGATTTACCGCCAAAGTTTTTAGGAGCCCACACATCAAAATCTTTACTTAACATAAAAGGCTGCGCGGCAAGTTGCAAAGAATATTGGTCCTTTGCTTCGTCAAAAACGCGCCAATTTCTGCCGTCGTAATAGAAAACCATTTCCAAATCTTTTATTAAAGAAGAAGGGGTATAACCTTTTTCTAAAGCAGCCATCCAAACAAAAGGTTTAAAAGAGGATCCCGGCTGGCGTTTTGCTTGCGTGGCACGATTAAAGCGGGATTCTTCATAATTTCTGCCGCCTACCATCACTCTGATAGCGCCGGTTTTTACATCCCTTGCGTAAAAAGCCCCTTGTAATTGCGGATATTCCTGCTGTTCCTTTTTTTCTTGCTGGGCAGAGTCTTCTTCTTCTAAACTTTCTTCGGTTGGGGTATCGTCTTCCACAACTTCAATACCTAAATTTTGGGCTATTTTTAAATCATATTCATGTAATTTGGCGTTCATAATTTCTTCTGCTTTTGCCTGTTTGTCTATATCAATAGTAGAATAAATATTTAGCCCGCCCTTCCAAAAAGTTTCAACACCGTATTTAGGTTCTAAAATTCTGCGGACATATTCAATAAAATAAAGGCCCGGTTTATCAGCAGAGGCAACGGTGCGTTTAGGTAAAGGTTCCTGTTTTGCTTTATAGGCCTCTTCTTTTGTGATAAAGCCGGTTTCTACCATAGAATTTAAAACTAAGGCCCGCCTGGTTTTTGCCATTTCGGGATTAGCAAAAGGATTATAGCGGCTAGGCAAGGGGATAATACCAACAAGCATAGCACTTTCGCCAAGGGTTAATTCGCTTAAATCTTTATCAAAATATTTTTTGGCAGCTGCTTTTACGCCATAAGTTCCTTCACCTAAATAAATTTCATTTAGATAAAGTTTCAAAATTTCCTGCTTGCTGAAAAGGGCCTCAATTTGAACGGAAAGGAAAATTTCCCTTATTTTACGGATAATCTTTTTTTCTTTAGTTAAAAAGACCCCTCTTGATAATTGTTGCGTTAAAGTTGAACCGCCTTGCGCGGCTTTATGTAGCACGATATCGTTAATTAAAGCACGGACAATTGCTTTTATTGAAAACCCGGCGTGATTAAAAAAGTTTCTATCTTCCATAGAAATTACGGCATTTTGTATATCAACCGGTATTTCATCAAGGGGAACCATCTGCCTTTTTTCTACGGAAAACTCATAAATTAATTTTCCATTTTTATCAAACAATTTACTTGTTAGAGAAGGGGTATATTCCTCCAGTTCATATACGGGAGGCATACCCGATAAAATAAAATACAAAGAACATGCGCTTATTAAAATAAGTAATAAAGCACAGCCTATAAAAGAAAAAATAAATATTTTTGATTTTAAAATTTTCATCTATATTTATTATAGCAATTATGAAAGGGAAAATAAAAATCTCAAAACAGTAAAAAAATAATATATAATAAGTAGAGAGACTTAATTTATGTTAGATACGAAACCTAATACACAAACCGATATTTTTACGGAAGTTGCTTCTCAAGCCCAGTATGTTTATGTTTATCGCTTGTATAAGAGTGGCAAGATAGAGGTTTTATATGATAATTCCGCAGGTAAAATAGATAAAAATATCTTTTTAGGCAAAAAGGATATTCACGCGCTTTCTTATAATAAAGCCTTTGGAAATAACAGGGTTGTGTATGATTGGTTCTTGGCAGAAGACCAAACTTCTTTTTATGAGTCCACCTTAATCCCCCTAGAAGAAAGTTTCGGAAAAGTAGATAGCCTTTTTTGTATCGTTAAGCGTCTTGAAGGGGTGTATATGGGGGGACAAAAAGATCTTTTTATTGCTGATAAGGCCGGGGATAGTTTCACCAGACTTTTAATTAAAGTTAGGGAAGAAGAAAAACGCCAAATCGCTTCTGCCTTTCACGATGAAGTAGGTTCAAGTGCCGTTTTGTTAAATTCTATTATAAGTATTTTAAAAGAAGATATTATTGACAAGAAAAATGCTTCTGCTTTAAAAAAAGTTCAAGAATTAGAAGATACCGTAAAAAATATCATGCAAAGGATGCGCAAACTGATAATTTCTGTTCGCCCGCCGCAATTAAGAGAAATAGGCCTTGTTTGCGCAATAAAAGATTTGATAGATAGTTTACAATCCTCTTCTGATATTAAGTTCCATTTTGATTGTCAAATGCCAGAAGATACAAAAATATCTGAAGAAGTAAAAATCGTTTTATATCGTAGTGCGCAAGAGTCTATTAATAATGTTTTTAAGCACGCGCAAGCAAAGAATATTTGGATAACTTTGAAAGAAGAATCTACTTTTATTTTGCTTACGATAAAAGATGACGGAATTGGATATAAAGAAACAAAATCTAATTCCGTAAAAAAAATGGGATTACTCGGTATGAAGGAAAGTGTTTCTTGTATAGGCGGAACCTTTAGTATTAAAGGAAAAAGCGGCAAAGGAACCTTGGTAAATGTGCGTTGTCCCAAAATTTCTTATGTGAGGAAGGTTGTATGGTAAATATAGTTTTAGCAGATGACCATGTAATGGTTCGCAGCGGTATAAAGGCTGCTATGGAAAGAAAAAGACAAGAGGTTAAAGTCGTAGCAGAAGTTTCAAACGGCAAAGAATTGCTTGAATTACCCTCAGATTTACAAGTAGATGTTTTTCTTGTTGATATATCAATGCCTCTTTTAAACGGAATAGAAGCTACCAAAAGATTAAAAAAAATAAGAAAAGATGCCAAAGTAATAATTTTAAGTATGTATGATGACAGAATTTCCGTTGAAAGAGCCATCAGAGCCGGTGCCAACGGTTTTATTATAAAAGTTTCTACCATAGATGAAGTCCTTAAAGCAATAGATGATGTTTTAGAAGGAAAATTCTTTTTATGTTCAAGTATTTCAAAATATGTTTTTGAAGGCTTTTTAAATAAAGCAAGCGGCAAAAAAAGTTCTCATATTCTTACGGCTAAGGAAAAAGAAATTTTACAACTTGTGGCGGAAGGCTATTCCAGCCGCAGAATTGCAGAGGAATTTGGCCTTTCTTTAAATACTGTTCATGTTCACAGAAACAATATTATGCATAAATTAAGATTACATAAACAGGCCGATCTTATCCGTTATGCAATAAAAGAAGGTATTGCCCACATATAATGAGAATCATTGCAGGCACAGCGCGCGGACGCAAAATATTTTCTGTATCAAAGAAATTGCCGGTAAAGCCGATTTCAGATAGAATCAAACAATCGGTGTTTGATATCTTGCGCCCTCGTATAACTGGTGCTTTTATGCTTGATTTGTTTTGCGGCACGGGCAATGTTTCTTTAGAAGCAATTTCCCGCGGGGCACAAAAGGTTGTTATGGTGGATTGGGAACTTGCCTGTATTAAAAATGTTAAACGCAATCTTGACCATCTTGGTTTTACGGATAAAGCCGTAGTTTTAAAAGGGGATTTACTAAAACCTCTTAAATGGTTAAGTGCCTATAACACACCGGAAGGTTTTGATATTATTTTTATGGGCCCGCCTTACAGGGATATAAAAAATAATCCTTTAAGTTTTACTGAACCTGTTTTAGAGCAAATAGCAGTTTGTAAATTGCTTTCAAAACAAGGTCTTATTGTAGCCCAGCATCATAAAAAAGAAACTTTTAAAGTGCCTGAAGATTTTGAAATCTTCCGAGAAGAAAAATATGGCGATACTTTAGTCCATTTTTTAAGGCACAAAAATGTTTGAATATAAACCGCGCGAACTTAATTATTCCAAAATAAAAACTTATAAAGAGTGCCCTTATCTCTTTAAACAAAAATATGTTAAAGGATTTAAGGAAGGGCTTATTGCGGCAAGTTCTCTTGGGGTTAGCGTTCATAGAACCTTAGAGGCTTACCACTCTACAAAATCTTTTAACGGTATTTTAAAGTTTTATAATAAATATTTTATCAGCGGCGGTTATCAAAGCGCCTGTGAGCAGATGGAATACTACCTTAAAGGCAAAGAGATGCTCCAAGAATATGCCCTAAAAGACGAACAGCGCAAAAGTGAAGTTTTTTCTACCGAAAAAGAATTTATTTTTGATTATCAGGAATGGACTATCCGCGGTAAAATTGACCGCATAGATAAAATTGCCCAAGATACTTGGGAAGTTATTGACTATAAAACCGATTTGGAACCGCCCACAGATTTTAAGGCAAAAGAATCTTTACAACTTGGTATATATAGTGTCGGCGCAAAAAGATATTGGAATATGAAGGAAGGGAAATGTTCTATTTATTTCGTATCTAACAATACCAAAGCAAGTGCTGATTTTAAAGATTTTAATGAAGAGGAAATTTTAGAAACTTTTATTAAAACAGGCGAACTTATTTTAAAAGAAGAATTTGAACCAAACCCGGGATATTGTGTAAATTGTTTGCTTAGAAATCGCTGCCGTCATAGCACAGCAAAGGAGGAAATGTAAATTATGAAATTAATTATCGGTATTATTATAGGCGTTATTTTGGCCTTAAGTGTTATGCTTTCTTTGCCGCATAAAGAAAACGAATCTTTAGTAAAAAATAAACCTGCCCCTTCAGAAAAAGAAAAACCGGAAGTTAAAGCTACCCTTAAAAATCCTTTAAATATTTTAGAGGCTTTGGATAAATATATAGAATTAAATCCTACGGATTCTAATGCTTACTTGCAAAAAGCTGATTATCTTGCCAAAAACGGAAAACTTAAAGAGGCTTTACCTCTTTATGACAAAGCTTTACATTATGACCCTCGTAATGCCCAGGCTTATATGAACCGCGGTGCGGTTAATTATATGCTTGGCAATTATGAAACCGCCAAGCGTGATTTATCAGCGGCAATAAATTTAGATTCTTCCAAAGGGGAAAACTTTTTTAACAGAGGCCTAGCTAATATCAATTTAGGTTCTTACAGGCAAGCAAAAGAAGATTTTAAAACAGCAGAAGCCCTGTTTGATAAAGCTGATAATAAAAAATCTTCCGACCAGGCAAAACAGGCCTATCAAGCAGTCCAGGCAATGGCCGCCCAAAGAAAGCAGAATAATCAATCTGCTCCGGCCAAAGTAAATAAACAAGATAATCAGGAACAGCCCTCTTTTAAAACTTCTTCTAATGAGGCCCTTAATAAAGAATATACAAGCCAACTTATGACAAGTTTATCTAATACTGGCAGTATGCTTGAAAAATTTAAAGAAGCAAGACAAAGGGCCGGTTCCGAACCCGGTGTTATGCCTGATTTTGAGGCTTACGCTGCTTCTATGAGGGAGCAGGCCGGGCAAAAATTTAAGCAAGAAAATGCCCAAAAAACTTTCCTTGATTATAAAGACGAAGCCTATAAAAAACAAGCAGCCGGGGATATAGAAGGGGCTTTAAAAGCCATAGATAAAGCAATAGAACTTAACCCCAAAGAAGCTGATTTATACAGACAAAGAGCGCAAATTAACAGAGCCGCCAAAGATCCAAAAGCCGCAATAGCTGATTATACAAAGGCAATTAGTTTAAATCCTAAAGATGCCTCAAGTTTCTATGATAGGGCCCTTTTAAAAGAAATGATCGGCGATAAAAAAGGGGCAAAACAAGATATGAAGCAAGCCGAAAATTTATATCAGGAGCAAGGTAATAAAGAAGGGGTAAAACAGGCTAAAGAAATGCAAAATTTATGGGAAGGAAAGCAGGTTTCTTCTCCAAGACAAGATAAAGATTTTATTGATGGTGCCAATGCTTTTAACAGTGGTAAATATCAAGAAGCCTTAAACCATTGGGATAATTTAATTAAGAAATATCCTAATGATGCTTCTGCTTATTATAACAGTGCTATTACCCATGCTAAATTAGGTAATATAGAACAAGCGGAAAAAAGATATAAAGAAGCAATAAAGCATAATCCCAATATGGCAGAAGCTCTTGACGGTCTTAGCAGCACTTTAATAGGACAGGGCAAAGTTCAGGAGGCTTTACCTTATATAGCCCAATCACTTAAAATTAATCCTGAAAACCCGACAGCGTATAATATGCGTGCTTTTGCTATTGCTGATGCAAACCCAAACGGTGCCATAAGAGATTTTAGCCAATCTATTGCTTATGATAGAGAAAATCCTTCTTCTTATTACGGCAGGGGTATTGTATATATCCAAAGCGGTAATATTGAGGCAGGTGTTTCTGATTTACAAAATGCAATAAATTATGCCAAAAAACAAAAAAATCAGAAACTTGCAGAGGCAGCACAAAATATTTTAGATCAGATAAAACAGCAAGGCAATTAAATTACGATTTATGAGTTTAGTAGAAGATATTTTTAATAAATTTAGCGCAGGCAGAACGCCAAACCAGCAGGATTTTAATGCCGGGAAATTCTTTTTATTATTAAAAGATCCTTTTGGCCTTTGGTGTAATTATCACGCTCCTAAAGAAGAGGCTGTAAAAGAAGATAATTTATATGAAGATTTACGCAGCAGGACAGATAGAACTATAAGAGATTCTTGGATACACGAACACTGCGCCACAACTATCCTTATAAATGCTTCCAGTGAACAAGAACGCTTTAAACAAACTTTACAGGCAATGGAACAAGGCGTAGAAGGTATTATCGGGGCAAATCTGTGGGATTTAAGCGCAGATTTTGGTTGCTATGGCTCTGTAAATTTGCTTAAAAAAATACCGCAAGGGCAAAGCGTTTTTGGTCCCTATCATTATCAAATAGTTCAGTTGAAACGCGCCGGCAGTATGAAGGAACACTATGCTATGCAAACCTCTTTACTTAGTTCAATTTTAAATAAAATACAAAATTATCAGGAGCCAAAAGCCCTATTTATTTTTAAAAGTAAAGAACAAATGCTTGATTGTGCGCGCCTTGAAGAAAGGGTAAAAAAACATTTAACGGACTGGCAAGCAATTAAAGAAGGTTCCCTCGTGCCGGAAACCGAAAAACCGCCAAAAGCCGCCCTTTCGCCCTGGCGGGTATATGCCAATAAATATGTTTTTGAAAAGAAAGATTTAGTTTTGCTCCCTCACTTAAACTCTGCCCAAAGGGCAATTTTAAGAGAAAATAAAATTAATACTTACGAAGAAGTTTTTGAGGCCGGGCTTGAAAAAATTAAAGAACTTTTATTTGACCCGGAGCATAAAAGTAATATCGCAGAAGATGTTTATTATCACGCTTTGGCCTATCATTATAATAAACCTGTTTTAAGGCAAAAGGGGCTTTTTCCTTTGCCGGTAAAAGAACGCAATTTGTATTTTGATTTTGAAACTACGGAAACTTTTACAAAAGATGCCCGCTCCTTTGTTTATTTAATCGGCGTGTGGGATAAAGAAGCGGGGAAATTTGTTTCTTTTATTGCTAAAAACGAGGCCGAAGAAGAGCGTATTTTTAAAGAGTTTGCCGATTATATGGGGGACCCTAAAAAAGCCGCTTTATATCATTGGACGGAGTATGAAGTAAAAAAGATGAAGGAACTTTGCTCAAAATATCCAAGTATCAGCGAAGATTTACAAAAATTGGTAAGTGCTTGTATAGATTTAAAAGTTGTTATGGAAAAGGCTTTTTATTTTCCATCGCCGAGTCTTTCTTTAAAAGCTGCTGCGCCTGCTTTTGG
>JAZKYS010000040.1:0-62563 GCA_045612285.1 Elusimicrobiaceae bacterium
ACTGGGTAATGCTTGGGCTAAAACTTCGCTAGATAAGTTGAAAATCATTACAAACGCAAGCACTAAAGCAAGCGTTCTTTTATATAAAACAAAACTACTTTTCTTCAGAAATATAAATAATTTTTTATTCATTCTTATTCCCTCATTTAGTCTTTATAGACTTTGATATATTTTATATGGTATAAATTACCTTAATAACCATACAAGAGTCTTTGGACCTATCATAAATTAGGTCCAAAGTCCTATATAAATTTTTTCTATTTTTTTCATTTTGCTAAATAAAAAAATTTTTTATGAAGATTTTGAGATAAATTTACTAAAATAGAGCAAATTATTTTGCGAGGATTTTTGTGAAAATTTTAATTAGCTTTTTCTATCAGAAAAAGTCTTTCTTTCAAACGAGGTATACCACGCGGGGTGGCAACCCCATGTATCCGAAGTTTGAAAAAAATTAAAATTTGCCAAAAAGCCGAAGCAAAAAATATCTAATGGAGCCCGATTTTACACTTATGATCCTTTTCGTGCTTTTCAAAGGATAGTTTTTCCTGCTCTTTATATTCACTTGTGCGGGCAATTAAATTATCAAAGTCAATATTTGTTGCTTCAAACATAGGGCCGTCAACACAGGCAAATTTTGTTTCCCCGTTTACGACAACGCGGCAACAACCGCACATACCTGTACCGTCAAGCATAATAGGGTTTAAACTTGCATAAGGTTTTATGCCGAGTTGAACCATTAGTTTTGCGGTCCATTTCATCATAGGTATAGGGCCGATAATAAAACCGACATCAATTTTGACACCTTTTTCGTGTAAAGTTTTTATAGCATCGGTAACAAGGCCCTTTTGACCTAGAGAGCCATCATCGGTTGTGATAATAATTTCATCACTGACTTTTTGCATTTTTTCTTGTAAAATAACAAGTTCTTTTGTGCGTGCGCCAAGTATGCTGATAACTTTATTGCCGGCTTGTTTTAAGGCCTTGGCAATAGGGTAAACTTCTGCTATACCTACACCACCGCCTACAACAACGCAAGTGCCGTAATTTTTAATTTCAACTGGTGTGCCTAAAGGCCCTGCAAGAGATGTAAATTTATCCCCCGCTTTTAAACTGTTAAACATAGCAGTACTTTTGCCGATAGATTGAATAATAGCCGTAATTGTTCCTTTTTGCGCGTCCCAATCAACTAAGGTAACGGGCACTCTTTCGCCAAGTTCGCCGTAACGCAAAATTATGAATTGGCCTGCTTTGGCAGATTTTGCAATAAGCGGTTCATAAATTTCAAACTCGCAAACTACATTCGAAAGTGGTTTTTTATTAACTATTAAATTTTTTTCCATATTATTTTCCTTTAGGAGTTTGTGTTTTTAAATAATTATCAATGCGTCCGGCTGCTTCAAGGCCGTCTTTCATAGCTAAAAGAACTGTTGCACCGCCACGCGTAATATCACCGCCGCCAAAAACACCCGGCATACTGCTGTTGCCGTTTTCGTCAAGTTGCATAGTGCCGCGCTCGGTCATTTTTAAATCGGGCGTGGTTTTGGCAATTATCGGGTTTGGCTTTTGGCCGATTGCAACAATAATACTATCAGCGGGAATAAGAAAATCGGAATTTTCTACGGCAATAGGTCTTCTTCTGCCTTTTTCATCAGGTTCGCCCAATTTTGCTTTTAAGCATTTTAAGGCTTTAACATGGCCTTTTTCATCCGTAATAACTTCTTTTTGAATAGTTAAAAACTGAAATTCTACGCCTTCTTCCATAGCATTTAAAACTTCTTCTTTTCTGGCGGGCATTTCTTCCTGGCTTCTTCTGTAAACAACGCTTACTTTTTCAGGGCCAAGTCTTCTAGCGCATCTTGCTGCGTCCATTGCGCTGTTTCCGCCGCCAAGAACAATAACTTGTTTACCGATTTTTACAGGGGTATCAGACTCTGGAAACTTATAAGCCTTCATTAAATTGACTCTTGTTAAAAATTCATTTGCGCTGTACACGCCGACGGCATTTTCCCCCGGGATACCGGCCATTGTAGGCAGTCCCGCCCCGCTACCAATATAAACAGCGTCAAATTCTTCAAGCAAATTTTTAACACTTGTGGCAGGACCGATTAAAGTATCTTGCCTAAATTCAACGCCCATTTCTGAAATTGTTTTAATTTCGCTATCAATAACTTCTCTTGGTAAACGAAAAGAGGGTATGCCATATCTTAAAACCCCGCCAAAAGCGTGCAGAGCTTCAAAAACAACAACTTTATGGCCAAGTCTAGCAAGTTGCGCAGCACAAGCAAGCGAGGAAGGCCCCGAACCTATACAAGCAATTTTAAAGCCTGTTTCTTGTTCCGGTTTGGGGGCTTTTAAAAGGCCTTGTTTTCTTGCGGTATCTGCGGTATATCTTTCCAAAAGGCCGATAGAAACAGGACCGAATTTTTCTTTTAAAACACAAGCCCCCTGGCAATATTTTTCTTGCGGGCAAACCCTGCCGCAAACGGCCGGCAAAAGACTTGTTGTCATAATTGCTTCTATTGCGCCTTTTATATTCCCCTGATTTAAAGCAGCGATAAATTTAGGTATTTTCACATTTACCGGACAAGCAGCCTGGCAACGCGGTTCTTTACAATTTAAACAGCGGCTTGCTTCAATAGAAGCCTGCTCTGGCGTTAAACCTTGGGCAACCTCCTCAAAATTTTTAATTCTGTCTGAAGGTTGCTGGCGCTGGCCTTCTTGTTTTGGTAAAGCGGGATTTGGCATTTTTCACCTCTAAATTAACCAAGCAAATTTAAATTTAATTTTGCACACAAAGTTTGAACAAGCTGATTTTTTTGTAAAGTTTCCGGCATAAGTTTATATTTTGTAAACACTATATTTTGCGCTTTATATAATTTAATAGGCAAATTATACATCTGCGTAAAACTTAAAAAATCAACCATAGCCGAAATTCTTTCTATATCGGAAAAGTCATTAACAAAATTATCCAACAATAAATCAAGGCGTTTTGTTAAAACATTTTCTATACTTACAGTTTCAAGGGATGCTTTATTTTGTTGTAAAAGATTTAAGATTTTACCTACCTTATCTTTATTTAAAGGTTCTTTCTGTAATTCTTCTTTTAATTCAAAATTTAAAGCAAATTCCGATAAATTCAAAAAGAGTTTTGGCATGTGTAAGCCGACATCGCGGATATAGCCCAAAACAGCGTGTTCCTTTTCAAACACATTTATAAAACTTGAGCGTATCCTGCGTTTTGCTTTTTCTATGGAATTGGCTAAAATTTGTTTTTGTTTGTATTTCAGTAAAAATCTGATATCCAAAACATCAACAAAAGAGCCTTTAATTAATTTTTTACATTGTTCTATCTCATTAAAAGCAAAAAGTTCTTTTATCTGGTCAAGATTATCCGTCTGTCCGTAAATGGCGCCCCCAACTATATCCGGACCGCCAAGATGTAAAACGGCAAAACTTACTTTGCGTGTTTGGCAAGTTAATTTTGAAAAGAATAAAGCGTGTCCCGTTACCAAACGGGCAGATTCCTGGCGGTTAACTTCTACTTTAGGTTCACGAACTTCATAAAAGTAGATATTATTATCAACCAAAACATCATCTAACAAATAAGAAACGGCATAGTTTATGGCCACTTTTCTAAGGCCAACCGACATCGGCAAAACAAATTTATTATATATAGTTGCCCCGTCTTTATGGTCGGGAATATTGCTTGGGGCAAGGGCCAAACGATCGGCAAAATCTCTTTCAATATCTTTACCCGTTAAGCCGCGGTTATAACCTATGGCCCGTTTAGCATAGGCCATAATTTGCACCGTTTCAATACCGGAAATTTCATCAAAAAACCAACCGCAACTTGTATACATAAGAAGGGTATTTCTCTGCATTTCCATTAATTTTAAAGCAACAGGCTTATCTTGTAAAGCAAGTTCTGTGCCGTATTCCTTTAAAAATTCTTCTGCTTTTGTTCTATCTAAAATAACTTTTATATAAGCATTTCTTGCGGCCCATATATCCTTATAATATTGGCTGCCCTTTTCTTTAAAAGTAATTAAAAGATTATCGCGCACAAAATCAAGTGCCTGCCTTAAAGGGGCGCGCCACTTTTGATGCCAGCCTGAACCCATAGAACAATTACAACCGCAATCATTACGCCAGCGTTCAACGCCGTGGCAACAACTCCAGGAAGTATTTTCATTTATTTTTGCTTCATATTGGGGCGGGAACATTTCCAAATATTCGCCGTAAACCGTAATTTGGGCAAGTTTGTTTTTTTCCACATAATTTATACAGTAAGCTAGCGCCATATCGGCAAACTTTTGATGATGGCCATAAGTTTCGCCATCGGTGGCAATATGAACAAGCTGTTCGCTTTGGCGAGTATCAAAAGCACTTAAAAGCCTGGCGGCAAATCTTTCCCCGCTTTTAAGAGTATCGCCAAAAGCAATACCTTGTGAAATAGGCCCGTCGTAAAAAAATAAAACTATACTTTTGCCGTTTGGTAAATTACAAATATAGGGCTTTTTAGGGTCAACTTTTGCTCCATTTTCATCGTGCCAATTCTTATCGCCTATTTTGCGCGTTTTGGCACATTGGCTTGGCGCAAGAATAGTAAATTTTATTCCCTCCTCTGCTAAAATTTCAAGGGTTTTTGTATCAACAGCGGCTTCAGCAAGCCACATACCCTCCGGCATACGATTAAAACGCTTTTTAAAATCTTCTATACCCCAGATAATTTGGGTTCTTTTATCTTCGTCTGTGGCAAGAGGCATAATAATATGATTATAAACTTGCGCTATGGCGCTGCCGTGACCGCCAAAATTTTTCTGGCTTTGCCTGTCGGCTTCTAAAATAGCGTTATAAGTTTCTTTATCATATTTTTCCATCCAAGAAAGAAGCGTCGGCCCGAAGTTAAAACTGATTTTAGAATAATTACTTACAATATTTATAATTTCTTTTTTACCGTTTAAAATGCGGGCATAAGCATTGGGGTGGTAGCACTCCGCACTGATACGCTCGTTCCAATTATCAAAAGGAAAGGCACTTTCCTGTGTTTGTATTTCTTCTATCCAAGGGTTTTCCCGCGGGGGTTGATAGAAATGTCCGTGTATACATAGAAATCTGTTCATAGATATAATTTACATAAGATTGAGATATTTTACAAGTGATTTTTATTATTTACTTCTCTGCCACCTTTAGCAAATGAAGATTTATTTTTATAACACCGCGTCTGTAAGAACACAAAATATCACCCGGGAAGCCCTTTTCATTATAAGCACTAAAGATATATCTATTCTTGAACATATCCGCTCCAACAGCAATTTCACATTTGTTTAGGGAACATTTATATTTACTTTTATAATCCTCACTTATTAAAACTTTTATCGTTTGTTCAAAAAGTTCTTTAACTTGTTTGTTTTGTAAAAGTTGCGGCTCAAAATCATAAGTAAAAGAATTTTGTTCGTATTTTGCTTTTAACAAAACACTTGAAAAGGCACCTAAAATTTTTACTGTATAAGCAGAATTTTGCCCGTCATAATCAATAAACAAAAGTAAACTTGAACCTTGACCGAGTTTTTCATCTAAATCAATTTTAAAAACGCTGCCAACTTCGGCAAAATTCTGAACCTTGGCAGGATATAAATTACTATTTTGTTCTTTTATATTACTTCTTAAAGAACAGGCACCAAAGACTGAACAACAAAGAATTAAAGTTATTATTTTTTTATACATATTTTAAAAAACCTCTTTATTTTATATTATATTATTATGTCAAACATATTTCTTTATTTTTTTACTTTTATTTTTGCTTTTGGGATAAGTTATTTTTCTATTTCACCTCTTAGGAAGCTATCCCTAAAATATTTGATAGACAAACCGACAAAATTAAAAAACCATAAAGGAAATATCCCCCTTTGCGGTGGTTCTATAATTGCAGTCGGTTTTTTTGGCAGTTTGATAATTTTAAGACTGCTTACAAATTTTCCGACCGGAACCTTACACAATTTAAGAGGGCTTTTTTTAGGCGGAATAATAATTTTTACCTTAGGCTTAATTGATGATTTAAAAAAACCAAAAGGTTTAAGCCCTTATGTTAAATTATTCTTTCAAGCCCTTGCCGCGTGTATCTTAATAAATTATGATATAAAAATTAATTTTTTAGCAGAACCTTGGAATTATATTTTAACAATATTTTGGGTTATCGGCCTTACAAATGCCCTAAACTTAATGGATATTATGGACGGGCTTGCCATAAGCCAAGTGGTTATTGCCTCACTTGCTTTTTTGTTAATAAACTTACCGTTTGAATTTATATATGTAAACTTCGCCGCTGTTAGTTTACTTGGATCAGGCCTTGCTTTTTGGCCGCAAAATCACTCCGGCAAAAAAATATTTTTAGGTGATAGCGGCAGTTTACTCTTGGGCTTTTTATTAAGTGCTTTATCACTTGGCACGCGCTTTTCCGTAGTTAACCCTGCCGGCGTTTTTGCTCCGCTTTTAATCTTGGCATTACCGATTTTTGATACAACTTTTGTTTCCGTTATACGCATAGCAAAAGGAATAAACCCTTTAAAAGGCACGCCGGACCATTTCCCTTTAAGATTAAAAAAAATGGGACTTAAAAATAAAACCATACTTTGGTTTTCTGTTATAACAAGTCTATTGCTAAGTTTTACGGCTTATTTTATAACTAAAACAACAAATATAAACACAGCTTTTTTAACTTATTTAACAGTTCTTGCAGCTTTTATCGGGTTTGGCATCTTCTTAAAAGTAAAAGTAAAAATGCCTTAACACTTGCATAGAAGCAAGACTAAAAGTTATACTAATTAATGGGTGTTTTTTATAATTATTAAGGAAAATTATGAAAGTTCTAATTTATGGCGGAAGTTTTGACCCTGTTCACAAAGGGCATTATTCAATTTTAAAAGAGGCTTGTTCTTATTTAAAGCCGGATAAGGTCCATATTTTTACGGCGTATCAATCACCTTTTAAGAACAAATCGCCCCGCCCTTTTGCCCTGCGCAAAAAAATGGCAGAGGAAGCGCTTTCTCCAATTTATCCAAATATAATTTTTGATGATTTTGAACAAGAACAAAAGCGCATTGTTTACACTTATGAAACAATAAAACGCGTAAAAAAACTTTATCCGGGTTGCCAGGTTTATTTACTTGTCGGCACGGATTGTTTAAATGATATGCCAAGATGGAAACAGGCAGAATATATTTTTAAAAATTCTGTTATTGTTGCAGGTATAAGAAAAGGAGTTAATTTTAAAACCCAAGATTTTAAATATATTTTACTTAAGGGCGATTTTCCTTTAATATCTTCAACAAATATCCGTCTTGCGATTATGTCAAACGGACTTTTGCCAAACAGTATACTTCCTTCAACGGGAAAAAGAATTGAAAAAGATTTAATGTATGGGCTTGATTTACATAAATGGCTTGAAGAACATTTAAGACCGAAAAGATATTTACATGTTAAATTAGTGGCCCAAGCAAGCGTAGAACTTGGCCGCCTTTACGGCGCAAATTTAGAAGATTGTGCTTTGGCAGCTATCTTACACGATGCCGGTAAATCAATGTCCAATGAAGATCTTATTAACTATGCTGTAAAAAATAATTTAAAAGTGCGTGATTTTAAAGATATTTGTAAATTTTCCCCTTCCTTATTACACTCTGAAGTATCTTACCATATAGCAAAAACGATATTTAAAGTAAAAAACAGTGAAATTTTGAACGCTGTGCGCTATCACACTTTAGGACGCAAAAATATGAGCCTTTTGGAACAAATTATTTTTATTTCCGATATGGCAAGCAAAGACAGAAAAATAAAAGATGCCCGAATTGTTAAACAAGCAGCCCTAGCCTCTTTACAGGCAGGCGTTTTTGCCGCAATGAAGGTAAAACTGGAGTGGACAATAGCAAATTCTAAATGGGTAGCACCGGCCGGTATAGAATTTTGGAATGAGTTATGCTTAAAAAACAATTAGAATTGCGCCTTGTTATATATTCGTTAATTGCCATTTTTTTATATGGTGTTTTTGCTCATTTTTTTACGCCGGAGATACAACTTTTAAGCACCAATGCCGATACTTCCGTTAATATTTTGGTATTAACTAAAGAACCGCTTTTTATTTCTTATAATCCTAAACTAAACAAAGCCGTAGTAAACAACCTAAACATAGCAAAAAAAGACTTAAAGGATAATAAATTTTTAAATAATCCCCCCTTTGATAAAAAAGATTATTTTATTATTAAACCTAAACAAACAGACCGCTCTTTATTTTGGCAAGAATTTAAAAATAATCTTTATAACTGGTCCTATAAACCTTACCTTATACTGGAATATTTTTATGCTTATGCTTATTTAAGATTTCACAAACAAACGGATATTAATTTAGCAACTTTTGTTATGTTCTCTTGGAAATTAAGCACTATGACTCCGGCTGATTTTATTTTAAAAAATTATGAAAAGCCAAAAAACAAAAAAGATAAAACAAAAACTATTCAAAACAATATAACTTTGGGAAAAGATATTTCAAAAGAAAAACAGGAAGATAAAATTTTGATAATAGAAATTTATAACGCAACTGACACAAAAGGCCTTGCCGCCACTTTAACGAATTATTTAAGAGATTTAAATAACAAAGGTGTTTTAAAAGTAGATGTTATAGATTATAAAAGTTATCCTGTTATGCTGGATGAAACCCAAGTTATTGATACTGCCGGACGCATGGAAAGTTTAAAAGAACTTCTATTAAAAATAGGGCTTGATACTAAGGAAATTAACACTTCCAGCGACAAAAGCCCGATATCGGAAGCCAAAATTATTCTTGGAAAAGATTTTATTATGCCAAAATAAATGATAAACTTGTATAGAGGTGCAAAAATATGGAAAAAAAGGAAATTAAAAATTTTGTAATAAAAAGCGCTCGCTTAATTGATGATAAAAAAGGCGAAGAAATTAAAGTCTATGATTTAAAAGGGCTTTCTTCTTTATGTGATTATGTGATAATTGCTACGGCGACTTCTGCCCCGCATTTAGAAGCTATTGAAGAAGAAGTTTCCACCAAATTAAAAGAATTTGCTTTATATAAAACTAACCGCGACGGCTCACAAAGCACTAATTGGCGTGTTAGCGATTACGGCGGTTTTATGTTGCACCTTATGACTGAAGAAGCAAGAGCTTTTTATGCTTTAGATAAAATTTTCAGCTTTGCAAAAGAACTTGCCTGGCAAGAAAAAGCACCGGCAAAAGCAAAAACTGTTAAAAAAACAAAACCAGCTAAAAAAACAAAAACCGCTGCCAAAAAAACAACTAAAAAAGCAGTTAAAAAGACTACCAAGAAAGTTGTAAAAAAAGTAGCAAAAAAAGTTGTTAAAAAAACTACTAAAAAAACAGCAAAAAAATCTACTAAAAAAATTACAAAAAAAGGAACTAAATAATGTTAGCTAAATTAAAGTTTAAAATTGAAGATGTTTTATTTAAAGATAAAAATTTTGTTGAATTTGAAAATCTGCCCAGAGTTGATTTTTCCCAGCCGCCCGCCCATATTGACGCAGATTTATCAAGCACTTGGGCTTTAAGTGCAGCAAAAATTATAAAAAAAGCCCCTTTAGATATTGCCAAAAAAGCCGTTAAAGTTATAGAAGAATTAGACGAAGTGGCAACTGCTACCGTAACGGCGCCGGGTTTTATCAATATTAAACTTAAAGATTCTTATTTAGTCCAAGCAGCAAGAGACAGAAGATTAAAAAACAGAGATATTAATCCTAATGAAATTTCAAATGAAAAAATTTTAATAGAGTTCGTTTCCGCAAATCCGACTGGGCCGCTACATGTAGCAAGCGGGCGTGGCGCAAGCCTTGGCGATAGTTTAGTCAGAATACACCGCGCTATCGGTATTGCCTGCGATGCCGAATATTATATCAACGATGCCGGCAACCAAGCAGAACTTTTAGGGCTTTCCCTTCAGGCACGCGCCCAAGGCAAAGAACCGCCCGAAAACGGCTATCACGGCGAATATTTAATTGAACTTGCCAAAAAAATTCCGCAAGGTTTGCCGCTTGAAGAATATGGCCGTTTTGCTATGGAGGAACTTATAAAAACTCAACAGGAAGATATGAAAAACTTTGCCGTTGAGTTTACCCAATGGTTTAGGGAAAGTTCTTTACATAAAGAAAATGCTATCAACAAAACTTTAGAATATTTAAAAGAACGCGGCCTTGTTTATGAAAAAGACGGCGCTTTGTGGCTTGGCACAAGTAAAGACGAAGACGATAAAGATAGAGTGCTTGTGCGCGCTGATGGAAGACCGACTTATTTTTTGGCCGATATCGCCTATCATAAAAACAAATTTGACAGAGGTTATACCCACTTAATTGATATTTTAGGAGCAGACCATCACGGTTATGTTCCGCGTATGAAAGCTGCCATTAAACATCTTGGTAAAGAAGAAGATTCTTTTGTTGCCGTTATACACCAGCTTGTTCACTTAATTGAAAACGGCGAAAAGGTGAAAATGTCAAAAAGAGCAGGCACTTTTATCACTTTAAGAGAATTGACCGAAGATGTCGGCAAAGATGCTTGCCGCTTCTTTTTTGCTAGCAGAACCCCAAATGCCCACTTAAATTTTGATTTAAGTTTGGCTAAAAAACGCACTAATGAAAACCCTGTTTTCTATGTTCAGTATGTTCACGCAAGGGTTTGCTCTATCTTCAAAGCCGCCAAAGAAGCCGGCCTTGAACCAACCAATATAACGGATTTTGAAAATCTTGCCCCGCAGGAAAGAGCACTTTTAAGCAAAATGTTATGGTTTAAAAAGGTTTTACTCACTTGTATAAAAGACTTAAGCCCGCACCATTTAACCACTTATTTAACGGAACTTGCCGGTCTTTATCACTCCTTCTATGATGCTTGCCGCGTTATTGATAAAGATAATCCGCGTTTAAGTGCCTCCCGCTTGTTTACTTGCCAACTGGTTAAAGAAAGAATTGCCAAAGGCCTTGAACTTATCGGCGTAAGCGCGCCGACAGAAATGTAGTTTCAAAAAATAATAAGGAGAATTGATATGAAAAAACACTTACTTTTAGTTTTAAGTGTGCTTTGTTGCGCTATTTTTGTTAACGCACAAAGCACTTTTAATACAGCAGAAAAATCATTTAAAGAAGGTTTATATAAACAAGTCATAGAACAATATAAACCTTTTTTAAATTCCAAAAAAGAACAGGAAAAATACGAAGCACAGCTAAAAACAGTTATGGCCTATTATTATTTATACCAATACGATAAGGCCTTAGAAACGCTATACTCCTTCCCCCTTCCTAAAGATACCACTTTTAAGGTGAGATATTATTTATTAAAAGCACAATTATTAGAAAGAACCCTTTATAATTATCAAAGCCCCGACTTAATTGAAAGTGAAGAGGACCCGACGAAATGGTCCAGCTCTCAAAAAGGAAAAGAGATAAAAAATATTTACCAAAAACTTTGGGATATGAGAAAAGATTTAGTTTTAATCCTCTCAGAACAAGAAGAACTTTATTTAACTTTAAATAACTATAATGATATAAATACAGAAACTACCCCCACTGTCTATGATGCCCTTATTGCGGATTGGCAAAACCATCAAACGCAAAAGCAGGAAACCCTTTACGAAGAAGGGTATAAACTTGAAGGCTCTTTCAGAAATTCCGTCAGAGAACTTTATAAAATTAAAAGAATTATGCTTTTTAAAAATAAAGAAAATCAAATGGAAATAGCAAAATGTCTTGATTATATTTCAAGCTACGGCAGCACTTGTAATCTTAATGAAGTTAAGCCCTATTTATTTAAAGCACAGTCCCCCCTTGCCAAAGCAAATGCCCTTTTAGAAAGTGCCCGTATATTAGAAGGTAATAATGAGGAATTTTTAGCTTATGAAAGATTAAATAGCTGCCAAAAAACACCCACAAATTATTTTACACAAAGTTGTAAATATGAAAAAGATAATATAACAAGATCTTTCTTTTATTTAACCGAAAATTTACCCCAAGATATGGCGCCAAATAAAGAATACTCTTTAAAATACAAAGTTGCCAATATTGAAACTATTAAAGGGTATATTTATGCGTTAGACGCCCAAGATTTGTATAAAAACGGTTATTATATAAACAAAAATCTTTTAGAAAATTTAAAGAAAACTTCCCCGGTTAAAACTTTTTCTTTTAAGCCGGCTTATACAAAAAAATATCAAAAATTAGATTCCAAAGTAAATCTGCCCGCACTAGAAAAAGGTTTTTATTATATTGTTTTAGCAGATGCTTCAAAAGAAAAAAATTATTTAAATGAAAATTTATTTGCTACTATTATAAACACGACGGATTTAGCCCTTATTCAAACCTCTTATAACACAACAAATAATCTTTATAAATTAGCAAATAAAGGCTCTTATGCCCAGTTTTATGCCTTAAATGCCCAAACGGGCGAAGCGCTTGAAAATGTAAAAATTACGACTAATTTATCAACAACAGATATCCACACCAATAAAACCGGACAAGCAAAAATTAAAATTAATCAGGGCCTTTATAATAAAAAAGCCCTGGGCGATTATCAAAACAGTTATGCCCTACTTAATAATTTGCGACTTGTTCAAAAAGAATACAAGAAAAAACCTGTGTATATAATAAATACCGACAGCGCAATTTATAAACCGGGCCAAGAAGTAAAAATACAGCTTATGGCTGCCTATCAGGAAGATTCCGTATGGAAGCCTTTGTCAAAGGAAAACACAGAAGTAGTTTTACGCTCTCCTAATTGGCAAGAAATTGAAAAACTGAAATTAACTCTTGATGAGTTTGGCTCTGCCAATGCTGTTTTCACTTTACCAAAAGATGCTATGCTGGGCAAGTGGGAAATTTCAAACAAAAAAACAAGTGCTTCTTTTTCCGTAGAAGAATATAAACAGCCGGAATTTGAAATCACTTTTGATAAATATACAGGAACCCCTGCTTTTAATACCCCCCTTACAATAAATGGCAAGGCCTCTTATTTTAGAGGCGATAAAGTAGCAAAAGCAAAAGTATCTTACCTGATTACGAAAAGTTATTTCCGCCCGTGGTTCTGCTGGTGGCTGCCCATAAGAAATGACAGAGAAAAAGCCCTTGAAGGAACAACCCAAACAGATAAAGACGGAAATTTTGCTATAACTTGGACCCCTAAACAAGAAAATAAAGATATTGTTTTACCTGCCCGCTACGAAGTTAAAGTGTTTATTACTGATCAAGCAGGAAACACTATTGAAGGTTCTAAAAGCTATACTGTCAGCAAGCAAAAATACTTCTTTGCTATGAAAAGGGAACAAGGCTTCTTTACTAAGGAAGGCAAAAATTCTCTCTCTGTCAAAATGGTTAATGCCGATGAAGAAATGCTAGCCGGGCAAGCAAACGCAACCCTTTTAAAATTAAAATTGAAAGATAATAATAAGCAAGATTTCAATTTAGAAAACTCCGAACTTTTTAAAGAAGAAAAAACTATTAAAACTTTTGAAGTTTCTTTTAACAAAAAAGATGCAACAAATATAACTTTGCCTAAACTTGAAGAAGGTATTTATCAACTAAAAATGAACAAAGAAAAAGATGAAGGCTTTTTGAACTTTTTAGTGGTAAACACAAAAGATACAAAGTTAAATTTGCCAAGTGTAGCAATAAGCCAATATAGTAAATATGCCCCGGGCGAAACTGCTATTATCTTACTCGGAAATGCTAACACAAATACAAAATATGTGGAAATATACAAGAATAACTACTTAATTGACCAAAAAACAATTAAAGATAAAGGCCTTGTTGTTTTGGAAATTCCAGTAAAATCAAGTTATAGCGGCGGTATTTATTTAAGATGGTTTGGCACAAAAGATTATAAAACTTACAGCCAAACTCTTAATATACCGGTCATTTTTCCGAATACTTCTTTAAAAGCTCAAATAAAGGCCGAAGGCGCTTTTGAACCGGGCACAAAGGCTTATATTTCTTTAGAAGCAAAAGATGAAAATAATACCCCCGTTGAAGCAAAAGGCGTCATTAGTATTTACGACACCGCCCTTGATTATTACACAAAACATAGTTTAAATTTACCGGGCGTTTATTCTTCTAATGTTTTTGGCTCTGCTTTATGGACCTCTAACTTTAGAGAGGGCAATTATTCAATTAGATATTCCGGCTTTGGAACTTGGGGCGCTGCTAGTGAAGGCGGACTAAGAACTCTTAGTATGACAAAATCGGCTTCAGTCTCAAATATGAAGATGTCAAGAGTAGCAGAAGATCTTGACGGAGCCCCTCTTAACGCAGTAGCAGAAGCCACCGATTCTATTGGTGAAGAAGCTGTTGTCCTTAGTGCTGTTCTTGCGTCTACTCAGCAGCAAAATACTTTACGCCAAGATTTTGCTACAACAGCCTACTGGAATCCCTCTTTAGATATCAAACAAGGCAAAGCCAATTTCTCCTTCAAACTGCCGGACATCTTAACCCGCTGGCAAATACTCGCTGCTTTATGGACTAAAGAGTTAAAAACAGGCAAAGCGGAATTTGCTATCACCTCCACAAAAGATTTATTTTTAACTTTACAAACACCGCGCTTTTTAAGGGAAGATGATAAAATTGAACTTAGAACTATGGTTGTCAATAATTCAGATAAAAGTTTAAATACTAAAGTATCTTTAACTATTACTTTAGACGGAACAAAGGCCCAAGAATTATTTAAACTGGCAATACCTCTTCAAGAAATTACCCTTGCCCCCAAAGAACAAAAAGTTTTAACTTGGCCGCTTGAAGCACCAAAAGGAACAGGCAATATAACCATAAATGCTATTGCTAGAGCAGGCGATTTGCTTGACGGAGAAGAAAAGACTTTCCCCTTGCTTCCTTCAAGACAAAGATTTATTGAAAATGATACTATTTCCCTACACGAAGGTATAAATAAACTTTCTTTGGAAAAACTATTAAAATATAAAGCTTTGGAACTTGAAGCCGTGCAACTTAATATTGAACCTTCTTTGATAATGCCGGTCTTAAATGCTATGCCTTTACTCGTGGAATATAAAGACCCGACTTTAAACAGCAAATTAAATAATTATTATCCTTTGGCTGTTTTAAATAAACTCTACCAGACTTATCCTGAGTTTAAAGCATCAGCAGCTAAATTGCCAAAACGCAATACTATTAATGCCGCTTGGCAAACAAATGATAATATGCTCTTAAATCAAATGGCAGTTAGCCCGTGGCTTAATCTTTCAAAAGGTTACAGAGCACAAAATACTATTGATATTTTTGACGCTTCTTTAGTTAACAAAAAACAAAAAGAGTTAAATAAAGAACTTGCCAAATATCAAAATAGCGATGGCTCTTTCTCTTGGATAGCAGGCGGGCAAGGCAGCATTTACACAACGCTTCAATATCTTGAAAAAGCTGCTATGGCAAAATCTTGGGGTATTGAAATTGACGAAAAAATGACTAAAAAAGCTCTTGCTTACCTCACAAAAGAAATAAAGTTAAATATAGCAAAACCTACTAATTATAACTTAACCCAAGCACTTTATTTGGCTGCAATTTTAACTGCTTTCCCAAGTGATTGGTATAGTTATGATGTCAAAAACTTAATGGAACAAACAAATAATTTCATTAACAAAATGACACCGCTTGGCAAGGCCTATGCAACTTTAGTTTGGGTTAGACTCGGCAATACAAGCCGCGCCCAAAAGATTTTTGCAAGTTTAATGGATAGTTCCAAAAAATCACCCATAACCGGTATTTATTGGGCGCCGGAAGAAAAATCTTGGCAATGGTTTAATGATTCTATTACCCTTCATAGCGCCGCAATTAAAGCCCTTTTGGCTCTTAATCCGCAGGATAAGCGTATAAAAGAGTTAACAAAATGGTTAATTTTCCAAAAAGGTGCCACTTTATGGGATAATACGGAACAGGCCTCCACAGCCGTTTTGACCATTTTTGAAGTTATGAGAAAGACCGGCGCTTTAGAGCAAACAAAAACTTTTGATATTATGTGGAATGATAAAAATATCTCTCTAAAAGCCGAACCTTTTGATCTTGATGAATCTAAATTTACTTTTAACGCTTACGGGCAAGAAGCCACACCTAAAAGTTTAAATGCGATTATAACAAAATCAAAAGATTCCGGCCTTGAGGATTTTGCTTCTTTAGCGGCTCTTTATTCTTCAAACAAGATTGACCAGGAAAGCACCCCCGGTATGATGAATGTGAAAAAAGAATATTACCTCATAAAAGATAAAAAAGCCCTTTTGCTTAAGGAAGGCGATGAAGTTGAAGTCGGCAGTGAAATACAGGTCCGCCTTACTATAACTTGTCAAAATCAATTTGACTTTGTTTCTGTAAGCGACTTAAAACCTGCCGCCTTTGAAAATCAAGATTTACTTTCTTCCTGGCAATATAAAACAGGTTTATCTTATTATCAGGAAATGAGAAATAGCCAAACAAACTTCTATTTTGACTATTTGCCAAACGGCACTTATGAATTAAAATACACCCTTCGCCCAACAACAAGCGGCCTTTATAATGCCGGGGCTGCCGTCATACAAAGCCAATTTGCCCCGCAATATGGCGCCCATAGTGCCGGTTTTTATATAAAAGTCAAATAATCTAACAAGCCCTAAAAATGCTTAAAAAAGGTATTTTTGGGGCTTCTAATTTAATATAATATAAATATGGAAACAATAATATTATTATTAGTCAGTTATGTAATTGGTGGTATTCCTTCTGGTTATTTAATAACTAAGAAGCTAAAAGGTTTTGATATTCGTGAACACGGGTCCGGCAATCCGGGGGCGGCAAATGTTTATAGAACCGTCGGCAAATGGGCCGGATGGGCAACTTTCTTTTGTGATGCTTTGAAAGGTGCTATTGCCGTTATATTAGCCAAATATTTTATGCCTGAAAATATTTATATGCCTATGATTTGCGGTTTTGTTGCTATCTGCGGACACATGTGGACTTGCTTTTTAAAATTCCGCGGAGGCAAAGGGGTTGCCACTTCAGCAGGCGTTTTTGGGGCCTTACTCCCTATCCCCACAATTATTGCTTTTTGTGTTTTTGCTTTAGTGGTTTGGAGAACAGGCCGTATTTCCCCGGGCTCAATCGTTGCAGCTATTGTTTTGCCGATTTCAAGTTTTGTTTTAAGATTCTTTATAGGTTATCCTTTATCTTATTGCATTTTAAGTCTTATAATCGGTGTGATTATAGTTTATAAACACATCCCTAATATTAAGCGTATGATGGAAAATAAAGAACTTGCTTTTGAGGACGGTTCAAAGAAAAATGCAAATAAATAAAATAAGTGTTTTCGGCGCAGGGGTTTGGGGCAGTGTTTTGGCCCAACAATGCGCTAATCTCGGTTTTAAAGTTTCCCTTTGGGAATATAATAAAACTCTGCTTGAAGAAATTATTAAATCAGGCGGTAAACACCCCAATATTCCAAATTTTCAGTTTCACAAAAATATAACCCTTACCGGTAGCGAAGAAGAAGCCTTAAAAGATAGTGATATGATACTTTTTGTTATTGCTTCTAAGGCCGTGCGCTCTTTTTGCCAAAAAATTAAACCGATACTTAACGGCAGGGTTTTGCCTATCGTAAGTGCTTCTAAAGGGCTTGAAGAAGGCACTTTTAAAACTATTTGTGAAGTTATTGAAGAAGAGTTGCCCCATCTTGAAACAAATGTTTTTGCTTTAAGCGGGCCCAGTTTTGCTTTGGAAGTAGCAAAAAATGTGCCGACAAAAGTTATTTTAGCCGGGCATAACGGCCTTATCTTAAACGAACTTAAAAGGCAACTTAGTAAGCCCCCCCTCTTGCTTGAAACTTCTTTTGACAGGCGCGGCGCAGAATATGGCGGAGCAATCAAAAATGTTATTGCTATCGGTTGCGGCATTTTAGATGGCCTTGGGGATGGCGCAAACACAAAAGCCGCTCTAATCACAAAATCTATGCAGGAAATGAATATTATAATGCTTAGCCAAGGTTGCACAACAGAATCTGTTTACGGCCTTTGCGGTTTTGGTGATGCTGTTTTGACGGGTATGTCTGCCATATCCCGCAACAGAAGACTTGGCGAAAAACTCGGCCAAGGCCTTAGTTTAGAGCAAGCAAAACAGCAAGTCGGCACTATTGCCGAAGGCGCAAACGCCGTTAGAAGTGTTATGGAACTTATCCAAAAAAACAAACTTCATTGTCCTATTATCAGCGCAATTTGGCAAATTGTGATAAATGCCCAAAGCCCAAAACTTTTAATTGAGGCTCTTGGTTTTAAACAAAATTAAGAAATAAAAACAGGTGTAGTTATGAATAAAGAAGATATTATACAGGCCTTATCTGCCCATCTTTTTGATAGAAAACAGGCCAAAACTGCCGTAGAGGCAACCCTTGCTATTATGAAAGATGCCCTTAGAAAAGGCGATAAAGTTGTTTTATCAAACTTTGGCACTTTTAAAACGAAAGAAACAAGCCCCATCACTTTAAAAAATCCAAAAACAGGTAAAGAAATTAAAGTGCCTTCAAAAATGAAAGTGCGTTTTAAAGCATCAAAAAATATTTTGGAAGATACTAATGAACTTGGAAGAACTTCAAAATAAATCTTATTTCACTATCGGCGAAATTGAGCAGTTAACCAATGTCGCAAAATATACTATAAGATATTGGGAAAAGGCTTTTGGCATTATAAAACCTATCCGCAAAGAAAGCGGACACCGCCGATATACCCGCCAAGATTTAGATACTATTTTGAAAATTAAAGAGTTAACTTTAAAACATAAAATGACACTTGAAGGTGCCAAAAAACATTTAAGCCGTTTTATGGGCACGGGGGCAAAACCCAAAAACTCAGACGGATTTTATACTATACGCGATTTGAATTTTTTGAAGGAAATTCAAAAAGACCTTTCACAAATCGTAAAATAATGCTAAAATATATATATGCTTAAAATTAGTCGTAAATATTTTTAAGCGTTTTGTTCGGGGAGTGGCTTAGTGGTATAGCGCTCGCTTGGGGTGCGAGAGGTCCCGAGTTCGATTCTCGGCTCCCCGACCATTTTTTTAAAACTTATCTGTTGACTTTTCACATTTAACGGGGCGTAGCGCAGTTGGTAGCGCGCATGGTTCGGGACCATGAGGTCGCTGGTTCAAATCCAGTCGCCCCGAAAATTTAGAAGCACCCTTTTGGGTGCTTTTTAATTTTCCAGGCGAAGGAAGCCAACTGCTTGGCTTCCGTCGGGATTTGAAAGGCGGAGCGTTATGTGAGTTTTTGCGAAGCAAAAGGCGAACATCGCGAGCCCGGCCTAGAGGGTTGACAAGGTGCTATCTTTGCCTTTGCGCCGCTGAAATTTTTGCATTAGCGCGAACTTTCTTTTGTGCGCGCCTAGTAAATCTAAGTAAGCACAAAAAAAGAAAGCGATAACCAAAAAGAGCGCGGCCCGCAGGGTTTGGCCGTTTTTATGGAAAGCATTGTTAAAAAATCTTGCCAACTTGCCTAGTTGCCTGCGCTTTTTTGCCTCGCTTTCTTATCATAAAAACGGGCAAACGCAATAGAGCAAATATAACATCTTGCCAACCCTACCGTCAGGATTTTTACTGGAATGGCAAATCCAGTCGCCCCGAAAATTTAAACCCCGCCTTGTGCGGGGTTTTAAATTTTAGTTCATCTTAAATGAATATACATGACAGCCATCATTGCCACAATAATCTACCCAAGTAGTGCTACCGGTTAAATCTTGGCAAATACCATCTGCGGGGTGTTTACTACCTTCTTTATATGCATAACAAGAAGCAACCTGATAATCATAAGTTCGCAAAATTGACATCTTTGGCTTTTGCAATACACAATATACAGAAGTGGGATAGGTGATGCAAGTAAAGTCTTTATTAGGAATAGAAATAGTTAAATCGTCTAAATTATTAGCATAAGTTCCATTTTGTAAATAGTATTCTTGTTGAGCATCTGCTATAGCTTTGGTAATAATAACCGCTTGTTGTGCTTTTGATTTACCTACTGCTTTTTGGTATTGCGGAACAGCAATTGCCGCCAAAATGCCAATTATTAAAACAACGACCAACAACTCTATTAATGTAAATGCTTTGTTTTTCATAAACTTTCCTCTTATTTTGTTTTGTTTACTCGTCATTCCGGAAGGTCTTTGTCCGGAATCTCTACCGCTTTTATTTTTAAAAAATAGAAAGAGATACTGAGCAAAAACTCCTCAGTATGACTTTATTTCATAAAGTCAGTTTATCAAAAAAAAAAAAATACGCAAGCTCTTTTTTGACTCTTCGTCCTACAAAAGTGTTTTTCTTTTGCTTTGCAAAAGAAATTTTATTTGCTACTGTTTAAGTAAATATTGTTCTTTATCCGACGAAGAAATAAGAAAACTTGATTTTCAAAAAAAAAAAATAATAAAATTTGATTATACAAAAAAAATAGGAGAGATTCCCGACAAAAGCACTCGGGAATGACAACCTTAATAAATACCCCACTCCCAGCCTCTCCCCTTTTCTACGAAAAATGGCGAGGAATTAGTGGAAACAAAAAATGGAGAAAATAAAATGAAAAATATAGTTAAAAATAATAAAGCATTTACACTTATTGAAATATTAGTTGTAGTTTTAATTATCGGTATTTTGGCTGCAATAGCCGTGCCGCAATATCAAAAAGCTGTTATGAAAGCAAACTTGCACAAAGGTATCCCATTAGTAGAAAGCATATATCAAGCACAACAAGCCTACTATCTTGCAAATGGGGAATATGCAAAGGAACTTGCTGACCTTGATATTACTTTACCTAAAGATTGTGAAAAATTAAAAAATTTTTCTTATCAATGTAAAGAAGGATATATTTATAGTGATAGCTATAATGGCTATCCAGCAAATATTTATTTTGTTACCCCCAATCTTTGTTATGTAAGATACTTAGAAGATATAGAGTTTGGATCTGCTTTTACATTTAAAGCGGGCAAAAGATATTGTTTTGCCCAACCGGGAGATGAAACAAAACAAGAAATCTGTAAAAATATGGGCGGTAATTATCAAGGGGAAGGAGGCAGCTGGACTTATTATTTACTTGACTAAATTTTTATTTTCTAATAAATTTTGCATTTCTAATTATCTTAGGCAGAGCAAATAGTTTTTGCCAAAATTTTGCTTTTAGAGAAGGCTTGCCGAGCGAAGTATACCACGAGAGGGTGGCAACCACTAAAGATTAAACAGAACAAATTGTTTTTGTATGTATTTTTTAGGTGCGGTAAAACCGCACCGACCTATTTTTTATTTTCTTTAAGATGATACAGAGCATATTGTTTTGCAAGGATTTTGCGTTTGCAGAGCAAATAGGTTTTTGCCAAAATTTTGCTTTTAGAGAAGGCTTGCCGAGCGAAGTATACCACGAGAGGGTGGCAACCCCGAGTATCCGAGTTTTTAAAAAATTAAAAATAGCCCAAAAGCCGACGCAAAACAAAACCCCCGTGTTCTTATTCGGGGGTTTAGTTAGTTATTGACACTTTGGTCATTATCATTTCCTTTAGGGTTATTAGGTCAACTTACCTAAGGGGGCTTAACGCTATGAAGTGGCACCACTGCCAACTCTCACAACACCCGCCAAGGACGCCTGCAATAACCTTATCCCTAGTATATGCCTAAAATAAAAATTGTCAAGACCTATTTTACAAAAATAAAAAAAGCCCCATAAAAACGGAGCTTTTTTAATAAAAATAATCTTTTACTACTTTATTTTTTACTCACATCGGAGTTTGTCATCAAGAAAGAAATAGGCCTATCTCTGTTAGGGACATTTTTAGTAACAACAATTTTGCCGCCGCTTTCACAAATAAAATTATAACCTCTAAAGCACGCATTGGAATAAGGGTATTTACAAACTTCCCTTTTATCATAAGAACACAAAAAAGGTAAATTAGGCGGGTAAGTTTCTATTGTCAAATTTACTATATTCCAAACATTTGTGCGCTCTATGGTGATATAAACTTTTTTTAAAGAAAGGAATTTTTTTATTGAAGGATTTTTAAAACCAAGATAAGTTTGGACTTTTTCCTCAATATCTTTTTTTAAAAAATTCTCATCCCAAGTTTGGGCAAATTTTGCCGCCCTGTGCGATTCAAGCTGCCACCTTCTTGCGGCATAATAAGAAGCAATTTCCGATTTTTGAACAATTATCAAAAGTCCGTATATTTTAATAATAAATAAAGTCAAAATGAAAAATAATGGAAACAAAAGAACAACTTCGGTTGTTGCTTGACCTTTTCTGTTAAAAAATCTCATGGATATTGCCTCACTTGATATTTTGAAGTAGGATAAGGCCACACGCAGTTATTACTTTCATCGGTACACTGAAGCGCAATTCTAGTGTGAACTCTTGGATTATATTTCATTAAATTTATATTAAAATAATTTTTTGAAAGAGTAAACCTTTGCGTAATATCAATACCTTTATAAAGGGCTCTAAGTTTATCTTTAGAACCTCTAGATAAATAAGCAAGCTGAAAGATCTTCCCCCCCATTAATTGCTTTTCCTTTAAATCTAACTGAATTTCTGATTCTGCCCCGTTTTGTTGTTTATAATAAATACTCACTTTTGATATATAAAGGGGTTCTGTTTTGACAAAATAATTTTTTAAAGTCTGCGCGCCTTCTTTGCCACACTCACTTAAAGAGCAATTACCCGTATTATAAAAATAACCTTTTCTAAAAAACTCATTATCTTTTACCAAGCGTTCATAAACTTTCTTTTGGTCCTCGTAAATATTACCGAGATAATAATAAACCATAAAGTAAAGTTGCAAAATATCAACATCCCAATAAGCCTGATGCGTTTTTGCTAATTCCTGGGAGTTAATAGGATAAAATTTGCTATCATCCACTTTAGGGAGATCTTTTTCCCACTCCTTACGGGTATCGCCATAATAGTGTAAATCCCATTTTGTATCAGTTGCTTTTGGGCTTGAATTATAATCTGACATAGCAGGAAAGGCGCCCGCCTGATAATAATAATCATACAAACTTATGGGTTTTAAATTAGCAGCATCTTCCGCATATTCATCGGGTTTTAACTGAGGATTATTTGCTTCAAAAAAATCTCTAAATAACCTAAACGGGAAAGCCCCGTTTACATAAGCCGTTGCGTTTAAATATTGGGAAAGGCTGGTCATTTCCACAAAGGAAGAGGTATCTAACGCAAATTGATGGCGTATTTTTTCTTTAGAAATTTTTGTTGTTTCAAATAAAAGATAGATAACCAAAAGTATCGTCGGTATCAGCAAGACTGCCGGCAAAACTATTTGTGCTTTTTTATTTTTAAGCGGTTTAAAAATATTTAACATAAACACCCTTAGGTTAAAACATATCCCACTATGGTAAAAAAGCCGCCGGCAAGTTCTTTATGAAACAAAGAAAATAACATAAGAATTGCCGAAACAATAACCCCCAGCAGCAAAATAAACTCAACCGTTTGCTGTCCTTTATTATTTTTTATAGGGGTTAGTATTTTGTTAAACATTACCTATCCGGCGAAATTATCCCAAGTTTTATTGCCTTTACCACCGCTTCCGTTCTTGAAGAAACATCCAGCTTGTGGAAAGCATTATTCAAATGGTTTTTAATTGTCTTTACCTGGCAGCCAAGTTCAATGGCGAGTTCTTTATTGCTCATACCGCGGCCAAGTAAATCTAAAACTTTAATTTCTGTCTTAGTCAAAACATTTTGGGAAGCAGGATTAGAACTATCCCCCATCTTTCTAAGACCTTGTAAAAGTTTGCCCATTAATTGTTGGGGAATCATTAACCCTTCTGTTGTAAAAGTCTTGATGGAATTAACAAGTTCCGCTGCGGGCAACATTTTGCTTAGATAACCGTTTGCTCCGGCTTGGATTGCTTCCATAACATGGGCCTCATCTTCATAACTTGAAAGCATCAAAATATTAATTTGAGGCATTGTTTTTTTAATTTCTTTTGTTGCTGTAATACCATCTTTTTTAGGAAGTTTAATATCCATTAAAATAACTTCCGGTTTTAATTTTTTAGCAAGAGAAACTGCTTCCTCGCCGTCGGCAGCTTCACCCACAACCTCTATCCACCTTTCAGAAGTTAAAACATCTTTTATACCTTCACGAAAAAGTGTTTGGTCATCAGCAATTAACACTTTAATTTTTTTCTTTTTACCAGCCATAAAACATCCTCCTACTCTTCCTTATAAATCGGTAAAGTGAAACTAAAAGTTGCACCTTTGCCAAGCCCGTCGCTCTGGGCCCAAATCTTACCATCGTGGTTTAAGACAATATCTTTTGCTATGGATAAACCAAGACCAAGCCTTCCGCCATTAGATGATTGATAAAAACTTTCAAACAACTGCCCGGCATCTTCCGGGGCAATACCCTGCCCCCAGTCCCTTATAGACACTTTAGCATTTTTATCGTCAATTTTCACTACTGATATTAAAATTTTGCCATTTTCAGGAGTGTGGCGGATAGCATTTTCCGAAATATTTGAGATAACCTGCCTTATCCTTTTTGGATCTCCCCAGACGAAAATTTCCTCACTTCCTTCAAAAGACATATAAATTTCTTTAAGTTTTGCCTTCTCTTTAAAAACCTCATAAGCACTTTTCATAGCAGAGGTTAACTCAAACTTAATTTTCTCAAGGCGCAGTTTTCCTTTTTCAATAGCGGCAAAGTCAACCAAATCTTTTACTAAAAGAAAAATCTGGTCCAAACTTTCTTGCATATAGCCCATTTTTTTTGTTTGGTTGGCATCGGGCGTTTTAATAGTTCTTTGGAGCATATCAAAACTCATTTTCAAAGCCATTAAAGAGTTTGATAAGTCGTGTGATACTACTGAAAAGAATTTAGATTTCATCGCATTTAAATTACTTAAATCTTTATTCTTAACTTTTAATTCCTGTAAAAGTTCTTTATTGCTTTGCTCCAAATAAAATTTTTGTAAAGCCATTTTTATAGTGCGTTTTAAATAATCAAAATCTACCGGTTTTATAAGGAAATCATAAACCGATTCCTGTAAGGCTTTTACAACGGCATTTAAAGAAGCATGCGCCGTTATCATAATAACTTGGCTTTCATTGTTAAAAGTTCTTATTTTTTTAATTACATCAAGCCCTGTTCCGTCAACCAAATTATAATCCATTAAAATGACACTAAAAAAAGTATTGCCGACTAAATCCAAACATTCTTTTGCGCTTCCGGCTTGGTAAACATCATAGCCTTCTATTTCTAGAAGTTCGCTCATAGTTTCGCGCAAATTGGTATCGTCGTCAACTACTAAAATTTTAATATCTTTTGCCATTGGCATTATAAAAGTTTCTTCTTTCATTATTTTTCTTCCCTGTTAAAAAGTAAAGTGATTTTTGTGCCTTTGCCTTCTTGGCTATTTAAAATAATTTCAGCATTATTTCTGGAGGCAACTTTCTTTACAACAGCAAGGCCAAGCCCTGTTCCGCGTGCCTTAGTTGTAAAGAAAGGCGTAAAAATTTTATTTTGTATTTCCGCCGGAATACCAGGTCCGCTATCTCTAAAACTTACAAGAGCTTTCCCATTTTCAAGTTTAGTTTTTACTACAAAACTTCCCCCTTCCGGCATAACTTCAAAAGCATTACCCATAATATTTCTGATAGCCTGCTTCATTTCTTCAGCATCAATTTTTACATAAAGAGGTTCTTGAGCAAAAGAGGTTTCCACTTTAATATTCCCCGGTATCGGATAAGAAGATAATAATTCTTTTGTATATAAAGTTAAATCTATAATATTCAAAATTTGCTCTCTTGTTCTGGCATAGCCTAAAATTTCCTCAATAATGCCATTTGCTTGTTTAATTTCGCCTTCTATAACATTAATATTTTTTTGTATTTTTGGTTCAATATTTTCGCCAAGGCGGGCTTTAATTAAATAGACGGAATTTGATATTACGGCAAGCGGGTTTTTAATTTCGTGCGAAACGATAGAAGCCATCTGCCCGATAGCAGCAAGTCTTTCCTTTTTAATTAATTCATTAAGAGCCGTTTTTAATTCTTTTGTCCTGCTGCCGACCCTTAACTCTAAGGATTGATTAATTTCTTCCAAATCGTGTTGCTGCTCGGCAAGTAAATCAAATTTTATTTTAATTGTATCAAGCATACGGGCAAGACGGATAGATAAATCCCCTATTTCATTATTATAAGCAGGCAAGGCAGGCAGAGGATCCTTTGAATCTTCCTCAATTATTTTAATTGCTTTAGTCATATCACGCACTGGTGCTTCTATGGTCCCAAAAATATAAGAAGATATTACCAAAGCCAAAATAAAGACAAATATTATACTTAAAACACATATTTGCCAATTTTCCTGATAGAAAAAAATAAAATTTGAAAATTGTTCTTTTTGTGTATTGGCATTATAAACATACCATAAACTTGAAGAATTTTGACTGATAAAGCCATTATAATCTTCTTCTACCGGCATAGGCAATTCTTTATCTTTAATTTGATTTAAAAGTTTGGTTATAAGACTATTATAATTATTACTTAAGTCTGTGCTAATGCCATTTGAACTAGAAAATATTAAAAAACCATTTTGGGTAAAAATTAAGACAAAAGAATCTTTAGGCAATACGGATAAAATTTCCTTCTCAAGAGATTTCATATCTATTTGAGCAAGCAAAGCCCCGTCTTTACCGTCAATCATTTTTTGTAAAGGTAAAGCCATCGTAAAAATTAATTGTTTGCGAATAGGATTTTTCTTTAGTCCGCCAAAAAATATTTTTTTATCTTTTAAGGTTGATTGTTTAACTTTATCTAAAATATCTTTAAAATCAAATCGGTAATAAGGCCCGAAATAAGCACTTTGACGGCCTTGAGAATCTAAAATAACAATATCATTTATAAAATCTATATTATCAACAAAAGAGGCAAGGGTTTGAGTGGAAAGAATATTAGAATCTGATTTAAGGGAATTATCTATAAAAGTTTCTAAAATGACCTGTTGCTTGGAAATAAATGAATCAATTTTAAGAGAAATTTGCTCATTTAAGGCTTTGCTTTCTAAAGTTTTTTGCTTTTGTTTATTATTGGCAGTTAAGGAGGCCATATAAAAACTCACCAACATTAAAAGCAAAATTGTTGATGAAAAAACTATTAAAAATATATTTCTGCTTAGGCGACCTTTCTTCATAAAAAAAGGGGCATAAAGACTTATGCCCCATATATTTTTTTAAAATAATCTTAGCACTGACCTTGGGGAACTTGGGCTGCTGCGCCGTTAGAAGCAGGAGCTTGATTTATACCCTCAAGACCAGGAATAGAAGATAAACCGCCCATATCTGTAACTACACGGCCTTCCCATACAAAAGAAGGAGAACCGCTAACACCATATTCTTGGGTAAGTTTCATATCTTCTCTGACTTGTTTTAAACCATCTTTCCAATATTTTCTGAAAATATTAGGATTTAAACCGGCTTTTTCAGCAACGGCATCCCAGCGGGTTGTGCGGGAATCTTTGTTAAATTCTTCAAGATATTTCCAGAATTTGCTAGGATATTTTGATTGAACGATTGCCTGGCGGACATCTTCTTCCCATTCTGCTGTTCCGTGTAAGCTGGAAAAAGTATCTGCCGTTCTGCCTTGGCTTACAATATAGCGAACTTTAATATCAATATTATCAGGAATTAAACCGGCTTTTTTAGCTTCAATTATTTTATTTTCTGCCATCACGCCATAAGGACATTGGGACATTACAAATAATTCAAGCAAGTTAGGTTTTGCTTCTCTATTGGCAAAAACGCCATAGCGGGTTTGTTTTTCCATTACGATAAAATCTTTTGTTGTTTTTAAATAACCTTTTTCTACCGGTTCTTTAAATTTTTCATCTGTAAGTTTTGTTCTATGAACTAAATACAAAGGCATATAATCCAAATTAAAACCTTGATATTTAGGATCTTTAAGAGCCTCTTGTCTATCTACAACAGTGATATCCAAAGAAGCACCTAAAAAATTTTCAAGACCTTGATTTAATCCGGCATCTACACCACCGAATTGTGTGCCTGTCATAGCGATAACTGTTACAGGGATTTTAGCACTAGATTTGGTGTTAGCTTTATTTTTATTTTGGGCAAAAGCTAATCCGCAAACAAGAACTAAAGCAAATAATACTGCTGATATTTTTAATTTCATTTTATTTCCTCCAAATTATTTATTTTCTTCTACCGGGGCAACAGCTTCTTTTTCTGCTGATTCTTCAATTTCGGCTAAAGAAACTCTGAAACCTTTAACGCCAAAATTAACAACCATATTATAAATAAAGGCAGCAAGCATTGTGAACAAAACGATTACGCCTGTATTTATAACAGCATAAAGCAAAACCTGCATTAGAGCTTTAAAAAAGCCTGCTTCCAGGTCTAATAAATCCCCTAATCCTAAAAAAGCTTGTAGTAAAGTAAACACAAATACCACGAAAGGATAAGCCGAAAGCACGATAGACTTTAAAGATATCCTTTTTATTTCAAGATTGAACATAAACTTCCTCCTAATTTAATTTTACTTTTTTGAAGCCAAAGGTTCAAGTATAATTAATGTTCTTATTATACCACCTTTGGAAGTCAATTGTAAAGTTTTTATACCAAATTCTCTGCTATTGCTTTGAGTTGTAGCTCTAAATATTTGGCCCGGGTTTTCCATAGCCTGACCGACAATACGGACAACTTCTTGCTGGGTTCCGCCAAAGATATCAAGCAAGTGAACCGGCCCCTCTTTCTTTAAAGGTAATTCAAAATTGGTATGCATAATATTGTTATTTTCATCTACCACGATAGCGCGGCTCCCTTTAGGAACAGTTGCTGCCAAAACTTCTGTCCACCATTCTTGTTCATAATTTTTGCGGTTTTTAGATATTTCTTCTTGCTCTTCAAGTTCCCCTTTTACTTTTGTCAAGAAATTCTCTATTGATTTTGCCAAATCGCCGATTTCATCCCCTCTTTTAGAGAAATCAAATTGAAAACTCTTTGTGGAAATATTATCAATGCTGTTTGTTAAAGCAACTATCGGCCCGACAACAGGTTTAATAACGAAAATAAACAAAACAAAACCCATTAAAAACATTATCGCCACAGAACCAACTAAATATTTGAACATAGCGCCCTTTATTTCCGCTTGAACTTGCTCGCGGGAAACATCTAAAGAAATAACCCCTACAACTTGGTCATCCTTTGCTAATTTTAAAGGTATGGCGATTTCATACATTGTGCCATTATGTTTCATTACAACTCTAGGGGCGCGGTTTAACATAGCATCGGAAGCAGCGTAAGTTTCTAAATATCCGCCTCTATCGTATTCTGAAAAACTTTTTTGGACAAGATCTTGATTATTATGCCAGCGAATAGAACCATTACCATTAAAATATACAACATTTTTGATTCTGGGATCTTGAGATTTCCAAGAATTAATTATTTCTAACTCAGGTAAAGTTAAATAGTCTTTTGTTACAAGGCCGTTAATTAAAGTCCTTGCATTGTTTGAAACAGTATTAATTATTTGATTTTGTAAGTTAACATCAAACACATATTTAAACAAATTAAAATAGAGCAAAGCCCCTAAAATTATTGTATAAAAAGCCGCTAAGGCAAACCAAATAAACCAACGAATACTAATTTTTTTTATCATAAACTTTACCTACTATTATATTTTTCCTCTACTCTCTTTAAGCCTAAGGCAGCATCAGAGTTTTCCGGATTAAGCTGCAAGGCCGCTTGGAAGTTTTCTTTTGCTTTTTCATAGTTTTCTTCGTTATAATATCTTAAACCTGCTCTATATCTTTCAACAGAAGCATTACGCGCAGCTTCAGTGATAACGCCCGGTTTTTCAGTTAAAGGTTTTGTAGGGAAAGAAGAAGGTATAGTTTGTGTTATAGTTTCTTCTTCAACAGTTACCGTTTCTTCCCCATTAGGACCAATTGTTGTAGTTCTATTAATATTAGTTTCCTCATAGACATGGACTGACTCTTGAGCCGCCTGAACTTGGGTCTTTTTATAAGAGGCCTTTTTAACTTCTTCCTGGGCTCTTTGAGCCTTTTTGATTAAGGAGTTAATATCTGCTTTATTATAACCCCACTTTTTAGCTTCCTTCCAATTAGAAATGGCCGTATTATACTTTTTGCTATTGTAAGCAGTTGTAGCATTCATATAATATCTATCGGCAATTTCTTCTTTTAATTGTATAGCGAATTTTTGTGTTTGAAGTTCCCCCGGTTGTATTTCCAAAGCGCGCTCAAATTCAGCATAAGATTCCTCTAATTTACCTTCGGAATAATAAGTAAAAGCGCGGTTTAAAGTTGCCTGTAATTTTTCTTGTTTTAACTTAGCTTCAACTTCTGCTATTTTAGCATTAAGTTCGGCGTCGTCTTTTTTTATCATTAACACACTATACCATTGGTTAAGGGCTTCCTCATAATCACCGTTTTTATAAGCATAATAGCCTCTGCGGGTATGTTCTGCTGCGATATCTTCATCAATTCTTTCTATCCATTTTTTAGCCTGTGTTTCATTAGGACGAAGGACTAAAATTTCTTCAAATTTATTTCTTGCTTCTACTAAACGCCCGGCTTTATATAAAGTTATACCGTCTTCATATTTCATACGGACGATTTCAGATTCTGAAATTGTGCCATAAGCGGCCATTCTTGAGGCTTCCCTGGCAAGGGTTTGGGCCTGGGTTAAGGTCGGATCTATACTCAAAATAACATTAGCCATTTCTGCTGCTCTTTGATAATCCCCCCTTTTATAAAGAGCATAGGCATTTTCGTAAACCATTCTTAAAGTATAATTTTGAATTCTTTGTTTACCAAGTTGAACCGTTGATAAATATTGCTTTTTCTGTTCCACATTGGAAAGTGTCCCAAGAGAAATTTTTTGTAAATCAAGTATCATACCGGCTTCTTTACCGGTTTCTCTTAGGCTGTTATGCGGCTGTTGCGCATATAAAGGAGCACTACATATTAAAAATAAAACAAATAATTTTTTCATAGTTTTTATACCTCTTTAAAATTAAAAAAGACCACCGCTAAGCAAATCACCGAGCATTGGCGCAAGCATCAAAATAAATACCACCGGAAATATAAAAATAAACATCGGTATTAACATTTTTGTTGAGGCCTGGGCCGCAAGTTTTTCTGCTTTATTAAGTCTTCTAAATCTAAGGTCAACAGAAAAATTCCTTAAAAGATCAACCAAACTTGTTCCTAACTCATCAGATTGAACAATAAGCCCGACGAAAGACCTAATATCTTGAACCCCTGTTCTTTGGGCAAGTCTTTCAAGGGCTTCCCTTCTTGAATAGCCAAGTTTTGTTTCATTTAAAGTTTTTTCTATTTCAACTTCCAAAAGGGTTTTATTTTTTGCTATTTTAATAATTCTTTCAAAAGCTGTCATATAATCTAAGCCTGATTCTATAATAAGAGCCATCAAATCCACTGTTGTGGCAAAATTGCCAAGCATATCCTGTTGACGCTTTTGTATTTGAACCTTTAATTGCATATCAGGAATATAAAAACCTATTATTGCAAGTAAAATAAACAAAGGGTTTCTTGTTAAAAGAATAGCGACCAAAGGCAAAAAGATTGCCCAATTTATTTTTGAAAAAAGGATATCAACCGGTTGAGGCTTTGCCGAACTGCCGAGTAAAAGCCACATTTCTTCCAAAGGTTGTTGTAAATGTAATTTTTCAAGTAGTAAAATAGCGAAGCGATCTCTTAAATTTTCTTGCGGACGCAAACGGGCAAAGGAAGAAGTAGATTTAACCTGTCTGACTTCAATATCGGAAATTGTTTCCTTTTCTTCTTTTGGCAACAGAAAATTCCTAACCGCAATATAAACAAAATATGCGCCCAAAAAAGCTAATACATACAGGGATATATCATAGGTGTTCATACTCTAATTTCTCCCAATTTACTAACCATCTTAATACCTATACCTATCCATACAATACACATAAACAGCACTATTATACCGACAGGTTTTGTATAAAATTTTATCATAACATCAGGTTGGAAAACAAACAAAACACCAACCATAATCCAAGGCATAATGGCAACCACCAAACTTTGTATTTTTTGTTGGGCTGTCATAGCCTGTAATTTTTCTTCAAGTTTGCTTTCTTCGCGGATATTTTCCACAATGCGCTCAAAAATCTTTGTCAAATTACCACCGACTTGTCTTTGTAAAACAATAGCTTTAACCATATAAGAAAGAAGCCTTGATTCTACACGCTCTTCCATATTTTCCAAAGATTTTTCAAAAGGTGTGCCTAGTTTATAATTTTTAATAACCAAGCCAAATTCATCTGATATCGGCGGGCGTAAATCGCTTGAAACCATCTCAAAGCCCTGGACAATATCCATACCTGATTTAAGAGAGTTTGAAAGCAAAATTAAAGCATCCATAAGTTGTTTATTGATTTTTTCACCGCGTCTTTTCTTCAAAGAATTTAATATTATACCCGGCATTTTTAACCCTATATAAAGGCCTGCCGCAAAGAATACAATAAACATAAATACACCAAAGAACCCGCCTGCTCCGATAGCAAAAAACGCCCCCAGCAAACAAAATACCGCAAGAGTTCCAAGAACTATATATTTGACATTAATATCCAAAAATTGCCTGCTGTAATCATCTGCCCAGGTGGTGCTTTTTTGTAAATATTCCTGAACAAGCATTGCAATTTGTGTGTTTCTTTCTTCAATAAACTTATAAACGGCAAAAAATACAAGCAAAGTGCCAAGAGTCATTAAAACACGAATCAAAATAACTTGGTATTTATCGTCTTTTACTTCTACCTCAAAGGGCATCTGAGGAGCCGGTTTATTAACGATATCACTATAAATATTATTTGATAAGATAGCAAGAGCAATAGAAGATTTCCTAAATTTAGTTTTCCAATTAGCCGAAACAAAAGATTCTGCCATACTGTCCGCTTCATCTAAAGCAAGTTCTAAAGTAGCTAGAACAGAACGCCCGCGCCCCTTCATACTATTACGCATATCATAATCTATCAAACGGGGGTTTGTTTTTAAGCGTTCTACTTCCAAAATCAAGCGGATTCTGGCAAGGCCGAACTCTTCCATAATACCTCTTGTAGCAAAAGTTGCGCCGTCGTCAATCTTTTGGGCTACGGTCAAAAGCTGGTGAAGAGCAAGAAGAGGCCTTCTCCACATCTCGGCTTCGCTAAGATAGTCCGTTTCCCCGTTTGCTAAAGGTAAAACCCATAAGCGCCTTTTTTCCATTTCTGGCAACACTTCTTCAAGCCAGGCAGGTATTTTAACTGCTTTTTTTACTTGTCCGCAATAAGCCGGCAAGAATTCTTTTTTCTCTGCCGGTTTAGCCGGATCTAAGAAATCATAAAGAGCATAAAGTTTTTCTTTTGAACACTTAATAAATTCCTGCTGGTTTAAACTATAAATCTGCCCGAAGCCTTGCTCTTGAGCAAAAAGGCCCGCAGTTGTAAAAGTTAGCACAAACAAAGAAATTATTATATGTTTAAAGGACATTTATTTACCTTCTTGTTTAACTTTAAAAATATCTTCCGGAACTTCTATACCCTTTGCTTTAAATTCAGCAAAGAATGTAGGCAAATCACCCGTAGGAGCAAAAGTGCCTTGAACCTTACCGTTTTCATCAACACCTGTTTGAGTGTATCTAAATAAATCCCTGCTTTGAATAACTCCGTCTTTTTGGCCGCAAATTTCCGTAATATAGGTAACCTTTCTGCTACCGTCGGAAAATCTTGAAAGTTGAACAATCAAGTTAACAGCAGAAGAGATCATTTCGCGTATAGCCCAAATAGGCAAATCTGCGCTTGCCATCATACACATTGCCTCAAGACGGGTTAAACTATCTCTAGGTGTATTTGCGTGGATAGTAGCGAGTGAACCTTCGTGACCGGTGTTCATTGCCTGTAACATATCCAAGGCCTCTGCACCGCGACACTCACCTACGACGATTCTATCCGGTCTCATACGCAAGCAGTTAATAACCAAATCTTTAATTGTTATAGCACCTTTACCCTCAACGTTAGGCGGTCTGCTTTCAAGGGAAACCCAGTGTTCCTGCTGAAGTCTTAATTCTGCCGTATCTTCCACTGTAACAATACGCTCGGAAGCGGGAATATAACTTGAAAGAGCATTTAAGAAAGTTGTTTTACCTGTGCCGGTTCCGCCGGAAATAATAATATTTTTTCTAAGTTTAACACAACTTTCAAGGAAGTTCATACATTGTTCGCTAATGGTGCCAAAACGGTAATAATCTTGCGGACCAAAAGGTTTTTGGGAGAAACGCCTTATTGTTAAAGAAGGCCCGGAAACAGCCAAAGGCGCAATAATAGCATTAACACGGGAACCGTCTTTCAAACGGGCGTCCACCAAAGGCACAGATTCATCTATACGCCTGCCAAGCGGGGCTACAATTCTTTTAATAACCTGTATAACTTGGTCATTATCTCTAAAGCGGTATCTGGTTAAAGTTAATTTACCTTTTTGTTCAATAAAAATTTTATCATAGGCATTAACCATAATTTCTGTTACGGAAGGGTCCCTCATTAAGGCTTCTAAAGGACCAAGACCCAAAATTTCGTCTAAAAGTTCAGTAATAAAACGGGTTTTTTGATCCCTTGAAAGTTGGACATTAGCTTTCTTTCTTAAAACTTCATCAATAATAACGGAAACGCGTTTTCTAACTTGTTCGTTTTGGGAACCTTCCTCACTGATAACAATGCGTTCAAGTTCCAAAGTTTTAATAACATCTTTGTGAACTTGTAATTTCAAATCATCCCAATAAGATAAATCGGCATCTAAAGATTTAAAATGATTAATATTTGAAGCACCGCCAACAGCTAAAGCAGAAGCCTCCCATATATTTTTGGCGGAAGCAACGAACTCACTATCCGGAACGGAAGTTTCCCACTTCTTATCCGTAGGTTTTGATTCTGCAATTGCCGCAAGTATAGGACGCAGGCCTTCTTGAACCCAAAGGCTGCTTCTGTTGACTAAAATTTCAATTTCTCTTTTGTTAGAGGCTTCAAAAACGCTGGCTTCCCAAGTTAAATAAACAATCGGCTCTCTGCCAAGTTTAATAAAGAATTGGTTTACTTCTTCGTGGTCAATAGCCCCGGGTAAATTATACTGATTACAAATAATATCCAAACGGTCTATCGGAAAGTGCATTTCCTTAAAATCAGTAAAAGTGGAAACCGCCGTATTTAAATGGGAACGGGTGCAATTTGTTACCCAAAAAACTTTATCTGCTATATCAAAGGCAAAAGTTTCCATAGGGAAGCTTGAATCAACATCTAAAAAGATATCAAAAGTCTGTTGTAAACGGGATAAAATAGGAAGTAAAACTTTAGGTGAAATCATTGAAACTTCTTGACGGGTAGAACCTAAAGGCAAAACACCGACGCCTACTGAAGTCATAGAAACTTTACCGCGCAAAAGCCCGCCGGCAATAGCAATAGCACCGGAACCTAAAGCCCTAACCAAATCCGCCACGCTAACAGGCTTTCTGATACCTAAATAGAAGCCGTGTTCTTGACGGGCCAAAGGGTCTAAAGGAACAATTAAAACCGGTCTTTTTTGCGTTTCTGCCCAAGCAATAGCCAAGTTTAAAACTAAAGTTGTTTTACCTACCCCTTCTTTTGGGCCGGTAAAAGCAATAACTCTTGGGGTGCCGTTAGTTTCATTTTTAGTGTCCATTTAGTTTACTCCACCATCTCAACAGTTATAAAAAGGAATAAGGAGCGTTGGTCTTCTTTAATATTTTTTGTTTTAAAGAAGAAGCCAAGCAAAGGTATTCTGCCAAGAATAGGGACTCTGTCTTCCGCCACACTTCTAGAACTGCTCTTTAAACCGCCGATAACCAAAGTTTCCCCGCTGTTAAGTTCAACTTGAGAAGTTAATCTCCTAGAAGAAATAGAGGGAACAGAAGTTCCGTTTATAACAATAGGCGAAGAATAATCCGGATTAGAAAGTTCTATTTCAAATTGGACATGGATAATATTGCCCTTTTCAGGAATAATCGTGGGCATAACATCCAAACGAACACCATAGTTTTTAAATTCCACACCGGCAGAAGTATTGTTTACCACAGGATAAGGAATTGAACCGCCGGCAGTAAAGTTTGCGCTCGTATTAGATTTTGCTATAACTTTTGGGTTTGACAAAACTTGCGCTTTACCTTCGGTTTCAAGCAAGTGTAAACGCGTGCTAAGTAAACTTTTGCGTTCAAATTCGCCGATAGAAAAAATACCGGGAATTTCCTTTTCGCTAAAATCTAATAGTTGGTTCCAGGCAAAACCGGTATTATTGGTAATAGAACCGCCGATTTCAACGATATCAGCACTCACGGCAACAAGGTCCGTTTTCTTAGCAGCATTAGCTTGAACGCCTGCTGCTAAGGCAACTAAAACAAGTGGTAAAACTTTATTTATTATATTTTTTTTCATTTTTTCCTTTCCTATAATAATCAAATTTTAGTTAAACAAACTTGAGAAACTTGTTATAGGCACCTGATTATCATTCATATCACCGGGTGCGCGAACAACAACGGTTATTTCCCCTTCTTCTTCAGCCAAAGCAAGATATTGCGCTGCTTCCAAACCTAAAGAAAGACTTAAAGTTGACATATCCGAGAAAGCCGCACTGTTTTGTTCGTCTTCTTTATTTTTGTTTTTGGCCGCACTATCAAGCCCTTGGCCTAAATTTGAACCAACCCCAAGAACCAAAATATTTTGCAAAATAGTAACAGACATTTTTTCTTTATTACTATTTTTCATTTGGGCATCAAAAGTGATAAGAATATCAATTTTATCGCCCGGTTTTATCATTTTAGCTACTTGGTTTTTTACTTCTAAAATATATGCTCTGTTGCCGGGTTGGACTTTTAAACTTATGCCCATTTCCGGACTTAAGGAACTAAGAGAAGGTTTTGTAATCTGATTACCTTTAGCAATAGAAACTTTTGTTACTAAATTTTCAATATCGCTTAAATTTGCGCCTTTAGATAACACATAAGCATCTTTTTGGATATAGGCCAAAGGAACCTCGGCCGTTCTAAGATGGGTTCTTTTGACTTGTGTGCCTTCCGGCAAATCAATACCGGCTACGGCAACTGTTTCCATTTTTCTGGATTTAGCCAAATTACCTTGGGCTAAATTCAAAACAAAGAAATATATCAAAGCTGCCATTACAGCGATGACTAAAGGAAAAAGACTTCTTCTGTTCATATTTTAAAACTCCTCTTTTTTTTTAAAACTGCTTTAATAAAATAAAATCTAATTTATTAGTGGTCTTTCCACCGGCATCCTAACAGATGCTTTTATTCTTTTTACCCCGTATTTTTTTGGCGGATCGGCAAAGATATAACTTGTTAAGGGAAAAACCAAATCCACTCTATACACCAAAGTTACAACGAGGTCTTCGTTTACATGGCCTGCCACTTGCGGGTCACGGCCGGTTGTTTGTAATACAGATGATATCTGCATTTTAGAGGCTTTCTGCGGCCCGACTGCCTGAATCAGAGCCTCCTTCATCTTGCTGGCTATTTTGGTTGAATCCGTCGCCCCGCTTGGTTTGCGAACCCCAACCATAGAGCCAACTCTTGCAAGTTCATAAGAAATATGATGGGCAAGAAGCGTATGATAGGCAATTGTTCCCATTTCCAAGATAACAAATATTATCATCATAAAAACGGGAAGAATCAAAATTAATTCAACAACCGCTTGCCCACCATTTTTTCTTATCATAAAACCTGCTTAAATTTTGTCTGATTGATTTAAAATCTTTCCTTTGATATTCTCAAAGAGTTCAGGCATAAAGGTTTTAATTGCCACGCCAACAATACCGACGACGACAACAATAATACCTAACATAAACAAATATTCAACCAAACTTTGGCCTTTTTTATTGTTTATTGCTCTTAAGGCTCTATCATAAGCCAAGTGCATTTTTGCAATCATTCTCATAATTTATATCCTCCAAATTATTTAATTTTTACCTTCATATACAGCGAGTATAATTTTTGCTCCCTGTTCAAATTGTTTTGGCACTACCCAACTATAACTTTTGTAAAAGATTACAAACGCTACAAATAAAGCAAGCGCGGTTACAATATATTCTACGGCAGCTTGACCTTTATTATTCATCTTCATTTTGTATCCTTTACAACTTTACTGCTCTTTACTACTAAAACTGCAATCTTACTGCCAATTGATGCGCCGTGCCTAAAGCACCAAAAGGCATCATAGCATAATCAAGGCCAAGGCCATAACCAAAAACCTCACTACTATAAAAACCAAAGCCAAGAGAGATTTTTGAGGTTGTATCAAGGCCTATCTTATCTGCTATTGTGCCATCCTCGGCAAAACCTGTATTATCGCGGTTGTAATAACCAAGTCTGATATCAAACTGGGCCACTTGAACAAGTTCTTCCGGAATATGTATTGCTAAGCCTACACCATAGCGCACTTTATCATCAACATAGTCAACAACTTCGCCGGCAACGGTAAAATATTTCGTGTTTATAGCTGCCCCGCCGCGAATAGCGCTTGGCACTTCATCTGTATCGCCTAAGTTTTGGCCCATTACACCAAAAACAAGTTTATTACTAAATAAGCGTAGTTTAGCCCCCACATCAAAAGCAGCATTAATATGGCGGACATTTACGTTATTTTCATTAATATACTTTGCTGTTGCGCCTAAATCTAAAGCATTAAAGAAACTTCTTGATAAAGATACACTTGCAACAAAATCTTGCATAACTGCGCCGGCCCAATCTTGCGGGATACCTTGGGAATCTCTAAATTCAAGGTCATTTAATCTTAAATATCTAAGGGTTACGCCAAGCATTGTTCTGCCCATAGGTTGGATATACGCTAGTGAACTATCCCCCACACCTTCAAACCATTGCATGTGGGAAATTTGAACTTCTCTTGTGGTATTGGTGGCAGCGCCTGCCGGGTTCCAAAAGAGTGCCTGTGTCCCTTCCGATAAGGCTGTATAAGCATTACCCAAAGCTTGCGCCGTAGGTGCGCCTGTGCCAAGTTTTAAGAAGGCACTTGCGCTGGTACCTGCATATTCATCAGATGCTTTGGCAGTTAAACCAAAGGACATTGCTATCAAAAAGACTGAGATTAATTTTATTGTTTTATAGTTTTTCATAAATTTGTCCCTTTTATCCTATGGTATCAAAATCTTAATAACTCTTTGAGATTTCTTGGCATTACCTCTTGTTGGGTCAAGTTCCATAATTGCGTAGTATAAACCGCGTGCCACTTTCTTACCGTGGTCATTATCCCTTTCCCACTTACATCTCAAGGTAAAGTTTCTGCTTGAGGTTATTTGAGTATTTTGTGTCAAATTCATATAAGGCTGCAAACCGCCGTTAGCATTAATAGTTGCAAGTTTATCAGTTTCGCCTTGTGAATTGATACAATCAAAATCGTTACCTTCTCTAACCAAATCACCTGCGATATTGTAGATTTTAATTGACACTCTGCCAGGAGCAGGAAGTTTGGCAATTTCAAACCAGCCTTCATTGCCCCTTAACGGGTTAGGGAAGAAGGAGGTAACTTTTTTGCTCTTCCAATCAACATCGGCATACCAGCTATCGCCTCTTGCCACATTGATATTTTCAAGAGTGATATACTTTTCCCAATCGGCAATCATAGAACCTGCTGTTTGTAAATCATCGTTAGTGTTTGTAATATGATTAAGAGCACCCGTAACAGAATCCATATCATAGGCATTTAATACTGTTACATACCTATAAGGATAGATACCGTCCGGCACTTCTTGGCCAGCATAGTCGGTTCCATCCCAAACTTCGTCAAGAGATACTAAGTTTGGTCTGACACCAACAATAGATTTAACCAAAACATCATCAATATTGGCATTTGCAACATCTTGACCTGATACAGGGTCAATAAGACCTGTTGCTTTTGCCGTTGTAGAATCCCTATTTGTCATTGTGCCCGGTTTGAAGATTTGTATTGCAACCTTCATCGGCACGGAAATTTGATAAGCAAATTTAGCGTTAGGATTGTCCCTTGTAATATCTTCCACATATCTATCATAAACTTGGAAGTTATTAACACTGATAACCTGGCTGTAAATTGTTTCTTTAGGTAAATCACCAAACACAGAAGCTGCCGGCATAGGATAAGGCAAACCTACAAGTTTAATTTCATAAGAACCGTATTTAACATATTCACCTTTGGAATCTTTACCATCCCAATAAACTTTATAAGTCTTTGTCGGGTCAAAGTAGCCGTCAGTGCCGTCATAAACATAAGTGCTTAAAGTGCGGCAGGTTGTGCCGGCTACCGCGCCACCTTCGCATTGACCGTCTTGTGTTGAAATAACTTCAATATTAACTGAAGCCGGGCGGCTTGTGCTGAAAGCAACCTCATAAGAAGGCAAGTAAATAGTTTCAGAAGAATACTTCATAGCGGGCTGGCTAGGCGTAATTAAAATCTTATTAAAGGCAATAGAACCGCGGGCAATAGTGATAAAACCTGTCGGTTTATCGCTTGCGCTATCTATATAAAGATTTGCTGCGTCATGACCATCTTGTGCCACCGGAGTATTGGTGTTTACATCATATTTATACCAGTGGGAAAGATCTTGTGTTGTTCTTGTACATATCCTGTAAGGATAGTTGCCGTCCGGTAAAGGTGCAACAGGATCGTTTGGACCGGTAGATTGTTTTAAACCGTCCCAAACTTCGGTAATTGTTGTTCCTTCGCCTGCTTTCGGTAAAACATAAGTTTTCAAAGGTGTAGCCCCTGCAACGGGTATCAAGTGATTTTCCGAATCATAATGACACCAGCAATTTTCATCAGGATCGCTCGGGTCTTTACAATCTTTTGTCGGAATTGTAACACTCGGGTCATAAATTTCAACGGTCACATCAACACTCTTAGATAAGGTATAACTTATCTTTGCCTGGGCAGTTGTTTCATCAAGTAAAGAATCTGTTTTAACATCAACAACCCTAAACATATCCACAGGGAACTGAACCGTCATTGTTGCCTGTTTTTCCGGGTAAAGGCTATCTTTTGCCACAAATTCCACCATATAAGTGCCAGGTGCCACTTGGTAGCCTTCGTCGTCAATACCATCCCAAGTAAATTTATTTTCTTTACCGGCAATAGCTACTTCATTGGTAAGTAATTGCTTAACTGTGTAAACCTGATCTGTATTTGAAGTAATATCCGGAGCAGTTGTTTTAATTGTAGCATCAACAATAGAATCTCTTGATACTGCATAATTAAAGGTAAAGGGATCTAAACCAAAGGCAGTAGGGCTTGAGCCAAGGCTTGTATAGCCGACTGCGCCGACTGTAATTTCCGGCAAGCCTCTATCAACAGCTATAATACCATTATGGTATTTGCGGGTTCTCAAACCAGACCACCATTTGCCGTTTACGCAAATATAGTGTCTTCCATACTCTTGATAAGGAATTTCAGCCCACATTACATAGACATAATCGCCATCGGGCATAGGTGTGCCGTAAAGATATTTTTTGCCGGCAAAAGAACAATCAGGATTATCAGGATCTGTATTATCACTGTTTCTACAAACACCATCCCACTTTGTATTGACACCAACTCTGCCTTGTTTTTGTTCCACGATATGGGCAACCAATCTACCATCGGTGATATTACCCGTATTCATTAAATATGTATAGGGATCTATCATGCTTGGCATATCAGTATTTGAATTAAAGTGAGTCCCAGGTGTAAATATCATAACATGAACATCGGCAGATTCTGTTAAAACATAATCAATTTTAGCATACGATGTTGAAAATTTAGCAAGGCCTGTTTCCACGATATCAGTTATTTTAAGAGGGTCTAAAGAAAGTTGGCGTGTCACCGTGCGACTTAAATCTTCATGATCTGTGCCGGACCACTCATCGTGGGTGGTAGCCGTGATAGCCACTAAATAATTACCATAAGGTAAGAAATTACCTTCACTATCACGCCCGTCCCAAGAATCCAAGTTAGCATATACACCATTAGGGATACCTTCGCCAAGACGAGGTTGCCTGTCTACTAAATTAAAATCAATAAGCCCTGCTTTTGTATCAGGATCTTTGTGTTCATCATCGCACTGATAGGCAGTGTAATTCCAGGGAGGCACTGTTCCGGTAATATCTTCTTTCAACCCTTCACAATCACATCTATACCCAGGATCGCTGATTGTAATTGTTGTTAAAGCATCTTTACTAAGTTTATAGGTCACATCATAAGGTTGTGCTGGCACTTTTGTTGTGGCACCAACCATAGTAGATGAACTTCTGACACTATGGACATTGGTCACATCAATTTGTATAGGTATTTGGTTTTCGCCGGGATAGGCCATTGTATGGTCAACTTTAACATCACCGCCGGAAGAAATACCGTCGCCAGGCCAATCTGTTTTTACATTTGCTCTAAAACCAAATTGACCATTGCTTTTGCCAAATTCGCCGTCAATTTCATAACTGCCGTCCCACGCTGTGCAGAAAGGTAATTTTGTTATACCTGATTTACATTGTTCATAAGTCTTAAATCTTTTAACAGTCTCTCTACAGCCTGATACACCTGATGCTGAAGCAACTTCTGTCCACGCACAGCCATTCGCAGTATCTGCTGCACAATCAGCTGTGCTACTATGATTGAGACAAGCATCACTTGTTGGAGTTGTACAAGTTGTTTCTGAACGCCATTCACAAACCTGGAAATCACCATCATCATAAGGAGAATCTAATTTACGACCGCCATTTCTATTATGCAAGAAATTACACTCAGCTTGGTTTGTTATTTGTGAACACTTTTGTACACACTTTGTACCGTTCCATTTACAAGAGACTCCAGCTTGCCATCCAACATTAAGATATTCACAGCCCCATTGTCCAAATTTTGAACAGAACTCTTCAGCATATTGATTATCTCTAATGAAACATCCTTGTGTAGTGTTTTGTAAACAAGGAGATGGACAATTCGTAGCAGGATTAGGTGAATTTTCACAAGTATTATTAACACAACGCCCTTGACCATTAAATAATTCGCAACACGATACAGATCTTTCTTTATCACCACTTCCGGTTGTATAAATGCCAACACCGGGGCAAACATTATCTGCCACGGGTGTTAAGGCAATAGTTCTTATAGGGGGTGTAGTATCGGCATTATAAGGGTTGGAGTTTGGCTGATATTTAAAAATTTCAAATAAAACACTTTGAATAGGGAAATCGCTGCTGCCAACATCTTCAATGATACCTATTGTGCTATCGGCAGAGCCATCACTGGTTTCAACTTTTCTTGATGGGTTAACACAAGTTACTTCCGCACAAAGTCTTAAACAATGGTTAGGATACAGATTAGAAGGAGTAGCAACAGTAGAAGCAGTAGAAGATGAATAAAAAGGTTGGTCATATTCTATCAAAGCAGAATTATGCCAAGGATCAACATTGGTGTGTAAATTATAATATCTACTAATATCATCGGCATCGTATAAAAATGAAACATTAGCAGCCCCAATATCTTCACATTGATAATTTTGTAAACTCTCACTATCAATAGGGTAATTGGTGCTAACACTCGTTACCATAGCGGTTTGTGCGTAGGAAACTTTTGCCCCTAAAACGGCAAATACTGCCGCTACAAAAACACAAAATAAAACACCGCCTGCCTTTAAGCAGGAGTTAAAAATTTTATTATTTTTTATCATATTCTCCACCACTTTAAAATATTAAAAACAAAAATCAAACACCGCTCGCGCGGGTTTACATATATATTTATTATACAACCTTTTTAAATATACTGCTAGTCTTTACAATGCTACATTTTTAATACTACTACTATTGTCTAAACTTTTTAGCAATTTGTCAACTACTTTTTTAAATTGTATTGAAGATTTCCCCCTTTCCCTTATCCCCCGCTCTTTTTTAAGAACAGAAAGCACAAAGTTTTTATCAATTACTTTTATTAATTTTATTTATTGCTTTTTGCGCTTGAGAAGCGTATTCTTCCGACTTAAGCAAAAGTTTATAATATTTCAAGGCCTTTTCCCTGTTGTTTAAACTTTCATAAACTTTGGCAAAGTGAAAAATAATTTCCGGGTCTTTTACATCTTTTTTAGGTAAAGTTGTTAATAAATTTAAAGCCTCACTAAACTTGCCCGTCTTATAAAAATACCACGCAAGAGAATCTATCGTTGCGCTGTCTTTTGGATTTAGGGCAATAGCACGCTTGATATAATCGCCGCCCTTTTCAATTTGTTTTGTCTTGTCAATCAAGTGATAACCAAGAAAGTTTAACGCTTGGGCATTATTCGGATTTTTGGCAATTATCTGATTTAAAACTTTTTGCATTTTTTTATAATCTTTTAACTCGGCTAAAACAAAAGCATAGTTAAGCAAAAATTCCTCATTACTTGGTTGCTTTTGTAAAAGTTTTTCAAGCACTTTTTGGGCTTGTTTATATTGGTTGTAATCTTCTAACATTAAGACATAATAAAAGCCAATTTCAATGCTGTCATTAAAATCAGTATAAGCCTGCTCCATAGCAAGAAGGGCTTTTTCCTTTTCGCCCGCAAGTTTTAAAAGGTGCACTTGCCTTATTCTTAAAGAAGAATTTGTTTTAAAATCTTCGCTTTGTTTGAGGTAGTTTTCCGCCTGTAAATAATTTTTTTGGCTTTGTTCCCATAAAGATAAAAACTCGCAAGCGCGCGCATTTTTTGGGTTCTGCTGATAAGCACGCTGGTAATATTTTCTTGCGCTATCCGGCTTATTTTGTAAAACATAATAACCGCCGATTTTAATTAAATCTTCCTCGGTCAAAAGGCCTTCTTTATCCATATCGGCGTAAACTTGAAGCATTTTATTTATCTCTTTACCGACCTCATAAATTTTTGCTTTAGCAAAATAAAATTCCCTTGTTTGAGGATATTTTTTGATTGCCTTATCCAAAGTTAAAATTGCTTCGTTAACTTGATTTTGATTTAAGTAAATTTGCGCAATTTCCATATTAACGGGCATATATAAAAGGTTATTTTCTTGTTCAAGTTGCCTTAAAAATTTTATTGCTTCATCCTTATCTATGGTATTCAGTAAAGTTAAATATTGCATTAAGACTGCTTGGTTTTGCGGTTCTTTTTTTAACGACTCAGAATAATATTTTTGGGCTTCTTTTAAATTACCTTTTTGCCAAGCTAGTTGAGCATTTAAAGCAAGTGCCCAGGCCTCTTGCGGAGCTTCTGTTAGATAAAGCGGAACATATTTATTTGCGCAGGTTTTATCTTCGCTTTGGACGCATAAAGTTGCCAAACTTTTAAGCAAAGTTATATCCTTTGGCGAAAGGGCGTAAAGTTCTTCGTAAATTTTTATTGCCTCTTTTTGATTTTCTTTTTCCTGGTAAATTGCCTGGGCAAATTTATTCAAAAAATCTTTTGTATAAATATCTTTATCTTTTTCTTTTTGATTTTGGGCTAAAAGATTTAAAGATAAAGTTGTTAAAATAAAAAATAAAAATAGTTTTTTCATAAGATTTTATAATTTGTTTGGCGCTGTAAATAGCATTAAATCGCCGTCAATTCCCCCTTCATAAAAATTTTTACGAACAGAAACTTTTTTAAAACCAAAATCTTGGTATATTTTTTTTGCTTTTTTGTTTTGTGCGCTAACTTCCAAAGTTATTTTTTGAACACCTTTTGAAAGCAAATAAGTTAAAGCAAAACTTAAAAGTTCTGTGCCAAAATGCTTATTTTGCTTACTCGGCAAAATTGCAAAATTTGTTAACTCTGCTTCCTCTTGATAAACACGAAAACAAACAAAACCAAAAACTTCTTTTGTTCCTTTGTTTGCGCATAAAAAAATTTGTGCGCAAGTTAAATTTAGTTCTTCTTCAAATTGTTCTTTTGTCCAAAGGGCAGCGCCTGATTCTTTGGCAATACCAGCTAAAGTTTGCGCGTAAATTTTATCTTTACTTTGGGCAAGAAAAATCATTTATTTTAATCCCTTTTGTAAGGCGGTTAACTCAAAACGCGCCGGCTTTAAATAAAGCGGTGTAAAGACCTCTGTTAGTTTTTGTTTACCGCAATATTTCGGCGCAAGTTCTGCCATCGTTTCAAAAGAAATTTTATTTAGTTTACCTGGTGCAAAAGTTGCTTTTTTACAGGTAAAAATTTTGCTTAAACTTTGCCCTTCCGCGCCCCAACCGCAAACAAATAAAGGCTCTTTTTGTTTCTTTAAAAGAGCGCAAATTTCTTCTTCGGTAGTCCAAATTTCTTTGCCCTTATAACTTAAAAAATATTCCTTTCTAAAGGCGGGTAAAATTACCATTATATCGCCGTATTCTTTTTTATATTCCGGCGAATTTTGCGCTTGATATTTTAAGATATCAAACACACTTAAACTTGCCACTTTAACGCCGGCAAATTCTTTAAGCATTGAAGCAAGCGTTATACCAATTCTAATACCTGTAAAACGCCCAGGCCCTTTAACAAAAAGGCAAGAGTCAATATCTTTTAACTCAGCTTTAAATTTTTTAAGTAAATTTTTTAAAAGCGGGAATAAATAATTTTCCTGCTTGATACCCTGTTTGCTTGCGCGGTAAAGTTTTTTTCCGTCGGTAATTGCGCAAGTTAAGGGAACAGAAGAACTATCTAAAAGTAAAGTTAAATTTTTCATTTTTTAATTCCTTTTATTTTCTTTGAAAGTTTTTCAAGCATTTTTTGATAAGTTATAGTTTTCGCAGTTAAAATAATTTTGCGTTTATCTTCTTTTTGTAAAACAATTTCAATTTCCAGGCGGTTCTTTGGGAAAAAATCCGCCGCCGCACCGGGCCACTCGGCTAAGATTATAGAAGTTTCCTCTTCAAGCATTTCTTCAAAACCGAGATTAAACATTTCCCCTTCTTCAAGTCTAAATAAATCAATGTGGTAAATCTCCGCTTTTGTGCCGAAATACTTTTTCATCAAACTAAAAGAAGCACTTGTAATTTTTTCTTTTACGCCGAAGAATTTGGCAATTTCTTTAACCATTATTGTTTTACCCGCGCCAATCGGCCCGCTAAAAAAAACAATATCGCCCTTATTTAAACACGAGGCAAGTTTCCTAGCAAAATCTTGCGTTTCTTTTAAACAAGAGGAATTAAAAATTAATTTTTTCATAATTTTTTATAAAACATTTTTTAAGGAAATTTCAGGTAAAGGGCAATCTTTTAAATCTAAATTGATTGTGGGCGCGCTATCATCTTTTTGTGCTTTTCCGTCAACAACAAAATAGTATTTATATTCCCCTTTGGGCAAAAATAGAGTTTTGCTAAAAAGCCCTTCTGCCGTTTTTTCAAGTGATAAAGGGTTTTTATTCCACGCCGTAAAATCTGCGCACAAAAGGACTTCGCTTGCCTCTTTAGCATTAAAATTAAATTTAACTTGCGTAAAAGGAACTTCCTGCTTAGTTTTAACTTCAAGCAATTTTTGGGTTTCATTTTTAGCAAGTAAAGAAGGCATTGCCTTAGAAGTAAAATCAAAGAAATCCGCGCAGACATTAAGCCCGGCGAAAATAAAAAATATCAAAGCTGCAATATAAAAGAAAAGTGAAAAGAAACTTATACCTTTACATTTCATTTATAAACTCCCTTATTCTTAATTTAGCACCTAAACTTTCGGCAAGTTTTTTAGTTTTTTCAATATCAATATTTTGTTTATCTACGATAGAAACAATAGTGCTTACCTTTGGCGCGCAGGCACGCACAAAATCAAGCATAGCCTGATAACCTTGCGCGGCATATTCAGCCTTTGGCCTGACGATTTTTTGCCACTCTTGTTCGTCCGGCGAATTTAAACTGATAGAAATTTCATCTATATTTTTTGCCAAATCGCCTGAAATATCCCGCCCGTTAACAAGACTGCCAAGCCCGATTGTATTTAAGCGCAGTTTAATTTGCGGGTAAAGTTGCTTTATTTTTTCGGCTGTTTCAAGCAAAGTTTTAAGCCTCATTGTAGGCTCGCCATAGCCGCAAAAAACAATTTCTTTGACGGGTGATTGCTGTATTTCTTTTTGTAAAGCAAAAACTACTTCCTCAGCAGAGGGCTCTTGCCCGCATAAATTCAAATCGTATTTATCAAAACGCATAGCAAATTTCGTTTTAATACAAAACACGCAGGCATTAGGACACCTGTTAGTTAAGTTAATGTATAGAGCATTTTTAAAACGATATACTATTTGCTTCATATATTTATTATAGCATTTAGGGTTTACAGTGCGCAGGTTTTACAGATTTTAATAATTTGATATAATTTAAATATAACTCGTTTTTAATTAGGAGAGGTGGCCGAGCGGTTTAAGGCGTTAGTCTTGAAAACTAATATACGGGAAACTGTATCGAGGGTTCGAATCCCTCCCTCTCCGTAAAATTTAAAAGCACCCTCTTGGGTGCTTTTTAATTTTTACGAGTTGGCAGCAACGGCAACTGCTTGCCGTTGCGTCGGGATTCGAAAGGCGGAGCGATGTTTTTGTTTGAGGTGCTTTAGCACCGAAAGGCAAAAACCGCGAGCCCGGCCCTGTAGCATTTTCCGTCAGGAAAATGACGAAAGGGCGAATCTCTCCCTTTACGGCGGTTTAATTTTTACGAGTTGGCAGCAATGCCAACTGCTTGGCATTACGTCGGGATTTCAGGGTTGGCAAGGTGTTATATTTGCTCTATTGCGTTTGCCCGTTTTTAGGATAAGAAAGCGAGGCAAAAAAACGCAGGCAACTAGACAAGTTGGCAAGATTTTTTAACAATGCTTTCCATAAAAACGGCCAAACCCTATGGGCCGCGCCCTTTTTGGTTATCGCTTCCTTTTTTTGTGCTTACTTAGATTAACTAGGTGCGCCCAAAAGAAAGTTCGCGCTAACGCAAAAATTTCAGCGGCGCAAAGGCAAAGATAGCACCTTGCCAACCCTCAGCCGGAGCGATGTTTTTGTTTGAGGTACTTTAGCACCGAAAGGCAAAAACCGCGAGCCCGGCCCTGTAGCATTTTCCGTCAGGAAAATGACGAAAGGGAGAATCCCTCCCTCTCTTGCTCAAAATCATTACAAAAACATTTGCTCTCTTATAGTTAATTTAGCAATTTACTTTTATAGAAAAAATATTAAAAGAAAATAAATCTTATAAAAAGGTATAATTTACTAAAGGAATTTATATAAAGTAATAAGATAAAAATGACTAAAACAATATTATTAATCGGCGCAACTAAACACGGAACAAGCGCAGAATCGCTTATTTTAGAAAATCTTATACAATTAGCCCCTAAAAATTGTGATATTCATTGTTTCGGTTTTGCAGAGAAAAACCAAAATATCCAAGAGGAAAAAAATTATTTGATTGCCCATCCTTTTGAGGGCTATTCCTTAAATTCCCTTTTTTATAGGTTTAAAGGCAAGATATACAGTTTATTAAAAAAAGATAAAGCGATACTTGCCGCTAGTTATATCTTGCGACAATTAACAAAAGCGACAAAGGATTTAAAATTAGATTTAATCATAGCAGTTGCCGGTCAGTTTTCATTTATAGAAGCAGCTTATTTATTTGCAAGCAAGCACAATTTGCCTTTAAAAATTATTTATTTTGACCCCTTTACACAAAATATTTCCACTATAAATTTACAGATGAGAAAAGCTTTAGAAAAGAAATGGCTTTCTTATGCTAATAATCTTTATTATAATTTGGAAAATAGTTATCCAGAAAATTTAAATAAAAAAATGCGCGGTTTTTATATACCTATTTTTCTTAAACCTTTAGAAAATTGGCAAAGGAATAAAACATTTTTATACGGCGGTGCTTTTTATAAGCAAATTCGCAAACCAGATGGCTTATATGCTTTTGCCAAAGCTATAAAAAATACCGCCTGGCATATTGAGTGCTATTCCAATTTGCGTGACTATCCAAAAATATCTAATATTAAATTCAGTCCTGTTATAAGCAGGGCTGATTTTCATCAAAAATGCCAACAAGCAGGTGCCTTAATTTATATCGGCAATACTGGGGGAAACTCTACTTCTTCAAAATATTTGGAATGTATAGGATACAGAAAACCAATAGTCGGTATTCAAGTTGCCGCTAATGATCCTGTGCGTAAATATAAATACTATTTTGATGCCACGGATAAAAATTTGATTCACAAATTATCAGCCCTTACAGCATCAGAATTAAAAAACTATGATCCCTTTGCTTGTTATCCGGAAAGAAACGGCAAAAATTTAGCAGAAACATTATTTTCGTAAATTAAGATTATTTTATGAACGATTCAAGAATAAAAAATAGCACTCGCAATTCTGTTGTAGGTCTTTCTACGCACTTACTGCGTGCGGTGTTTGCTTTTATAACTCGCACAGTATTTATCAAAGTATTAGGGGTAGATTATTTAGGTATTGACGGACTTTTTGCAAATATTTTAAATATGCTTGCTTTATCCGATTTAGGAATTTATACTGTAATGACTTATTCTTTATATAAACCTTTGGCACAAGGTAATCAAGCACAAGTGTCCGCGCTTATTAAATATTTTCAAAAACTTTACAATGTAATTGCCTTAGCGGTTTTGCTATTTGGTCTTATTTTAATTCCCTTTTTACCTAAACTTATACACGGAATTTCTTTATCTGATTCTCAGATTACACACTATTATATTATTCTATTATTAAATTCTGTAATTTCTTATTTTGTTATCAGCCGTTCCACTTTGTTCCGGGCTGACCAAAAAGTTTATATTGTGCATATAACTTCTGCCGTTTTTACCTTCTTAATGCGTATAACACAAATTGTTTTACTTCTTGTATTTAGAAATTTTATGCTTTATTTAATTTGCCAAGTTGCTTATACGGCATTTAGTAATATTGCTCTTTTCTTTTTGGCAGCCCGTAAATACCCTTATCTAAACCATCAAATAGACAAGAATATAATTAAAGATGTAAAAAAGGATATAATAAACAATTTAAAAGCCTCTTTTTGTTATAAAATGGGTGCTTATATTATGAACTCTACGGATAATATACTTATATCCGTATTAATCAGCACTGCTATGGTAGGTTATTTTAGCAATTATGCGTCCATTTATGGCATAGTAAATATTTTTATTATAATTGTAATTGACGGTATGCTTGCCAGTATAGGAAATTTTGTCGCAACAGAAACGCCTAAGCGGAAATATCAATTATTTAAATTCCTGTTATTTATTATGTATGCTGTTGCGGCGTTATGCTCCGCTTGTTATTTAGCTGGGATGAATGATTTTATCCGTATTTGGATAGGGGATGAGTTTATTATCGGCGGCGGTTTTGTTTTAATTTTGGCTTTTAACAGGTTCATTTTCTGTGCGGTTCATCCTTTATGGATGATGCGGGAGTCTTCAGGTTTATTTATTTCCACAAAATATGTAATGATGTCCGCAGCAATACTTAATATTGTTTTATCAATACTACTAGGGAAAATTTTTGGTATTAATGGCATTATTATGGCAACTTCTATATCTTACATATTGACAATATATTGGTATGAACCCTGGTTATTATCCAAAAAAATATTTAATACTCCTGTTTCAGAATATTGGAAATACATATTTAAATTAACCGTAGCTTCTATTTTGCCTATTACTCTTGGAATACTTTTATTTAATTTACAAACGAAAAATATTTTACTATTATTTGGCAAGTTTACTCTTTGTGCTTGTGCTACTTTACTTGCCTTTTTCTTATTTTTTAAAAATACTGAAGAATGGAAAATATTACAAGATAAATTTAAACAATTATTAAAACAAATCCCATATAAAAAAATCTACCACAGCTAACCTTTGTGCTATTTTTTAGAAGATTTATTTTTAATTTCAATATCAAATAAGAACCTATAATATACTTTGCGGATTAAGGGGCGCATTTTGCCATAGCAACTATAAAAGAACCCTTTTATTTTTGTTTTACTATCAAAACATTTTTCTTGTTTTAATTTTTCTTTAACGATAGCAGCTGATTTTTTTTGCTTGTTTTTTAATAAATAAAGCCAATAAGTTTTAAGGGTATCATAGTATTTTTTAGAAGATAATTTTTCGCAAATATACGGGGATATTTGTTCTATTTCGTCAGAAAATCTCTGTTTTTGTAAATGGGTTTGTTGTGCTTGATGTAAACGGCTTTTAGCAAGTATTGTGTTATCAGTAAGCAGGCCATAGCCGTTTAAAAATATTTTATACCAGATATCCATATCTTGTATAAATTTTAAAGAAGTATCAAAATTGCCGCTTTCCAATAAGGCCTGTTTTGGAATTAACAAAGAAATACCGCTTAATGTTTTTGTTATTACAAAATTTAAAGCTTGAGCGGAATTATATTTACCCTGTGAAGGCATAGGCCAATTTTTGCGCAAAGTTTTGCCGTTTTTATCAATAAATTTAGTCCCGCAAAGCGCTAAAAGCTTTTCACCGGGATATTTTTGTAATAAGGCTACTTGCTTTTCTATCTTTTTTGGTTCATATTCATCATCATGGCTAAGCCAGGAAAAATACTCCCCCCGCATTTGTTTTAAGCCTAAATTTAAAGCCGAAGAAACCCCGCCGTTTTCTTTTTTAAAATAACGGATTTTAGAGCCATAACTTAAAGCGATTTCTTCCGTCTTTCCCTTATCCTTAGAGCCGTCATTAATAACAAGAATTTCGGTCTTTTCGTAAGTTTGCGCAAGCGCGCTATTTATGGCCTGTTTTAAAAAATCAGCGCCGTTATAAACAGGAATAATAATAGAAACCAGCGGTTTTATTTCAGTCTGAGTCATCACCATATTATAGCAAAAATATTTATGCCTATTAATTTTGCCAAAACACCTTTTTTTTAATTTACACTATATAAAAAACTTGATTTTCAAAAAAAAAAAAATAAAATGAAATTATCTAAAAAACAGGAGAAAATAAAAATGAAATCAAATAAAGGTTTTACATTAATTGAATTATTGGTAGTAGTCTTGATTATCGGTATTTTGGCAGCTGTTGCTTTGCCTAAATATAATGTTGCCGTAGCAAAAACACGCTTTACACAATTTATAACTTTTGCTGATTCTATATGCAAAGCAGAAGAAATATATTACTTAGCAAATGGATCTTATACAGGTAATGTAAAAGATTTAGATATTTCTATTCCTGAGGGATATACCAATAGTTCCTTTTCCGATACATACTCATATTTTGAATATAAAGATTACCGTTTCGGTGTCGGAAACATACCCTATGTGCAAGGATATTTTTATAATAGCGGTTTATCTTATGTAAATTACTGCAACTATCATAAAGAATGTAGGAGTTATAATAAAACAGACTTAGAAAGACAAATTTGCACTTCTTTGGGCGGAACTTTCTTTAGCTCTGATGATTATGACATTTATATTTTAAATTAATATTCCATTTTAATTTTCTTGTAAATACTTTTCTAAAATTTTAGCGGCACTTTTGACTTTATCCGCGCAAGGCCTTGTGGCATAATATTGAGCAGTTCTTTCTTGCGGAACAGGGCTGCTTGACCCTTCTGAAAGACCTAAAAGTTCGCGGCAAATAATTGAACCGTTTTCTTTTTTAAACTCTTGGCAAATTTCTTGCACGCGGGCATAAAATTGTGCTTTTTCTGCGTGATTTGTAGGATCTTTTGGCGCATATTTTAAAGAAAGAGCCATACACATCGCACTAACCGCCCCGCACACTTCTCTTTGCCTACCAAGCCCACCGCCAAAACAGGCAGAAAGTTTTAAAGCAGTTTCAGTATCAATACCAAGTTCGCCGGCAAAGGCACAAAAAACTGCTTGCGCGCAATTGTGTCCCTTTAAAAAAAGTTCTTTTGCTTGAGTTCCTTTATTATTTATTTTCATAAGCCATTTTCTTTAATTTAACATAATCAATTTTACCTGTTCCCATTAAGGGTATTTCATCCGTAATTATAATTGTTTTAGGAACAGCAAGTTCGCTAAGGCCGTTAGCCTTAAAATCTTTTAAAATAGCAGAACGCAGGGCCTCTTTTTGATTTGTAAACAAAACAAGTTGCTCGCCTTTTCTTTCATCGGGGATATTTATAACCGCATTTATTTTGCCGGGCCAAAGATTGTTAATTTCTGTTTCTACTGCGGTTAAAGAAATCATTTCCCCCGCGATTTTAGCAAAGCGTTTTGCCCTGCCTAAAATATAAACAAAACCGTCCGCGTCAATACGCACGATATCGCCGGTATCATACCAGCCGTTTTTAGGTTCTTCCAAAACGCCGGGCGCACTATCGCGCAAATAACCGGCCATAATATTGCTGCCTTTAACAATAAGTTTACCGCCATCTTCAACGCCGGGCATCTTTTCAAGTTTATATTCAATCCCCGGCAAAAGACGCCCAACACTGCCACGCTTAAAAAACATTGAAGTATTAACCGCAAGCACGGGCGAAGTTTCCGTTGCGCCGTATCCTTCCATAATACGCAAACCAAACTGGTCATAATATTTACGGATAGTTTCTTCTTTTAATTTCTCAGCCCCGACAACCGCTAAACGAACGGAATAAAAATCGTAAGGATGCGCCATCTTGGCATAACCGTTAAAGAAAGTATCCGTGCCAAAAATGATAGTGGCATTTCTATCGTAAATAATTTCGGGCACGATTCTATAATGTAAAGGAGAGGGATAGAAAAACACTTCCACACCGCTCAAAATCGGCAGTAGCGTGCCGATAGTTAAACCAAAAGAGTGGAAAATCGGCATAGCGTTAAAAATTCTATCTCTTAAACTTAAATCAAGCACACTTTTTATTTGTAAACAATTTGCCTGAATATTTTCGTGGCTTAAAACAACGCCTTTTGGCGTGCCTTCGCTGCCGGAAGTAAATAAAATTACGGCAGGGTCTTTTGAAATAACTTTTCCCCTCACTCGCTTATAATAATAACGCGGGAAATAAGAAGCAAAAAAACCTGTTATTTTATCTAAAAGCGTAATTTCTGCCTTTAAATCTTCCAAATAAATCAATTTTAAGCCAGATTTTTTAAGATTATTTGCTGTTTCTTGTAAGCCGGCCTGTTCTAAAAAGGCTTTAGAAGTATAAATATTTTTTATTTTGGCAGCTTTTATACAAGCAAGCATATTTTTGACACCGATAGAATAATTTAACATACACGGCGTTAAATTAAATGCCCTCATACCAAAAAACGCCACAATACTTGCCGACATATTGGGCAACAAAAAACCCACCTTATCGCCTGATTTTTGATGTTTTGAAATCTTTTTGCCAAGCACAAAAACAGAAGTTAAAAATTGACCAAAAGTAAGCGCTTTAAAAGTGATATCATTAATAATTCTTCTCTTTCTGCCAATAAGTTCATAAGCATCTAAAAGAGTATCAAACAAAGTATCGTGAATATTACCTGCTTCATATTTCATATTGGCCATAAGGTCATAAAGAGCCCTGGAAGTTGCCAAACGGCGGGCTTTGCCTTTTAATTTTTTATCAATTTTTAAAACTTTCGGCGGTAAAATTGTTATTGTAATTTTACTTTGCGGGCGCGTTTTTAATTGCGTGCCAAAACGCGAAAATAAGGAATATTGGCTGCCTTCCAAATAAATGGGCAAAAGTTGGGCATTGCTTTTATCTGCAATCATAGCGGGGCCGGGATAAATCTTCATTAAAGCGCCTGTTGTTGTTATGCGCCCTTCGGGGAAAATCACCACCCTTTTACCGCTTTTAACTTCTTCTATAATAGATTTAACGGCCATCGGGTTTGTCGGGTCAATAGGGAAATATTTTACCAAGTGTAAAAACGGCCTAACCCACCATTTTTTGCTAACATGGGTATCAATAGCAAAATATAAACTGCTTGGAATATAAACCCATAACAAAACAGCATCTAAAAACGAAGTATGATTTGCGATTATAAGCGTATTTCCTTTTAAATTTTTATAATGTTCAAGTCCGTTTATTTTGACGCCGTAAACAAAATTTAAAACACGCGTCATAATCATACGAATAATGTGATGAGGCAAAAGCAAGCAAATATAAATTGCCGCAAGAGCATTAATACAAGCAATAACGGCAATAACAGCCGCAATACTCCAATTTAAAGCAAGTAGTAGCGCACAAAGACCGCAACCTATAACCATAAATAAAGCATTGATAATGTTATTTGTAGCAATCACGCGGGAGCGCGTTTTCTCGCTTGCCAAAAACTGAAGCATAGCATTTAAAGGAACAATATAAAGCCCGCTACAAACAGCAAAACCAAGAATATCTATTGTTATTCTTTTGCCCTCAAAAGTGCTTAAAAAATATTTCCACCCTATTATCTGATAAGGGGCCTTATAGCCCCTAGCAGTTAAAGCAAGATCAACTAAAAATAAAGTCATTAAAAGGGCGCTTATCGGCACATATTTGCTTGTAATTTCCCCCTTAACTAAAATTTGGCAGAAAACTGAGCCAAGCCCAATACCGCAGGAAAATAAGACATATAAAAAGGCCAGCAAAAACTCATCCCCGTTTAAAATATTTTTTGCCAAAGCCGGCATTTGGCCGATTAAAGAAGTGCCGAGCATCCAAAACAAAGAAATACCCAAAATACACAAAAAGATATCGTGATTTTGCTTGGCAAAGGACATATTCTTCCAAGTGCTGCGCAGAAAATTTATATCAACTTTTAATTTTGGATTAGTTGCTTTTTGACGCGGAATAAATAAACTGGTCAAAAAACCCAAAAGAGCGGTTATCAAAATAACAAGCGGTAAAAACTGGGCGTTTAGAGCAAAAGTCTTGCCAAAAATATTTATTTCATTATTTGCTATAACCAAAACTCCAAATATGATTCCAAGCAAAACCGCAGCGTAAGTGCCTGCTTCTATAAGTCCATTACCCGCAATCAGTTGTTTTTTGTTTAGAATATCAGGCAGAATACTATACTTTATAGGACCAAAAAAAGTAGATTGCGCCCCCATTAAAAAAAGCACAAAAAGAAGTAAAGGAATATTACTTGTCAAAAAACCAAAACCGGCAAGCAAAGCAATTAGAACTTCTGCAATTTTAGTTATTTTAATTAATTTATCTTTGCTGAATTTATCGGCAAGTTCGCCTGCTATGGCAGAAAAAAGAAAATAAGGCAACATAAACAAAGCAACCGCCAGAGAGGTGATTACGGCCTTACTTTCCGGATTAAGGGTTATAACTTTATAGGTAACAAAGGTGGCTAAAGCATTGCGGAAGAAATTATCATTAAAAGCACCTAAAAATTGCGTAGAAAACAAAGCAAAGAAAGAACGGTTAAAAAAAGTTTTAAGTAGGGATAACATAAAAATTTTTCTCCTTAACTCAAATCAAATTTTACGAAATATACTTTTATTATATCAGTTTATTAGCAAGGCAAATAGACGTTTTTAGAATCAAAAAGAACAAAGCAATAGCTATAAAGACCGGCACAAACAAGTTTTTAACAAAAAAACTTGCTTTTCAAAAAAAAAATAAAATTTAGTATCTTCAAAATAGGAATAGATGCTGAGCAAAAACACCTCAGCATGACGATTAATAATAAATCGTCATTCCAAAGTGTCTTTGTTTGGAATCTATACCTTTAAAAAAACAGGAGAAAATATGAAAACAAATAAAGGTTTTACTCTTATTGAATTACTCGTTGTTGTTTTAATTATCGGTATTTTAGCGGCTATCGCCGTGCCAGAATATACAAAAGCAGTTGACCGAAGCCGTTTTACCAAAGTGCTCTCTTATAATGATGCCATTGTTAAAGCAGAAAAATCTTATTTCTTGGCGAATAATGAATATACCACTAACTTAAATAAATTAGACATAACTTTGCCACCAAATCATAACTGTTATATGACAATAGACGGGTCTTGGGCATATACAAATTGTCATTTTTATAAAGGATCAACCCCTTTTTTAATTATACAAACTGTTCTCGCTCCGGAAGTTCAAACACCTCGCACAGATTGTTGTAGTTATTCTTACAGTAATTTTAAAGCAGATGAGTTCTGTTCCTCTTTTGCAAATACTAGCTCTTATTTTACCTCAGGTAATTTACATTGCTTTATAAGACGAAGTTAATTTTTTGACAACATCCTTTAACAACTGGTATAATTTATTTATGTAGCACAAGGTGTGCTACAAAATAAAATAGGAGAAAAACACCAAAAAATGTCTTATTCCCAAGGGACCAAATTGCAGGATAAAATTTCGCAAGATATTATAAATTGTGTGGGCAAAATGGTCTATAAGGAAGGTTCAACCGGTATTAGTGTGCGTTCTGTTTTAAAAGAACTTAATATAACTAACCGCGTTTTTTATAACCGCTTCAAAAATATTGATGAGGTTTTGTTAATAATCTCCCAAAAAATCGTTAAGGAAATGCGCCAAAGCATTTTACAACCCTACGACGAAAAACATAACTATCACCAATATATAATCAGTATAGCTACAAATGTTCTCATAAAAACTTACGAAGTAAAAAACAACTTTAGCGACTATATGTTTATTAATGATATTTTAAACAAAGTCAATAAAGAATGGTGGGTGGAACATATTGTTGTTATATTAAATTACGGCGTAAAAAACGGCTTTTTAAAACCGGTAAATACCGAAGATATAAGTTATGCTATTTGGTGTTTTTGTAGGGGTTTTAATGTGGACGCAATTAAAGGTAAGTTGGATTTAAGCGAGGCTTTAAAAATTTTTAAAGTTGCTTTTACTGCTTTTATTGACGGACTAACTTTAAATAAAGACCCGCGCCCGCTTTTAAAAACTAAAGGGAAAAATATATAAATAAGGAAATTATTATATGAAAAACTTAACAAATTTGTTTTGTAGTAAAAATTTAATAACTATCGGCATACTTGCGCTAGCAAGCATAATTATTTTATGGGGTTTTGGGCTTGAGCTTACAAAAGCTTGCCTTATTATCCTTCTTGCTTTAGTTATCCTGCTTGGTGCTTTGTGGGCGCATCACCCGGAAAGGATGGTCCGCTCTTTAGTATACACCTATTTAAATTTGTTTTATAATATCAAAATTAAAGGTAAAGAAAATTTTAAAAAAGCAAAAGGCGCAACCTTAATTATTGCTAACAATAATTCCTTCTTAGACCCTTTAATTTTGGCTACTTATTTGCCAAAAGATGTTATGTTTCTTGTTGATAGCAATATCGCAAAACGCTTTTGGGTGCGTCAAGCCTTAAAATTTGTTAATCACTTGGCTGTTGATAATACAAACCCTATGGCCTTAAAAACTATTTTAAACGAACTTAAAAAAGGCAAAAAAATTGTGCTTTTCCCCGAAGGCAGGATGAACACCGTTGGCGGTATTATGAAGATTTATAAAGGCCCTGCCATGCTTGCCGAAAAATCCGGCGCGCAAATTTTGCCTATTTATATTCAAAATACCCAATATAGCAGATTTTCTTATTTCGGCCGCAAATTAAGACACCGCCCCCATTTACACTTTATTGTTTCCGTTTGGCCGCCGCGCGAGTGGGATTTTGATAAAAATAAACCTGTCCAAGAAGGCCGCAAATATGGCTACGCCGAAGACAAAATTTTTGATTTGTTAAATGAAATGCGTATGAGCAGTTTTGATACCGATTGCACCCTTTTTGAAGCTATGCTTGAGGGTTCTAAAATCGCAAGGAAAAAATCCCGCGCTTTGGAAGATGCCACCCGCAAACCGGCCTCATTTAGAAAACTTATTATTGCTTCTTTCTTACTCGGTAAAAAAATTGCCCAAATGACAAAAGAAGGCGAATATGTCGGCGTAATGTTGCCGAACTTAAATGTAACAGTATTTACGATTTTTGGTCTTTTTGCTTACGGCAGAGTTGTCGCTATGATAAACTTTACTTCCGGCAAAAGAAATGTTATTTCCGCCGTTAGAGCAGCAAAAATTAAAAAGGTTATTACCTCTAAAGCCTTTATTGAAAAAATGCAATTTGATTTCTTAATAGATGCTTTTAAAGAAGAAAAAATAAAAGTTATTTATTTGGAGGATATTAACGAAACAGTCAATATTATTGATAAACTTGGCGCAGTGATAAAAAGTTTAGCGCCTAATTTCTTCCACGATAAATATACAAAAAATCAAACGGCAGATTCCCCGGCGATTGTTTTATATACCAGCGGTTCGGAAGGAACGCCAAAAGGCGTTGTTTTAAGCCACAGGAACTTAAATATTAACCGTTATCAGTTAACCGGTTCTTTATTCTTGGATTTTAGGGATAAATTCTTTAATGCCCTGCCGATGTTCCACAGTTTTGGCTTAGGTATCGGCACTATTGCGCCGCTTTTGATGGGAGCTTCAACCTTCCTATACCCAACCCCTTTACACTATAAAGTTATACCTGAACTTATTTACGATAGAAACGCAACTATTGCCTTTGGAACGGATACCTTCTTTAATGCTTATTGTAAAAATGCCCATCCTTTTGATTTTTATTCTTTGAGATACGCAGGTGTCGGCGGGGAAAAATTAAAAGATGAAACCTTTAAAGTTTGCTCCGAAAAAATGGGCGTTAGACTTGTGGAAGGCTACGGCGCAACGGAATGTTCCCCCCTTATTGCCGTGGATACACAACTTTATTTTAAACGCGGAACTGTCGGCAGACTTTTGCCCGGTATGGAGTGCAAAATAAAGAAGATTGAAGGCGTTGAAAAAGGCGGCGAGTTAATCTTAAAAGGCGGCAATGTAATGCTTGGCTATTTAAGGGAAAATAAACCCGGCGTAATTGAACCTTTAAAAGACGGCTGGTATGAAACAGGCGATATTGTGGAAATTGATGAGCAGGGCTTTATTTCAATTAAAGGCAGAGCAAAACGCTTTGCCAAAATCGCCGGTGAAATGGTTTCTTTAACTTCCGTAGAACAGGCCTTAAAAGAAATCTGGCCCGAATATGAACACGCTGTTTTAAGATTGCCTGACACAAAACGCGGCGAACAACTTTTTGCTTATACTACAAACCCTAATCCGAATATGCAAGAATTACAGGAAGGATTTAAAAAACTTGGTTATAGCGAACTTTGGACCCCTAAAACAATTAAATCTTTAAATGAAATTATTTTAACCGGAACAGGCAAGTTTGACTATGTTAAAATGGAAGAAAAAGCCAAAGCAGAATTAGTTAAAGCATAAGTTTAAGCAATATAAAAAGCCCCGTTTTATAACGGGGCTTTTTTAATTTAAATTTTTATTTAATAGTATAAATTTCCGGCTCAGAATTTTGGGTATAAGAATCTTGCATATAATTATTAGGGCCGTTTTTTTCATATTGTAAATTACGGATAATTTCATATACTTCCTTATAATCTTTAATAGCACAAAGTGATGGGTCATTACTTGCCCTGACTTTTACTTTTTTATCTTCAAAAACTATCTCTTGAGTGTTGTTATATTTCGGTTTGTTAAACGCATTATATGTATAATTTATAACATCCCCCACCCCCATTAACTTGTCAAGTTTACCGACACGTATTTTCGGGGAAACGACCTCACTAATAGGGTTTCTGGTAAAAGACTTAAAAATTACCCCGTCTGAAATATAAATGGCCTCATTTGTTATTATATAAGAAGTGTTTCTGTGGCGTATAAAAGCTGTTAAACAGGTCCATAAATATCCCCACAAAGGAAGCAACCAAAGTAGTATCATACCTATCGGTACTATAACTTGAGAAATATTCTTTTTTGAATCAATAATAAGAGCTGTGATAATAGATATACCTATTACGCCAAAAACTACAGCTATCGGCAAAAGAATACTAAAAGCAATTCCTAAAACAAAACATAACTGATTTGGCTTGCCAAACCAAAGTATTCTTTCATTTTTATCAACTAACAACATTAACCTTGGGTCTATATCTTCGTATTTCATAAATATTCTATTATAAATCTGCTTTTTCTATTAAAGAGCAGGCCTTTTCTATATCATCAACTACTAAGAAAATTCTTGCTTGGGTATCTTCAACAGCGGCGGAATAAATATTATTAATGTTTATCTTATTTTCGCTAAACAATTTTGATAATTGGAAAAGAAAACCAACCTTATTTTTTGCCTGAAGGCAAAGAGCATCTGTTCTAATGGCAGTATATCCGTTTTTAGCAATAAGAGAAGGCAAGTTTACATCTTTTTCCCCGGCGATAACAAATTTAACAACAGCCGATTCATAGCGAACATCAGAAGAAATACCAACAATATCAAGCCCGGCATCAGCTATCATTTTTGAAAAGCGTTCCAAAGAACCGGGTTCATTAACCAAAAACACACTATATTGTATTACTCTTGATATCTTAATCATTTTGTTTTACCTCTATAATCTCAGTCTGTTTTAAATAATCTTCTATATATAACATAGCCACACAATCATCTTCGTTATACATTAAAACTTTACTCAGCAGGGTTTCATCGCCTTCACTTAACCACTTAGTAAAGTATACCATACTATCCATCGCTCCGCAATCATCTTGGCGCCACTTAAAGCCA
>JAZKYS010000041.1:0-21913 GCA_045612285.1 Elusimicrobiaceae bacterium
CTTTTTTTTCTTTTGTTTACTCGTCATTCCGGAAGGTCTTTGTCCGGAATCTCTACCGCTTTTATTTTAAAAAAACAGGAAGAGATACTGAGCAAAAACACCTCAGTATGACTTTATTTCATAAAGTCAGTTTATCAAAAAAAAAAAAAAATACGCAAGCTCTTTTTTGAACCTTCGTCCTACGAAATGTGTTTTGGCTTTTGCTTTGCAAAAGCAATTTTATTTGCTACTGCCTAAGCAAATATTCCTCTTTCTCCGTCAGAGAAAAGAAAAACTTGATTTTCAAAAAAAAAATACAATTTGATTATGTTAAAAATAGGAAAAATAAAATGAATAATACAAAAGCATTTACTTTAATTGAAGTGTTAGTGGTAGTTTTAATTATTGGTATTTTAGCCGCTATTGCCGTTCCTCAATACCAAGTATCCGTTGAAAAAAGCCGTGCAAGTGCTTTACTTTTTAGGTTAAAAGCCCTGGCACAAGCACAAATAAATTATTATATGCGTAACAATAAATATGCCAGCACAATAGATGTTTTAGATATAGATATGCCGGGAAAAGTTTATTCTTCTAGTAGGTCTTCAACTTACTATCTTACACCTGACAATTTACATATTGCGGTATTAACATCTCCTTATATTGCAGGCGGAACAGATTTGGTACAAATAGATTTAAGTTTTAACGACAACCCCCAAGCATACGGATATAGTGTTGCTGGTGAGATTTATTGTTATGGAAAAAAAGACTCCGAACTTGCCATAAAGGTTTGCAGAAGTCTTGGCGTAAAAGATTTTAGTGATTCTAGCTGTGGGATGATAGATATGGGAGTGGCTGTCCCTTGTAGCGGTGGCAAAATGAATTAATAATAAACACTTTAAGTTATAGGCAAATGCTCTAAAAACAAATAAAAAAAGCCCCTAGTAAAAATAGGGGCTTTTTTATTTCACAAAATTATATTAATTATTATCTTCAAAAAGAGGTCCTTCACCTAATTTCATAACATAATTTATTATGCTATATACCGCAAAGGCAAGAAATATGCAGGCAAGCACTTCAAAAACAAGGCCAATTTCTTCGGCATAAGCAAGCAAGTTAAAAGGTTTTAAAATATAATACCAATCGCCCTTTACTACCCCAGGTTGAAAATTACTGACCATATCAGAACTTGTTAAAGCAAGTTTTGAGACAACAGCATCACTTGCATAAATACCCGTATCATATAAGGCAGAGGCTATCCAATAAAAAAGTAAAGGGCTAAACAATATCCCCCCGCGCAACTGAAGGGAAAATATATAAATAATACAAGGTAAAAGTATCTCCACCCCGCTGCCGCAAGCCCAAGTCCACCACTCAAAACCAAACACATAAAAAAACCTATGCGAAAACTCGTGCACCAAATAATTAGGCAAATAAGTAAAACTGTTTATTAAAAGCGTGTATTTTGGGTATTTTCCCCCTTCAATCATTTCAGGCGGAATATAAACATAACAAAACAAACCTATTAAACCAATTAATATTAAACAAAGCAAAAAATTATATTTATAATTTAAAGGCGATTGTCCGTATGGATCAACAAAATTAATAAGATTTTTAAAAGTTATGCCTTCCTCAGTCAAAATAACATTATTATAAAAAGAAGACAAAATTTTATAAATTATATAAACAAAAACTATCCCTACAATAATTTTTGGAATAAAAGTTAAATAATACATGAAATAAAAAATCATAATTTTATAAATTTATCAAAAAACCAAAGTAAAAATTTTTGTAATTATTTTGCGTTCAAATTTAGCCAAACAAAAAGCATATTTTTAATTAATTGTGTTAGAAGATATTTTTTGAGATTATTTTTTAAGGTTCGGTTAAAACCGAACCGACTATTTTTTATTTTCTTTAAGACAAGGTATAGTGGGGAACCACGCCCGCAGGGCGGTGCTATCCGAAGTCTTAAAAAAATAAAAAAGAGAAAAAAATAACTCAAAAAAATCACCCCGGACAGGAATCGAACCTGCAACCTTATCCTTAGGACGGATCTGCTCTTCCAGTTGAGCTACCGAGGCAATTTTTCTAAATTATCACTTCTTAAATTATAGCAATTTAAAAAACACTCGTCTATAAAACAAATTAAAACACAATCAAACTTGTAGAAGGAACGGAAAGTTTTTCCCTACCTTTTAAAAATTCAAGCTCGCACATAAAGGCGCACATTTCAATTTTTGCGCCAAGTTGTTCAATAAGTTTTATAGCCGCGCTCATTGTTCCGCCTGTGGCAAGTAAATCGTCAACAAGCAGAACTTTGTCATTTTTATCAAGCGCATCTTGGTGTATTTCAATAATATCTTTACCATACTCTAAATCAAACTCTATGCTAAATTTTTTATAAGGGAGTTTACCTCTTTTTCTTATCGGCACAAAACCGACCCCTAAAGCATAAGCAAGCGGTGCGCCAAAAATAAACCCGCGCGATTCAAGCGCAACAATTTTGGTAATACCTTTATCTTTACACAAAGCGGCCAAATCATCAATAATCGTTCTAAAAGCCTGCGGACTAGCTAAAAGAGGCGTAATATCTTTAAACATTATGCCTTTTTTAGGGAAGTCCGGCACATTACGAATCAAACCAATAATTTCTTCTTTTGTCATTTTTTAAATCCTTTTTTTATAGTTTTTTCAAGTTTAGTTTCTTTAACATCACCGAGAAGATTTTTTTCTTCTTTTCCTTTCAAACCGGTGTGGATATTAATAGTAGAAGTGTTATGTTTTTGTGTTTCCAAAATACCAAAATCTTTTGCGCGTTTACGCACTTTGGAAATTGCCCTTTCTTCTATTTGTCTAACGCGCTCACGCGAAACGCCAAGTTTTGTTGCCACTTCAAGCAAGGTATAAGGTTCTTGGCTATCCACGCCAAAACGCATAATTAAAATTTCTCTTTCTCTTTGGGAAAGTTCATTTAAGATAGAAAGCATTAAAGCATTAGTTGACTGCATCATAATCTTTGTATCCGGGTTAGAAGAGGGCTCATCAGGGATAACATTTTCTAAAGCGGAATCTTCCTCGTCATTGATAGTAATAGATAAAGAATCTACGCCGTAGGCTGCGCTCATACTATCTAAAATAGAGCGGACTTGCCTTTCCGAAAGATTTAATTTTACACTCATTTCTTTTAAAGAAGGTTCCCTGCCCAGTTCAATTTTAAGTTTATCCCAGGTTTTAAGCCAGGTCCTCAAATTATCCCAAGCGTGAGGCGGCAATTTGATAGTAGATACTTGTTCATCAACCCATCTTTTTATATATTGTTCTATCCAATGAACCGCATAGGTGGAAAAACGAAACCCTTTCTTTGGGTCAAAGCGTTTAATTGCTTGTAAAAGGCCAAGATTGCCTTCTTCAATTAAATCCATTAAGTCAATGCCTTTTTTTAAATATCTTTTCGCAATAGGCACGACTAAGCGCAAGTGCATTTTGAGCAAATCATTTTCTGCTTTTTTATTCCCCTTTTGCGCTTTTTGCCAAAGTTCTGTTTCCTTTGACCTATCTATATCATTTACAATTTTTGTTATTTCTTTAAAATATTCCTTTAAGGAATTTACATTTTCTTCCATACAATTTTATTATACACTATTTTAATTTATTTATCGCCTCTAATATTTTAGGAACGATTTTTTCCGCATCGCCTACAAAACCATATTGGCATATATTAAATATCGGTGCTGCGCTATCTTTACTAACGGAAATTATCAAATCCGAACTAGCCATACCGATAGTATGCTGCAAAGCACCGCTTACACCAAAAGAAATATAAATTTTCGGTTTTATACTCACACCGCTTTGCCCGATTTGATGATTTTTTGGCAAAAGCCCGCTTTCTATAACCGGGCGCGTGGCACCAAGGGCACCGCCAAGTTTAGAAGTAAGTTCCTTTATCAAAGCAAAAGTTTTTTGGTCTTTAACTCCCCGGCCGATAGCAACAACAATATCTGCTTCTTCAAGTTTTAAAACTTCGCTTGTTTCTTCTTTTTGAGTTTTTATCAAACGCACTTTAGAAGGAACTGCCCTAAAATGTTCTTCTATAATTTTTAAATCTGCCTTTTGTAAAACTTCTATTTTAGGCAAAATATTCGGGCGAACCGTTGCCATTTGCGGTCTTGTATTTGGGCAAATAATATCTGCCATAATATTACCGCCGAAAGCCGGGCGGCTTTGAACTAAAACGCCCTCTTTTACCGATAGAGCAGTGCAATCAGCCGTAAGCCCGCAACCAAGTTTTGAAGCCACCCTTGGCGCAAGATCCCTGCCCATATAAGTTGACGGGTATAAAATTGCTTCCGGTTTATATTTTTTTGTTAAAGCAATTAAAATTTGCGCATAGTTTTGGGTATCATAATGGGTAAAAGAAGAATCTTCAATATTATAAATTATTTCTGCGCCGTATTTATTAAATTCCTCAAAATATTTTTTATTATCTTGCCCGATTATAACAAGAGCAACTTTACAGCCAAGCTCCCCCGAAAGTCTTTTGGCCGCCGTAAGTAGTTCAAAAGTTATACTTCTGATTTTTTTAGTTATTTCGTCAACTTCGGCAATAACCCAAATATCTTTATAATTTTTCAAATCACTTTGATTCATTATTTGACCACCTTTTTTGCCTGTAAAATTTTAATAATTTCAGCGGCGCTATCTTCGGCAGATAAATTAAAAACTTGGCCTTTTTGTTTTGGCGCAGGTGCGTAAATTTTAGAAACTCTTGTCGGCGAGCCGTTTAAACCAAGTTTACTAGTATCGGCATCAATATCTTTTGGCGTCCAAGTAAAAAACGGTTTTTGCTGGGCCTTAAAAATATCCGTAAAATTAGGATAAGGTAAAACAAAATTATGCGGGGTAGTCAAAGTTATCAAAACAGGTAAAGATGCTTCTAAAATTTGGTGTCCGCCTTCAATTAATTTTGTTGCTGTTAAAGTATCATTTTTCAGTTCAATATTTGTGCAAAAAGTTATTTGCGGAATATTTAATTGCCCGGCAATTTCCGGCCCGGTTTGGGCGGTATCACCGTCAATAGCCATTTGCCCGCATAAAAGCAAATTATAAGGCGCCAGTTTTTTAATAGCACAAGATAAAGCATAAGCAGTAGTCCAAGTATCAGAGCCGGCAAAAGCCTTATCGCAAAGCAAATAAGCCTCGTCGGCACCGAGTGCTAAAGCAAAACGCAAAACTTCGCTTGCCTGAGCTGGCCCCATAGAAAGAACTTTTATTTTTGCCCCTGTTTGCTTTTTAATTTCTAATGCTTTAGCCAAAGCAAAATGGTCATAAGGATTTAAAATACTTGGCACACCTGTTCTAAGTAAAGTTCCGTCCTGGTTCATTTTAACTTTTGCCGTATTTGGCACTTGTTTAAGGCAAACAATAATATCCATAAATTAATTCCTAAAAGTATCCCTTAAAACAACAGAAAGCTCGTCCATATCTTTACTGATACCCACACACTCTTTAGTTATTTGCGTGATATAAAAATCTTTTTCCGTAGGTTTTTCTAAAACACTATTTACAAGTTTAGCCCCACTTGAAGCAATATCTAAAGCAACATTTTTGGCGTTCACTCTTGCCATTGTTTTAATTGTTTCCAAATTAAAAGGGCAACCTTCCACAACTTTTGCGCTGAGCGCTTGCTCTATAAAAGCAAAAGCTACTTCGGCATTAGCAATTAAACGCCCAAGTTCAAAAGTAATATACTGATGGCGCGTCAAGCGGTTTAAGCGGCACTCTTCCAAAATTTCGCTTAAGGCTTTCAGCCCTAAAGCAAGAGCTTTTGCGCCATTTTCTTTAATATCTTCCATCTTTTGCGCCATAGTTAAGTAGAAATTTCCGCGTGTCTTTAAATGTTCCTGCCAACGCCCGCGGTAAATTGTCATTTCCATAATTTCGCTTGTTCCTTCGTAGATACAAGTTATTTTAACATCGCGTTTAATTTTTTCTACGGCAAAATCTTTTGTATAACCAAAACCGCCAAAAGCCTCTATGGCATCATCTGCCGCAGCATTGGCAGCACGGCTTGTATAATATTTTGCTATTGCGCCTTCGGTTGCCTGTCCGTGATTATTTTGGTCAAGAATTTTGGCTATTTTATCAATATAAGAACGCGCGGCTTCAAATTTAATATAGTGTGGCACAATTAATTTGTGCATATAGCCTTGTTTATGGGATAAGGGGCTTGCCGCCTGGACTCTGTTATTTGCGTAAATTATGGCATTTTCAACAGCTTCCTGCCCGGCACCAAGCGCTAGCGCGCCGACCATAAGCCTTGTATAACCAAAAACCGTCTGGGCTTGTAAAAAGCCCTGCCCTTCTTTAAGACCGATAAGATTTTCCGCCGGAACTATAACATCTTCAAAACAAAGTCCTGCCGTATTAGCAAGGCGTATGCCGTGTTTATCTTCGTGTTTAAGTTGCGTAAAACCCGGCGTATTTTTTGGTATTAAAAACCAGCTCGGTCCGCCTGGGGTAAGGGCTAAAACAGTATATAAATCAGCAATACCACCGTTAGAAATCCACATTTTACTGCCGTTTATTTTATAATGGGTAATTTTGCCGTCTTTTACAATTTGCTCGGCTCTTGTTTTAAGAGCAATTAAATCACTTCCGGCATCGGCCTCTGTTGCGCCGTAAGCAACGAGCAAATTTTCACGCGCCATTTTAGTAAACCAATATTTTTTTTGCTCTTCCGTTCCCCCCACATTTAAAGGATCGCTGCCAAGAAAAGTGGCAAAAATGGCTGTGGCAATCCCTAAATCAATACGGCCAAGTTCAGCACAAACCCTGTAAATATCACTGGTAGAACTGGCAAGCCCGCCATATTCCTGCGGAATTAAAAGCAAATTTATGCCAAGGTCTTTATATATTGCTTTTATTTTTTCCGCAGGGAAATAATTTTCCCCGTCGCATTTACGCAATATATCAAAAGGTAAATTTACCTTAGCATAATGCCTTAAACTTTCCAGCATTAATTTACGGGAAACGGAATCAATTTTTTCCATTTTATTTATTTTTAGCAATTTTCTTATTTAAACTATTCAGCTGTCTTTGGGCTTTACCGGCATAATCAGAATCAGGATTATTAATTATAAGTTTTTCCAAATAACCGGCAGCAAGTTGATACTCGCCATCTTCTTTTGCCAAACTAGCAATTTCAAAAACGGCTTTATCTGCCTGTTTTGAATTCGGATAGGTCTTAATAATATCTTCGTAGGCTTTTCTTGCCAGGACGGTATTTTTTAATTTATTTTCACACAAATCAGCAAGTTTCAACTGGGTTTGAATATATTTTTGTTCATCATTTTTAACTAAAGAAGCAATTTCTTTTAAAGTTTCTGCCGCGCCTTCATAATCTTTTAATTTTTTCTCTTGAATTTCGGCTTTAAAGGATAAGGCATCCCTAAGGTCTTCTTTATTGCCTTGCTCTTTGTAAAGTTTTGTAGCAAAATTAAGATGAGCAAGCGCTTCATTATATTCCTTTTGTTCATTTTCAACAAGAGCCAAATGATAATAAGTTGTAGGTTTTTCTAAGGAATCGGGGAAGTCATTTAAAACCTGCTCATAAATAGCTTTTGCCCTTTCATAATCTTTTAAACTGCCGGCATAAACATCGCCTTGCATCCTTAAAGCAGCTGCTTTATATTTTGTATCGGGGTAAACTTCCCACACTTTTTGATACTGTATTAAAGCCTCTTCCGGATTTTTATTACTTCTGTGTAAATCCCCAAACATAAGTTCCACACGGTCAAGCTCGCCATAATCTTTAAAGCGTTTAAAGAAACTCTTATATTCCTTTACCAAAGGCTGATAGGTTCCCTTTAAATTTGCTTTTGTTGAAAGAGTTAAAAAAGTATCAAGACGCTTTGGTAAATCAGCCTGCGGAACACGCTGTTTTATAAGTTCGCTGTAGGCTGCCTGCTCGTTTTTTGAAAAATCTTTTTCAAAATCTTGTAAAACACTTTGAACATTGGTTCTTTGCTCATTGCTAAATTCATATTTATATCTAAGCAAAGTTATAATGGATTCGGGATATTTTCTTAAATTCTTTTCCAAATTACCTTTTAAAATAAGTGCTTTGCTTGCTTCAGGCAAAGAAGCATTTAAGTCAAGCCATAATTCTAAATTATTTACTAAGGCTTGCTGGGTTTGCTTTGTAGAGTCTTGTGCCTGCTTTTGGTAAAAAGCAAGTTCATCTAAAGGTTTTTGCGCACAAACACAGATGGCAAAAGACAAAAAACCTGTTAAAAACAAATATTTTTTCATACTTTATCCTACCTATAATTTGTAAATTGAAGGTCCAAACCAAAATCCTTACCTTTTAAAAGGGCAATAGTATTTTGTAAGGCATCTTTAGAGGCGGAAGAAACCCTTAATTGTTCGCCCTGTATAGATGCGGAAACTTTAAGTTTTGAATCTTTAATCAAGCGCACCATTTCTTTTGCTTTATCAGCTGGGATACCTTGCTGAATTTTAACTTCCTGCTTTGCGCTACCGCCAAGGCCGGCTTCAATTTTTTGTGGTTGTAAGTTTTTTAAAGCCACGCCTCTTTTTGAAAGTCTTGTAATAAGCACATCATAAAGGGCTTTCACTTTATATTCATCCGCACAGGAAAGTTTAATTAAATTTTCTTTATTTAAAAGTTCAATAGAAGGATTAGCACCTTTAAAATCATATCTGTTTGCCACTTCCTTCTTGGCAATATTAATTGCTTCTTCAATAATATTCATATCCACTTTGGAAACGACATCAAAAGAAAAATCTGCCATAAGCTGGACCTCCTAATTTTCTCTATACTTATATTATAGTATTTTAACTGGACATAAAGCCATTAAAAAGGTAAAATAGAGTTGTCTGTAAATTTAAAATTGAGGTGAAATAATGGTTTATCTTCAAGCAGTATTAGCCGTATGTGTTTTTGTCGCAATAGGTTATGCCTTTAGTTCTAACAAAAAAGCAATTAATTGGAAAACTATTGCCTGGGCCTTTGGTTTACAACTTGTTTTTGCTTTTCTTATTCTTAAAACCACTCCGGGGCAAGCTGTTTTTAATTGGTTAAATGATGCTTTTGTCGGGCTTTTAAACTTCCAAGTCGCCGGTGCGGAAATGGTTTTTGGTCCCTTGGCAAAAACTCACTCCCTTGGTTATATTTTTGCTTTCCAAGTCTTACCGACTATTATATTCTTCTCCGCCTTAATGGGTCTTTTATACTATTTAGGAATTATGCAGAAGATTATTTATATTTTTGCTTGGGTAATGAGTAAAACTTGTAAACTTTCCGGTGCGGAAAGTTTAAGCGCGGCCGCAAATATCTTTGTCGGCCAAACGGAAGCCCCTTTACTTATTAAACCCTATGTCGCAAAAATGACAAAGTCTGAGTTAATGTGCGTTATGACAGGCGGTATGGCAACCGTTGCGGGCGGTGTTTTGGCAGCTTATGTCGGTATGCTTAAAGATAGTTTCCCCGGTATTGCGGGCCACTTAATGGCTGCAAGCGTTATGGGCGCGCCGGCCGGTGTTTTATTTGCTAAATTACTTGTGCCGGAAACAGAAAAACCCGAAACCTCCGGTGTTACAAAAATTAAATATAAAGACCCCAGCGCAAATGTGCTTGATGCTATTGCCTCTTCCACGCAAACAGGTTTACAACTTGCCTTAAATGTAGCAGGTATGTTAATTGCTTTTACGGCTTTGATTGCTCTTGCCAATGGTTGTGTTGAAGCTCTTACAAAATATTTCTTTAGCCAAGCCTTCAACTTACAAGATATTTTTGGTTATATTTTTAAACCTATTTCTTGGCTTATGGGTATTGATTCACAAGATTTACACTTAGCAGGTGTGTTATTTGGCGAAAAAACTATCTTAAATGAATTTGTTGCTTACGCCCATTTAACAGACCTTCTTAATGCTGATACCGCTGTTCTTACAATGAAAACAAAAGTTATTTTGAGTTATGCTTTATGCGGTTTTGCTAACTTTTCTTCTATCGGTATTCAAATTGGCGGTATTAGTGCTATTGCACCGGAAAGAAGATCCGACTTATCAAAACTCGGTTTTAGAGCCTTGCTTGCCGGTTTACTTTCCAGCTGCTTAAGAGCTTTAATTGCCGGTCTTTTGATATAGATTGATATAAGAATTTATTGTCAAGAAAAGAACCCTCGCTTTAAAAAATAAAGAGAGGGTTTTTTTACATATACGGAATTAGTAATTTGTATTAAATACCAACTTCTTCACAACTTGTTTTTACATCTTCATACATTTGTTCTTTACCATAATTATCTACCCATAGTTGACATACTATCTTACGATAATTTGTATCAGTTGGAACTGCTCTTAACACAGGTCTATTATTATAACTGTTATCATAAAATTTTACCGTATATATCAGCTTACTATAATCAACTCCGCCTGTAGACTTAATTGTTGCTAGATCTAACCAACAGTGAGTAGGTCCACAACCAAGATTAAAACGACCAATATTTGTATAACAATAAATACCATCTTTTTTGTCGCAAGTTAAATCTATATCTAAATATCCTTGAATTTCATTACTTGCTGCATTTCCTACGAAACGAACATTTTTATCTGATACATTATTAGACAAACGCCAAATCTCCATTGCTTTGTGCGCACTAGAAACATAATTTATCCACTGAGTCAAACGACTTTTCAAAACTGCTTTTTGGTATTGCGGAACAGCAATAGCTGCCAAAATGCCAATTATTAAAACTACAACTAATAATTCTATTAAGGTAAATGCGCGGTTTTTCATTTTTTCTTTTCTCCTTTCCGTCCTTCCGTCATCCCCGAGTGTCTTTATCGGGGATCTCGTCCTATTTTTTGATAAAAAAATTTTATCAAAAAAAAAAAAATACGCAAGCGCCCTGCTTAGACGAAGAAAAAAGCAAAAAAAGAAGAAATATCGTCGTAAAATTTTACTTGACTTCAAAAAAATTTGGATATGTGGAAATTTAGGATCACCCCACCCTTTATCCCTCCCCTTTTCTTTGAAAAAGGGCGGGGAATAATAAGAAATTTCTAAAAAATTAAAATTTACCAAAAAGACGAAGGAAATCTTTTTGCGAGGATTTTGCGTTTAGATAAGGCGCAAGGAGTATATTGTTTTGCGAGGATTTTTTAGGTGTGTTAAAAACGCACCGACCTATTTTTTATTTTCTTTAAGACGAGGTATAGTAGGGAACCACGCCCGAAGGGCGGAACTATCCGAAGTCTTAAAAAAATAAAAAAGAGGAAAAAAGACGAAGCACAACTTTTTGCGAGGATTTTGCGTTTAGATAAGGCGCAAGGAGCGAAGCATATCCCGAGCGGGCGGCAGCCCCGCATATGTGAGCGACGAGCAACGCAATATAAACGCAAAAGCTGAAGTTAAAAACCCGCCCTAAAATAATTTAGAGCGGGTTTTTATCTCAAAAAGAAAACTATTATTTCTTTTCTTCTTCAACAGCATCTATTCTAACTTTAATTTTGGCATAAACTGTCGGTTTAAAGTAGATAGAAACTTCGGTTTCGCCGATTTTCTTGATAGGGGTAAAGATATCAATGTGGTCTTTGCTGATTTTGTGGCCCATTTCGGCTAAACTTTTTTGAACATCAGCTTTTGTAACGGAACCAAAGATAATACCTTCAAGATTAACTGTTCTTGTATAAGGCAAAACAATACCTTCAATTTTTGCTGCTGCTTCTTTAGCGGCGGCAAGTTCAGCTTGAATTTTTTTGTTTCTTCTTTCAGCACCGAGTTCCCAATTTCTAATTACGGCCGGTGTGGCGATTTCCGCGAGTTTCTGGGGCAAGAGATAGTTTCTTGCATAACCGGGTTTAACTTCAACGATATCACCCATAGTTCCCAAAGCTTTAACATCTTCTCTTAAAATAACTTTCATTTCAAAAACTCCTTAAATTTATTTTTTGGGTAAGCAATAGGCGAGGAAAGCCAAGTTTCTATCTCTCTTAATTGCTTGGGTTACCTGGCGTTGATGTTTAGCGCAGGTTCCGGTGATTCTTCTGGATAAGATTTTACCGCTATCCATTGTGAAACTTTTGATTAATTGAATGTTTTTATAATCAATGTGGTCAATTTTTTCCGCGCAGAATTTGCAAACTTTGCGTCTTGATTCAAAGCGTTTTTTGGCAAAAGGTTTGCGCGTATTTTCTTGATTTTGGGCTTCAGCTTTGGGCTGAGCGTTTTGAGTATTTGTAATATTTTCTTCTGACATTTTATTTATTTTCCTCTATAAAAAATTACCTAACTAGGTGTTTAAAACGGGACATCGTCTTCCGTTGCGTCGCTTGGTATTTCAGCAGAAGTATCTTCTTCTGTCATTAAGCCATCGCCAGATTGCAAGATTTGCACTCTTCTTGCGCTTACTCTTAAAACTCTGCGTGTTTGGCCTGCTTTATCTGTATATTCATTAAGAACGAGTCTGCCTTCAACAACAACAGGCACGCCCTTTTTGAGTTTGTCTTGTGATCTTTGTGCAGCAGGACCAAAAAGCGAAACAGGAACATAAGCAACATCGTCCTTCCACTCCCCGCTGGCATTATCAAGATATCTGCGGTTAACCGCAATATCAAAGCCGCAAACAGCTTGGCCTTTTTGAGTCATCCTATTATCAGGATCGCGCGTTAAGCGGCCTGAAAGAAGGACAAAATTTAATTCCGGCAGACGCATCCCAGTAGCCATAATTACACCGCCGCCGGCATAGCTTTATCTTTTTTTGCCGGTTTATTTTTTGGCTCGCAAGCAACCATAACAATGCTTCTTAAAACATTGGCATTTAATTTCATATTATTGTTCCAAGTTTTAACGATTGTCGGCTCTGCTTTAAATTTTAAATAGAGATAAAAACCTTCGCGGTTTTTGTTGATCTCGTGGGAGAATCTTCTTCTGCCGAGCTTTTCTTCGGAAAGGACTTCGCCTTTTGAAGAGGTAATAAACGCTTTTGTTTTTTCCACAAAAGCAGCAACTTCATTATCTGTAAGTTGCGGTTTAAGTATTGTTACTGATTCGTATGTTTTCATATTCCTGTTTTTTTTGTAAAAAAAATACCAACAAGGCCTTATTGCCTCGTTAGCACTTAGATATTTTCGGGCTCTTCACCATAGGCCCAGGCATATCTTATCCTGTTAATATTATAGCACAATTTCAAAACTTTATGCAAGTATTTTATAAATTTTTTTAATTTTGCGGTTCGGGTTTATTCATATCCGGACCATTTTTAGGGGTATACCACCATTTACCCATATCTTCAAAAGGTTTTTTCTTTTCGGCTTTTTCCTCGGCAGTTTTTTCTTCTCCCACATAATAAAATTTCATCCATGCGGTATCTTTTGCTTTAAAAAATTTTATTATAGGAGAATCTTTCATAGATGGATAGCTCAAAACTGCTACGGCAGTTATTAAAGCTAAACCATAGAACAAGGCCCCTTGGAAATGGCCGTTTTCTATTAATTCCGGCGCCACCAGGGTTAGCACGGCACTTAAAACCACCGCAACAGAACCAAGAGAAGATATTGTAAGTTCTTTGTCTTTACTATAACCTTTTGTAACATCGGTATAAAGTAAAGTAAAGCAGTTACCTGTTCCAAGGCAGGCAATACCTGCGCCCACCATCAACATTACCTGAGAAGTAGGATTAAGGAACATTATTAAAGTTCCTCCCAAAGATAAAGCGGTAAAAATAGCAAAAGAAGTTGGCCTTGATGCTTTGCCCCTTACCCAATTAAATATTGCTCTGCCAAGTAAAAGCGGGGCATAAAGACCTAAAGCTGTATAAAAATTTGAAGTCGCGCTATCTTTAAAAATATCACTTAATTGCAAAGCCAAAGCGGTAGATACAACAAATTCGTGGGCGTTAGCAAGCGTTAAAGTAACGAAATAACGCACAATTCTGCCATTTTCTTTCTTCCAATCTTGTCTATAATCTTTATTTTTAAATTGTTTTAATTCTTCTTTTCTTGCAGAAACATTTTCTTTTATTTTTTCAATAAAGGATTTATCATCTTTTTTGTCTTTTTTATCATTTCCGCTTCTGTTTCTTAAATTTGTGTTATAAGCCCTAAGCGCCGCCGCCGCTGATAACAGGGCAAAGAAAGGAAAGCTAAAAGCATAATCTAAATTAGGATTTATTGCGCCCGAAGTAACCAAACTAACACCGTGATTTACTACAAATGGGAAGGTCAAGAAAGCCAAAGTTCCAATACTCTTCCAAACGAAAGCCTTACTGAAAATAAGTTCCACCGGTATTGAATATGTATTTCTTTGATTTTTTCTATTTCTTCTAAATAAATTTTTTGCTGTTTTTTTGATTTTTTCTTTGCTTGTAATAGCATTAGGTGCGGTAGTATTATCGGCAGTTATATCTTTCTGCTCTTCTGCTTCTTTAATTACGCCTGCATTATCTCTTATTAAAATAGTTGAAACCATCTGCCTAAGTAAAGTAGAAACAGACATCATAGCAAAAGCTACTACAAAAACAGCTTTTTGCCAAGCCTCTCTTGGGACATCGTGAATAAAGCCGTTAAACCCCGCCGCACTAACCATAACTCCCGCGGCAGCGGAAAGACCTAAAGCTATAAGCAAGGTTGTTTTTTCGCCCAGTTTTCTAATTAAAGGCCTTATAACAACAGAAAGCATAGGAATAAAATATTGTATACCAAGCATAAGACCTGATGCTTGTGTATCTGTAAGGTTAAGCTCTTTTTTAGCTATCGGCGAAAATGTTTTACCCAAACTTACATTGGTAAGCATTGCATCCCTGTAAACAACCTTTGCTTTATCTTTATTTGGCACCATATTTAAGGTTAAAGGCGGAAGTTCCGAATCAGAAAAAACTTCTATCAAATTACGAATTTGTCTTTTAGGGATTCTTAAACTGAATTTATCTAATTTTTCATTGCGTTTTAAAGTGTTTTTGTCAAAAGTATAAAAAGCGCCGTCGTGGAACATAATACCTTGGCCTTCTTTCAAAAAACCTTCCGGCACTAAAATATTTATATTTAAAAGATTACCTTCGGAATCGTAGAGCAAAACTCTTTGGAAATCTGCTTTATCATATTTAGAATAAGTTAATTTAATATCAAAAGGGGTTGCAAGTTTACTGTTTTTTACAGCATTTATCAAAATTTTTAAATCTTTCTTTTTATTAGAAATTGTCATATAGAAATTAGACATAATTTTTGTGCCTTTATCCCCTCTGTAATAGGCAACGCCTTCTTTATCAAAAACAATTCTATTATATCTGCGAAATGCTCTTAAATTCGGGTCTACTTTAAATTTTATATTTAAAGGTCTTTCATTTTGACTTTTAACATCTTCCGTATAATAAATATATGTATGGTCTTTTTCTACTTTTCCTTTGATAAATTTATGGCCCGGCAACCCGATTTTGGAAAATAAAATAATAGATAATAAAAGCATTACACTTGCAGAAGATGTATTATTAAATTCCGCCGAATTAGGCAAAATAAAAAGAGGGTTTGATTCCTCTTTTATTTCTGTTGTTAATTTTGCTTGCTCTACGGGCTTTGATAAATCTTCTGGGGCTATGATATTCTGGTTCTGTTCTATATAGTAAGTCTGTGTAGCCCCTATACTATTATTGCTTGAGGGCTTCTTTTTTGGTGTTCCCTTGAAGCCATACTTTTGTATTAAGTATGATATAAAATCGCCGGCATTAGATAAATCCTTATTATATTTGGCATTAATTGTATAATCAAAACCTTTTCTATAATATTTAATAGGCTCTTTTAAATTAAATGAAGCAATAATAATAGCGTCATTATTATCTTCATAAAGTTTTGTTGCTACCTCATAACCATTTATTTCATCTACCCAACTATCTAATAAAACAAAATGTATTGTATTACCGTTCTTTTTACTTGCATTTAACATTGAAAGGGCTTCTTCTCCGTTTCTTGTAGATAAGACATTAAAACCTTTCTTTTTTAAAGAAGCAACGGCATTTTTGGTATAATTTGCATCATCATTAACAACTAAGATTGTATAGTCTTGTGGGTTTTCTACGGAGTATTCCCCCTCAAAAGCCTCAAGAATATAATGGTCCTCCGGATTATAATAAAATCTATCTTTATTTGTCTTTGGATTAGGACTTGCTTCCTCTTTAACCTCTGTTCTGATATATTTATTTACCGTTGCACTCCAATTATCAATATCTCTTCTGGCAACAGATTCATAAACATAATCAGAACTACCCGGCAAGAAAGCACCAAACGGACTGACATATCTTTCCTGAACAGCAGGTCTTTCCTGCTGTGGAGCCGGTGCTTTAACTTCTTGTTTTTTTACAGAGGGAGTTTTTTTGGCTTTCCTCTTATCGCCTTTAAAACCATATTTTTGTATTAAGTATGATAAGAAATTGCCAAATTTATCTTTATCACTTAATTTTACTATAAAACTGCCTATAACATTGCTCTGGTCTTTTACGCCTACTATAATAGTGTTTAATTTTTCTTCTTTAACTTTATTTTCTATATCAAACATATTGATAGTATATAAATCACCGGCAAAGATAAAATGTATTGTTTCACCATTTTCTTTATATTCATCAAGTGCTTCAAAAACGCCTTCAACACTTGTGGCGGTTATAATATTAAAGCCTTTTTTCTTTAAAACATTTGATACTGCCTGGAGATTTGCCTCATCTTTCAAAGCTACTAAAACATTATAATCTTGCGGGTTTTTAATATCATACTCCCCTTCAAAATTAGCATTGTAAACAGGAGAGCGGTCCGTCAAATCAAAAGATACCCAGTCTGTATTCTTATTAGAAGGAACACCTTGCAGGTTTCTTTCTTTTATCAAATTGGAAACATAAGCTCCGATTTTGCTTAAATCGGCTGTTTCGTAATCTATTTTTACTAAAGCAATATTATTGCTTTCCAAAAATTTTGCTTCATTATCACTCAAATATTCTTTATTATGTTTTCCCACTAAAATAATATTTAACTTTCTATTTTTTTGTTCAAAATCAAAGTTTATACCGTAGACTCCGTGTTGTGTTTCTATTGCATTAAAACCTTGATTACGCAAAGATTCAAGAACCTTTTTGCTGTCGCTAGCATCTTTAACTACAGCTATACCGTAATCTTTTGGATTATCTAATTTTGTTTCACCTGTTTTGGTATTACCGTCAAAAATAACGCTCGGGTCTGTTTTCTCTACGCTTTGCCCGCCTTTAAAATGGTATCTGGCTATTAAATAATGAACAAAATTACCCACTTGGCTAATATCATTTACAGAAGTGCTAAAGCCATAATCAAAACCTTTTTCCCATCTCTTAGAAGGGTCCCCTGCGCCTTGTGAAAAACTTACAATAACCGTATCTAAATCATTATCAAAAATATACTGGGCTACTTCATAACCGCTTGCCCCAGGAGCAATATAACTATCCAATAATATAAAATGCAACGGAATTTTGTTCTTATGTATATTTTGTAATACTGCCATAGCTTCTACACCGCTGCTTGCGGTAAGAACCTTAAAGCCTTTTTGCCTTAAAGAGGCCTTAGCCTGATTAAGAATATTTTTATCATCTTGAACAACTAAGACGGTATAATCTTGCGGATTATCTATTTCAGGTAATTTGGCAACACCAAATTTTTCAAGACTAAAAGGATTGCCTTGCCCGTAAAAATCTTCCGCTTCAAAACGAACTCTGTGCCTATTTCTCGTAGGAGAAAATAAATCTCTATCACTTACAAAAGGTCTGATTATTGCTTTGCTTGCGATCAGCAAATTATCTACGAAAGTTTTTAAACTATCGCCAAACCCGTCTAAAAAATCAGTCATCGGTCTTCCGTTTAAAGGAACACTTTTCGGTGTATCTTCTGCGGAATTGTTATTTTCCTTATCACCCGGATTTTCTTGCGAAGCAGCCGTGGCTACAACCTCTTTACTTTTAGCATCATTTGCGGCATCTTCTTTAGAAATTTTTCGCATAGATACAATTATTAATTGGTCCTCACTAACCTTAGCAAATGTGGACACCAAAATATTGCCATCCGGTTGAGGTGTGTGATAAACAACAAATTTACCGTCTTCATAAAAAGGTTTTGAACGCACTATTGATGGCAAAAGCATAAAGTCGTTTTTAGTTATAGGTGCTACACCGGGTATATGGTTATGAATAATTCTGACAATACCGTAATATCTTCTCGGGTCAGGTATAATATCTGCTGCCAAGTCGCCTGTATTGGCATCTTTTATAACAAGGCCGTGATTTAAAATAAAGAGTTTTCCCCCGCCTTGTAATACAGCCATTACTTTATGGGTATCATCTTTAAAAGGGTCTTTTTTAACGGCATCATAAACAGAAGATAAATGTTTTTCTTCTTTTAGTTTAACATCATTATCCGTTAATACATAACGCAAATCTTCGGCATTTTCAAGCGGGGCAATAAGATCGCCGGAATTTTCCAAACTAACATATAAACCCCTTAAATCGCTCTTTTTGGGAAGCAGGTTTCTCTGCGCTACGAACTCTGTTTTATCAGGATTCAAATTTAAAATATTTGCTCTGGCTTCTCTTTCGGCTTTTTGTTGCTGTTTAAAAATTTTATCCTTCTTTTCCAAAATTTTTACTACTTCTGTATTATTAGCTTCTCTTGCTACAAGCAAAGCCCTTCTGCCGTCTTTAGTTTTGATATTAGCACTGCCGCCTTTTTTCAAGACAAGTTCGGCCACTTTGGCATTTGGGTTTTTGGCCGCATACATCAAAGCGGTAAAGCCATCAGCATTAAGTTCATTTATATTTTGAACTTTATCAATATACTCAGATGCAAGTTTCTCATCTATATAAGTTAAAATTGCCAAAGAAACTTTTTTGCCGTCTTTAGAGATAACAGCTTGGCCCGGGGTCGGATTATAGAAAGCTGTTTTCACCTGGTTAGTATAAGCAGCATAGGCTTCTTCTTTTTTAACTTGCTGCAGTATTTCTTGTAAGTAATTTTTTAAATCTGTGGTTTTTATTTGGTTTAACAAAGAAGTATCAATTTTAAGGCCCATTTCTTTAAACACCATAAGAAGTTTTAATTTATGATTAGAGGGAATAGAAGCGCTGTCCAAGAAATCTAATACGCCCTCTCCATGATTATTTTTTCTATTAACAAGTTCTTTCCTTTGTTCCGGAGTCAAGCGGGAAAATAAAGTTTCGGCATTTTCTACGGGATTTGCGCCTTCAATTAAATATTTAAGTAAACTATTCCCCTCTTTATCAACTTTACTAACATCAACATCAGACACAATAAAAGAAAAGGAACTAAAAGATTTTGTTTTTTCTTTAACATCTTCTATTATAGGATTTTCATCTCTTAACACAACCATGGCAAGGGTTAAACCTTTTTCCTCGTCTATTATGCTATTAGGGGTAAGCCCTGCTTGACTGGAATACAAGTAAACGTATATAAAAGCATCATTTGATTTAACAACATTTCCGGTTAATTTTTTATTTTTTAAAGCATATTCAACGGGCAATTTGCCATATTTATCTCTTACTAATAAATATCTATTTGGAGTGTGATTTAATTTTCTAGCAATATCTTTTGAAGACATATTTTTAAAAGAAGCCCATTTTTGTGTATATTTAGGTGCTTCATAATTAACAATTTTGCTATGGGATTTAACAATATGAGCCAAAATAATCGGCATATATATACCGCCGAATTTATTTAACAAATTATTTACCCCTGCTACACTTTTGTCTAGGGTATTTTCTTCTTGCGTTTGGGACGGTTCTTGCTCTTCTTGTTCTTCCAAGGCTTCTTGCGCGCCTTCAAGGGATAATTGGTATTTTTCCGTATTTGGTTTTAAAGTAAGGGCTTCTTTATAATCTTCTATTGCGCCTTGATAATCTTGAAGGTAATAATGTTTTATAACCGCACGCTCATAAAAATATTTATGGTTGTCAAACAATTCAATAGTCTTATCTAAATCTTCTTTTGCCCCTTGATAATTCTGTGTAAGGCGTTTTAGCCAGGCTCTTAAATAGAAATATTCGTGATTTGTGGGATTAAGAGCGATTGCCCTATCTAAATCTTTTATCGCGCTTGTATAGATTTTTAACTCTGCTTTTGCTTTAGCGCGGTAAAAATAGGCCATATCGTCGTTAGGGTCATTTTTTATTGCTTGGCTTAATTCTTTTAAAAGGCCTTTAGGGTCTTCTACAATTAACTCATCAATAGATTTATTATCATAAACTTTTACTGCCACTTTCGGCGCTTCATAATTTATGGAAGCAGGTTTATTATCTTTTTGCGTATTTTCTTTTGCTGTGGGTTCATCTTGTTTTTCGTTAAGATAATCTCTAGATATCTGTAAAAGTCTTTCTGCTTTTTTCGGGTCAACATTAGCAGCTGCAAGCTCTTCTTCAAGATAACCTAAGAAAAGATTTTTTGCTTCTGCGCTGTTTTGGTCAGCTAAAACTTGCCCGGCTCTTTTTTTGGCATTTTCAAAAGCCTTTTTAATTGCAGGGGTCCTGTTAAATAATTGCTCAAGTGTTATTTCCCCCACTAAAAGCTGTCTTAAAACCTCCGGCAAAGGTAAAATAAAGGCATATAATTTATTAGAGTTTTCCTTACCAAAAATTTGTTCTTTTACACCGTCAACAAAGTTTGTCTGATTTTGCTGTTGCGCGGCTTGCTCTTGTTCTGTTTGTTCTTCTAAAGCCTCTTGGGCGTTCATCAAGGATAACTGGTATAATTCTCTATTAGGTTCTAATTTAAGAGCTTCCTGATAATCTGCCACTGCGCCGGCATAATCTTGTAAGAAAGATTCTTTTATAACAGCACGCTCATAGAAATATTTAGCAGTTTTGTATAATTCAATAGCTTTATCTAAATCTTCTTTTGCGCCTTGATAATCTTTAAGGAAGCGTTTTAACCAAGCTCTTTCATAATAATATATATGATTTGTTCCGTTAATGGCGATAGCTCTATCCATATCTTTTACTGCACTTACATAGATTCTTAAGGCAGCTTTTGCTTTAGCACGGTAGAAATAGGCCAAATCATCCTTAGGATCTGCTTTTACTTTTTGGCTTAATTCCTTCAAAAGGTCTTTAGGGTCCTTTTCAAGCATATTTTCATAATTATCAATTTGAGAATCTTTATTTTCCTTTACAGTTGTGTTTGTTTGTTCCTCAAAATATTCTGCAGAATCTTGTAAAAGTTGATCTACCTTTTCTTCGGTAATTCCGGCTGCGGCAAGTTCTTCTTCAAGATATTGTAAGAAAGGATCTATTACTTCTTTAGAGTCCGGATTCCAACCCACAACAGCTATTACTCTTTGTTCTGCTTTTGCGAAGGCTTCTTCAATAGCAGGTATTCTGTTAAATAATTGCTCTAAAGTCAAACCATCACTCAAAAGTTGAATTAAAACACGCGGCAACGGGACTGGCAAAGCATATAATCTGTTAGTATATCTCTTGCCAAAAACTTTATCAAATAAACCTTGTAAAACTTCAAGATGCTGACCATTTGTTCCTGCCGGTATATATTCCACTGAACCGACTGAAACAGGCACAGGCGTCATTGCGGCCACTCTTTGATTTCCTATATTAATATTGTTTGCGTCCGCTCTTTCATAAATATAGGGGATATCTTCCTGGACTTGCTTATTATTCTTTTTTGAAGATTTTTCTTTTTTCTTATTTGCTTTTTCTTGTTTTTTGTCGGCTTTTGCTTGTTGTTTAGCTTGTTGTTTGCGCCTTTCATTGCTGATAATATTGTTTCTTTCTAAGGAAGAAAGTTCCCTGCCGGCACTGGGCCCGCCGTGATATTCGTTTAAGATTCCTGTTATTCCAAAACTGCCTGCCAATATTCCTCTGCCTGCTGAATATTCTTGGAACAATCTTAA
>JAZKYS010000042.1:0-82244 GCA_045612285.1 Elusimicrobiaceae bacterium
ACCTCAAACTAAAAAATAAATTTCTAAAAAATTAAAAATAGCCCAAAAGCTAAAGCAAATAATTTTAGCAAGGATTTTTTAGGTGCGCACAACCGCGCCGCCCTATTTTTTATTTTCTTTAAGCCTACACAGAACACATTATTTTTGCGAGGATTTTTGTAGAAATTTTAATTAGCTTTTTCTTTTAGAAAAAGCGTTTCTTTCAAACGAGGTATACCGCGAGGGGTGGCAACCCCGTGTATCCGAAGTTTGAAAAAAATTAAAATTTATCAAAAAGCCGAAGTAAAAATTTTTTTGATGGCCCAGTTTTTTGGGTATAGATTATTGGCGCGCTCGCCAAGATTTTTAACAAAACCAAGCGGCTGATTTTGATAGCAAACAAGAACAAAACCTTTTGGCGTTTCTTGAGGTAAAATTAGGGCCTCGCGGTGCAAATAACGCTGTGCTTGTTCTAAAGTTAAATTAACACGCGGGTATTTATCTTTTGGGAAATTTAAAGATAGCGCCTCTGCAACTGTGGGTATTTCTTCCTTACCTTTTTGCTCGGGCAAAGGGTGGCCGTCATAAAGCAAATGAATAAGTTTATTTGACTCAGCGTGTTTTTTTGCGCTTTGTGGCAAAATGCCCGCGCCGTCAAAAGTGCCTTTTTTGCGCAAAACTGCCATAAAAAGGCCCTCGCTTTTTGTTGTGCCGGGAATAAAACGGTAAACAGGTTTTTGCCAATCTTTAAGTAAAGAGCCGCTTATATTCCACTCGGGTTTTGTTGAAACGGGCAAAATATCCGCGCCAAGTTCTTCAGCGATAAATTTGACATTTTCCTCATTTTCGCGCGTATTAAAAGTGCAAGTGCTGTAAATTAAAAGCCCCCCTTCTTTAAGGCAAGGCCAAATATCCTGTAAAATTTTTTGTTGGCGTTTTTGGCAGAAAAGAACATTATTTAAACTCCACTCTTTTATGGCTTCTTTATCTCTTCTAAAAAGACCTTCGCCCGAGCAGGGCGCGTCCACCAAAATTGCGTCAAAAAGCCATTTTGTCTGTTTAAAATCTTGCGGATAGTTGTGAGTTATTAGAACATCCGCGTGGCCTTGCTTTTGTATATTTTCAAGCAAGATATTTGCGCGCCTTCTATCCGGCTCATTACTGATAAGCATTGAGCCCGCCGGCAAGGCTGCGCGCATTAAAGTTGATTTACCGCCCGGCGCAGCGCACAAATCTAAAGCAAGAACAGGTGTTTTAATATATTCGCGCAAAACTTGGTCTAGAAACATTGAACCTGCTTCCTGAACATAATAAACGCCGGCATGTAAAAGCGGGTCAAGCGTAAAATTAGGACGACTAGCAAGCCAAAAGCCGTTTGGACACCAGGGCACAGGTTTGGCGTTTTCAAAAATTTGCTCTTTTGGCAACTTCCACGGATTTAGGCGGATACTTGTTAAACTTTCCCCCTCAAAAGCCGACAAAAAGCGTTGCCACCTTTCTGCGCCGAACAAAGCGGAAGTATAATTTATAAAATCTTGCGGTAAATTCATAATAAAAACCTTGATTTTTTGGCTTTTAGCCTCTTTCGTCTTTCTTGCCGGAAGGCATAGCAGGGCAAAAACTTCTTACTATTGCCCACAAAGCAGCACCGCCTCCGCGTGCGCAAGCAACACAAGCATCTATGGCTACGCTTTTTGAAAACTTTTTCATCCACGCATTTTCTAAATTCATGGCATAAGCATAAGGCAAATAATCGCAGAATATTTTTTCATCATCCATCGGATTAGAAGCACCTACGCGGTTAATTTCCGCTATTTTAATATATTTCTTAAAGCCGTCTAACTGTTCAAAAACCTCTTTACCTTTAGGGGTTATATTATAAATCAATTTGCCATAAAGTTCTACTCCCCATATCGCTGCGAAATACAACACGGCACATAAACGGTAAAGAGGAGTATTAGGCGTCTGAAGAAGAAAAATCGTACCATAAAAAAAAGTAAACAAAAGTTTAAAAAATAATTTAAGCCGTTTTTTTAAAAAAAAGGTAAATATGAAGAAAAATATCGCAAAATGCATAGTTGTAAAAATTGATACAACCGCTAATTTTATCGGTGATAAGAAAATAAAAGGCACCACCCCCAAACTGAGGGCAATTAAAAGAGCTTCTTTTGTATAACTTTTATTTCTTATTATGTAAAGTTCAGTTTCTATATCGAAAAATTTTTTTATTCTATTTGCAAAATCTTCAATTATATTCCCGGCGGTGTGATCAAGCACTCGCTCATTTGAAGAATTAAACATATAATCAAGAAATATTCTTTCATCTGTTGATAAATTGGGGCCGAAAGACCTTTTACACAATAAAGACACTTTACTAAAAGCAAACCCTTGTGTTGTTCGCACTTCAATACAACCTTTCATAGTCAAATCTAAAAGTATACAGGTTATCAATTTTGCATCTATTGCTTTATTATAAAGATAATAAGCAAAAGCAGGCGAAATATCTTTTGGCGGTTCATAATACGCAACATCTGGATAAACAGGGTCGCGCCCTACTTTTCGCCATGAAACTATGAAATATCTGACAAGATAAATAAATAAGGCAATAGAAACTATTACAGCAGTTAAATCGCCTGTTATAATGAAATTTTCATCATAATTAGAACTACTGGAATTATTCAACGCAAAAGAAGATGAAGCAAGAAGAACAAAAAAACAACTTGCTATTAAATTAAATATTTTTCTCATATTTAAAATTATATAAAAAATAAACTGATAGAATAAAAATATAAAAATTATCTAAAAACCTGGAAAATTATGAAAAAAACACTTTTATATACTAACGGAAAAGGTGGCACTGCCCAAGGAGCACAACATTATCAACTGCTTTTGCAAAAATTCATATCTATAAAAGGATGAAAAATTCAATTTGCGAAGAAACAACAAGCAGTTGTTGTTTCTACAAGGGCATATTTTACTAGCGAAATATTTTACAGGATTTGGTCACAAGTCGCCTTACTGACGTGCGGCGCTCGCGACCCCGCCTCGCGATACTCGCCTTTCACTTCGTTCAAACTCGCATAACGCTCCGGCTTTCAAATCCTGCCGCGCATAAAGCAGTTTATGCGCTATTGGGCATATTTTATTGGCAAAAATTGCCAATAAAATATGCCCAGTACAGGATTTGAACCTGTGACCTTTCCCATGTCAAGGGAACGCGCTACCACTGCGCCAACTGGGCTTAATCTAAAAATAAAAATTTATTAAAGAACTAACTGTAAAATTATTATACCATATTTGTTTTAATAAGTAAATTTTATTATCGTAAAAATTAATTTGATATCCTTTGTTTTTTTGCTACAATTTTAGTTATGAAAGAATTTATACGAGTTATTAAATTTTTATTTTTATCACTTTTTTGTTTTCTTTTTATTTTAACAGCTATTATTTTAGTTGTTAATATTTTTGCTAGAGCAAACACCCTGTCGCCTTCGGCAAACAGTTCCTTTATAACGGCTCTATTTTTGCTTGTCGTTTTAATTATTTATACTTTCACAACTTGGCTTATAATAGGGCGGGACCCGGTTTATTTATTAGTTCCGCGTTATGCCCCGCCGGAAGATATCTCCCCCGCCTTTGCTTACTACTTATATAATGAAATGGTTGATGTTCGCCTTTTATCTTGTATAATTTTAGATTTAGCTATGAAAGGCTATATTAAAATAGAAACTAAAGGAACAGGAAACTCCGCTAAAATATATTTAACACGCCTAAAACATCCGGAGTGGGATACCCCTTATGAAGAAAAAGTCTTGATTGAAGAACTTTTTGATTACACCGCCCCTACACCGTTAGATAGAAGTATTGCTAAGCGTTTAGCAGTAATGAAAAATAAAATAGAAAACCGCTTTATTATGCGAAGGGATAATTATATTATCGGAAATGAAATTTATATTATTCCGGCAGTTTTAATAGCCGTTGCTTTAGGCGTGCTGCCGCCTCTTGCTGTATCAAATATTTTTGCCGCTATTATAAATGTTTGTTTTACAATATTTTTTGTTGTTGCCACGGGTGTTGTTCACGAACCGCGCAAAAAAATAATTGCTGGGATTGTTAATACTCTCATATTTATAATTGCCGCTTTTGCAGATAAACACCTACACTATGCGGGCTTTTCTTATACTCAATTATTTTATCTTATAGGAATTTGGATAACCGTTTTTTATATTTCCCTTATCCGCAATGTATCCCCTCTGGGCAGAAAAACTTTTGAGCACTTAAACTGCTTTAAACAATATATTAAAATTGCCGAAATTAACCGCATTGCCGCTTCTGACCCGACGGATGAAGAAAGAATTTTCTGTGAATATTTACCTTATGCTTTTGCTATGGATTTATATAATCAATGGATGGAAAAATATACCTATATCCTATCTAAAGCAACCCTAGAACAATGCGTAGCCCCGATAGATAATATAAATATGGTCTCTTATAAATTAGAGGATATCTTCAAAATTATTAAAATTGATAAGATAAAATAAACCCCAGTTTATTAATGGATGGTTTATCTTCAAAACCGCTTGTGTAAGAAGAAAAATCTTGCCCAGCCTGTAAATAACCGTAAATTATTTGCGCGCTAAAAGCAGAAATCTTATATTGAATACTTAAATCAATTTCGCTTGCGATATCGCGCGAAGTTTTGCGTTTATCCGTGGAAGAAAAATTATAAATTTTTATATCCGCACTTAAATCTTTAATAATTTTAGGATTTATGGAAAAGCCGAGTTTATAAGTTAAAGTTTCAAGATCTTCCGTTAAATTGCCAAAGATAAAACCTCTGTCTAAATTAGCAAATATCGGCCTATACCCAAGCGAATTATCTTTATCCGGGGAAAGATACTCCGCCCCGAAGTAAATTTCACTCTTAAAATCTTCCCTGTTCTTTTTTAGTTTTATATTACCGGCAAATAGTTTACCTTTATATTTATCTTCCAAGGTAATGCCTAGAAAACTTTTTGATTTTTTGCCGTCATTAAATGCGGCAAGTAAATCAAAAGCAAAACTTTCCGTATCAATATTTAAAGCAGCACCGTAGGTGGATAAATCTAAATCTTTTTCTTTAGATAAAAAGTAAAAACCTTTAAAATAACTTACCGCAAGAGTGGCGCCGTAAAAATCTTTATCCCTATAAGTGCCGCCAAGTAAAGAAATATCTATAATATCCACCGGCTTATAATTTGCCAAAGCGCCGTCAAAATAAGTGGGCTTTTTTAAATCCCTGTTTTGATAAGGACCGAAGTAAATTATAGAATTTAAACCTAAATCTAAAAAATCCCTGCCGGCTTTAAGAGAAAATTTCTCCGTATCAAAAGAAAGTGCCGCGCGGTCAAGTTTATCATAGGAATCTGTTTCCTTGTTAAAATAGTCATAGGCAAAGAAATATTCTGCTTGAAGGGAAAAGTTTTCATTTAGAAAAACACTAACAGGCAAAACGATTTGCCCTTCACCATAACTTTTGCTTTTTGTATTTGTGGGCGTAATATAAAACCCCAAAGCAGATATTGTCGGGCTAAAATCAAAAGAAGCAGCCTTGCTGATTACAGAGCAAAAAATAAGCAAGCACACAAGAGAAATTTTTACAGGGGTCATAATTAAATTATAGAAAATATACAGTAAACACCACAAATTTTGTAGAATTAATCTATAAAAAGGAGATTTTGTGAAAAAAATTTTATATGTTTTGGCAGTTTTATTTTTAAGCGCTCCGGCTTTTGCGCAATTACAAGAAGGCCAGCAAGTGCTTAACGCAAGACTTGGGCTTGGCTTTCAAACGCAAAATTCCGGCATAGCCTATTCGTCATCCGATTCTAAAGTTGATTGGGGCACTTTAGGTGTTGAAGTGGGTATCGGATACCAATATTTGCTTTCAAAATATCTTGGCCTTGGGGCGGAGTTTTCCTACGGAGATTTTGACGGCGGAGATTTGACTTGGAGTTCTTCTGATAAAGTTGACGATAAAACCTATTTATACAGACTTATGTTTACAGGGCGCGCCAACCTAAACCCGGATAACCGCGCGCGTTTATATATTCCTTTTGGTGTAGGCTTAAATATTGCAACACAAGATTTACATATTAAATATGGTGGAACGACACTCAATAAAAGAAAAACGGATTGCGGACTAGGCGCTTTTATCGGGCTAGGTTTAGAATTTGATGTCGGCGATACGGGCTGGAGTTGGGGTTTTGACGGCCGTTATAATATTTTTTACTATGATACGGAAAAAATCGTCCGCGGGGCATCTTCGCCTATTCACGGGGACGGAAACCGACGCTATGAATATATGATATTTAACTTGAATATAACAAAACACTTTTAACCTTAAAAGCCCCGATAGAAAAAATATCGGGGTTTTTTATTCTGTAAAGAGCAAAATATAAAATTATCAAAAATGATATACTTTTATTTATGGTAGCAAAAAAACATATCACAGATTTTACTTCCGGCAAGATTTTTAAACAACTTTTAGTTTTTGCAACGCCTTTATTTTTCTCTAATTTACTGCAGATTATTTATAATATCGCAGATATGATTATTGTTGGGCAGAGTATGGGTAAAGTAGGGCTTTCGGCTGTATCTATCGGCGGAGATATTACCCATTTTTTAACTTTTATTGCTATGGGCTTTTCTAATGCCGGGCAAGTGCTGATTGCGCAATATCTGGGGGCAAGAAAACAAAATAAATTAAGCCGTTTTGTTGCCACAATGTTTAGTTTTTTATTTGTTTCTTCAATAATAATAAGTATTTTATGTTTTTATTTAAGAGTTCCCTTTTTACATCTAATGAACACACCTCAAGAAGCCTTTAGCCAAGCCCTTGCTTATTCCACAATTTCAATTACGGGCCTTGTTTTTATTTACGGCTATAATACGGCAAGCGCAATTTTGCGCGGTATGGGCGATTCCATAAGGCCTTTTATTTTTGTTGCCATATCAGCAGTACTTAATATCTTTTTAGATTTAATTTTAGTGCTTGGTTTAAAAAAAGGGGCAGCAGGGGCGGCCCTGGCAACAGTTATAAGTCAGGCGGTTTCGTTTATTTTTTGTATGTGGTATATTTACGAACACCGCAAAAATTACGGGCTTAGAATTTCTTGGCTACACTTTATAAAATGGGACCCCAAAATGTTATTACAATTAATCAAACTCGGCGTGCCAATGGCTATAAAAAATGCTTCCATACACTTATCAAAATTATGCGTAAACTCGTGGATAAATTCCTACGGTGTAGCGGTTTCCGCCTTTGCGGGTGTGGCAAATAAAATTAACAGCACAACAAATTTAATTTCTAATGCTTTTAATACGGCGGGTGCTTCTATGGTGGGGCAAAATATTGGCGCAAAAAAATATGAAAGAGTAAAAGAAATTATTATTGCTATTTTTAAAATTACTTGCAGTATATCTTTTGTATTTACGATATTAATGCTTTTGTTTCCTACGGAAATTTATTCTTGTTTTACCAATGATAGCGAAGTTATCAGCGTGGGTATGCGCTATATTCCCATTGCAATTTTGATATTCTGGGGCAGTGCTGCGCGCAGCGGTATGAACGCCTTTATTAACGGCAGCGGCAATTATAGCGTTAACTTTGCAACGGCTCTTTTAGACGGAATTATTTTGAGAATCGGCCTATCTTTCCTGTTTGGGCTTAGTTTAAAAATGGGGTATTTTGGTTTTTGGCTCGGCGATGCTCTAGCCGGGTTTACCCCCCTTTTTATAGGTTTAGTTTTCTATGCCAGCAACCGCTGGAAAAAGCATAATATTGTATAAAATATTAGGCGAATATTTTTGATATTTTTTAGTATAATAAAATTATAAATTGCTTTTGGCAATTTATTACAATTTTAAAATGTTTTTGGAACTCTATTAAGAATAGAGATAGCTTTTGGGAAACCGAAGGCCACGAATCAGTCCAAAAGCAGTTCGTTTGAGGCACAAAACTTACGGAAGTCATGAGCCGTTTGTTTTGTGCCAAGTGTTTGCCACCTTTTCGGTGGCAGACCACGGCTGTTATATTTGGGTAACTGATTCGTGCTCAAATATATCAGCCGTTTTTTTTGATTTATTCTATATCCTGTTCTTTGAAAAGTGCCAAAAATAAGGAGAGATAAAATGAACAAAACAAACAGTAAAGCCTTTACGCTTATTGAATTATTAGTTGTTGTTTTAATTATTGGTATTTTGGCAGCTATAGCCGTGCCGCAATATCAAAAAGCTGTTTTAAATAGCCGTTTAACCCAACACATTGTATATATGGATGCGTTAAGAAAAAGCTCAGACCTTTATTATTTACAAAATGGAAAAGTTACAACTGATATTAGGGAGCTTGATATTGATATCACAAAAAACGCAATAGAATTTGGCAAAAGCACAAGAATAACTCACCAAGATGTTACAACTGCATTTTTCCCTAATAATTTAGAATGTGTTATAACCACATCTTGGATTAATTGTATGAGTGATGATTTTTATTTATATGCCATACATTCTTTTAGAACCGATATTCAACAAGGAATTTTTTGTCATGGAATGACAGATATAGCAATGGAAGTTTGCAAACAAAAATCTAATCCATTAGAAATTTATTATGAAGGCAGTCAGGAATACGGATATAGAATTATCTAATTATATATTTATCATTGCAAAAAAAGGGAGTTCCTGAAGAAGAAAGGGAACTCCCTTATAGTTTTTATCTGCGAGGACCACCGGGGCCACCGCCAGGTCTAGCGCCGGGGCCGCCGCCGTGCCTATAACTTGGCGGCAGAAAAGCGTGATGATGATGCGGGGCAGGCGCACGATGATGAATCATCGGTGCCGGTTTTGGGTGGTGCGCGTGCGGTCTTGGCCCATTACCGTAAATTGCCACCATACCACCCGGATAAGTGCAACAGCCCGTAAACCAAAAAGCACCAACTAAACCTAACACTAGATAAAAACTCTTTGATTTGTTTTTCATATAACCTCCTATTCATTGTTTGGCAAACACATCTTCTTTGCCCTACACTAATAAAACGCTCGCTAATTAAATTTTATTGCAATTAAAAATCTGCTAAAATAATTTTGGGGGTCTTTTTTTATGGAACAAAATATTTCTTTTGCTCTCTTGCTAACTTTGCTTGCAGGGCTTGCTACAAGTGTTGGCGGTTTTATTGCCTTCTTTTTTAAAAAGAAAAATCTAAATGCACTTGCTTTGGGACTCGGTTTCTCTGCCGGGGTGATGATTTATGTTAGTTTTATGGAACTTTTACCACAGGCAAGGCAAGAACTTAGCCAAATTTACGACATAAAACCAGCGGAAGGCTTGACCATACTTTTCTTTTTTATAGGCGCTTTATTTGCCTGGCTTATTGATTACTTTTTGCCCTCACATCACTTGGAAAATAAAAGTTTAAATAAAGAAACAAAACTGCACCATATCGGGCTTTTTACCGCGCTTGTGCTTGCGATACACAATTTTCCGGAAGGTTTAACAACTTTTATGGCAACCTTGACAAATACGCCAACAGGTATTTCCATTGCGCTTGCTATTGCCTTACATAATATACCAGAAGGTATATCCGTTGCTTTGCCAATCTACCACGCAACTAATAATAAGAAAAAAGCTTTTTTTTACGCCACCTTATCAGGTTTTGCAGAACCCGTAGGCGCAATAATTGGCTATTTATTATTAAGAAATTTTTTAAAAGGCCCGGCTTTTGGTATAAGTTTTGCTATAACGGCAGGTATCATGGTTTATATTTCGCTAGATGAACTTTTGCCCACCGCCCACGAATATGGCGAGGGACACAAAGTTATTTGGGGTATTTTGGCGGGTATGCTTGTTATGGCAGTGGGGCTTTTACTTTTCTAAAATATTTCAAAACTTGCCAAGTAAGAAAAATATTTGATATAATAAAGAAGTAGCAGATTTAATGTCACCGTAGCTCAGCTGGTTAGAGCGAGCGTTTCATAAGCGCTAGGTCGGTGGTTCGAGCCCACCCGGTGACACCATTTTAAAAAACTTAGCGTTGCCAGGCAGCGCTTTTTTTATCGTCTTTTTTTGCTATACTAAAGGTATAGAGTTTTATTTAACGGAGGATTTATGTTGGATTTTTTACTTTCGCCTTTTAAGGCAATTTATAGTTTGGATACTTATATCAAAGCAACCAAACAAAATGTTTGGAAAACTTTGCTCTTTTTAGTATATTTGCTTGCTCTTACTAGTTTTCTTTTTCTTGCGGTGCTGGCAATTAAAACCCCGCCTTTAACACCTTTCTTTGAACAAATAACCGAGCAAATTGCCCAAGTTATTCCCGATATACAGGTAAAAGACGGCAGACTGATTGCCAATAATGATGAATATTATGAAATCAGCCTTGACCAAATGCTTACAGATAATGCTAAGGAATCGGACATTCTTTCCCAACAGGGTTTTGACCAAAAAATTGTTTTTGATACCGCCAGAACAGAGCCTGTTTACCCAACAAAATTGCAACAGGAAAATATAGGCGTGCTTATAACAGATAAAGCCGTTTATACTCTAGCAAACGGGCGTATGGAAGTGCGCGAATTTTCAATTAATAAAGACGAAAACCTTTCTATAAACGGGCAATATATACGCGATAACAAAGACCAAATTATAAGTTTCATAAATAAAATTATATTAATGGTAGCCGTAATAACTACCCCTTTTATTATAGGTTTCTTTATGGTTCTCTTTTTGATTTTAGCCCTAATTGCCGTGGCGATAAGCCAATTATTTGTAAAGGCGGAAGTTTCCTTCGGTGATGTTTGTAGTATTTGCTGCTATTTACTTGCGCCGATATTCTTATTCTTATTAATAGTGGCAATATTGCCTTTTAATATACCTTTGCTTGGGCTTATTTGCTTTGTAATTTGTATTATATACGCTCAATTTATTTTAAATAAAATTAAATTTTTGGCAAATACAAATAAGGAATAAAAATGTTTTTAAGAATAAAATCTAAATTTTCCGCCGCCCATAAATTACCCAGTTATAATGGGGAATGCGCCAATTTACACGGACATACTTGGAAAGTAGTTTTTGAAATTGAAGGCCCTGTTCAAGAAAGCGGTATGATTTATGATTTTAAACAATTAAAACCCCTTTTGAAAGCTGCCTTGCCGGACCATAAATTTTTAAATGATTTTGTGCCAAATCCGACGGCAGAAAATATTTGTCAGTATCTTTTTGATAAAGTTTCCGCCTTATTAAAAGAAAAAAATTTAACTTTAAAAACCCTTGAAGTTTGGGAAAACGAAGATGCCGCAGCAATTAAAAGTAAATGAGATTTTTTATTCTCTTCAGGGTGAAGGCCCTTTTAGCGGAAGCGCGGCTGTTTTTGTCAGGCTTGCCACTTGCTCTATGCTTTGCCCCTGGTGCGATACAAAATACGCCCAAAAAGTTAATTTTTTAATGACGGAAAAAGAAGTTTTAAAAGAAATAAAAAAATATCCCGCTAAACTTGTTATTATTACCGGCGGTGAGCCTTGCGAGCAAAATATTATTCCCTTAGTTAAACTTTTAAAAGCAAAAAAATATCAGGTTCATTTAGAAACAAATGGCTCTGTTGATATTGATACAAAATATTTTGATTTTGTTGCCGTTTCGCCAAAAAAATATGTGGCAAAAGAAATGCTTAAAAAGGCAGATATTATTAAATTTGTTGTTGACGAAAAAACACCTTTAAAAGAGATTTTAAAATATAAAAAATATAATTTATATTTACAACCAAATTCAGCCAAAAAGGAGAATACCGCAAAATGCGTTCAAATAGTAAAAAAATATCCAAAAATACACCTAAGCGTGCAAATACACAAATTAATAAAAATAAAATGACCCAGGAGCGTGCCCTTAGCCATTGGCGCGATTTGCTTAGTTATATCGGCGAAAATCCTAACAGAGAAGGCCTAAAAGAAACACCTAAAAGAATTGTCAAAAGCTGGGAAAAACTTTTCAGCGGATATAAAAAAGACCCGTCCAGCGTGTTAAAAACTTTTACCGAAGGCTCTTGTAAAGAAATGGTCATTTTAAAAGATATTGAGTTTTACAGCGTTTGCGAACATCACTTTTTGCCCTTTTTCGGCACAATCAGCATTGGCTATTTGCCAGATAAAAAAGTTATAGGTATTTCCAAACTTGCCCGCCTGGTGGAAATTTATTCAAGAAGATTACAAATACAAGAAAACTTGGTCGCGCAAATTGCCGATAGTTTAATGGAAAATTTAAAACCGCTGGGCGTTATGGTTGTTTGCCGCGCACAGCACATGTGTATTTGTTCGCGCGGGGTGGAAAAGCACCAAGCCCAAATGATTACCAGCGCGCTTAGAGGTGTTTTTGAAAAACCGGAAGTTCGCCAAGAATTTTTACAATTTGTTCAAAAAATATAAAAGCAGTTTTATAGGAGTTGTTTTTTATGCAGTTAATGGGTATTTTAAATACTACGCCGGATTCTTTTTACGACGGCGGGAAATATACCACTTTGGATAATGCCTTAAAAAGAGCAGAGGAAATTTTAACGCAAGGCGCAAACATTATTGATATTGGCGGGGCTTCTTCAAGGCCGGGCGCAAGCGAAGTTTCCCCCGAAGAAGAATTTAAACGCACAATACCTGTTATACGAGAATTAAAAAAACACTTCCCGCAGGCTGTTTTTTCTATTGATACCACCAATTTTGATACGGCGCTTGCCGCCGCTGATGAAGGCGCGCAGATTATTAATGATGTTAGCGCGCTGGCCGACCCTAAACTAGCAGGGCTTGCCGCCGCTTATAATATAAAACTTGTTATTATGCACGCGCGCGGCACACCGCAAACTATGCAGGAAAACTGTAAATACGAAAATATTTTAACTGATATTTTTGATTTTTTTAAAGATAAAATTGAAATTGCCAAAGCGCAAAATTTACCAAAAACAAATATTATTTTAGATATCGGGCTTGGCTTTGCTAAAACGCGCGAACAAAATTGGCAATTACTTGAAAATTTAGATTTCTTTAAAACTCTTGATTTTCCAATGCTTGTCGGCGCAAGCAGAAAGAGTTTTACTGATTACTCGCTTGAGTTATCTTTAAAAGCAGCCCGCCTTGCCTGGCAAGCAAAAGCAGATTATCTAAGAGTTCACGATGTCAAAGAAACGGCAGATTTTTTAAAGGTTTTGGAAAATGAAAAATAAACTTGCAACTATTTGGGTGTCCTCGGGCTTTAAGGCTTATCACTATCACGGCGGTGCTTTAAATGAGCAAAAGCACGAACATAATTTTAAATATAAAATTTTTTTAAAAGGTTTTTTAAACGCAGAAGGCTTTTTAGTTGATTTTAGAGAAGTGGAAAAACTTTTAAATGCTATAAATGCCCGCTTGGAAAATAAAATTTTAAATGATCTTATCCCCCCCGCTACGACGGAAATTTTGGCAATTTATTTGTTTGAAGAAATTAAAAAAACTTTCCCCCAAATTTGTCGTATAGAATTAAACGAAAAAGAAAATTATGGGGCAATTTATGAAGAGTAAAGTTTTTATTGCGCTTGGCTCAAATATCGGTAGTTTAGAAGAAAATTTAAACGCTGCTTTAAAAAAAATATCTGAGTTTGGAAAAGTTCAAAAAGTAAGTTCTTTTTATAAAACAAAACCGCAAGGTTTTTTGGACCAGGCAGATTTTTTAAACGCTGTTTGCTTATTTGAAACAGATTTAGAACCGCAAGATTTACTTAAAAAATTAAAAGAGACGGAAAAACTACTCGGACGCACACCAAACTTTAAAGACGGTCCGCGCTTAATTGATTTAGATATCATTTATTACGACGATATTGTTTTGAATACCCCAACTTTAACTATCCCCCATCCGCGCGCGCACCAGCGTATGTTTGTTATGAAAGGCCTTCTTGAAATTGCCCCCGATTTTCTCCATCCCCTACTTAAAAAAACTACGCGTGAAATTATTGAGAATAATATAGCAAAATAATATATAATAAAAGTATCTTAATATTAGGAGATTTTTTATGGCATATACTATTTGGCTTATTTTAGGCTTTTTATTTTTAATTGGAGAGATGTTTACAGGCGATTTTACTTTAGCTTGTGTCGGTATCGGTGCCTTTGTGGCAGGGCTTGTTTCCTATCTGGGGATAAACCTTTACTGGCAGCTTGGCTTGATGGCTTTAACGATTCTTGTTCTTTTCTTTACGCTTAGACCTGTGGTTTTAAAACATCTTTACAAGAGTAAACATCCGACTGCAAGTGGTATTGATGCTTTAATCGGTAAAACTTTTACCGTAGTAGAAATGAGAGGCGAAAAGCCTTTTATCAAAAGTGATGCCGACATGTGGGAAGTTAAAGCAAAAGAACCTTTAAAGAAAGGCGACAGTGTAGAAGTAAAATCCGTTAAAGGTATAACTTTAATTGTAGATAAAAAATAAGGAGGATGTAAATAAATGGCATCAGGATTAGTAGTATTATTAGCAGTTATTGTTTTTTTCGCAATCTTTTTTGCTGCAAAAGCAATAAGAATTGTCAGTCAATCAGAAGAAATGATTATTGAAAGATTCGGGCGCTATCATTGCACCTTAAAAGCGGGGTTAAATTGGATAGTTCCGATAATAGATGCACCGCGCGCCATAGCATGGAAGGTTACTTATGACAGCGGTCCGCACTCTTATTCAACAATAAGAATGGTTGACAGAATTGATATGAGGGAAAATGTTTATGACTTCCCCAGCCAGTCTGTTATTACAAGAGATAATGTGACAGTTCAAATTAACGCTTTGTTATATTTCCAAGTGGTAGATTCTCATGCTGCAAGTTATGAAATTTCATCCTTGCCTTTGGCTATTGAAAAGTTGACACAAACTTCACTTAGAAACGTCATCGGCGAATTAACTTTGGATGAAACTTTATCTTCCCGCGATACAATTAACGCAAAACTCAGAGTTATTCTTGATGAAGCTTCTAATAAATGGGGCGTTAAAGTTAACCGCGTTGAATTACAGGATATTACCCCGCCGCCTGCTATGAGAGAAGCTATGGAAAAACAGAAAAAAGCCGAGCAGGAAAAACGCGCTATGATTTTGGAAGCCGAAGGTCAAAAGAGAGCACAAATCTTACAAGCCGAAGGTGAAAAAGAAGCTGCTATCAATAAAGCCGAAGGTGAAAAGAGAGCAAGAATCTTGGATGCTGAAGGTATCGCCGAAGCAAAAATGAGAGTGGCCGAAGGTGAAACAAAAGCAATCAAAATCGTTGCAGATAATGTTAGGGAATATTCTAACCCGGCCAATTATTTAATTTCAATTAAATATATTGAAGCCTTACAACAAATGACTGACGGTAAAGATAATAAACTTGTCTTTATGCCTTATGAAGCAAGCGGTATTTTAGGTGCTGTCGGTGCTGTAAAAGAACTTGTTGACCAAAAGAAACAAGGCAATTAAGATATTTAGTATCACACGATTAAAAGCCCTATTCTTTAAGAAATAGGGCTTTTAATTTTATATAATTTAAGTCTAAGGAGAGGTGTGTGAGTGGTTGAAACAGCAGGTCTCGAAAACCTGTATACCGCAAGGTATCGAGGGTTCAAATCCCTCCCTCTCCGAAAAAATTTAACCGCCTTTATGGCGGTTTAATTTTTTTGGATGGAACAACAGCAACTGCTTGCTGTTGTGTAGGGATTTGAAGCCCGGAGCGTTATGCGAGTTTTGCCTTTAGGCAAAGGCGAGCATCACGAGGGCCGGCCTGTAAGAAAAATCCGTCAGGATTTTTACTGGAATGGCAAATCCCTCCCTCTCCGATAAATTTAAACCCCGCTTTTGCGGGGTTTTAAATTTATAAAGATAGTAATAAATTATTAATATAATTCATATACAGCCGTGTCTGGAACCTGTTTCCCAAACATTTTGCAAATCTCAGCCCCCTGCTCACTTCCTGATGGCCAACATCTTCTAGAATTGGGCGCCGGATATATTGAACTTGAACTCCAATATTTTGCTCCAAATCCTAATTGGAAAATCCTTTTATCTTTACATCCTGTATAAGAATTGTTATACCCCGGGCAATAACTAGCAATAACCCTTCCGGCATCAATATCCAATAAAAAATCATTCCCACATTTCCAAGTTCCACTTTCTGTATCATTTTGAACTTGAGAACAACTAGAAGGAAATATATCCATTAAATTGGCATTATCCGTATATTCTCCCTTATTTAAATAATATAATTCTTGTGCTTGAATAATATCTGCCATTATAGGTAAAATAGTTGATACACGACTTTTTATAACTGCTTTTTGATACTGCGGAACGGCAATAGCGGCCAAAATACCGATTATTAAAACAACGACTAATAACTCTATAAGAGTGAAGGCTTGGTTTTTCATATAAACTCCTTTACTAAATTGTCATCCCCGAGTGCTTTTATCGGGGATCTCCTCCTATTTCTAAGAAAGCGGTGGAGATTCCCGATTACGACCTTCGGGAATGACTTTATGTTATAAAGTCAGTTTATCAAAAAAAAAAAAATAAGCAACTCTTTTAGCAATTCTTCGTCTAAAAATGCACGCCAGCTTTTGCTTTGCAAAAGCAATTTTATTTGCTACTGCCTAAGCAAATATTCCTCTTTCTCCGTCAGAGAAAAGAAAAACTTGATTTTCAAAAAAAAAAAATAGAATTTAAATTGTGAAGTCAAATAAATAAAAAACAAAAAGGAGAGATGCTGAGCAAAAACACCTCAGCATGACAATTATTAATAAATCGTCATTCCGAAAGGTCTTTGTTCGGAATCTCTTCCGCTTAAAACTAAGGATAAAATAAAATGAATAATAAAGCATTTACACTTATTGAATTACTTGTTGTAGTCTTAATTATCGGTATATTAGCGGCAATAGCTGTGCCACAGTATCAAAAAGCTGTTGGTAAAAGCCGCGCAATGCAACTTATTACAGCTAGTAAATCTCTTGCAGAAGCAAACCGCGCCTACTACTTACAAAATGGAACTTATACAAAAAAATTTGAAAATTTAGATATCAATTTTGGCAATGTCAAAGGAGGGAATTTACAAATAACCAGTTCCACTGGCTGTAATTTGCAATTTGATCCTTATGTATATTGTTTTATGAGCTCCCCTTATATTTCTATCCTAAGATATTATAATCCTGATATATTAGTATGCTATTCTTATAATGATGATAATTATAAGGGAGACGATCTTTGCAAAATGCTAACAAATAAAACAAATTATATACCAGGCTGTGGTAAATCTTGCCATGTATATTCATTTTAATATATAAATATTTCGAAAATAATTTTTAGCAAGAATTTTTGTGGAAATTTTAAGCTAAACAGAGCATATCATTTTAACGATGATTTTGGAGCAGAAATATTAAGCTAAAACAGAACACATTGTTTTAGCAAGGATTTTTGTGGAAATTTTAATTAGCTTTTTCTATCAGAAAAAGCGTTTCTTTCAAACGAGGTATACCACGCGGGGTGGCAACCCCATGTATCCGAAGTTTGAAAAAAATTAAAATTTACCAAAAAGCCGCCGCTAAAAACGAACGCCGAGGGAGGCTTCGGCGCCTAACCCATAGTGCGTATAATTTGCCGCAACGCTTAAATCCAAATAAGAGGGAAGTTTAAAGTTAAGACCAACAACACCTTTGGGAGTGGTAACAAATTCCCTGCGGCCGATTAAAGAAGCATCGTCGGCACTTTCAACGGTAAGTTTGCCATAATCAACACCGCCGCCGATATAAGGGACGACATAAGGTGTTTTAAAAGAAAGGGCTAAACTTGCGCTATATTGGGTAATAGTAAAATCTCTGTGAACGCCGTTTTGCGCCATAACAACAAGCATAGGTTGGAAAGTATATAAAATCTCTGTCGGTTTGATTATGCCCCATTTTAAGCCGCCACCGGCAATAGTTAAGCCATCCCAAGAAGTAGCGCGCACAAAACCATCTATACGGAAAGGAAGGCCGATTTCCCCTTGAATTAAGGGCATAAACTTGCCTTCTTTATTGCTGCCAAAGGCGGTATCGTGCTTATTTGGGCGCGGCATATAAACGCCGTGCGCCGCAAGTTGAAAACCGCCCCACCCCAAAATGCGCCCCGTCGTAGCAGAAGAAGAGCCCAAAAGCCCGCTTATATCTTTGGCAAAATGGCGCACATTTTGCGCTGTGGCATAAGTAGAAAAATCATCAAAACTAAGTTCTTTTGCGTTAAGCATAAAAGCGCAAGAAACAAAACATAAAAATAAAATTATTCTTTTCATAAAATCCTCAGTCGGTAAATTTAATAAAGTCGCCTTCGTTTAAATCTTTTATTTCCCCCGCGGCGACTTCCAGCGTATATAAAGATTTTAGCACTATTGGACTAAAATGCCAAGACCCCATATTTTTTATAATTTTTAAAACTTTAAAATCCTTAGAGATAAAAACCACATCGATAGCAAAACGCATAAAACAAGTGTGAACTTGCGCGCAAGGGCTCAAAATAATACCTTGCCCCCCCTTTAAGCCTTTTTTGCCAAGTAGGCCGATAAGACGGCCTAAATAGGAATTTTTCATTTCTAACTTATCTGCGATAATTTTGCCTGTTTTGGCGTTTATACATTTCATATTTTATTGTCTATAAGATTTTTTGTGTTTTCCAAAATAAAAGCGCGCACTTGCTCTTTATATTTCTTATCCAAAAATTTTAAATCTTGCGGAAAAGAAACTTTATAAATTTCTTTTTTGCCTTTTTTATATTTTGAAGCAAAAGCAATTATATCTAAACTTTCATCAAAACTTACTTGGCAAATAACACTTGAAGATTCTTTTATCTTACGCGTTGAAACTATTTTTAAAACAGGTGTCTTACAAGTAGTTTTTGTATTATCTTTTGCCCCGCCTTCAATAGCATTTTTAATTTTCAAATCAAGTTCTTCTGAAGTAATTGCAAGATTTTTATATCCGCCAAGTTCGCGCGGCATTTCTAAAACAGAACCAAAAGATTTTTTAACTAAAGCAATATTTTCTATCTTAAATAACTTACAAAAAGTTATTTTATAATCGCCATCTTGCTGTTTTTGAACCCCGCTTACTTCTAAAGAAAAAGCAAGCGACGGCAAAAACAGCAAGACAAAGATTAAAAGTTTAGTCATTGACTCTTTCCACATAAGAATCGGTGCGGGTATCTATGCGGATTTTATCGCCTTCGTTAATAAACAATGGCACTTTAATTTCAAGCCCTGATTCAAGGGTGGCAGGCTTTGTCATATTGGCAACAGTATCGCCTTTAACACCCGGAACGGTAGAAACAACTTTTAAATCAACTTTAATCGGGAGTTCAATATTAAAAAGTTGACCATCTATAAAAAGGCCCATAACTTCCATATTATCAATTAAATATTTGAGTTGTTGTTTAAGTTTTTCCGCCGGAACTGCAATTTGTTCGTAGGTTGCAGAATCCATAAAATAGACCATATCGCCTTCTTTATAAAGATAACTGTGCGGGCGTTTTTCAATTTCAATTTCTTTAAATTTATCTTCGGGGCGGTAGCTGGTTTCAATAATAGAACCTGTGTTTAAATTGCGAAGTTTAACACGGACGACCGCTCTTGCTTGGCTTTTGCGGTGGTGTTGGTATTCAATAATTTCTACCATTTCTCCGTTTTCGTTTTCAAAGATTAAACCTTCTCTAAAGTCTGGTGTTCCAATCATAATTTCTCCTTTTTATTTTGTTAAGATTTTTGCGCCTTTGGGTGTTAAAACATAGGTGTCTTCGTATCTGATACCAAATTTTCCGTCGTAATAAACACCCGGTTCTATGGTAAAGACGCTGTTATTTTTAAGTAAATCTTGGCTCTTTGGGCTTAAATAGGGTTTTTGATGTATTTTAAGACCTAAGCCGTGGCCTAAACTATGAATAAAAGCCTTGCTGTAAGAACCGGCTTTATCCATAAAATCACGCGCCGCATTATCAAGAGTTGTTGCTTTTATATTATCTTTGGCAAGGGTGGCGCAATAATCGTGGGTATCTTTCATTAAATCAAAAAGTTTCTGCCACTCTTTACTGACTTTACTGCCGAACCACCAACTTCTTGTTATATCGGAGCAATACCCTTTATAGCGGCAACCGAAATCAACCAAAACAGGTTCGTTTTGTTTTAACTTTCTATCGCTGTTATGGTGATGCGGATTTGCGGTATTTGCGCCAAAGGCTAAAATCGTATCAAAAGCAAAGCCTTGCCCGCCAAGTTTTGTCATAATACTTTCAAGAAGGGCAGCGCCTTGTTTTTCCGTCATACCGGCTTTTAATTGTTTTTGAAATATTTTAAAAGCACTTGCGGAAATATGGCAGGCCTTGGCAATTAACTTTAACTCACTTTGGGTTTTTACATCTTGGGCTTGCTCCAAAAAATTAGGCAAAGTTTTAAAACCGGCCTTAACTAAAGCCGTGCCTTGAATATAAGGTGCTAAAGTAGAGTCAAAAGCCTTATTTTTTAATTTTGCTGCTTTTTTACAAATATCTTCAATATCAAGACTGTCAACCAAAACTACATAAGGTGCTTTGCGTTTAAAATCGGCTGAATACATTTTTTTGGTAAAGCAATAGGCTTTTGTTTGGGTAATTAACAAATAAGCATCACCCGGACTATAAAAAAAGAAATCGGTAAGATATCTTATTGTGTCATTATCTAAGACGCAAAAGGCCTGTATATTTTCTTTTTTAAGTAATTTTTGGAATTGTTTTAATTTCTCGTTCATTTTATTTGTTTAATACCTCTTTTTGTCATATAAAAACAATCTTCCCAGCGAACGCCGTATTTACCTTCAAGATAAATGCCCGGTTCAACGCTGAAGCAATAATTTTCTAAAATCTTATCCTCATTGATTTGGCTAATATCGGATAACTCATGATCTTGCATACCGATACCGTGGCCTGTTCTATGGGTAAAATATTTGCTGTAGCCGGCTTTTTCAATTACACTTCTTGAAATATTATCAATTTGGGCGCCGCTCATTTTGATTTTTGCTTCTTTTATCACTTTATCGTGAGCGTATTTTACCAAAGATAAAATCTTTTTATATTCCTGCGGGATATTCGGCCCGAACCAAAAACAGCGCGTCATATCGGCACAATATTCCTGATATTTTGCGCCCCAGTCAAATAAAATAGCGGTGTTTTTAGTTAATTTTGTATTATCGCAAACATGGTGCGGATTTGCCGTATTTGCCCCAAAGGAAACCATTAGCTCAAAAGAAAATCCGCCTGCACCCAAGGAAACCATTTCATCTTCCAATTTGCGTTTAAGTTCAATTTCCGTAATGCCCGGCTTGATATATTTTTGAATATTTTTATAGGCCTGAATTGAAATTTTTGTAGCCTTACGCATAAGTTTAAGTTCTTCTTCCGTCTTTGTCGTTCTAAGATGTGAAATTAAAGAAGAAGTTTCTTTAAACCCGGCTTGTAAATAAAGTTTGCCGGCGGAATATAATTCTTTATCTTCATCAAAAGCAAGTTTTTTAAGATTTAATTTTTTTGCTTCTTTAACAAGCGCTAGCGGGCGGTTTTTATCTTCGCTGATAAAAAGGGCCTCTTTATATTTTCTTTTGAAAGAATTTTCATATAAACTGCGGGAAAAAACAATTATTTGTTTTAAGGTAATAAGCAAAACTGATTCATCCTCGTGGAAAAAATCCCCAAGAAAATATTTTGTATCCGTAAAATCAGATATTATAAGCCCTTCAAGATTATTTTTTTTAAGTAAATTTCTTAAATTTTTTAATTTTGTCGTATTTATCCTCATAAATATATTATAGCAAAGGTTCTAGTTGGCCGGATAAATCAAGCCATTTATTTTCCGTTTCGCTAATCTCCTTATTTAAAAAAGCAAGTTCTATACTAAGTTGGCTATCGTAATTGCGAATTAAACTTTTCTCAAGCATTTCTTTTTGCTTGGTTAAATTTTCAAGTTTCTTTTCAAGCGCTTTCATTTCCTTTTTAATCGGTGCGGCTTGGGCGCGAAGCTGAGCTGCTGCGCGGCGTTTTTGTGCCTGAGCGCCACCCTGGGCGCGTTCTTTATCGCTTGCTTTGCCCCAATTTCTAAGAATATAATTTTTATAATCTTCCATATCACCGTCATAGGAAGATATTTGGTGATTTTCCACAAGTAAAAGTCTATCACAGACAGATTCTATAATATTAAAATCGTGCGTTACCAAAATAACTGCGCCGTTATAATTGTTTAAGGCTTCTATTAAAGCGCGCCTTGAAACAATATCAAGGTGGTTTGTGGGCTCGTCAAGAATTAAAATATGAGGATTACCGATAGTTATTAAGGAAAGTAAAAGCCTGCTCTTTTCCCCCCCTGATAATTTTTCAATAAGGGTATCTGCTTTAGATTTTTCAAGCCCAAAAGATGCAAGATGGGTATAAACTTCGGCCTCTTTTGCCTCAAGCATTTTTTCGCGCGCAAGTTCATAAGGCGTTTTTTCAATATCTAAAAGTTCGGTTTGGTGTTGGGCAAAATAAGCAATTTTTAATTTGCGGGCATAAGTCATTTTGCCGCTTTGAGAAGCAATTTGCCCGCTTAAAAGTTTGGCAAAAGTTGATTTACCATTACCGTTTGCACCAAGTAAAGCAATTTTATCATCTTGGGAAATACTTAAATTGATATCTTTTAAAACTATTTTATCGCCATAACCGCAGGAAACATTTTCAAGAGTAAATAAATAAGAATCCAAAATTTGTGCTTCAGGGAAAGTAAAACGCACACTGCGTTCTATCGGTATTTTAGGGGCATCGCCCAGGCGTTCAAGCATTTTTAAGCGGCTTTGCGCCTGCTTTGCTTTTGTTGCTTTGGCTCTAAATCTATCAACAAAGGCTTGAAGATGACGGCGGGTTTCTTCATATCTTTTGGCATCTTTGATAATTTGCTCTGTTTGCTCGTGGCGTTGGCGTTCATAAGAATCGTAATTGCCGTTAAAAACTTTAAGTTTACACTCGTCAACTAAAATAATTTTATCGCAAATTCTATTTAAAATATTTCTATCGTGGCTGATAATAATTAAAGTTTTATCAAGTTTTTCAAGGCAGTCTTCAAGCCAGATAGATGTTTCCAAATCCAAGTGATTTGTCGGCTCGTCAAGCAGTAAACAATCAGAAGGCATAAATAAAGCAGCCGCCAGTGCTGCGCGCATACGCCAACCGCCGGAAAATTCTTTTAAAGGTTTATTTAAATCTTGCTCGCTAAAACCAAGCCCGCTAAGTATGGCACTGGCTCTTGCCGGTGCGCTATGCGCGCCAAGAGTGTCAAGTTTATCATAAATTTCGGCTAGGCGCACGCCGGTTGGGTTCTTTTCAAGCTCGTCATAAAGCGCCTTCATTTGTTTATCGGAATTTAAAACATGGTTTAAAACTGTTTGGTTTATATCTTTTATATCCTGGTCAACGCAAGCTAAACGGATATCTTTTGAAATATTTATTGCCCCGCCATCAGGATATAACTGCCCTAAAATAAGTTTAAATAAGGTTGTTTTACCGCACCCGTTTAAGCCCACAAGGCCGACTTTGTGGCCTTTATCAATGAAACAAGAAGCATCTTCAAAGATGCTTCTTTTACCGATATGATAACTGAGTGCGGAAATATCTATCATTTATAAAACTTGTTGTAAAACTACCGGCAAACTGCTTTGGGCGGTTTTTTGTGCGGAAATTTTATCAACTCTATCCTTTGCCCCTATAATATTAAAAGAATAAGATACAATAATTTCTTTACCATTATTTTCAATATTTTTTATTTGAAAAAATCCGTCATTTAAATTGCCGGCACTTTGAAGTAAAATTAGCATTTCTTTTGAAAAATCTATCTTTTCCTCTTCTAAAGAAATAGTATCTTTAACTTTTTGATATTCTTTGGCATCCTTAATAATTTTATATTTCGCAGGAGCTTGTATCATAGAAATCTTTTCTTTTACCATACTAGGATCTTCAATATAGTGAACAGTTGCGTTATCATAGTCTGTTTGTTCCGGAACATCGCTTCTATAAAGAACTTCTCCCGGGATATTGGCAAGTTCTGCGTCCATAGCAACTCTATCTGCCTCTAAAAGATCCATCATTGTTTGAGGATCTTGAACTTTTTTTGTGTATTTAGGGTAAAGATAATATTGCCAAATTAAACCGGCACAAATTACCCCGGCAACAAAAATAATTAAATTATCTGTTTTCATTTTTCCAAGTTCCAAATTCAGCCGTGATAATGGATTTTAAACCGCCTCTTGGCGTAAATTCGCCGATAACTCTTGCGCATTTAGGCTGGCAGGCTTTAACCACATCATCCAAAATTTTATTGGCAATGTTTTCCATAAAAATACCCATATCCCTATATTCCAAGAGATAGTATTTTAAAGATTTAAGTTCCAAACAAAGTTTACTTGGGATATATTCTATCGTTATAATACCAAAATCAGGTAAACCTGTTTTAGGACATACGGAAGTAAACTCCGGCAGAACAATTTTTACTAAATAATCTCTATTATATTGATTTTCCCAGCATTGAATAGCGGGTAAAACAACATTTGCGCCTTTGCGCGCGTGGTCTTTGGTGTAACCAAAATCTATATCATTCATATTTTAACCTCACAGAATTTATAAATATTATAAGTAAAGCAATTACTACGCAAATAACTAATTGATACCAAGATATTATTTGACCGGATTGCGTTAAAAAGAAAAAGAGACCCATTCCTATTAAAATGGCAAGAAAAAGATTCTGCCGTATAATATTGCGCATTTTGTTATACATATCAAAAATCTTTTTTACCGCAATAAAATCGCGCGTTTGTAAAACAATATCAACCCAACTGATAAAGGGGCTGTCTTCCCTAGAAAAAGCAATCGCGCCGGAGGCTTCTAAAAGGGCAAGAATATCGTTAAAACTATCCCCTATCATTGTTGTTTTTTTGCCTAGATTATTAGTTGCGGCAATACGGGCTGCTTTATCGCGCGGATACATATCACCGATATAGTTTTTAATACCGGCGCGGTTTGCAACAATCTGTAAAGCGGGCGTATTATCACCGGAAAGCAAGCAAAGTTCTTTGCCTTTTGCCTGTAAATAAGAAACAACACTTTTGGCATTTGCCCTTAATTTATCAGTAAAGCAAACACAACCCATAAATTTATTATTTTTGGAAAGATAAAAAATTGTTTTTCTTAATTCTTGGGTGTTATTTGCCAAAACAACTTTTATACCTTTACCTTCAAGCCAGGCTTTCCTACCGGCAAAAATTATATCTTTTTGAGTTTTTACTACGGTGCCATAACTGGGGTGTAGCTCGGTTGAAACAATTTGCTCCGGCACGATATTATGGGCGCGGCAATATTCTTTTAAGGCTTTGGCAAAAATTGTGGTGCTGCCTTGCTGGGAAGTTGCCGCCGCTAAAACAACTTCTTCTTCGCTATATCCTTTAGCCGGCAAAATTTGGTCCACTTCTAAATTGCCTGTCGTAAGAGTGCCGGTTTTATCAATATAGATAATATCGCTGCCAGTGATCATTTGTAAAGAGTTGGGATTATTAATGATGATCTTATTATTTAAGGCGCCTTGCTTCATATATCTTAAAGGCAAAAGCAAGCAAGCCATATAAATTACAGGCCCGCTTAAAGCAAGCGCAAATAAAAACACATTAAAAGCTTCAAGAAAATTTTTGTCTTTAAAAATATATAAGCCTAAAACAGCATTAACAAAAGCAAATAAAATAAAAAATATCGTTATAAAAGAACTGTATAAATCCAAAAAACTTTTTGAAGTTATCTTTTTTTGTTCGCTTATTTTAAGAGCGTTTAAAACTCTGGCGAGTTTAGAACTTCTTATAGAACTTTTAACTTCAGCAATAACAGGGCTGCCTTTATTAACGCTGCCGGCTAAAAGCAAATCGCCGGGTTCTTTGGCAGCTAGGGTAATATTACCTGTTAATAAATGTTCATCAGCAAGGGTTGTTCCTTCTAAGATAATACAATCCAAAGGCACCCTTTGCGCCACATTTATTAATATTTTTTGGCCGGGTTTAATTTCGGAAGTAAAAACTTTTGTCTGTTTTTCACCCTCAACTAAAAGGGCAGATTTGGAAATAAAATTATCCAAACTCTTAATAAAGTTGAAGGAACAGGTTATAGTGCTTACTTCCCTTGCTTTTAAGAAATTAGCTAAACAAAAAGTTAAAGGAATAAGCAAAAACAAACCGGAAATTTCATAACCGGAGGATTCTAAAATATTATTTGTAATACTAAAAATAAGCAAAGCGAAGGTGTTTAAAGCGATAAAAAAATTAAAACCGAAATGCGAAGAGGAAAATTCCCTGTAAGCATTTCTCAAAAACAAATCCCCCCCGAGAAAAAAGAAAATAAAACTTAGAATAAGTAGGGTTGCGCCGGAAAAATCAAATAAATATCCGATTAAAATAATAATTAATCCCAGAACGCAAAGCCAACCTCTAATAATATAAGATGAACTGGCAAAAACTTTTGGCATAAATTATATCCTTTCAAGTCGTTTTTTAATTACCGCTTGACGCCCTTTTTCTGTTCTCATTAATTTAATTTTGGCGTCATAGCGTTTTGTATTTACAGGGTCTAACCTTTTTGCAACAATATAGTTAGCCACTGCTTTAATAGGGTCTTCAATAGCATAAATATCGCCGGTGAAATCATACGCCGGGGCATATTTATTATCTATTGTTTTTAAAACATCAAGATCTGATAAGGCGCCTTCATAATCGCCTTGGGCAAACAAAAGTTGCGCCCGGGCAAAAATGGAAGGAATATACGCATTATTATAACCTAAAGATGTATTAAAATCGTTAAAAGCATTTTGATAGGCATTAAGCATATAAAAGGCAAGGCCTCTTCTGTAATAAGTTTTGTAATCTTTAGGACGGGAAGCCAAAACTTCGCTATAACCATCAATAGCTGCTTTAAAATTGGTCATTTTATAATCTATAATTGCTTTATTTAAAATAATTTCTATATTTTCAGGTTCAAGCCCTAAAGCAAAATCTAAATCTTTTAAGGCTTCTTGACTTCGGTTCATCATCTGATTTGCTTTTGCGCGGTTTACATAAGCAATAGTGTAGCTAGGTTGAATAGTAAGCGCTTTATCTAAATATTCTTTTGCAATTTGCGGGCGTTTTTGATCAAGATAATAAACGGCAACATTATTTAAAAGATCCACTTGGTTTGGAACAATTTTTAAAGCCTTTTTATAATCTTTAATAGCCATAGCCTTCTCGCCGAGTTTTTCATAAACATAAGCGCGGTTAATTAAAGCCGAAACATAGTTAGGATCTTTTCTTAAAATATCATTATAAACTTTTAAGGCTTTTTGCGGTTTATTTTCTTTGAGTAGTTGGGTTGCCTTAAGAAACTTGCTATCATTATTTGAACAAGCACCGAGAAACAAAGTTGAAATAGTTAAAAATATTAAAAAATATTTCATTTTTTGACCTCTCTTTTTTGTTTAAATTTTTTATATTCGTCTTTTAAAATACACCAAGCAAGCATTAAGGCGCCAACCGTAATAAAACTATCTGCCACATTAAAAACCGGCCAAACAATAAAATTAAAATAATCCACCACATGGCCGATAAAAATTCTGTCATATAAATTACCTAAAGCACCGCCGATAATAAATACCCAGCCATAACTTGCAAGTTTACCCATTTCAAAAATATCTTTGCGGTATTTTATCAGTGCTAAAAGAACAATTATACTGACAAAAATTAAAGCCGTATTTCCGTTTTGAAAAGAACCAAAAGCCGCCCCTGTGTTTTGAACATAAGTTAATTTAAAGAAAGGCAAAATATCAATATTGCCAATTTCTTTTAATTTTGACAAAACCCATATCTTGCTTATTCTGTCTAAGGCAAAAATAAGCAAGATATATAAAAGGGGCTTTTTATAGTTCTTAAACGGGGACACTGATTTTTTCTTCCTCTAAAACTTTGGCGCATCTGGAGCATAAATCAGAGTGTTTGGCGTCTGTGCCTATATCCTCTCTCCATTGCCAGCAACGCGGGCATTTTGAGCCTTTGGCATGTTCTATGGCAATTTCAAGTTTGTCAGCAGGACCATCTGCCAATGCCACTTGAGAAACTATTGCTGCTTCCGGCCATAAATTAAGAGTATTTGTTAAAAATGCTTTTAAAGCAGTCTCGGAAGTTTTAAATACTACTTTTGCTTCCAAAGAAGAACCGATTAAACCTTTTTGGCGGGCTTCTTCAAGAGCCTTTAAAACTTGGCTGCGGATTTCGCGCATTTTGGTCCATTTTTCAACAATTTCACTGCTAACTTGATAGCCGGTATTTTCAGGCATATCGCTGAGGAAAATACTTTCTTCTAAAGTTTTGCCAAGAGGCAATTTTTTAATTTCCTGCCAGGCTTCTTCTGCCGTAAAGGAAAGAATCGGGGCCAAAAGTTTTAAAATTGTTATAACAATTTGACTTAAAGCAGTTTGTGCGCTTCTTCTTGCTTGGGAATTTTCGCCTAAAGTATAAAGTCTGTCTTTAGAAGCGTCTAAGAGCAAGGAAGAAAGGTCAAGTATACAAAAATCAGTTATTGCTCTGATAGCTCTTCTTAACTCAAAAGTTTTATAATCTTGGCGGACTTCTTTAATTAAATCATCTAATCTGCCGAGCATATATTTATCAAGGTCGTTTAAGTTTTCGTATGCCACTTGATGTTTGTTTGGTTCATAATCAGATAAATTGCCAAGAGCATAGCGGATAGTGTTTCTGATTTTTCTATAACTGTCAATAGGGCCTTCCAAAATCTTTTCTGAAAGGCGGACATCGTCAGAATAATCAGTAAAACTTACCCATAATCTTAAAATATCTGCGCCGTTTTTATTAATAATTTGGTCCGGCGACATAGCATTGCCGGCACTTTTGTGCATTGCGCGGCCTTCCTGGTCCAAAATCATACCATGGGTAATAACCTTTTTGAAAGGTGCTTTATCTTCCAAAACGGTAGAAGCAATTAAGGAAGTTTGGAACCAACCGCGGTGCTGGTCTGAACCTTCAAGATAAACATCAGCCGGGTGGCCGAGTTCTCGGTATTTTAAAGTTTCCTTCCAAGATACACCGGAGTCAAACCAGACATCCAAAATATCTTTTTCTTTAGTAAATTCTGTGCTGCCGCAAGAGCAAGTATAACCTTTGGGTAAAATTTGCTCGCAAGTATCGGTAAACCAAAAATCACTGCCTTCTTTTTTGGCTCTATCCGCAACATACTTAAATAAATTGGCATCAACTTGGATTTTACCGCATTTTTTACAATAAAATACCATCAAAGGCACACCCCAGAAGCGTTGGCGGCTTAAGCACCAATCCGGGCGGAGTTCAACCATAGAAGTTATTCTTTTTTGCCCGCCTGCGGGATACCATTTAACCTTTTCAATTTCGCTAACAAGTTTCTTTCTTAAATTATCTTTATCAATTGCCATAAACCATTGTTCCGTAGCGCGGAAAATGATTGGCTTTTTACATCTCCAGCAATGCGGGTAGCTGTGCGTAATATCTTGTTGCTTGATAAGGGAACCAAGTTCTTTAAGGCGTTCAATAATGATAGGATTTGCTTTAAAAATGTGTAAACCTTCAAATTCGCCTGCGTCTTTGGTAAAAAGGCCCTTTTCGTTAACAGGGCAGAAGATATCAAGCCCCCATTTAAGACCGGCGTAAAAGTCGTCTTCGCCGTGGCCGGGAGCAATATGAACGATACCAACACCGCTATCCATTGTAACGAAATCAGTATTGATAACGGGGTTTAATTTTTTATTTAAAGGATGTTCGTATTTGATACCGACTAAATCTTTACCCGCAACTTTTGTGGAAGATTTAACTTTCAAATCGCAATCTTTAATAAAAGCATCGGCAAGTTTATCTGCGGCAATAATATAAGTGCCGTCTTCTTGGAGCATAACTCTGTAATCTTCGTCTGCGTTTACGGCTGCTGCCATATTGGCAGGTATAGTCCAGGGAGTTGTGGTCCAAACGGTCAAATAAATATCTTTAGAGGTATCAATATCTTTAAAAATTTCCTTTTTGTATTCTTTAATTTTAAAGCGTAAATAAATTGAGGTGGAAACTTTATCGTGATACTCGGTTTCGGCATCGGCTAAAGCAGTTTCGCAGGTAGGACACCAATAAATTGCCTTTTTGCCTTTATAAACATAACCTTTTAAAAGGGCATCAAAGAAAGCCTCAGCAGTAAGGCCCTCGTAAATAGGCGACATAGTAAGATAAGGATTATCCCAGTCACCAAGCACACCAAGGCGTTTAAAACCTTCCCTTTGAATATTGACGAAATTTTGGGCAAAAGCGCGGGCTTTTTTTCTAAAAGCGGGAATATCGGTAATTTCCTTTTTGTCTATTTTCATTTCTTTAATGAGTGCTTGTTCTATCGGGAGTCCGTGGCAATCCCACCCCGGAACATAGGGCGTATAATAACCCATTAAGGCGTGGGCTTTAATAATAATATCTTTTAGCACTTTGTTTAAAGCGTGGCCCATGTGAATACGGCCGTTAGCATAAGGGGGTCCGTCGGCAAGAATAAATTTTTCCTTTTTACTGGCTTTTGCAAGCATTTTTTTATAGAGTTCTAAATCTTGCCAATACTTAAGCAAAGTTGGTTCTTTTGCGGCAAGGCCTGCACGCATCGGAAAATTTGTTTTAGGAAGTAAAACAGTTGATGAATATTTGTTTTTATTTTGATTGTTTTTTGTTTGTTGCTTATTTTCTGTCATTTTTTATTTCAATTTCTCACTAAAAGATACTTTTGCCTCACTAAAGATATATATTAATTATATAATATTATGAGCCGTGTGAGAAGATATTTTTTCTCTATTTTTGTATACTTTTAGTGAGAAATTGAAATTTTGGTATTTTATAGCTAAATTATTTTTTAAAATTAATAGTCAAATAATCTATAATCATCGGAAGTACACCAATCGCGAGAACAAGCAGAATGTCCTGTATCTTGGGCGCAAACTTTTAAGCCGGCATCATAATCTTTTTTGCTATAACACATCTTTGGTTTTAATGTGTTCCAAAAATAATAAAAAGCCATTTTGGAATCTTTTAAGGCACACCTTACCATAGCGTTTGCATCGCCCCACACATTACATTCTTCTCCATTATTAAAAATGACATCAAAATTGCAATTTTCTCCAGAACACCTAAGGTCGCTTAAAACATCACCAAAAGAAATATCTAAATCAGCAAGTTTTTTGGGTGTTGTGCCTGTTGCAAGATTATATCTATTAACTGCTTCAGCTAAGGCTCTTGTTTTTTCCTTTAAAGTGGAATATTCCGATTTTGCAACAGCTACTTGATATTGTGGCACAGCAATAGCAGCCAAGATACCTATAATTAAAACAACGACTAATAATTCTATTAAAGTAAATGCGCGGTTTTTCATACTTTTTTACCTCTTTTTTTCTTTTGTTTATTCGTCATTCCGGAAGGTCTTTGTCCGCAATCTCTACCGCTTTTATTTTAAAAAAACAGGAAGAGATACTGAGCAAAAACACCTCAGTATGACTTTATTTCATAAAGTCAGTTTATCAAAAAAAAAAAAATAAGCAAGCTTTTTTGGGACTTCTTCCTAGAAATTTCTTCTGACTTTTACCCAGTAAAAACAATAAAAAAGGACCCCTAATTTTCATCAAAGGTCCTTTACACTTCTCTTATATTATGACTAATTAGTTATATTTTGCGTCAAAATCATCATCGCTCATACAAAGGTAAATAATGCCTTCTATAAGTGATATTACAGAGATAATAACAGGCGGCAAAATTAAAATCCAACCAATAGTGCCGCATAAGGCATAAATAACGCCAAGCCCGGTTTTGCCTAAGTAAAATTTATGAACCCCTAACCAACCTAAAAAAATAGCAAGTAAACCGGCTGTAATTTTATCTTTTCCGTTGTTATATTTTCTCAATTTGCAACCGCATTTTAAGCAAATTGCTTGTTCCGGCTGAACTTGCGCGCCGCAATGAATACAAAAATTTTTACCTTTTCTTATTTCGCAACCGCAATTTAAGCAAACATCTGCGCCGGGGGTGGCTTCTTTACCGCAATAAGAACAAAATAATTTATTATCCATATTTATATCTCCGCTTATAGTAAATTATAATTTTATTATAACAAAAAATATTTGATAAAAACGAAATCAAATTAAAAATTATTTTCTTCGCACTTTTCCCTTTCTTTAAGGAAAAATTTGTTTAATTGTTTATAATTTAATAAGCTTATCAAATCAATCTTACAATAAACGGCCGCATTTTTATCTATAACGGTAATTTCAACAATATCTAAAATAAAAGCAAAAACCATAAGTAAACTTTTACTTTTTCTTTCGCCCTTATTCATATTTTGTAAACGCGTAGCGGCATCTTCATATTGTAATATTCTTGCATCTTCAATATTTAGGGAAGTTGTTTCAAAAATTTTTCTTATTATGAGCCTTTTATTTGTAAGCAAAATTTCTGTTCTGATATAGATAATTAGGTAAATTAAAAAGAAAAAGAATATAAAGAAAGTTAAAAACCCTACACCGATTAATATATCAATATCCGCTTGAGGATAACTGAGAATAAACAATACACAGCCAATTATTATTAGCAAAGGTATAAGCCATATTCCTTTATGCGCTTTACCGCGGTAAATTATGATTTCACCCGGTAATAAATATTTTGGCAGATTTGTTTTTATTTTCAGTTCTTGTGGCATTTTATTTTCACCCTTTTTTATTTTAGCAAAAATATAAAAAATATCCCCCTTAGAATTTGTCTAAGAGGGATAGAAATTTTACCTTTATTTTGCCCGTTTTTTAAATAAAGGCAAACAAATATATACCACTGCTATTTGTATGATAGCAGATAAGATACTATAAAGAAAATCTATTTGTATAAATAGCGAAATTGCTTTTTGAACTATTATGACAACCAAGAAAATACAAATATATTTTAGTAAGTGTTGGGTAAACAAAGTTTTTATTCCGGCTAATAAACCGGTTTTTTTGGCAGCAGCACATAAAAAGCCCAAAAATAAAGTGTAAATTATTAGGGAATATACTAACATAACTGCCGTAAAAAGGAGGTTTGCTTCTTGAAAAATTAAGGGTGATATTCCCAATAATACTTCGCATAATAATACTAAAACCAGGTATTTCCAGGCGATATTCCATAAATTTCTTTGTTCGTGGATACAAGCAGGTAATATTTGGGTAAGAAAAATATTTAAAAAAGCAATAACAAGAAGTATTACCCCTGTTATAACATACATTTGTATTTCTGACAATTTTTCCAGTATGTTTTGGGTATAAATTCTCATCATATTTTCGCCGGTTAATATGCCTATACCGCCGCAAACTAGGACGATGAGTAAAAGTTTCCACCAATCTCTTTTAAGAGTTTTTAACATAAAGTTTCTCCTTCTATTTTGATTAGAACTGCCTATAAATAATTTTATCAAAAAATAAAAATAAATTTTTGATTTTTCACTGTGAAAAGAATAAATTAAAATTATTTCGCTCTTGGGAAATTTAAAAAGCAGTCTTTTTTGAGGGAGGAATTCGGCAATGCCAAGCAGTTGGCATTGCTCCACTCTCCGAAAATTTAAAAAGCACCCAAAAGGGTGCTTTTAAATTTTTAAGGAAGGATTCGGCTTCCGTCAAATTTCTGACGAAATTTGCTCCAGCCCGGGCTCGCGGTTTTTGCCTTGCTTCACAAACAAAAACATCGCTCCGCCTTTCGAATCCCGACGCAACGCCAAGCAGTTGGCATTGCTCCACTCTCCGAAAATTTAAAAAGCACCCAAAAGGGTGCTTTTAAATTTTCGGAGAGGGAGGGATTCGAACCCTCGATACGGGAAATCCCCCGTATGACGGTTTAGCAAACCGTTGCCTTCAGCCACTCGGCCACCTCTCCAATTACTCAAATTGTCCAAGGCAAAGATGCCTCTTTTAATAAATTATAGCAAAATTACACGAAAAAATAAAAAGTTATTTAAAACTTTGCTCTAAACCTTTTTCAAGATTAGTAAATTTTTGCTTGGTCAAATCGTTCCACTTTTTAGAAGTAAAAACCCAATCGCCTTTGATAGCGGCTTCGCGCACTTTATCATAATTTAAAGCAGGAGTAAATTTAAAAACTTTTGCCAAATTTTGATAACACCACGCAACACCCTCAAGCGCCCATAAAGGCAAAGTAAACATTAAAGGTTTAGGTGCGCCCATTTTTTGGGCCATAGTTTTTATAAAATAAGTCCAACTATAACTTTTATCCTCGCCGACAAAAAACACTTGTCCGTTTGCCTCACTTAAAGTGGAAGCAAGATATAAAGCCTTAACCAAATCTTCAATATAAATAAAATTAAAATAAGTTTCCCCGCGGGAAGTGTTAACCATTAAACCGCGTTTAACCCAAGATGCTATTTTTGAAACACCGGAATCATTTTTGCCGTAAACCACCGGCGCGCGCAAAATAGCGCGGTGTATATCCTGTAAAGCTAAAACATATTCTTCCGCACCGAGTTTTGTTCTGCCATAATCGGAAACAGGATTTGGCGCGCAAGTTTCATCAATAGGATGTTTTTTATCTTTTGCCGGGCCCGCCGCAGCTTGGCTTGATAAGTAAACAAAACTTTCAAGCCCCAAAACCCCTTGCGCTGCCGCACATAAATTTTTGCTTAATTCAACATTTGCTTTGTAAAAATCTTGATAATTATAACCGAAAAGACAGGCCGCCAAGTGAAAAACAACATTAACCCCTTCCAAATTTGCGCGTAAAGCGGCAATATTGGAATAATCAACTTTAACAATTTCTACATTTTTGCGTTTAGGCCCTTTATAAGTGCCCCTTGAAAAAATTTTAACTTTATAACCTTCCTTCAAGAGTTTATCGCACAATCTTTGACCTACGAAGCCAAGGCCGCCTGTTATTACAGCTGTTTTCATTGGTTTTGCTCTTTTACTACGACGCTTTCTGCCTTCTTAACACCTTTTTTAACGGTGTTAACATTGTCTTTTAAATCGTCTTTCCAATCTTGAGGGGAGCCGATACCAAGTTTAGATAAGCCCCTATAAATTTGGGCTTTTGTAGGATATTTGCCCTGCTGAACCTTTGTCCAAGGATGGACGCCATCCAATTGGGGCATAAACATCATAACAATAATCGCCGCAACAATTACAAAAACAATATCCAAAAAAGCATTGACTATTTTGCTTTTGGCAAAAGGTAAAACACTTAATATCGCACTAACAAAAACTATACCAAGCAATATAGCAATATAAAGACCAAAAATCATCGGCCCGGCGGAAAACGGAAAATCCGGAAAACAGACGGGCACCGCCACACAAACTAAAGCTAAAAGTATTGCCCTTCTTAAAATAACCATATATAATTTCCTCCTTACTACTACTCTTATTATAGCAAATGTTTATTCTTCGTTTTTAAACTCAACTGTAACAGTTAAAACTTCTTTGCCGTAATCTTGCGGCAAAGGCGGATAAGGAGCAGAATTTAAAACCGCTACCTTACCTTTATAATCAAAATCATCATTTTTAGAAGATTTATCAATTTGAACGCCGTAAATTGCGCCGTTTTTATCAATATTAAAAGACACCAGAACACTTAAACCCACTGTTTTTTTAGGCATAAGTTTTTGCCAGGAAGTCCATAAATTGTTCCTTACTTGTGTGATATACCAGGGATAAGGAAAATTTGTAAAACTAGCCTGGACGGCCCTTTCCCCGGGGATACCGCCACCAACTAAATTATGTTCGCCGGAAACATCAATATTACCTGTTTGAACTTCTTTTAAAATACTTGGTTTAGCAAGAACAACTTTTTCTTCCGCAGCAGACTCTTCTTGAGTTTTGGAAGAATTTTTTTGTTTTTCTTTAGTTATCTGCGCTTCAGAATTATAAGCAGGTTTTTTTGTTTCTTTAGGTTTAGGCGTTTGTATTTTAGATTCTTCTTTAACTTCCGCTTTAGGTTCCTGGGCAGCAGCCGATTGAACCGCTTGGGAAGATGCCTCTTCTTGCGGCGCGCCATAACGCATAGGCGTAGCCGAAGAACCTATAAAATCAATAGTATAGGTTGCCGGCTTTTTATCATTTTGACTTTGCCCTTGCATACAAAAAAATAATAAGGAAAAAACTAAAATATGCAAAAGACTGGAATATATTAAAGATAAAGGCATAAAATTTATCTCTTTTCCAAAACTCCTATACCAAGTTTGGCTGCGCCCAGTTTCTTTGCCGTGTCAAAAACTTCTACAACTTTTTCTATGGATACGGCTTTATCTGCTTGGACAAGTATTGTCTTTTCGCGGGAGCGGCCAAGCCGCAAAGTTAATTCTTCCGTTAAATTACTTAAAGGAGTTTGCCTATCTTCTACAAAAATTTTGCCGTCTTTATTTATTTCTATGCGAATAACATTATCTTCGCTTATTTTATTTACAGAAGAAGCCGAAGGCAAATCAACATTAAGTTGGCTTTGGACAATAAAGGGCGTCATCACCATAAAAATAATAAGCAAAATTAAGGTGATGTCTATAAAAGGCACCATATTAATTTCGCCCATTATACCTTTTGTTTCCAGGCGGTTTTTCATAAAGATTTTCCCTTAGTTAAATCAGTAATTTTTTCTTCTTCAGGTTCTTCTTGCGGAACATATAATTTAGCGGAAATAACTTCTTGGGCCATATATTGCATATTCTTGGCAAAGAAATTTACCTTACTTAAAAAATAGTTATAGGCAATCAAGGCCGGCACTGCTACAAACAAGCCGGCTGCTGTATTAACAAGAGCTTCTGCTATACCTTTTGCCACTACCGAAGGCCCGGCCCCGCTGATACTTGCTAGATCACTAAAAGCACGCATAACACCAAGCACGGTTCCAAATAAACCGATAAACGGCGTCGTGCTGGCAAGCGTTGCCAAAACGGATAATTTACGGGATAAAACTGCCGTTTCCCAATCTATAATAGAATCGGCTAAATCATTAAGCTGGGCTATATCGTTTTTATCAGATTTAATAAGATTGGTGATTAATCTGGCCGCGGGTGTATTAACATAACCTTTTTTGCGGCAGGCTTCCAAAATTTTAACAAAATTGCGCCCCGGTAATTGATAGCGGGCATATTCCATTAATCTGCGGGATTTATTGATATTTTTTCTATATCTGATAAATCTGTCTATCATAACAGAAATAGAATAAACCGATAAACAAAGCAGTAAAATTAAAACCGGTCCCCCTGCTTTAAGTAAGGCCTTTAAACTACCCATTTGTGTAAAATCCATAAAAAACTTCCTCCTAAATAACTTTTAATATTAATAAAATCCACAAAATTATATTTGTAATAATTCCGGCTAAAATATCATCAAGAACAATAGCCGTTCCGTCTATATAATACTTTTCTTTTAAAGCCAAAGGCAAGTTTTGGCCAAAACTTTCCGCGCGTTTTATTAGTGCCGGTTTTATAGTATCAAAAACTCTAAAAATTATAAAAGCAAGTAAAAGAATAAAACCTTGTCTTGGTAAAAAAGCCATAGCGGTAAAAAAGCCGGCAATTTCATCTATAATAATTTTAGGATTATCTTTTACCTGCTCGCCGAAATCAACCTTTTGCGAAACATATATACTGAACAAAACAAAAACTAACCAACAAATAAAAAAATATAATTTATTTGCCGGCATAAATAATAAAAATAAAATAAGCCCTTCAACCGTGCCAAGAAAACCGGCCCCGGTATTTTTTTTACCTTTTAAAATTGCCGTCGGCAAATAACTGATATAAGCGCCTGTGGCAAAAAATTTTAAAAAATTATTTGGCATTTACAGGTAAACTCCAAGATTCTTTTAGCATAGCCCAATTATTCTTAAGATAAGTTATTGCGCTTAAACAGGTTATAACTGCCGTAATAACAGTTATCGGATAAATCAAGACTTTTAAAACAAAAAAGATACACGCCATATAACACTTAAAATTGCCACTGGTTAATTGTATCAAAGAATAAATATCCGCCGTAAAAAATATTACCCCAAGGGCAATAAGCTGAAAAGTTGTTTTAAATTTTCCCCAGCGTTCAGCTGCTAAAACTTTATTATTTAAAGCAGCCAAAACACGCAAAGTGGAAACCATAAGTTCCCTTAAGATTATAAAAAACACCGCCCAGACAGGCACTTCTAAATAAGGAATATCCGTAAAAGCAAAAAAGGCTGCGCCGACGAGTATTTTATCTACAAAAGGGTCAACTATGGCCCCAAAAGGGGTATAAGAATTTGTGCTTCTTGCTATTTTGCCGTCCACCCAATCGGTAGAAGCAGCAAAAGCAAAAATTAAAGAGGCACAAATTATAGCAATAGGGGTTTGCCATATCATAAGTAAGAACATAATAATTGCAAGAGCTGCTCTTACAAGGGTTATTTTATTGGGTAAAGTCATCTTTCTTTTCATTTTTTACTCTCTTTTGTTTTAGATTGATTTATTTTAACTTCCTTTAAATTTGTTGTAGTTTTAACGCCTTGGCTTTGTAAAGTTATTTTTAGAGGAAAACTTTTTTCGTCAAGTAAAAAGGTTAACTCATAAGTATCTTCAGCATTTTGGCCTTCTAAAACAAGTTCGTAGTTTGTTTCCTCTTGATTAAAACTTTTTATTTTATGATCTTTTAAAACTTGGGCATAATTGCCAAAATCAAAAAGGGCTTTATTTGTTTGGGCTTGTTGCCAAGTTTGCCAATCACTTGTGGTAATTAAATTGCCTTCCGGGTCAAAAATTTTAATTACTTTTTTATCAGTCCAAGCCCTTTGGACGAGTTTGCCGTTTTCATAAGTATCTAAAATAAGATTTTGGCCTTCTTTTGTAAGAGTGCCTGTGCTGGAAGAAATTAAAATATCTTCAAAAGAAGTATTTTGGTCAAAGGAAACAAAAAGATTATTTATTTTTTTATCCCAAGCACTAAAATCTTCAAGCACTTGCTCCTGTGTTTTGGCAAAAGCAGTTAAAGCAAAAAAACATAAAAAGAAAGCAAGTAAAAATTTATTTATAGACACTTTCATATTCTTCCTCCGCCGGAGAATTTTGAAGAGCTTGAATTTGCTGTTCAATAAGGTCATAATGGATTTCCCAACGGTTAGAGCCTTCTGGTTTAGAGATAAAACCCTTCATTTCAAGCACGCTTAAAATATTTGAAGCGCGCGCACTTGAACCGAAATTAGCCTTTAAAATATCTTGGGAAACTCTGCGTCTTTGTAAAATCAAATTGAGCGCTTGGAGCATTTCTTCTCTGGAAGTGCCTATACCCTCCAAGGGGCGCATACCCTCTTGCGTTTGTTCGGGCGGAACTTGAACAGGATAATCCGGAGCCCCTTGGGCGCGCAAGAAATCAGCCACTTTTGTTATTTCTTCTTCCGAAATATAAGCGCCTTGTATGCGTTTTGGTTTGGGGTCTGAAATACCTAAATAAAGCATATCGCCTTTACCAAGCAAAGTATCTGCACCGTTTGCATCAAGCACAACTCTTGAGTCAATTTTAGAGGTAACCTGTAAAGCAATTCTTGAAGGTAAGTTTGCTTTAATAACACCCGTAATAACATTAGTAGAAGGACGCTGCGTACACAAGATTAAATGTATACCCAAAGCACGCCCCATCTGAGCAAGACGCTGGATAGAATCTTCTATTGCGGCTTTGGTTTGAAGCATCAAATCGGCCATTTCATCAATAATAACGATGATATAAAAAGCCTTTTCTTCATTGTTCTGCTCGGCCCAGGCATTGTATGATTCTATATTTTTGACTTTGGCAATTTCAAAAATTTTCATACGCTTTTCCATAACCTTTACAAGAGCCTGTAAACTCTTAACTGCGCCTTGGGCATCTTTTACCACATTAACATCTTCACAAGGAACTTTAGGATCGTAAAGGTGCGGTATACCTTCATATAAAGTTAACTCAACCCTTTTGGGGTCAATAAGTAAAAATTTAATTTCATCGGGTTTGGCGCGGTATAAAAGCGAAACTATCATTGAGTGAACACAAATACTTTTACCGCTGTTTGTTGCGCCTGCGATAAGAACATGGGGCATTTTTTCAATGACGGAAACAGCCGCATCACCCTGAGCATAACGGCCAAGGGCAACGGTTGTTTTATATTTGGAATTAATAAAAGCAGGGTCTTGTAAAATTTCGCGCATTGTTACCATAACGGGTTTATCATTAGGTATTTCAAAACCAACAGCATCTTTACCGGGGATTGGCGCTTCAACACGGATGCCTCGCGCCTTCATAGCAAGGGCAATATCGTTTGAAATTGAAACTATTGAACTGATTTTTACGCCCGGGCCCGGTTTAATTTCATAACGGGTAACAACAGGACCTGGCGCAACGCCTGTAACGGAAGCATCAATATCAAAACTCTTTAAAGTTTCTTCAAGTTTTTTAGTGGAAGCGGCAATTTCGCTATTACTTGGCCCGATTGTAAGATTTTGGGCCGGCTCTCTAAGTAAATCAAGAGGCGGTAAAACAAATTCTTTTGAGTCCTTTTTTTCTTCTGATTTTTCCTGGTTATTTTCTTTTGCCTGGTCTTGTTTGCGTGGCAAAGTTATCATCTGGGCAACAGGACGCATTATTTTTGGCATAGGTTTATCTTCTTCTGCTTCTTCCTCTTCTTGGGCAACGACTCTTCTTGGGGCGTTTTTAGCGGCCTGTTCTTCCCTTTCTTTTTCTTCTTTTTTTGCTTCTTCTATTTGTGTTTTAAACTGCGCTCGGGCATCCATCCAGGAAGTAAAATCATTTCTCAAAATTTCAGTTATTTTACGGAAGGTAGCAACCCAAGGAATAGCAAATAAAACATGAACCCCAAGTATTATACCCGCAAAACAAAATATTGCCCCGCCTGCCTTGCCTGAAAAACGGGCAATAACATTAAAAAACAACTGCCCGATAGCACCCGGAGTTAAAGAACTTTTAACAAAAACAGTTTTTATGAAAGCAATTTCCCCGCCGAGAGAACCAAGAGTTAAAACAACCCCTAAAAGCAAAGTAAAAATAGCAAGGGTTCTGTTTTTCATACTGCGGTAAAGCCAATAAAATAAAAACAGAGGTATTAAATAAGCCGTAGAACCGAAATATTTTATAAGAAAATTATAAGTTTCCTTCCCTGCCACGCCGGACATCGCTTTTAATCCGTAAAGCGTGCAACCAAGCCATACAATTAACGCAAAAGAAATAACCCACACAAAAGCAAGTTTAGGAAATCCGCCTGTGCTTTTTTGTTTTTTACTTGATTTTTTGTATAGATTGTTATAACGACGCACAACGCCCCCTTTTACATGGAAGCGGGTTTAATTTGATAGTTTAAGCCCTCTGCTTCAAGAGTAATTTTGCCTTGCTCTAAAAGTTGGCCGAGTGCCATATACATAACAGAAGCAGATAAATGTAAATTAATTTTAATCTGCCAGGAAGAAACTTCCTGTTTTTCTTTCACAAATTCAAAAATTCTATCGGCTGCGGTATTAATATTTTCTTTAAAAGACATAAAATGTTCTCCTTATATTTTTTCAATAGCAAAAAGAGCATCGCCGGGTTTAACCGGTTGGCCGTTATCAACAAGCACTTTTTTAATAATACAATTTTGGGTTGCTTTGACTTCGTTAAAAACTTTCATTGCTTCTATTAAGCAAATAGGGTCGCCTGCTTTAACCTTTTCGCCTTCTCTGACAAAGGGCGGCGCACTGGGGGAAGCACCCCTAAAAAAGATACCCATTAAAGGTGATTTAATTGTGTTAGGGTATTGGACCGGCACACTTTTTTGACCGGGAGTATTGTTTATTGATACAGAATTATCCACAACCGGCACGGCTATTTGGGCAGGAGCACTGCGCACAAGTCTAACACGCGTGCCTTTATCTTCAAAATCAATAGTGCCGAGGTCATTATCCTGCATAAATTTATAAATTTCTTTAATTTGAGATAAAGCGGGGTTATTTGTCTTAACTGTTGTTTTCTTAGAAACAGCTTTTTTAACTTTGTTCATAAATCCTCTCTAAAACTACTAAATATATTCTACTAAATTTATACAAATAAAAACTATATTTTGCCAGACAGCATAAATAAATCTTCAATTTCTATAATATCCGGGCCTTTTTTTATACTTTTATCTTTTATGGGTGGTGTATAAATATTTTTAAAACCAAGGCGTCTTGCTTCGGCAATTCTTTTATCTAAATGGGAAACAGGGGCACTTTGGCCCAAAATACCCATTTCACCTATAAAAACACTTGCTGCGCTTAAAGGTTTATCCCTAAGCGAACTGATTACGGCGGCGCAAAGGGCCATATCTAAACCGCTATCACTTATTTTTACCCCCCCGCCAAGACTAACGCAAACATCTTTTGTGTCAAGATTCAAGCCCACATGGCGCTCTAAAGCGGCAAGCAAAATTTGCGTGCGGTTTAAATCTAGCCCTGTTGTTATTCTTTTGGGAAAGGGATAATGAGTAGGGCTTACAAGTGCCTGCACTTCGCTTAAAATTGGCCTGGAGCCCTCTAAAGCAATAGCTAAAGCGCGCCCTGCGATATCCTTATTTCTGGATGTGGAAGCAAAATATAAACTTGCATCGGGCACCTCTTCAAGGCCTTCTTGCCCCATTTTAAATAAAGCAATTTCAGCAGTAGAACCAAAGCGGTTTTTATGCGCTCTGAGCAAGCGCAAAACATTATCTTTTTCCGTCTCAAAATATAAAACGCTATCTACCATATGCTCCAAAACTTTAGGGCCGGCAAGGGAACCTTCTTTTGTAATATGACCAAGTAAAAAAGTTATTATGCCAAGCGGTTTTGTTAGGCGCAAAATTTCGCCTGCGCTTTCTCTAACTTGGCTAAGAGAACCGCTTGTTGAAGAAAACTCCGGATGATAAATAGTTTGGACGGAATCAACAATTAAAACTTGCGGTTTAACTTCTTTAACTGCTTCTATAATTTGCTGGACATTAGTTTGCGAAACAAGAAAAATATTATCACTTTCGCATTTAAGGCGTCTTGCGCGTAAGGCTATTTGTTCAACAGATTCTTCGCCTGAAACATATAAAACTTTTTGCGTTTTGGCAAGTTTTGCGGCTGTTTGCATCATTAAAGTGCTTTTACCGATACCGGGCGCGCCGGCAAGCAAAACAAGTTGCCCTTTAACAAGCCCGCCGCCAAGCAAACGGTCCAACTCTGGGATATTGGTGGCAACTCTTTGATAATCTTTTAAAGAGGCTTCTTTTAAAGGTGTTATCGGGGAAGAAAAGTCCGTCCAAGATTTGGCGCTTTTACTCTTTTTGCTTTCTTCTGCGATAACTTCTTCGGTCAAAGAATTCCACGCGCCGCAATCAGGGCATTGGCCCAGCCACTTTGGCGAGTTAAAACCGCATTTTTGACAAGTAAAAATTGTTCTAAACTTCACACGCACCTCTTTTATTTTGCAAGACTTGCAAGACCAAGCAAGCCGGCAAGTTCTTTATCTTCAAAAGATAAACTCATTGTTGCTTGGAAGGTGCCAGTTTCAAGCATATCATCATATCTAACACCAAAGCCGAGATTCTTTGTTGCCCAAGTGCCCGCACCGATAGAAATATCTGCTTTATCAAACTTGCGCCCGTTTATAACTCTGTTGCGGCCAAAATCTGTTCCTTCGCCGTAAACATAAAAGTTTCTAATAGCATAAGCATCTGCCATATAGAAAGGTTTTAAAGATAAAACAGCACCGCCTGCCCCGCGTATCATACCGACGCTTAAATCAGCCCATTTATTGTAGAAAGCCAAGCGGAAATCAAGTTTATTTGGTTTACCGCGGTAATCTTTATCGTTCTTTGGCATATTATCGCGGTTGCCCATATCGGCAATACCGGCCCTGTAATACATAAAACTATTGCGCGGTAAAAATTTAATTGCCAAATCAGATTCCATAAGCCCGCCGTTTGGCTGGAGTCTTGCTTCATACATCCAAAACAAGCGGAAGCGCGCAATTCTGCCGATAAATTGTTTAGCATCTTCGCTAACTTGGCGGACATTTGCAAGAGTATCTTTTACATCTTGCGCCATTTGTTTATCTTGCGTAAGAGCTTTAAAAAGGCCGTCCTTACTATCAAGTTGATTCATAAATTCTTTTGAAGTTTGGGTTAACTCGCTAACATTTTGCATTGAAGTAGCAAGATAAGGCCTTAAAGATAAAACAAGTTCGTTTATATTGCCGGAAAGTTGCCTTAAATTAGAAAGAGTGGCATTTAAATCTTCGCCAAAGCGGCCATTATCGCTAATTGTCTGCGTAAAATCTTGAAGAGAGCCCAAAGTCTGCGTTATCATATCAGATATTGAGGCCATACTGATACCCTGTATGATATCCCCCTCTTTAACAATACCGCTTGAAGCGTGGCCCTGCTTGATTTGAAGATAATTTGTGCCAATTAAACTGGAAGCAGCAATAATAAACTGTGAATCTTTATAAATTATAACCCCTTCATTAATACGGACAATGGCCAAAACTTTGCCGTCAACTATTTTAAGTTCTTTAACTTTACCCACTTCAACACCGTTTAAGCGGACATTTGATTTTGCCGGCAAGCCGGAAACATCATTAAAATAAACTTTAACATCATACCCGCTTGAAATTGTCCAATTACCGAACATAAAAATAGACAATCCCAAGAGAACTACACCTAAAAATGTAAAAAGACCGACTTTTGTTTCTGCTGTCATTTTTTAACCTCTTAATTTCTAATTTGCATTTGTATGGGCCCTTTTGAAAGACCTTGAACAAATTGCTTAACATAAGGATTTTGGCTTTCCTTAAACTGCGGTGTGGGCGCAAAAAGTTGCACTTTGCCTTCATAAAGCATAGCCATATCATCCGATATTTCAAAGGCGGATTTCATATCGTGCGTAATCACAATAGAAGTAACGCCAAGTTTGTTTTTTAAATCTATAATAAGTTCATTAATAATTTCTGACATTATGGGGTCAAGCCCGCTTGTCGGCTCGTCATATAAAATAACTTTAGGTTCGGTTGCAAGAACGCGGGCAAGACTAACACGCTTTTTCATACCGCCGGAAAGTTCCGACGGGCGTAAATGTTCAATATCTTTTAAACCGACCAAAGCAAGTTTTTCTTTTGCGATTTTGGCATATTCCGATTTTGGAGTATCAGTTAAATATTTTAAGCCGAAGACAACATTTTCCCCCACGCTTAAAGAGTCAAACAAAGCGCCTTCCTGAAACAGATAACCAAAACTTCTTCTAAGTTTTGCCAGTTCAATTTGACTCTTAATATGGGTTATATCTTGACCGTTAAATAAAATCTTTCCGCCATCGGGTTCAAGCAAACGGATAATACACTTAATTAAAGTGCTTTTGCCTGTTCCGCTGCCGCCAATAACAGCCAAAGTCTTGCCTTCTTCTATTTTAAGATTTACTCCTCTTAAAATATGCTTTGGACCGAAATGTTTTTTTAAGTCAATAATATCTATCATTTATATCCCCAGAGAACTTAAAATTGCCGTCAAGAAATAATCCATTACCAAAATTAAAACCATACTTGTAACAACGGCTTGCGTGGTGCTTTTACCAACACCTTCAGCCCCGCCGCGCGTCCATAAACCTTTATAACAGCAAACAACCCCTATCATAAAAGCAAAAAAACCGGATTTAATAAAACCGTGCATTAAATCATCTACACCTATAAAAGTTGTTATATCGCTTATATAAACATTGCTGGCAACGCCAAGCGTGTTAACACTAACCAAAAAACCGCCAAACATACCTGAAATATTAGCACATAAAGTTAAAACAGGTATAGCAATCATAAAAGCAATCATACGCGGAATAACGAGATATCTAATAGGGTCAGTGCCAAGAGTATGTAAAGCATCAATTTGTTCGGTCACCTGCATGGTGCCGATTTCCGCTGTCACAGCTGCCCCGGCGCGCCCGGCCACCACAAAGGCCGTTAAAACAGGGCCCAGTTCACGAACCAAAGAAAAGCCTACAAGCGTGCCTATATATAAAGGTTCGCTTAAGATATTACGCATTGTGGTGCCGGCTTGTAAAGCAAGAACCATACCCGTAAATAAACTTGTAAGCGTTGCCACTATCAAAGAATCTACACCGATTTTTGTTGTCTGCTGTATTGTTTGGCTAAATTCTAAAGGGGATCTAAACAGCCAAAATACACAAGAATAAACCATACTCGCAGCCTGGCCAAGCTGGGTAAAAAATCTTATAAGTAATCTTCCTAAGGCTTTAAACATTTGCTATTCTGGGTATCCTTGTATTAAGTAAAGTTAAAATTTCATAATCTATCGTGCCGGCAATTTTAGCGTGGTCTAAGGCGGATATTTTTTGGCCTTTTTGCTCGCCTATTAAAACAACGGGACTGCCAACTTTAATATCGCCGAGTTTAGTTATATCAACCATCAACATATCCATAGTTATATTGCCTATAACCGGACATTTTTTGCCTTCTATTAAAACTTGTGTTTTATTGCCAAGCGCCCTTAAAAAACCATCGCCATACCCAATAGGTATTGTGGCAATTTTTGAAGGCTTTTGGCAAATATGCCTGCGCCCATAACTGATACAAGCGCCTTTTCGGACATCTTTAATAAACACAACTCTTGAGTGTAAAGATAAAACGGGTTTATAACCCTTTTCAAGCCCATAGGCAAGGTGGCCAAGACGCACCATATCAAAAGAATATTTCGGATAATTTATAAAACCGCTACTTGCGCTGATATGGGCAAGCCCGGTATTAAGGCCTTCAGCTTTGGCCTCAGCCAAAAACTCTTTAAAATATTCAAGTTGCTGTTTAGTATATTTTTTATCTTCGGCAGTTTTACCGTCCGCGCTTGAGAAGTGGGAAAAGCACCCTTCCACGCAAACATATTTGCCGCCTTTATTTAAAATACGCAAAATTTCAAGAGCGGCCGGCCTTCTTGACCCAATACGACCCATACCTGTTTCTTGTTTTACATGGCATTTGGCAATAATTTTTAATTCTGTGGCAAGTTTGACAATAAATCTTGCTGCCCTGACACTTGCTACAACAACAGATAAATTATTTTTTAAGGCATATTCAAAACACTCAAAAGGATAAATTGAGCCCAGCACCAAAATAGGTTTTGTAATACCGCTATTTCTAAGGGAAATACCTTCTTCAATAGAAGCAACGGCAAAGGCATCGCAAAGATTATTTTTTTGCGCATAGGTGCTTATTAAACCAGCGTCGTGGCCATAAGCATTTGCTTTAACTAAAAGCATAATTTTTGGCACAACATTTTTACCTGCGCAAATAGAGCGTGCTTTTAAAAGATTATCTTTTAAAGCCTTTAGATTTATTTTGGCATAAGTCGGGCGCAAAAGCGGTAAAGTTTCTTGTTTAGTCATAATTAAAGCGATATAACATCTCCATTTTCCATAGGAACATTCACATTTTCCGGCATAGGATTTGTAAATAAAGTATATTCGCCTATCCATTGTAAATCAATAGTGCCCACAGGTCCGTTGCGTTGTTTGGCAATAATAAGGTTGGCACTTCTTTTTAAAGCTTCATCGTCGCGTTTATAATAACCTTCCCTATGTATCAAAGCAACAACATCGGCATCCTGTTCAATAGAGCCTGATTCCCTTAAATCGGAAAGTTGCGGTTTATTATCGGTGCGGCCTTTAGATTCACTGTTTCTGTTAAGTTGGGATAAGGCCATTACAGGCACTTTTAAATCTCTTGCCAAAGCCTTTAACATCCTTGAAATTTCAGAAACTTCCTGTTGGCGGCTTTCCACTTTTTTGCCTGTTCCGCGGATAAGTTGCATATAGTCAATAATTATAAGTCCCAGTTCCTTGCCTTGTTTGGCAAGTTCGCTTGCTAAGCGGCGGGAACGCACGCGGATTTCAGTTATATTTAAAGCAGAACTATCATCAATAAAAAGAGAAGCCTGGCCAAGTTTCTCAATTTCTGTTGCCAGATCTTTCCATCTTTCTTTTTTAAACATACCGGTATTAACTAAATACATTTCCGCCTGGGCAGCAGAGCAAACCATCCTTTGATAAATGCTGTGGCGGCCCATTTCAAGCGAGAATATGGCAACAGGCACTTTGGCATTGACCGCCGCGTGATAGGCAATATTTAAAGCCATAGCAGTTTTACCTTGGGAAGGGCGGGCTGCTAAAACAATTAAATCTGATTTCCTAAGACCGCCTGTTTTCAAATCAAATTCGGTAAATCCGGTAGGCACGCCTTTAACGGGGTTTTTATCTCTGATTAATTTTTCAATTTGCTCGCTCACTTCTTCTGCTAAGACTTTGGAAGAATAAAAGCCTTGCATTTCTCTTTTTTGGCTTAAAGTATAAAGTTTTGATTGCGCTTCATCTATAAGAGTATCGGCATCTTCTTCCTGGTTATAACATTTTTCAATAGTATTAGTGGAAACATTTATTAATTCTCTTACCAAAGCAGTTTGGCGCACGATATTGGCATAATGTTCAACATGGGCTGCGGTAGAAACTTTATCCATAAGTTCGCTTAAATATTTTTCCGCTCCGACTTGGGCTAAAAGTCCTGTTCTTTTAAGTTCCTCTATTACGGTAATAAGGTCCACGGCTTGCCCGCGGGAAGCAAGTGCCGCCATAGCGGAAAAAATTTGCTTGTGGGCAGATTTATAAAAATGCTCCGGTTGTAAAATATCCATTGCTTTTTCAAGAGCTTCAGCCTCAATTAACATAGAACCAAGAACGGCCATTTCCGCATCTAAGGCTTGTGGGGGTAATTTTTGATCTGCGGGCATATAATATCCTCCTATAAATTTGATACAAAAAATCTTTTAGCACCCAAAAGGGGGCTACTTTCTATTTTACTATTTTAAAGGCCATAATTATAGCCTTTTTAGGCCTAGATAGATAAAAATACCCCCGCTTTGAGGGCAGGGGTATATTTCTACTTATAAAACTCTATTTGGCAATTACAATTTTTTTGCTTAAATCAAGTTTTTTGCCTTTTAATCTAAGGATATAGTTTCCCCTCGCCAAATGTGAAGTGGAAATTTTTGTTTCCTTAGATAAAAGATTTTGTCTGTATAATAATTTGCCAGACATATCATAAAGTTCACAAACTGTTTCCGTAGGATTTAGGGAACTATCCAAAACTACTGAAACTTGGTGATTATCAAAAGTTATCTTGACAAGATTATCTTGATTATAACTATTTACCTCAACGCCATAAAAGTTTTCAACATTAACTCTGAACCATTTAAAAACGAAAGTATAGCCATCCCACCAATTTTCACCGGCATTATAATAGATACTTAATAATTCTATATAACTGCCGCTTTTAAGTGTTACAATAGGATAGTCATCGTGGAATTCATGGGTTGATTTATAAGAACCAAAAAAGAGAGCATCACTGGAAATATCATAAGAACTTTCGCCGACAGGTTTATAAAGCCTTTTGGAAGGAGAAGATACAAAATATCCGGCAAAAGGCATAATATCTTCTACTTCTTGGAAAGTTCTAAAAAGTTGTGTTATGCTTTCCTCATGTTCTGTGGGATAATGGATATATTCCACTAATTCTGAAAGGTTATAAGCAACATCCTCTGAAGAAACTTCTTCAATATCGTCAATATTACTTTGGGTATCTTTTAATAAAACAATTCTTGCCGTAATGGAATCTATATTGGCATAAGGAGAGGACGGCAACATTTGATATTTAAGAATACCGCAAGGGGTGTTATAATTTATATTTTCCCAAGAAGGGTCATAAATATGACAAGTGTAAGGTGCCGGGGCATTTTCAACGCCTGAAGCGTGCTCATGCCAAAAGTTTATTCCGTCTTCTTCATTTGCTTTGCTGCTTTTTACGATTTTACCGTTTTTAATTACGGCATAGTTGGCATTATTTAAAACTGTTTTATTGCTTAGTAAAGTTTTAAGTGCCTCTTTGATTTGTTCTTTTTGAAAAGCCTGTTTTACCTGAGTATTTTGGGCTTTATTAAGGGCTTGCAATTCTACTTTTATTTTATCAAATCCCGCGGGATTAGATTTATAAATATCTTCTTTAGCGATAGCGGCATTAAGCCCGGCCGCAAAAGAAAGAACTGCCACAACTGCTATTAGTTTTTTCATACAACCGATACGACCTCCGTTTTCATTTTTTACTACAAAACAGCCCCTATTTATTCTGTAATAACATTTTTCTTTACATTTGGTGCAATATTTAACCGAGTTAAAGCATAGTAATCTTTATTGTAAGATTGACGATAAACTTGTTTAATAGTAGCAGATGACGAAGAGGTGAGCATATTTCTTACATCTGCTGCGGCTAAATCCTTTTTAAACACTTGGTAGTGTTCACTACCGATTTGACAGATAGGATTTTCCGTCGTGCTCCATAATGAGTCAGGCGAATTTTTATTCCAATAACAAGCAGGCTGACAATCTTTTGCGTGGGAATAACATTTTGCCACAGGAATCAACTCTATTGAAACACATTGCTGACTTTCCAAATAATAATTAACAGGTAAATTAACACATCTTTCGCCATTCCAAACCTTACCTGAGAAATGATCGTAAGTAGTTCCGCCGCAAGTTGCTGAAGAAGAGCAACCCATAACCCTAACCTGCCCGCAACTGGCACAATAGCCCCCGCTTGCGTAGGAAGAGTTTGGAACCCAAACAGGTCTTGCCGGTTCATATTCTTTGGCATTATGCCAAGTATCTTGACAAGAGCCTTGTGTTATCCATCCTGTTAAATTAGGCGTACAAGATAAACTCGGCGACATTTCACAAGCTTGGGTAGGAATTTCAACAGTCCAATAATCGCCGGTAATAAGTTCGCATTGATTAGGGCAAACCCAACCAACACCCGGGTCGCAGGTGCAAGTATCCATACCGCCATTGGCTAAAGTTGCTCCGCAACTATCAACAAGCCCTTCTATATTGGAAAGGCCTAAAGGAACGCAAGTATATCTACACGGGGTATGCTGACTGGAAGAAGTACATTGCGGTGTTTCAATATATTGATAAACTTCTGAGTGGCTATCTCTCGCGCCGCATTTTCCCTCATTAACATTACCCGCAGCAAGCAAAGCACCAGTTTTTGCGGCATAGGAATTTATACTGCTTAAAGCATTAGAATAATCAGTGAGGGATTGCGTTTTGTTATATCTATCATTTGTTTCCGTTGCCTCTCTACTAAAACCGCTGCCACCGGAGCAAACAACCCTACCGGGGAATTTGTCATAACAAGAGATACATTTTCCTATCTCTGGACTCCAAACAGGGGCCTTATCGCCGTATTTATCATAACAGGTTAGACAGGTTTTATTAACTTCATCATAGAAAGGGGCCTCATCGGAACAAGAAATACATTGTTGTTTTTCCGCATCCCATATAGGCGTTTGCGAAGGACAAACACAATTACATTCTTCTTGATCTTCCTTGTCCTCTAAGACAATTCTGCCGCCGCTACAAGAACACTCGCAAATTTGTTTTTGGGAATTCCAAACAGAATTTGGTTTAGCTTCTTCGCATTTAACACATTTGACGATATGCTCTTCCGCATCTTCAATTAAAACAGGGGTTTTTGAAGGGCACATACATTTGCTAACTTTAGGATCCCAAGTTGTAGGCTCTTTACATTTTATACATTGTTGGGAAGCCTCATCCCATATAGGCTTTTTTTCAGGACAAGCACACTTACAACTGTCATTATCAACTAAAATCTGATCACCCGGGCAAGGATCACAGGAAGAGGAGTCCGCTTCGCACTTACAACCTTCTACATAGTGAAAACCTTCCTTACAAGATTCTTTACAGGGCTCCCAATCACAGCCTTTGGCAAATTGATAGCCGGGTTTTGGTTTTTCCTTACATTCAACACATTGGCAATCAACAATTTCTGTTCCTACGGGGCAGCTCAAAGTATCACAAAAATTAGGTTGGGGCGGCCCCCCTGCTCCACTATCAAAAACAGGCCCAGAAGCTGCTTGTAAAGAACAAACATCATCAACAGAACCGACCACCGTATCGCCAAAACTCTTACACACGGAATAAGAACTATCCGGCGCATCGGTGCAACCAAGACCTGATTGAGTATAAGATATAGCAAAAGTAAATTTATCTTCCCCACCGGGAGAGTAGGTGCCTGTTACACAACCTAAATCTTTGGCCTCGTTTGTTCTTAATCTTAAAACATAATCGCTATTAACTGTTTTGGTTGCCCCTGTATTTTCTTCATAATCATCAGGACCTAGGGCTATTTTCTTTAAAAGGGGATCTGTAAAAAGCGTCGCAAATTGTTTATCTTGGGCAAATTTTTTAGATTGTCTTGTGCGAACCATAGTCAAAAGATTGTTTACTTCAGCTGCGTGAGATCTTAGGATAGAGCGTTGATAAAACGGAATACTTACAGCTGCTAAAATAGCAACTATTACTACTACGACCATAACTTCCACTAAAGAAAAACCCTTTTTATTTTGTATTTTCATAATAAAAGTCCTATAAATTATAAAATCGCTTATAGTAAAAACCAATGTTTCTTATATAAAGATTATACCACATTTATTTAAAAAGTCAATATATATTTTGCCTTATAAATATATTATTGCTCGTAAGATAGCATTTGTCAAGTGTATACTTAGTGGTATAATAAATATCATATTTATGTTCATTTAGAGTCCCCCATAAATTGCCGGTAAATTTGACTTTAATTTATATAATTTGCTATACTTTTTTCCGTCGGGAGAGCGCGTTTGGCTACTAAATTGGCCGGCTGCGTTTTTTTATTTTTGCTTATCTTAATCTTGATAAAACCTGCCTGCCAAAATAAAAAATAATGAACTTAATACAAAAAATCTTCCAAAAAACGGATAAAAAAAATCTAACTTCACCGACGAACTTAAATATGTTTATGGACTTGCAACGCTTAGGAGATAATATTTTGCCGCCCCCAAGTTCCCACAATTACGCCCCTTACACGGAAACCTACGGCGATAAAGCCTGGGTTTATGCCTGCGTAAATGTTATTGCCGAAACAACTTCCACGGCAGACTTCGTCTTAAAAAATGAACAAGGACAAGTTATTTCAAAACATCCTGTTTTAGATTTACTTTACCGCCCTAATCATTTTATGAGCGGCAGAAGTTTGCGCCAATGGATAATTGCAAGCCTTGAGTTAACAGGTAATGCTTATGTGTTAAAGGATAAATTAAACTCCCGCGGAGAACCGCGCGAACTCTTCCCTTTGCTTAGCCAACTTGTAGAAGTTATCCCCGGTAAATCGCCGGAAGAACCTATCGCCGGTTATAAATACAGAGCCGGCGCAAAAACCGCTTACTATAAGGCAAATGATATCATCCATTTTAAATACTTTAATCCGTTTGATTTTTTCTACGGACTTTCCCCCTTAGCCGCGGCAAGAAAAAGTATTGAAAATTTGGATAAAGCCGAAACTTATAACCGCGCTTTCTTTGATAATTGCGGCACTTTAAGTGGCATTTTATATACGGAAGGTAAACTTGATGAACAAAGCCGCACTCGTATTATAAATGCCTGGAACAGCAAATACCGCTCGGCGGCAAAAGCCCATCAGGTTGCGCTTTTAGAAGGCGGTTTAAAATGGCAAAATACAGCCTTAAGCCAAAAAGATATGGACTTTATTTCTTCTATGCAATTAAGCAGGGAAACTATCTTGGCAGTTTTTCATGTTCCGCCTGCTCTTGTCGGAGTATTTGAACACTCTCCGCAATTTACAACAAAAGAACAACAAAGAATTTTTTGGCAAACCTGTATCCATCCGAAACAAACTTTAATGCTTGAAACTTTAACGGAATTTTTACTGCCCCATTTTGACCCAACTTGCACCATGTATTTTGATAAAGATATCAGCAATATTTCCGCCTTAAAAGAAGATGAGTTAGCCCGCGCCCAAGCAGCAAAAATTTATTTTGAAATGGGCTTTAGCAAAAATGAAATAGCCATTGCTCTTGGCTTGCCTTTATCCCCGACAAAAACTAAAAAAGGAGAAAAAATAAAATGAGTTATCTTATAAAAGGCAGTCCTGAGAAACCTGCTTTTAAAATACTTGCTTTAAAAGAAGCAAAAATAAACCAGCAAGACGAATTTCTTTTTATAGAAGGGTATGCCAACACAAAAAATATTGCCGATAGATATGGTGATATTCCAACGGTATATCCTCAAAAAAGAAATTATGTTTATGACTTAACGGAGTTTAAACAAAACCCCGTTTTATTAATTGACCATGTTAATAAATTAGATCACCTTGCCGGCTCTGTTGTGGAAATTTACGAAGATGAAAAAGGCCTTTATTTTAAAGCGTTGTTTTCCGCTTCTAACCACCCGACTATTGCCCACGCAAGACAAATTTATAAAGAAGGCCACGCAAAAGGTATAAGTATTGCAGGGCGCTTTCATTATGAAAACCCGCAAAATCCAAATCAATTAACTTTAGCACAAATCTATGAGATTAGTTTAGTTGCCATCCCTGCTGACCCAAGAAGTCTTGCTTCACCTATTGAAGAAAAAACAAATCAAGCTGCTTTAAAAGAAGAAATTGATTCTTGGTTAAAAGAATTAAATAAAAATTAGCCACGCATATGTGAGCGAGGCATAACGCACTATAAACGCAAAAGCCGCCGCAAAAAAATGGGCCAATAGTCCTAGATGCACCTAGGCCTATTGGCCCTTGCGCTAGCTTTAATATACATCTACAATATATATATAAGAACGGAGGTTTGTAATATATGAAAAAAATATTTACTTTAGTTTTTACCCTTTTATTTTTAGCACCGCTTAATGCTTTAAATTTACAAGAGGTTTTAGAAGATAAAGCCTTAGCAAAAGAAATACAAAATACTTTACAAGATAGTGTCCAACAAGCTCAAAGTTATTATACAATAGCAGGCCTGCTATATACGGGCTCAGCTAAATTAGTAAGAACAAATGGCTCGCCTATATTTTCCTTAATACAAAAAGACGGTTATATAATTTATAATTTGCGCGCAAACGGAACCTTCAACACTTTTACTCTTGAAGTTGAAGACGGAAAAGAAAATTCAAATCAAGATCCTCATAGAGCAAATGTTTATAATGTGTATTTAAAATTATTTCAAGATAAAAAATTAGTTCAAGAACAATTTGCCGGTGTAATTGAACTTGAAAATGCCGGTCTGAAGGAAGAAGGCAATTTTTATACCAATTTGGCCGTGAACGCTCTTTATGCTATGGATAAATTTTATGTGTTAGATAAAGAACCAAACACCTGTGGCCAACAATACGATATCAGCGGGAAAAGAACCGTTGTTCCCCCTCTTAAAACAACTGTAAGTATCCAACATAAACCCGATTGCACAGATCCGAACCATTGCTCTTGCCCAAGAACAATAGCGGCAACAAGAATGCCCTACTTCCCGGCTAAAACAAGTTTTGTAATAGAAACCGAGGCCTGTAAAAAAAATACAAATTGCAGATGCCCCGAATATATAGTTTACGAAGACTAAACTATTTATTACAACCTCCAAAAAGCCTGCTAAAAAGGCAGGCTTTTTTATTTGCCCGCTTGACTCTGCCGTCTGAAATTTGCTATATTTTAATTAGAGAGCCGTTTAAAAAATAATACTAAACGCTCTATGCCAACAGAAAAACTTACCAAAGAAAATTTTTTAAAAATCTTACAAAAATCTTTAACCCTAACCCAAGCCTTAGAAGAAAGCGCTTTAGACCAAGGCGACCTTTGCCGTTTTTTAATTGAAGATAAAACCTTCCAAAAAAATTTTGATAAAATTATTAATTTAAAATTAGAACTGGCTTTGCTTGAAAGTGCTTTAAAATCTAAAGCGGCAAGTATTTTATCTTTTTCTTTAATAAACCGCCTACCCAAAAAATATAATAAATCAAAAAAGGAAGATAAATTGCCTTCTCAAACTTCTTCTCCCACAAAAATAATTTATTTTGAAGAAAACTCTTTTACAGAGGATAAAAATGAGTAATTTATTAAAAATAAAAGTGAGTAAAGTTTTTAGTCAAACCATAAAAGCAAAAAGTAAAATTGTTTTAAATATAGGAGGGGCAAGAAGCGGTAAAAGTTATGCCCTGGCGCAACTTTTAATTATGAAAGCCCTAAATCATCCCGGGTTAAATATCGGTATTGCCCGCAAAACTATGCCCGCTTTAAAAATGACGGCGCGGCGTCTTGTTTTAGATTTACTTAAACAATATAATCTTTATCAGACTTCTGCTTTTAATAAGACGGAAAATTATTATCAGTTAAATAAAAGCCGTTTACAGTTTTTTTCGCTTGATGACCCGGAAAAAATAAAATCAACGGAGTTTAATTATTTATGGCTTGAAGAAGCAACCGATTTTACTTATCAAGATTATTTAGTGCTTTTAACGCGCCTTTCTGCCCCGACGGAAGAAGGCCTTAAAAACCAAATATTTTTGACTTTAAACCCAACAGATATAAACTGCTGGATAGCAAAATATCTTTTAAACCAAAAAGAAGTTTGCCTTATAAAAAGCACCTATAAAGATAATAAGTTTTTATCTAAAGATTATATTGAAACTTTACTTTCTTTAAAAAATTATAATAAGCAAGCCTATAAAATTTTTGCTCTCGGTGAGTGGGGCTCAAGCGAAACTTTAATTTACCAAAATTGGCAAATGGCCCAAGCAGAGCCAAGTTCTTATGATGAAGTTTTTTGGGGCCTTGATTTTGGTTTTAATAACCCGACTGCTCTAGTTAAAATTTTTGTAAAAGACCAAATTTATTTTATTGAAGAAAAACTTTATAAAACCCATTTAACAAATACTTTGCTTATTGAAGAATTAAAAAATTTTATTCCCGAAAAAGACCGCGCCCAAATAATTTACGCCGATAGTGCCGAGCCCGATAGAATTGCCGAAATTTCCGCCGCGGGTTTTAATATCAAACCTGCCCTAAAAAGTGTTTTAGACGGTATTATGTTTGTTAAAAGTTGTGCTTTAAATATTATAAAAGAATCGCCAAATTTAACAAAAGAAATACAAAGTTATTCTTGGAAAACAACTTTAAACGGCCAACTTACCGAAGACCCCGTAAAATATAATGACCATGCCCTTGATGCTTTACGATACGCATTATATACGCACAAAACACACCAAGGGCATGAGGTCCAAATAAGTTTTATATAGAATTATTCTTCGCTTTCTTTGCCTAAAGCCACTTCTATACCGGCTGCTTTATAATCTTTCATAGCAAGGTCTTCTCTGCCTAGTTCGGCATAAGCAGCGGCGCGTTGACTGTAAACGGCAGCCGAAGGAACAATTTTTAAAGCCTTTGTATAAGTATCAACTGCTTTTTGATATTCTTTTTTAGAATAATAAATACCGCCTAAAGTTGTAAGCGCTGCCACATTTGTCGGATTTGATTTAAGAGCTTCATTTACATAATTTAGAGCTTTATTATAATCCCCTTTAGCGGCATAGGCGGCACCTAAAGCAGAAACAATTTCACTTCTTTTATCACCGGCTTGGTAAAGCAAATTAAAATATTTTATTGCTTCATCATATTGTCCTTGTTCATACAAAACTGCCCCCATCGTGCCATAAGCACTAACGGCGCTAGGATCTGCTTTTAAAGCATTCTGCGCACTATCCCAAGCGGCTTTCATATTACCTTTTCTGTAATACATATCACTTTCGGCCAAATAATCATTGGCACTTTTTGTGCCCATAGAAGCACAAGCGGTTAAAAACAAAACTGCTAACATAAGATAACTTTTTTTCATATAAATCCTCCCTTTTGAATACTATATCAAATTTTGTTAAAATAAAAAATATGGAAAATAATTTATCAGTTTTTTTAATAACCAAGCAAGAAGGCAAAAATTTAGATAAATGCCTTGCCAGCGTAAAAAATATCGCCGGCGAAATTATTATCGTTGACAGCGGTTCAACAGATAATACTTTGGAAATTGCCCAAAAATACGGCGCAAAAATTTTTCATAAAGATTTTGTTTCCTTTACGGAACAAAAAAACTTTTCTTTAAGCAAATGCTCTTTGCCTTGGGCTTTAAATTTAGATGCCGATGAATATTTAACACCGGCTTTAGCAACAGAAATTAAAAAAACTATAAATAAAAAAACTGATATTGACGGATATTTTTTAATAAGAAATAATGTTTTTCTTGGCCGTAAAATGAAACACAGCGGTATTGCCGCTGAAGCACGCCTTCGTCTGGTAAAAACGAAAAAAGCAAAATATGTCGGCGGACTAGTGCACGAAGAACTTATAGTAGAAGGCAAAACAGCCACTTTAAAAAATACTTTTATGCACAATACTTACACAAGTATAGAACAATACTTTGAAAAGTTTAACCGCTATTCAACGCTTGCTGCTTTAACTATGAAGCAAAAGCATAAAAAATTTAATATTTTTCAACTTACGCGCGCACCGTTTGAATTTATAAAAATTTATTTTTTAAGACTAGGCTTTTTAGACGGCTTACAAGGTTTTTTATGGGCTTTGTTTAATGCCTGGTATAAAGTTGTAAAATATACTAAACTTTGGGATATTTCGCGTGAAAATAAAAACTCCAAATAAAATTTTACTGGTAATTATCAAAGATATGGGTGATGTTATTTTAACTACGCCTATGGCTGAGGTTTTGAAATATAACTTTCCAAAAGCACAAGTGGATATTTTGGTTTTAAATTCTCTAACAGATGTAGTTAAACAAGTGCCGTTTATAGATAATATTATTACTTATGACAAGAAAAAATCTTTTAAAGAAATTTTAAAAATCCGCGCTTTAAAATACGACTGGGTTATAGATTTCTTGAGCAATCCAAGAAGTGCAATGATATGCGCTTTAAGCGGTGCAAAATTAAAAGCCGGACTTGAAACAAACGCCCACAAATTTTATGCCTATAATTTTATTTTAAAAAAACCGCAAAATAATACTTATTCTTGTGATTTTAAACTTGAAATGTTAAAACAACTAGGTGTAAAATGGAAAGATGAGCACGCCCCTTTGCCCGTATATAAATTGACTAAAGAACAAGAAGAAAAATCTTTAGAAATTTATAAGAAGTTAAATATTTTACCTACTGAAAAACTTATCGGGTTTTACGCTACGCCAAAAGGCGAAGGCCGAAAGTGGAGTATAGAAAACTTTCAAAAAACAGCCGAACTTTTACACCAAAAATACAATGCTAAAATAATGCTTCTTTGCGCACCTTGGGAAAAAGATTATGCCCTAAAAATCAAGCAGAATAAACCTTATATATTCTTAAATCCTTCAACGGAAAAGATAGAAGATATGTACCCTATTTTAAAGCGCTTAAATCTTTTAATCAGCTGTTGTGGCGGAACAAAGCACCTTGCTTTAAGTGTAGGCGTACCTATAATTGCTTTACATTTTATAAATGAGGCAAGAGAATGGACCCCTGTTTTTGATAAAAAGCATATCGGCCTTCAAGCGCACGCCCCTTGCTCGCCTTGTAGAAAAGATACTTGTAATAAAAATTACATTTGTAAAAACTCTATTACTCCGCAGGAAGTTTTTGAAGCGGCGCAAAAAATTCTGGGCTAATTTTAAATAAAGATACCCTAAACGCAAAACCTTGCTATTTTATTGCATTTTTTCCTTTCTTCCGTCTAAAAGATTTTTCCCTTATTTTTTATCTCTTAAAAACCCCTACACAAAATAAAAGTAATTGGTAAAATATAAGTATGAAAAAATTTACACTATTTATCATTTTAGCCTTAAGTTGTTTACCGCTTAAGGCTCGTGAAACACAGACAGGGGCCCAACTCTCGCTTGAAGATTGTATTAACTTAACTTTACAACATAATCCTTCTTTAAAAGCGGCTTCTTTAAACACGCAAGTTCAGCAAAATAAACTTGCGCAGACCCGCTCTAACTATTTTCCGCAAGTAAACGGCAATGCTTCTTACTCGCGTTCTAATCAGGAAGGCCTTAGCGGCTGGGGCGATGCTAAGGATGCTTATTCTTCCTCTATCTCGGCAAATCAATTAATTTACGATTTTGGCAAAACGGGTTTATCAAACAAAATACAAAAGAATAATCTTTATTCTTCCCAGCAGGATGAACAAAGCACTATTAATGAAGTTATTTATAAATTAAAACAGGCCTATTATGGCGTTTTAAATGCCGAGGAAAGCCGCAATGTTTATGCCCAATCTGTTGAACAATATGAAGAACAATTAAAAAGGGCAAAGGCCTTTTACAGCGTTGGCACCCGCCCAAAAATTGATGTAACAACAGCGGAAGTTAATTTAAATAATGCCAAACTTAATTTAATTAAAGGCGAAAATGCTTTAAAAACCGCTTATTCCAATTTAACAAATGTTATGGGTGTTTACGATCAAAACCCCTCTTTTACTTTAGTTAAAAAAGATACTATCCCCGAATATAATATAACTATTGAGGAAGCCCTTAAAGAAGCCCAAGTAAACAGGCCGGACCTGCTTTCTATGCAACTTAAACTTGAAAATGCCAAAAAAAATGTTGACTTGGCTAAAACAGGTTTTGCCCCCTCTCTTTCAGCAAATGGCTCTTATGGTTGGAGCGGGCAGGACTTCCCCCTTTATGACCGCTGGAGCGTTGGCGCAGGGGTAAGTGTGCCGATATTTAGCGGACTTAGCACAGTTAACCAAGTTAAAGAATCAAAAAACAATATGCTAATTGCTTATGAAAATTTAACCGCAAAAGAACAAGCTATTTTACTTGATATAAAAACTTGCTATTTTAATTTAGAAGAAGCTAAAACAAGAATACCCGTGGCCGATTTATCACGCAAACAAGCCGAGGAAAATTATAATTTAGCCGTCGGGCGTTATAAAGTCGGCGTGGGTAATTATATTGAAGTTAAAGATGCCGAAATAACTTTAAGTAATGCCAAACTTTCTTATATCGGCGCAGTATTTGATTATAATTTAGCCATAGCAAATCTTGAGCGCGCTATGGGCAAAAAATAAAAATGGAAAAATTATGAAAAATAAAAAAATAATAATTATAAGTTGTATTTGTTTAATTCTTGCAGGCTTTGTTTTAAAAGGTTGCAAAAGTTCTAAGAGTGTTCAATATAAAACCGAAACACCTAAAAAAGCAACTATCGTAGAACAGGTTGAGGCCTCCGGCACGATTAACCCTGTCACGCAAACAAGCGTCGGCACGCAAGTTTCCGGCAAGGTAGAACAACTTTTTGTTGATTATAATTCTCAAGTTAAAAAAGGGCAACTTTTGGCAATTATTGACCCTTCCACCTATGAATCAAATGTAAAACAGCAGGAAGCAAACCTTCAAAAAGTTCAAAGCGTGGCAGATAACGCAAAACGCAATTTAAACAGATATAAAACTCTTTATAAGCAAGATCTCGTTGCCAAAAGCGAACTTGACGATGCCCAAACAAATTATCTTTCTGCTTACGCACAAGTAGTTCAAGCACAAGCTGCGCTTGATAAAGCAAAAATTGACCTTGATTACACAAAAATCATTTCCCCCGTTGACGGAATAGTTATTTCAAAAGAAGTGGAACTTGGCCAAACCGTTGCGGCAAGTTTCCAAACGCCTACTTTATTTTTAGTGGCGGAAAACCTTAAAAAAATGCAAATTGAAGTTAATATTTCAGAAGCGGATATCAGCAAAATTAAAGAAGGCCAGGAAGTTGAATTTTCAGTTGATGCATACCCCACAACAACTTTTAAAGCTATTGTTAAACAAGTCAGAAATAGCGCCACAACCATTTCAAATGTTGTAACCTATACAGTAGTTGTGGCTTTTGATAATGATGATTTAAAACTTAAGCCCGGTATGACGGCAAATGTTTCTATCATCAGCGCAAAATGCGAAGATTGCTTAACCGTTTCAAACCAGGCTTTAAGATTTGTTCCGCCTTCAACTGCCAAAATTGACGGCGAAAATCAAAAATTCTATAAAAACCAAGGCCTTTGGATTCAAACTAAAGGCGGCCTTAAAAGAATTGATATTCAAACCGGTATTACAGACGGCAACAGAACGCAAATTATCAGCGATAAAATTACCCCTGAAACAGAAATTATTGTTTCTTCCAGTGATGCCGGCAATAAAAATACCCAAAACAGAAGAATGGGGCCGCCGCGCCTTTAATTAAAAATAAAGGATAAAAAATATGGCACTAATTAAAGTTGAGCATATTTGGAAAATTTATAAACTCGGCGATATTGACCTTGAGGTTTTAAAAGATGTAAGCCTTGAGATTAATACCGGTGAATTTGTTGCCATTATGGGGCCAAGCGGTAGCGGCAAAAGCACTTTTATGAATATGCTTGGTTGCCTTGATAAACCAACAAAAGGCAAATATATTTTAGACGGGCAGGATATAACAAATTCTACCCTTAGCAAACTTGCCGATATACGCTGCCGCAAAATAGGCTTTGTTTTCCAAGGGTTCAATTTGCTATCACGCACAACCGCTATGGAAAATGTGGAACTGCCTATGATTTACGCCCACACGCCAACAAGCCAGCGCTATCAAAAAGCAAAAGCCGCGCTTGAAAGTGTCGGCCTTGGCGAGCGTCTTTATCACATGCCAAACCAACTTTCCGGCGGTCAGCAGCAAAGAGTCGCTATTGCGCGCGCTATTGTTAATGATGCACCGATAATTTTTGCCGACGAGCCGACCGGAAACCTTGATACTAAAACAAGTATTGAAGTTATGGAAACTTTTTACCGCTTAAACAGAGATAATAATAAAACTATTATCCTTGTTACGCACGAGCCGGATATCGCACAATATGCCAAAAGAATTGTGCGCTTTAAAGACGGTAAAATCGTTCTTGATGAAATAAATAATAATAGGGTGCAAGTCCAATGAAAGATATTTTAACTATTTTTAAAATTGCAATTAAAGCAATTTGGATAAACAAAATGCGCTCTGCTTTGACTAGTCTTGGTATCATTATCGGCGTAGCAGCGGTTATTGTTATGCTTGCCGTTGGCGAGGGTTCTAAAGCTAAAATTGAAAAGCAAATGGCATCTATGGGTAGTAATCTTTTGATGATACGCTCCGGCTCTACCACTTCAAGCGGTGCGCGCGCGGGTATGGGCGCACAACCCACCTTAACTTTAAAAGATGCTTACGCTATTGAAGAAAATGTGCCTTTAGTAACCCAAGTGGCGCCAAGCGTTAGCGGTATGGGGCAAATTGTTTACGGCAATCAAAACTGGTCCACACAAATAACCGGCACTACAACTGCTTTGTTTCATATTCGCTCTTGGGAAGTGGAAAACGGCTCACTTTTTACTTCTGAAGAAATACGCCAGGGCTCAAATGTAGCAATTCTTGGGCAAACAGTTGTGGAAAATTTGTTTGGCACGGTTGATCCTGTCGGCCAAACAGTGCGTATTAAAAATATTCCTTTTAAAGTTGTGGGCGTTTTAAAAAGTATGGGTCAATCTGCAATGGGTTCAGACCAAGATGATACAATTATTGTGCCTGTTACAACCGCTATGAAAAAACTTATCGGCTCGCAATTTCCCGGAACAGTCAATAATATTATGGTTCAAACTGCCTCAACCGAAGATTTGGCAAAAGCAGAAGAAGATATTTCTATACTTTTGCGCCAGCGCCACAATATCAAAGGCAAAAAAACTGATGACTTTATGGTCCGCAATCTTACGCAGATGATGGAAAGTGCTATGGAAATGAGCCAAACGCTCGGCCTTTTGCTTGCGGCTATTGCCTCAATTTCTTTGCTTGTCGGCGGTATTGGCATTATGAATATTATGCTTGTATCTGTTACCGAAAGGACAAGAGAAATTGGTATAAGAATGGCAATAGGTGCCAAAAGTTGGGATATACGCTTGCAGTTTTTAATTGAAGCACTTGTTTTATCTTTAAGCGGCGGCGTTTTGGGTATTATTCTTGGTATTGGGGCAGCTTTGATTATTAAAAACTTCTTCCCGGATACTTTGCCAATAGCAATAACTTTTACACCAATGTTGCTTGCTTTTGGTTTTTCTGGTTTGGTTGGTATCTTCTTTGGTTTTTACCCGGCTTATAAGGCCTCTATGCTTAACCCGATTGACGCCTTAAGATTTGAGTAAAAAATATTTTTGCACTAAAATATTATAGATACGATTTTAGTAAAAGTAAAAATTATAGGTATCATACTCGTCTACACTACTTGTAGCTTCTTGTGCGCAAACTTGCAAGCCTGCTTTGTTGGTTAAAGGAGCATAACAACGCTCTGGTTTTTGTGTTGAAGGGTTATAATAATACCCCATTCTTAGATCGGGCAAATAACAAGCTACCATTTTCCATTGGCTTGGAGCCCAAACACTACAAGAATCGCCATTATTAAAATCAATATGCATTTGCCCGCTACTTGCTTCATAGAGAGTGCTGGTGTTTATATCATTTAAAGTTATATCTAAATCACTTAATTTTGTGGGATATTGTCCGGTAGCTAAATAATACATATTAATAGCTTGGGCAAGAGCTCGGGTCTTTTCTTTTAAAGTGGAAAAGCGTGATTTTTCAACTGCTACTTGATATTGCGGCACGGCTATTGCCGTCAAGATACCAATTATTAAAACAACGACTAATAATTCTATTAACGTAAATGCTTTTGTTTTCATAAAAATACCTCTTATTTTCTTTTGTTTACTCGTCATTCCGGAAGGTCTTTGTCCGGAATCTCTAACGCTTTTATTTTTAAAAAAACAGGAAGAGATACTAAGCAAAAACACCTCAGTATGACTTTATTTCATAAAGTCAGTTTATCAAAAAAAAAAAAATACGCAACTCATTTTTTCAGACGGAAAAACAAGCGCTTTTCCGTCTGAAAATTTGACTTGATTTTCAAAAAAAAAAAAATAAAATTTGATTATAAAAAAAATAGGAATTATGCTGAGCAAAAACTTCTCAGCATGACAATTAACAATAATAAAATCGTCATTCCCGAAGGTCTTTGTCGGGAATCCCGTCCGCTTTGTTTTTCAATAAAACAGGACAAGATGCCCGACTACAACACTCGGGCATGACGAAAGGAAAAGGAGAAAAAATAAAAAATGAAAAGAAATAAAGGTTTTACTTTAATAGAATTGCTTGTAGTAGTCCTCATTATAGGTATTTTAGCAGCGATTGCCGTTCCGCAGTATCAAAAAGCGGTATTCAAAGCAAGATTTACACAAGCAAAAATTCTAGCAAAAGCATTAGCAGAAGCAGAAGAAAGTTATTATTTAGCAAACAATGAATATACCATATATTTTGATGATTTAGACATAACTTTACCACCCTATATAGAAAAAGTAACAGAAGATAATCATTTTGAACGACTTATTTTTGATTGGGGATATTGCAATATCTGGGTTGGTGGCTCATTAGATTGTCCAGTTGGCCCTTCAATAACATCTTTTGCAATTTTCCTTCAAAATTCTTCAGACCCTCGTGCTAAAACACAATCTTGTATTGCATATAATACAAATATGGATTCCACCGAAAATCAATTTTGTAGAGGAGAAACTGGGCAAAATAACACCGAAATCGGCTCCTATTACATAAGATGGTTTTATAAATAGTCAAATTAATAAATATTTTTTCCAGAACAGAACATATTGTTTTTGCAAGGATTTTTGAGGAAATTTTAATTAGCTTTTTTCTTAATAGAAAAAAGCGGTTCTTTCAAACGAGGTATACCACGCGGGGTGGCAACACAAAGTTTGTGCCCACGGCCCCGCGTATCCGATTCAAATTAAGCCAAGCAGAGCATATTGTTTTGCAAGGATTTTTTAGGGGCAATAAAATTGCCCCGACCTATTTTTTTATTTTCTTTAAGGCAAGGTATACCAAGAGGGGGCGGCAGCCCCGTGTATCCGCAGCCTTAAAAAAATAAAAAATAGGAAAAAAGCCGCCGCACAAAGTTTTGCGAGGATTTTGCGTTTAGATAAGGCGCTTAAATTTATACTCTAGCAGAACATATTATTTTGCGAGGATTTTTGAGGAAATTTTAATTAGCTTTTTTCTTAATAGAAAAAAGCGTTTCTTTCAAACGAGGTATACCACGCGGGGTGGCAACCCCATGTATCCGAAGTTTGAAAAAAATTAAAATTTACCAAAAAGCCGCCGCACAAAGTTTTGCGAGGATTTTGCGTTTAGATAAGGCGCAAGGAGCGAAGCATATCCCGAGCGGGCGGCAGCCCCGCATATGTGAGCGACGCGCAACGCAATATAAACGCAAAAGCCGAAGCAAAACTATTTTAGAAGATTGGCGTGGGCGGCAGCCTCTATACCGGCCTTAGCCCCTGTGCCGGCTGCAACTATTGCTTGGCGGTAAAGGGTATTTGTGCAATCGCCGGAAGCAAAAACGCCTTCAATATTTGTTTGGGCTCTTTCGTTTACAAGCACTTGGCCGGCCTCGTTAAGCAAAACACCGCTATCCTTTAAGAAAGAGGTTTGCGGAACAGAGCCGATTGCAACGAAAACGCCTTGCACTTTGATTGTCTTTTTTTCTTCAGTCTGAGGGTTTTTTAGGACGACGGCTTCAAGCCCGCTTTCACTACCCTGTAAAGAATCAACAACGGCCGGGATAATCATTTCAATTTTAGCATTTGCTTTAGCAGCAGCAATATTTTTGGCATCTGCTCTAAAGCCATCTCTTCTATGGACTAAATAAACTTTGGGGCAGAAATTGGTTAAAAATAAAGCATCTTCAAAAGCGGTGTTCCCCCCGCCGACAACGCAAACTTCCTTACCTTTAAAAAAGAAACCATCGCAAGTAGCGCAAGCGCTAACGCCTTTGCCTTTAAATTTATCTTCGCCTGCAATATTAAGCCAGCGGGCAGCGGCCCCGGTGGCAATAATTAAAGAGAGATACTCAAATTCCGCCCCGCTAACACAAATAACCTTTTTGTTTTGGGTATCAACTTTAGAAGCAGTCTCTGTCAAAATTTCAGCCCCGAGTCTCTTTGCCTGCTTTTGCATATTATCCATCAGTTCAAAACCGCTGATAGGATTAACAAAACCGGCATAGTTTTCTATATCATTTGTCTGTAAAAGTTGCCCACCGGGCGCAGAACCTGCCAAAATTGTTGTTTTTAAACCTGCTCTAAGAGTATATAAAGCGGCACTTAAGGCACTGGGCCCGCAACCAATTATTAAAATATCTGTCTTCATAATTTTTTAATCATCTCCTTAAAAAGTTCACTTGGAAAGCCAACGACATTATCTTTAGAGCCAAGCACTTTTTCTATAAACATATCGTTTTTATCTTGCATGGCATAAGCGCCGGCCTTATCCAAATGTTTATAAGATAAATTTTGTAAAGTTTCCGCACTTAATTTGCGCGCTTTACACCAACTTACATCATAACCGCAAAGTATTTGTTTTTTATTTTTACACACCAAAGCAAGCCCGCTGTAAACACGCTGCCAAGAGCCATTTTCTTTATTTAACAAACGCAAGGCATCTTTCTGGTCCTTTGGTTTGCCAAGAATTTCGCCTTTACAATAAACAAGCGTATCGCCTGCAATAACAAGGGCATCAGGATATAAAGCCGCAACACTAAAAGCCTTTTTTAAAGCAAGATCTTTAACCACGGCAAAGGGGCGTTTTTTTGTTGTCGTTTCCTTTATAGCGGAACTGATAACATCAAACTTATAGCCGAGTCTTTTTAAAATATCCTGCCTTCTTGGCGAGGCTGAGGCCAGTATTATACGCATTATAGTTTAATTGTATAAGTGCAAAGGCCGTAAGAGCAAATCATCCCTAATACACCGCAAACACTTGCGCTGATTTTTAAAGTTCTTATACCAATAGTGTGAAGTTCTGTTAAGGCACTATACATTTCGCTAGGCATAAATTGGGCAAAAAGCCATTGCCAGGCAAGCCCGATTACCGCAGCAAGAATAAAAAATATGATAACTCCCACTAAAATTTTAAATGCTTTCATTTAAAAGAACCTCCGATATAACTTATACTTATAGTATAGCAAAAAAGCCGCTTCTCAAGAAAATCAAGAAAAGCGGCTTTTTATCTTAATAAACAAAGTAAGTCTACGGAATAGCATCCATTATTTTACGCAAGGACTGTTCGTCCGGTCCGCGTATTTCAATAGTCTTTTCCTTACCTTTATTGCCTTTTACGATATTAACCAATTTGGAATCTACCTCAAAAAATTCCGCCAAGAAAACTTTTAAAATATCATTTGCTTCTGTATCAATTTTTTCCGTGCGGACTTTTACTCTTAACACGCTGCCAATTCTGCTGACGACTTCGTTTTCCCCTTTGGTTGATATAGCGCGAACTTTAATTATCATTACATCCTCCTAAAACTATTCAAAAACAGCACTGCCTATTCTGATTAAATTGCTGCCTTCTTCCAAAGCAATTTCAAAATCACTGCTCATACCGAGCGAAAGGTAATCTCCCTCTTTAAAAAAACAATCAAAAATATTTTTTGCTTTTTTAAAAGCGGCCCTTATTTCTTCTTGGCTGCCCTGCGGGGCTATTGCCATAAGGCCTTTAAGTTTAATACTAGGGTAAAGTTCTTTAATTTGTTTGATAAAAACGGGCACTTCTTCAATATTCAAACCGCCTTGTGTTTGCCTGTTTGTTAGTTTAATTTGTAAAAGGCAAAGCGCCGTTTTATTTTGTTTTTGGGCCTGCTTATTTAGGACTTCTGCCAAATGTAAACTATCCAAGGAACAAATTAAATCAAAATTTTCCAAAACTTTAGCTGCTTTATTTGTTTGAAGGTGACCTATAAAAAATTTTTTAACTTTAAAGTCTTTTAACTCGGAACTTGAAAATTTTTCTAAAGTATCTTTAAGTTGGCTTTGCCCGATGGCAAAAACTTCTCTTTTACTTAAAAGCTGCCAAATTTGCTCTTTGGTAGCATATTTTGTTACAACCAAAACTTTAACTTTTGAAAAATCCTTGTTATTTTTAAGGCAAATTTCTTTAACTTTAGCTAAAATTTTATCATAAGCCAGGGCGATTTTGCTTTCCTTTTCCATATACCCTTACCTTATATATATTTTACCAAAATTTGAGAAACAGGGCAAATTATATATCTTTTTTACGGCAGATACAAGCCCTTATTTGTTTTTAGCGATTTTTAAGGTTGGTTTTATATGGGTTAAAAGCCAATTCTTAGCAGTTTGTTCGTCGGTTATTTTACCTTCCACTTGGGCAAGGGTCAGTTTTTCAAGAATATCCCCCACCAAAGGACTTGGCGAAATATTCAAAATTTCCATAACCTGTTTGCCGTCAAGTATTTTGGGCGGTAAAACAATTTTTTGCTTCTCCGTAAAGTATTTGGAAATTAAGAAATTAAGCATTTGCATATGGCGCAAAGTTTTGCCGACATTTTCTTTTTTGCGGGCTTCTTCAATAGTCATAACAGGCGCGTGTGCTTTTTTGATAAGAGCCCGCGTCTGCGCTACACTAACATAACTTGTATAGTCAGACCAGCATAAAAGAAGCATCGGCAGCCCCGCAAAACTGAGTTCTTTAAAAAATTTATATATACCTTTATCGGTAACAATTTCATTACTTGCCAAATTGCTTGGGCGCAAGTGAAACTCTATCATTTTACAAATCATTTTAATTTCATCATTAGAGTATTTTAATTTTTTAAGAAATTCTTTTGCCATAGCCGCGCCCTTTTCTTCGTGGTAAAAGAATCTAAGGCGCCCTTTCATCATTTTAGCGGTAGCGGGTTTTGCAATATCGTGTAAAAAAGCGGCCATTTTATAAAGGGCTTTATCCTGGGCAATTTTTGCCATTTGTTTGCCGTAAGGTTTAAAAACTTCGCTCACTTTATCAAGCAAAAACTCCATACGCTCAACAACCAACAAAGTGTGAGTCCAAACGCCGCCTTCGCCGTAATAACATTTGGCGCAAGATTTTTGCTTTTCCAGTTCGGGCAGTAAAATTTTAAATAAACCGGCGGCTTGTATCTCTTTAAGATAAAAAGCGGTGTTTTTTTCTTTAAAAATCTTTTTTAGTTCTTCTTGGATACGCTCGCCCGCAGGTTGGGCGGAAAGTTTTGAATATTTTTTAATTAATGCCAAAGTGGCAGGAGCAATTTTAAAATTAAGTTGCGCTGCCGTTCTAAAGGCCCTAAACAAGCGCAAAGGGTCTTCTTTAAAAACAAGATTATTATTTGCGCGTATAACTTTGGCTTTTAAATCTTGCTGGCCTTTATTTAAATCTAAAATATCTTTAGGATTTAAAACCAAAAGGTAAGATTTATCTTTAACTTTTATGTTTTTGACTTTTGAAACAGGGCAGGCAAGCGCATTTATTGTAAAATCGCGCCTTTTTAAATCCTGGTTAATATCTTTGCCTATAATTGCGCAAACATCAATTTGCGGGCCATTTTTGGAAGAAACGCGCCATACTCCAAACTCAGCGTCCATTTCAAAAGCGGTAGCTTTTAATTTGCGCGCCAAGGCCTTTGATACCGCAAGCAAATCTTGCTTAGGCAAAGCAATATCAATATCCGTGCTATATTTTTTAAGCAAACTATTACGGACTGCCCCGCCGACATAATAGGCCCTTGGCGCGCAGTCCTGTATAATTTTGGCAAGATTTTCCATTTTTATATAACTCTTATTTTCCTGCGGACATAGCAGCCAGGCGTGCCTTCATTTTTTCAACAGCCTCTTTGCGAAGGTCCTTTTTAAGAATTTTTCTAAGAGAATTTTTAGGCAGAGAATCTCTAAATTCCACTTCTCTTGGGCGTTTATAGTTATCTAAATTATTTTTTAGATATTTTCTAAAATCGGTTTCGTCAAAATCATAGCCTTTTCTTTTGACTACAAAAAGTTTAATAATTTCGCCGCCGTGGCCATCAGGCACGCCGATAACGGCGCATTCTTCCACACCGGGATAATCATTTATAACATGTTCAACCTGGGCAGAAAAAACTTTTAAACCTTTAATAATAATCATATCTTTCTTTCTGTCGCGGATAAAAATAAAGCCTTCATCATCAACAACACCGATATCACCTGTCTTAAACCAACCCTCTTTATCAAAAACTTCGGCTGTGGCAGCAGGATTATTATAATAACCCTTAAAGACATTATCGCCTTTTACGCAGATTTCGCCTTCTTCATTGCGGGCAAGTTCTTTGCCGTTATCGTCAACAATTTTGACATTGACATAAGGCAAATTTATGCCAACAGAACCGGATTTTCTGTTTTCTTCCGTATTAACACTTACAACCGGGCTGGTTTCGGTTAGGCCGTAGCCTTCCAATATAGGCAAACCGAGTTGCTTTTCAAAGTGGTTTTTTGTTTCCTGGCTTAAAGGCGCTGCCCCGGAAATACAGAAGCGCACCTTTCTAAAAGCCCAATACTGTAAATATAATCTTTTAAGGCCTTTTGCCTCTTTTGATAAAACGCTGTAAAGTTGCGGAACAGCCGTCATAATGGTAATTTTTTCTTTACCCATTAAGTGTAGCCAGGCAGATGCCGGCGTAATATTTGCCATAACAACTATTTTTAAACCAAGACTAAGCGGCGTAATGACATTTGCCGTCCAAGCAAGGGTGTGAAACATCGGCAAAATACAAAGCATAGCGTCATCATCAGTAATTTTAAAGGAAATTACCAAAGAGTGAACATCCGATAAAAAATTGTTGTGGGTTAGCATTACCCCTTTTGGCATACCCGTTGTGCCGGAAGTATATAAAATCATTGCCACATCTTCAGCGGCGGGCTTTACGGATAAAGTTTGCGGATTAAATTTGCTTTCCTCAATAGCGGGCCAAAAAAGTTTGATATTAGGGTCGTTTAATTCTTGAACGCTTGAGGAAATTTCATCCGTTGAAAAAATATAATTTAAATCGGGCAAATCTTTTTTAACTTTGGCATAGTGGCGCAAAAACTCCGCTTGAGTCACAACAGCTTTTGCCTTACAGTCGCTTAAAATAAACTTTATTTCTTCTGATTTAGAAATCATAAAGTTTATAGGCACACCGACTGCCCCTATTTTATAGAGGGCAAAATTGGTTATAATAACCTCAATTCCGTTTCTAAGGGCTAAAGCCACTTTATCTTTGGCACGCACGCCATGCTGCCAAAGCATATCGCTTGCTCTGTCAACGCTCATTAAGAGCTGATGATAACTCCAAGTTTTACCTTCTGATATAACTGCGGGAGCTTCCGGTTTTTTATAAGCACTAGTAGCAAGAACACTATAAAGATTTGTATGTTTTATCATATATTTATATTTTACTATTTTAAGAGCAAACTGCCAATAACTTAACAATACTTTAGCAGAGCAGTTGTTTTTATCAAATATTTGGATTTTAGAGAGGACTTCCCAAGTGAAAAAATAAGACTAAAATAGAGCCCATCGTTTTGCGAAGATTTTGGAGCTATTTTTAATTAGTTTTTTCTTTATATAAATAAAGAAAAACGGTTTTAGAAATGAGGTATACCTATGGGGCTGGCAACACAAAGTTTGTGCCCACGGTCCCGCGTATCCGAAATTTCTAAAAAATTAAAAACAGCCCAAAAGCTGAAGCAAATAAAAACCCCCTGCTATAAGCAAGGGGTTTTAAAACGAATCTCTATTGAAGTCTATTTAACTAAAACTTTCTTAGTAAAGTTAAAGTTTTTACCTTTAAGGTTAAGGAGGTAAACACCTGCTGCTTTGTTAGAAGCATTAATATAATTTTTACCCACAGTAAGCTTACCTTGGTTAAGAAGTTTTCCCGCCAAATTGTATAATTTAAAATTAGCATTACCAATTTGATTATCAACTTCAATTCTGCCATTTACATAGTTAACTTCAACTTTATCATTAAGATAATTATTTACACCTACGGTATTTGAAACAGAGAACATTTTGCTGTCATAGATAATTTCCTGGCCACCAACAACTTTATAAACAGCAATATAATAATCCCCGCTGTTAATAGCAAATAACTCTTTACCGCCTACGGAAACACCGGTATCAGAATAATATATCTCTTGCGGTAGATTGAAAGTTAAACTATAAACATCCGATTGGCCTTCCTCGTAAATGCCAAGGGTTTTTTCACTATCCATAATCCAAGGAAACGGAGGAGTATACATTAAAGTGCCCGTATTATATTGCGGGGTATTAATTTTTGCGATTTTATTTTCGCAATACAAATCTGTGCACAAATAGAAAGCTACCTGATCAGTAGATGTAGTAAAGGCCGCATAATAATCCGAAGGTATAACAGGCCAATTATTTAAAATATCATTGCTGATATTCCAGTTAACTTCCGTGTTCCAATCAATAGTAATAGAACCTTTTTCTATATTCTGTTTGAACAACTCTGTTAAACTTGCTCTTAAAGCGTTTAACATTTCAGGATTAGAGTTTAATATTTCCTGCTTTATATTAAAACAATTTCCTGCTAAAGTAAGACCTGTTAATAAAACAACTACTGCAAGCAGATTTTTTTTCATCTTATTTTATTTCCTCCTATTCATGCCAATTACAAACTAATATATCACCATCACTAACTACTTGTTCAAGATAAACAATAGAGCCGCCGGGGGCCGTAGATTCTGTAAATGCGGTATTATCGCCTTCGTGGCCAGCAGTGCAACTGCCGCGAGTATAATTATCATAGAAATTAATAGGTTGGCAAGGTCTGCTTCTTGTCCATGTAAAAGTGGAAAAATATCTATCCGATGCTTTACATCTAGTAGGGCAATTATTTGCAATGGTACATTGGGTAGTTGTATCAGTTTCCACATCATCTTTACATAACTGCCCGCGGAAGGCTGAATATCTATCTGCGTAAGGACCTTTTTTGATACATTTAAAGGTTTTTGCCGAATTATTAATTAAGTTTGGATATCTGGAGTTGATACCTACGCAAATTTCCTCATCGGAAAGCAAATTAGTATAAGTATCGCCGTATAAATCTTCGCAATAGCCTATGGAAGAAATATCTTCCCCTGTGCAAGAAGCATGGCGGAAATCTTTAATATTCTGGGTAGCTGCTGATTCTGAGGTGCCTGAAAAACCGCAAAATTTCCTTCTAAATTTTTGAGTTAAATATTTTTTCCAATTAGAACAATAACGCGGTGCCACTACATCAGTATTAGAATAAGTGTATTCATACATTGGTTCGGCCAAAGGTCTTGGTTTATCAATAATTGTGGGGCATTTTAATGTATCGTTCCAATTGGCCGAATAAGCCACAATCTGTGCGCTTACATGGTTGCAACAACTATAAGCATTGTTATTTGTGCCATACAATTTATTCCCGTAAGATACATTGCTGGTGCATTTTGTAACAGTTTGGTTTGAACAGATGAACATACTTGTTTTGCTGTCTTGACCGTGGGTACAGGGAGAACTTCCTACAAGATTTGTATGGTAGGTATCCTGATGAGAGGTAGAACTTCCATCCCAACCGGCAGTACAAGTGCCAAGAAGGGTAGCGTGTTCATGGCTTATTTGCCAGTAGCCCTCCGGTATCACTTCTTCAGCGGCAGAACCGCAAACAGCAAACCAGAAATCTTTTGCTGCGCTGGGAGAAGCAGAAAAATAGTCGTTATTCACTGTAAAAGCCGGCAATCTGATCCATTGTATATCACATTTGGGGTTGCTCATTTTAACATTATCAATATTTAAAGCCCCGTTAGTAGTTAATAAACCGTTGACTTTATTAAAATCGCTATTTCCGCCGTGGATAAGATCAACTTTGGAATTTGTAATAGTAGAATCCTGCGTTGTAATAACTTTACCGCCCGAACCGATACTGGTATTACCGGATACCGTGGCGCTAGGCATATAAACATCTCTAGAAACACTAAAAGTGGTGCCGTTAAAAGGCACAACAGACCCAGTATCTAAAGTTAATTTTTGGCCGTGGGCGAAAATTTCATTTACCTCTAAATTACCGGCAAAAGATGTTACGCTTTTTGTCGCAAGAGTGCGGTAATTTCCTTTTTTAGCAGGAGTAAAAGAAACTGATTCTATAATTTGTGCCTGAGCATTAACAAAAGCAAATAAAGAAGCACAAACAAAAGATATTTTTGCTATTTTGTTCATAATATTATTCTCCATTAATAATATATAAAATGTTCTCCTAAAATCTAGTATATGGCATTTTTCGTAATTTGTCAATAGTTATAACTTTAAATCCAAAGAATAATCTTTTTTGGATTTAAGATGCCCCTCTTCAAAAACCCATTCTTCAAGTAAATCTCCCGTTTGGGAATACTTTTTTGTAGTTCCGTGTTCACGCCCGTTTTTATAAGGGGAAATCATAGCAATAGTGCCGTTTTTATGATAGGTTATTTTATCGCCAACTATTAAATCTTTACTGTAATTACATTCTGTTTTTAAATTGCCGTCTTCATCATAAGTTTTGCTGATACCTTCAAGTAAACCATCTTGATAAGAGGAAACTTCCAATATTTTACCGTTTGGATAATATTTTAAACGGCGGCCATTTTCCAGGTCGTTTTTATAAAAAAATTCCTCTCTTAAGCGGCCGTTTGGATAAAAAACAAAAACCCGCCCGTCTAAAAGGCCGTTTTTATATTCTTTTTCCACATTAATTTTGCCTGTTTCATAAAAAATTCTGCTTTTGCCGTGCCTTTTACCTTTTTTAAAAGGGCACTCAAAATAGGTTAAACCATTGGCAAAAAATTCGCGCACAATGCCGTCGGGCAATTCCCCTTTGCTTGAAATTATTTCTAAATTTTCATCAAGAATTTCACTAAAAACTTCCTTGCCTTCAAACAAATAAGAACGCAGGAATTTGCCTTTATCTTTTCCTTCTAAAGATTTTGTTTTTCTTATAATTAAGTTTTCCATAAAAACTCCTATTTCTTGCCAAGTAAAGTTTTTGCCGCGCAAATTGCGCTGGTCCAAGCAAAATGTAAATTAAATCCGCCGCAACGGCCGTCAATATCCAATAGCTCGCCCGTAAGATAAAGATTTGGGTTTTTAAGAGAGCGGAAAGTTCCTTTCTCTATCTCTTTTATATCCGCACCGCCTTTTGCCGCGCAAGCCTGTTCAAAAGGACGCAAACCCTCTACTTTAAAAGGCCAGGCTTGTAATACTTCCTTTATTCTAGCAAAATTTTGACTGTTTAAATCACAAATTAATAAATTCTTTTTGAAACCCAAAAAATCTATAAGTAAATTAGCAAGTGTATCTGCCAAAATACCGGCGAAGAAATCTTTTAATTTACGGTGAGAATATTTTTTTGCGCGCTCTTCAATAAAAGCGGAAAATTCCTCTTTTGAAAATTGATTAAATAAATTAAGTTCCAAAATTTGCCCTTTCTTTGCGTTTCTGCTGATACTAAAAATATTATTGCCCGAAACGCCCTGATTATTAAATAAAACTTCCCCTGCTTCCTCGGCGATAATTTTGCCGTTTTCCTTTAAAGAGGCAAGTGCCTGAACTTTTAACCCGGCAATCCTTGAAAGAGCGGTTTTTTCCTGTAAATTAATTGAACATAAAGCAGGGCTTAAAGGTTTAATTGTATGCCCGAAACTTTGCGCAAGATTGTAGCCCGCTTTTGTGCCGCCTACTTGCGGGTAAGCAAGCGAACCACAGGCAAGAACAATATTTTTGGCAAAATAATTTTGCCCTTGTTTAGAAGAAACTTTAAATATTTTTGTTTTATTATCCTGCGTGATTTTAGATACTTCTGTTTTTAAAATTAATTCTGCGCCGGCTTCTTTTAAAGCGCAAGTAAGGCAAGTTGCTAAACTTGAAGCTTTGGAAGTATAAGTAAAAAAGCGGTTGTTTTCTTCTCTATAAAGAAGGCCTAAAGTCGCAAAATAATTAAGAGCGTCTTGATAGGAAAATTTTTCTAAGGCAGCTTTAACAAATTCTTGCTCGCCATAATATTTAGAAGGGGCAACCAAGCGGTTTGTAAAATTACACTCGCCATTGCCGCTAACTAAAATTTTGCGGCCGCAAGTTATTTCTTTTTCCAAAACTAAAACTTTTTTACCGCCGCGCGCAAGTTCTAAAGCACAAACAAGACCGCTGGCACCCGCGCCAACGATAATAGCCTCATAAATATTTGTTTGTGCGTTCATAAATTATTTTGAACCCGTGCTGCCAAAACCGCCCGCAGCGCGTTCTGTCTGGGAAAGTTCGCCTTCTTCAAAACTAGGATATAAAGTCGGCAGAACAACAAGCTGTGCTATTTTTTGGCCCTTTTCAAAGGTAAAAGGAGTATCGTTTAAGTTATAAAAACAGACGATAACTTCCCCCCGGTAAGGAGCATCAATTAAACCGGCCATAACTTTTATACCTTTACTTTCAACAGAACTTTTGCCCCAAACGCAACCGCTGGTATTTTCCGGCAGTTCAAGGGCGATACCGGTGCGCACTTTGCTTATCTGGCGGGCAGGTAAAGTTGTTTCCTCAAGGGCAAACAAATCCGCGCCGGAATCCGTCGCGTGAGCGCGAACGGGAAGTTTCGCATCTTTTTCAAGTTTTTTAACTTTTATTTGCATAAAAAGACCTTCCAAATTAAAAATAAAACTAAAACAACCCCTATTGTCATTTTGATTACTTTGCTTGGATTATCCCGAGCATCTAAAGGCTCTTTTTTAGCCGGCAAAGAAATATCTTTTTTAATAAACTCGCAAGCATTTAAAACGCCAAGCATTGTGTTTTTTTCGTCAACAACAGGTATTTGATAAACGCCCTTTTCAAATAAATTTAAAGCAGTATTTATTTTATCTTTGGGGGCAAGTTTAAACTCTATACCCTGCATAATGGAACCGGCAATACTTTCCCTGTCAAAAAAGGCCAAATTTTGTGTTCTGATAAGGCCGGCGATTTTACCATTTTTATCTTTTATAAAAACTTGCGGGGCAAATTTTTCTTTGGGTAAATTTTTAAGACGCAAAATAATTTCGCGCACCTTACTATCTGTTTTAAAAGAAAGATAATCTTGGTCTATAAAAGCACCGACACTATCTTTATTATAGGCCAAAATTGTCGTTAAAGTGGTATATAAATTTTTATCTAAAACTTGTTTTAAACGCGCCTTGTAGGCAACAGGCAAAGCAGAAAAAATATGGGCTGCCTGTAAGGTTTTTAAATGTCCTAAAATATAGCAGGCCTGTTTAATTGGCAGACGGCGCAAGAAAGGTGCTGCTTTAGCAGGCGCCATATTTTCAAAACACAAAATAATACTTTTAGCAGGTAAAGTGCAAAGTAAATCAAGAGCCTGACCCAGCGGCATTTTGTGTAGTTCTTCCACTGCCTGCTTTGGCGCAGTAAGGACAAAACTTTCAAATATCTGTGCTATATTATTTTGGTCTTGTATTGTTTTCCTCATAAATAAATTATAGTATATTGTAAAGCGCGGAGGGCAATATTTATGTTTTTTTCCAAACCGATAAATGAACTTTCTTTTGAAGATGTTGTTGATTTTTTAAAGCAAGGTATCGCCGAAAATACTATGCTTGACTATAAATTTATGCTGCCCAAAAATAATGAAAAATTTGCCAAAACTATTGCTGCTTTTGCCAATACCATGGGCGGCACAATTATTTTGGGCGTTAAAGATGAAAACGATAAACCTATCCCCCCTTTTAACGGGCAACCCTTTCACGCAAAAATAAGACCGCAGATTGAAAGTATTATTCAAAATTATATTGATCCGGTTGTCTTTGTGGATATTGCCACCTGTAAAAACCCAAAGAATAATAATATGTTTGTTGTAATAAATATACCGCAAAGCAATTTAACCCCGCATTTAGTGGGCGATTTGAAAAGGGCTTATATAAGAACGGGGCAATCTTCCAGACCGGAAGCTATCGTCCACCCCGATAAACTGCCTTGGTTGCTTGATAACAGAAAAAAAAGCCAAAGTTTGCGCCATATTCTTTTAGATAAAGCACAAGCCCATTTTAATAATTTTTTAATTGCGCAAAATTTAAAAACAAATCAGTTGACGGCTGCTTTTACTTTAATTCCTTTATACCCGCAAACGCCGGCAATAAATTATAAAGATTTGCCAAAACTTTTAGAAAAAATTAAACTTGATAATTTTGTTTTAGACCACAATATAAATACTGTCCAAGACGGTATTATTGTTAAAAAAGGGCAATTTTCCACAATAGAATTAAATTCTTATGGTTTAATTTCTTACAGAACACTTTTAAATCCTCAAGATGACTATGTGGATTTAAAAGCCGTTTTTAAAGATATTGTTTTATTCTTTAAACTGGCAAGCAATTTTTACAAACAACTTGGTTTTATAAGCCCGCTTTTAGAAAGAGTGCTTATAACAAATGCGCGCGGTGCTATGGTCAAAACACCCGAGCAAACAAAACAAATTGCCGAAGATTTTATAAGACTTGATAAAAATATTGACCCGCTGAATTTACATAATGACTTGGCAAAAACCTGTTCTTCTTTAATAGAAGAACTTGCCTGGTCTTTAAATATTCCTTTTAAGGAGGAGGACGCCGCTTTAAAAGCCGTTCTTGAGATATTAAATGAAAATAATTAAAACAGACTCTCTAGTTATCGGCAGTGGTATTGCCGGTTCCCTTTACGCTTATAAAATTGCTTCAAGCGGGCTTAAATGCGTGCTTATAAGCGCAGGCGAGTTAAAGGACTGCAACAGTAATCTTGCCCAAGGCGGTATTGTTTACGAGCCAAAAAAAGATTTTTCTGATTTAGTTAAAGATATTCAAAAAGCAGGTTGTAATATCTGTAATGAAGAAATTGTAAAAATTATGTGTAAAAGCGGTTTTGAAGCTATTGAGGAATATTTCACCAAAACTTTTAATACCGATTTTAACAGGGATGAAAAAGGCAATTTACTTTTCACTAAAGAAGCCGCCCACAGTAAAAAAAGAATTATTTACAGTAATGACTCAACAGGCAGAGCAATAATTTTTGCTATGCAGCGCGCCCTAAAAAAACAAAAAAATTTAACTATTTTAGAAGGGACTACCGCACTTGATTTGCTTACACTCTCGCACAACTCAACTATAAAAACAGATGTTTATAAACCTTTATCTTGCTTTGGCGCTTATGCTTTAAACAATAAAACAGGCGAAGTTTGCGCCATAACTGCCAAAAAAACAATTCTTGCAACGGGCGGGATTGGGCAAATTTATAAGCATACAACAAACTGCGCGCAATCTTTTGGCCACGGCATAGCAATGGCTTATAGAATCGGCGCAAGAGTGATAAATATGGAATATACCCAATTTCACCCGACGGCATTTGCCAAAGGCAGAAGTGCCTTAATTTCCGAAGCTGTCCGCGGTGAAGGCGCAATTTTAATCAATAATAAAAAAGAGCCTTTTATGGCAAAATACCACCCTTTAAAAGATTTAGCTCCAAGAGATATTGTTGCGCGCGCCATTGAAGAAGAACGCCTAAAAACAGGTTCAGACTGCGTTTATTTAGATTTATCTTCTATGACGGGTGATTTTATAAAAAAGAGATTCCCGCATATTTATAAAACTTGTCTTGAAGGCGGCGTTGATATAACAAAAGAGCCAATCCCCGTTGTGCCGGCTATGCATTATTTTTGCGGTGGTATTTGGACTGATGAAAAGGCAAGAACAAATATTTTTAACTTAAATGCTATCGGCGAGTGCGCCTGTAACGGCTTTCACGGAGCAAATCGTCTAGCCAGCACCTCACTTTTAGAGGCTTGCGCCAGTGCTTTAATTTGCGCAAAAGAAGATATAAAAGAAATTAAGAAAAAAGATTTTTATATCCCGCGCCCCAAAGATTGGCAAAGCCCCGCCAAAACACCCGACGAAAATCTTATTTTACAAGATATTTTGACCCTTAAAAATACCATGTGGAATTATGTGGGACTCGTCCGCAGTAAAAGCCGCCTAGATAGGGCAGAAAAGATTTTAAGACATCTTAAAAATGAAATAGATATTTTTTATAAAGATTATAAATTAACCCCGCAATTACTTAATTTAAGAAATGGCACACAAGTGGCCCTTTTGGTGACTTACGCCGCCTTAAAACATAAAGAAAGTTGCGGCACGCATTTTAGAATAGATTAGGGAGAATAAAAATGAATCAACACGAAAAATTTTTACTTATGGCAATTAAACTTGCCAAGAAAAGCGCAAAAGAGGGCCTTGGCGGGCCTTTTGGCGCAGTAGTTGTAAAAAACGGCAGAGTTGTAGCTAAAGCGCATAATACCGTCGTGCCGGATAATGACCCAACGGCACACGCCGAAGTTAACGCAATTAGAGCAGCCTGTAAAAAACTTAAAAATTTTGAGTTAAAAGATTGCGTAATTTACGCCAGCGCAGAGCCATGCCCGATGTGTCTTGGCGCAATTTATTGGACCAGACTAAAAGCAATTTACTACGCAGCAGACAGAAAACTTTCCGCCGAAGTCGGTTTTGATGATACTTTTATTTACGAAGAATTTGACCGCCCGAAAAATAAGCGCAAAATAAAAATTGTAAAAATTGACTTAAAGCAAGATAGAGAACCGTTTGAAGCGTGGTCAAAAAATACCAACAAAACAGAATATTAAATTGTTGTTTGATTGTTTAAAAAAGCCACGGATTTCTTAAAACCCGTGGCTTTTTTGTTTGGAAAAATTAATATCTTTTTTATTGAATAAGATATCTAGCATAATTACCCATATCGCTTAATAATGGACCAAAAGAAGCACACACAGCAACATTTTTTGAATCACTTTTATCAGCCCAACAATATAATTTCTTTTCAAATTCGGGATAATTTTTATCAGGAGCATGGCGATATATTATCCCAATACGATTACCCGGGGTTGGATCATAAATCTCATTTTGCTTAGTTTCAAATACGCAATTCCATCCTTCAGGACAAGTATAATTAATATCTAATTCTTCAGGAGTAGTTGCATATCTGCCGTTGGCAAGTTCAAAAGCTATTTGAGCATTTCCTATCGCTCTAACTAAATTAACTACTTGAGCAACTTTTGATCTTCTAACGGCTTTTTGGTATTGTGGAACAGCAATTGCCGCCAAGATGCCTATAATTAAAACAACTACTAACAACTCTATTAAGGTGAAGGCTTTGTTTTTCATAAACTTTCCTCTTTTCTTTTTCGTCATGCCCGAGTGTTGTTATCGGGCATCCCGTCCTATTTTCCAGTCCGTCATC
>JAZKYS010000043.1:0-10809 GCA_045612285.1 Elusimicrobiaceae bacterium
TTTTTTTTTTTTGATAAACTGACTTTATGAAATAAAGTCATACTGAGGTGTTTTTGCTCAGTATCTCTTCCTATTTTTAAAAAATAAAATCGGTCCAGATTCCCGACAAAGACACTCGGGAATGACGAATAAACAAAAGAAAAAAGAGGTGAAAGAATGAAAAACCGCGCATTTACATTAATAGAGATATTAGTAGTTGTTTTAATAATTGGTGTTTTAGCTGCTATCGCCGTGCCGCAATATCAGATAGCAGTTATAAAAAGTCGTTATATGGAATTGATATCAACCGGGGAAGCCGCCCATCATGCAGAAGAAGTTTATCGTTTATCTAATGGGGAATACACTAATATGTGGACAAATTTAGATATACAAATACCGGAAAATGTAGAAATTACTTTGTATAATCCTAATCCCGGAACACCTGCTCTTTTAGTTACATCTACAAAGATCCCTGGTATTAAATATGTGATTTATTTGGATCAATATAATGGTAATCCAAATAAAAGAGTTGCCATAGGTTGTAAACAATGTAGAGTTGATGGGGAAGCAGAAAATAAAGATACATTAATTAAAGCGTGTAAATCATTAACTAAAAGCGATGTGTATTCTACAACTTTGAATTTTTCTGATTGTAATAGTATTTTTATAAATTAATAAGTTTTTTAGTGGAACTTATCTCTTAAAAATTTTTTGATGATTTATTTGCTAACGGTTTGTTTTTCTTGTGCGTGATTAGTTAAATCTGTATAAAAATCTTGCACTTCTTCGTCGCGCAAAATATCTTTTGGGTAAATTGCGTGTTTTAGCATAAGGCCTTCAATTTCCCTAACTCTGCTTAAAGCAACATAAGTTTGGCCCGAGCTAAAAGCGCCAAAACCTAAATCAATATAAGTTTTATTAAAAGTCATCCCCTGCGCTTTATGAATAGTCGTTGCCCAGGCAAGCTGAACAGGAAATTGCGTAAAAAATCTGTTTTTATCTTCCACCTGTTTGCCGTTAGGATTTAATTTCATTTTAAACCAGGTATAGCGTTCCACATAAATAATATTATTATCTTGCGTTTGTATTTTTATTGCTTGGACTTCGCCGAAAGAATTTTTTTCAAAATCAATTATTGTGCCGATAGTTCCGTTTACATATTCCTTTTCTTTATGATTTATCAAAGTCATTATTTTTGCGCCGATTTTAAGTTCCAGTTGCACCGGGGCCGGGGTTTTATCTTCGTCGGCAGCATTGCGGGTGAGCCAGTCTTTTGGTTCTTGAAAGTTTGCCTGCACGATTTCAAGCGGACTAGCGATTTTATCAAGTTCTTCCTTATTTATAATACTAGCGCTTTTTCTTTTTGCGCAAAGGCAAATGGCATCTTGCGGGCGGGCTTGGCAAATTCTTTTATTAAAAAAATCCAGGGCATTATTTAAACTGTCTTCATCTTGCGAAATTAAGGAATCTAAATGTTTAACAAAAGTTTCATTTTGCTGACGGAAAACTTTTTTAAATATTATATGCTCAAAGTTCAATTTTTTAAAACACAAAGAGCCAAAAATATAGGGCGTTTTATAATTTTCTTCAAACAAATTATCTTGTAAAGTGCCCTGATTGTAAACGATAGGGGAAAGTTGGTTCAAATCACCTATCACAATCACTTGAAGGCCGGCAAAAGTTAAAGGATTTTCCAAAATATCTTTTAGTTTTTCATTTATGGCGTCAAATAAATCAGCGCGCACCATAGAAATTTCGTCAATAATCAAAGCATCAATTTTCTTCCATTTTTTCTTTAAAGTTCTACGGATATAGTCCTGTTCGGTTCTTTCGTAGATATTACTTGGGTTTATTTGAAAAAACGAATGTAAAGTTTGCCCGCCAATATTTAAAGCGGCAACGCCTGTGGGCGCAAGTTTAATGATATTTCTTTTTTCGCTTTCAAAATATCTAATAATTTGGCGGATAAAAGTTGATTTACCTGTGCCCGGCCTGCCGTGAATAAAAACATTTCTGCCGAACATAATAGCGGCAAGGGCTTTTTTAATTTCCGGGGTTTCTTCAAGAATTTCAGTATTGTTTTCCATCTTATCTATTATACCTTTTACAAATTTACAAGCCAAACAAGGCGGATAAATATTATATAAAAACTTTGCGACAGCGTATTGCCGTTAAAATTCCTAGAATATATAATTTTGTGTTAAACAATGTAAAGAACCACCATATTTAGCAATTTTTGAGCAGTCAATTTTTATAACAGGTTTTTTTGTATATTTTTGGATAATTTTTTGTGCTTTTATATCACTATGTAAATTATATTTAGGCATAAAAACAGCCTTTGAAACTTCAAGAAAGTTTACATATATGCCCTTTGCGCTTAAAGTTTCTTTTGGGTTAACTTCAGTCGGCAAAAAAACTATTTTAAATTGATTCCCCAAGATATCTAAACATTTTTTTAGGTGCTTTTCCGTTAATTTATCATAAGGTGAGTTTATACATAAAATATCATCTCCCAAAAATTGTATAAGGCCGTCAATATGACAAAAGGGGTCATAATTTACAGGTAAAGAAGGCAGATAAATAATTTGTTTTAAGGAAAATTTTTGTTTTAATATTTTTGTTATTTCCTGGCAGGATTTTGTTTTAAATAAGTTTTTATTTTTAAGTAAAATACCGGTGCCCTTTTTATTAAAAATAAAATTTCCGCCGTCTAAGTAAATGGGTAAATTGGTGGCCTTGGGAAATTTTGCTTTTGCTTCTTTACGCAAAGCCATGTAAAGATTTTTATATTCTTTTGTTTTATATATCGGCTCATAAAAAAATAAAAATTTTTCTTTTGTTTTTATATTTTGAAGAGGCAAAAAATCGCGCAACCAAATATCAGAAATATCAATAGTTGCCAGTTTACAAAAACCTTTTGTTTTTTGCGTAAAATCATCGTAGAAACTTTGATATTCGGGATAATATTTGTTTATTAAACAATTCGGATAAGCTATAAAAATTTTATCTTTCATACAAACCTTCAAGACGGCTTATGGCCGCCAAAATTATTCCTTTATAAAACCAATAGTAGGTTCCTTCTCTTCAGTTTTTAAATTTTGTTCGGCAAGAAGCATTTTTATAAGCGTTTGCGGCTGATTTTTAAGGCCAAGAATCTCCTCTTTACCTTTTATTAAGGCAAAATCAGCCGGAGTAATTTTGTTTAAGCAAAAAATATCCTCTTCTTTAACCTCTAAATTAAAAAAGAATTTAAAAGCAGTTTTGATTTGCGCTTGTGTCAAAAAATCGTATTTAACTTTAAAGGTAAAACGGCGCAAACTTGCCGGGTCAAGATCATCCATTAAATTTGTTGTGCAAATAAAAGGATAAGGGTGGTTTTCCATCCAAGTTAGCATTTCGTTGACGGCGGTTTTCTCCCAAGAATAACGGGCGTGGGCGCGGTTTTGTAAAAAGGAATCGGCTTCGTCAAAAATAAGTAAAGATTTTTCTTCCTTTGCTTGGGCAAAAGCCGCTGCTATATTTTGCTCTGTCCTGCCTACATAAGGGCTGATTAAATCTGAGGCTCTTTTTTGGCAAAAATTTATATTAAGCGCTTCTGCCAAATATCTGGCATAGGCAGATTTACCTGTGCCGGAAGCCCCATATAAACACAAAGAAAAGTTTAATTTGCCTAAATTAACAAGTTGATTTTTAAGTTTTTCCAAATCTAAATCTGTATTAAGTAAAGTTGGGCAAAAATCTGTTGTTATTTTCTTTTTCTCGGGCATTTTATAGCCATTATGTAAGGCTTGTTGCATAATATCAATATGCTGTTTGACATCATTTATATCACCTTTAATCATTTTAGCGGCCTGCGTGGCACCGGCTATTATTGAGGGCGGTATAATATAATCTTTTGCCAAAGATAAAACATCTTCACTTTTAGCCGTAATTTTATTTTGTTTAAGGTATTTATTCCAAATTTTTTCTCTTATTTCAACGGGCGGTGTTTTAAAATGTATAGCAAGAGTAAAACGGCGCACAAAAGCCCTGTCCATATCTTCAATATTATTTGTTGTCCATATAACAGGGCAAGGGTTTTCTTCAAGCAAGCGGTTAAGTTGCACTTTATTACATCTTGTGTTTCCGTTTGAAAAAATATCTTCCGCTTCATCAAAAAGTAAAAAACAACTTTTATTTTTATTGACGGCTCTTAAACTTCTATAAAAAGCTTGAAGGCGGTAATTCTTTTCTTCTTCTCCGCGTTCTCTTTCTCCTACGGCATAGAAATCTTTTTGATTTTGGCTTGCCAGCATTTTGGCAAATTCCGTTTTTCCGCTGCCGGGTTCCCCGTATAAAAGAATATTGATGCCTTTTGTCTTAGAATTTTTTAATATTTTAAGGGCAAAATCAGTTTCTTCTATATAATCAAAATCTTTTGGGGTTAAATTAGAAGATAGATTTTTGCCAAGCACCGTATTAAGAATATTTCTTTCCGTTTTTCTTTTCCCGCTGATAATATCAACGGTATAAGAAGTGATTGCACAATCATCGTATTGGGCTATTATTAAACCTAAAGCAGATAAAGTGGAACCCCTGCGCACAAACTTGTTAATATTATTTTTAAAGCAGGCATTTAGAGATTCGCAAGTTAATCTATGGCCGCAGATATGTTGTATAGAAGAAGCAAAATTTTCAAAAAGTTTATTTTTATATACTAAATGTAAGATAGATAAAATTTCTTTTTCTTCTTTTTTAAGAACAAAGACCTTTGCCAAAGTTTCCAGGTTTTCTTCTTCAATAGTTTTTTTATTTTTATTATAAAGTCTTCCGTATTTAGTTAAACTTTTTTTAACTTGGCAGAAAACATTTTCTTTAAAAGATTCTATGTCTTCTTTTTCCGCTTGGGCACGAAGGTCAAAAATATTACTTCTTTTTACCCATCTTTCTATTTCATAAGAGTCGCCTTCATCTATCCTATTTTTTACTATTTTGTTAATATAATATAGGGCTTTATAATCTTGATTATTCATAATTTTTACCTCTTTTGTAAGTTAAAATATATCCTTGCTGTAATGCGGTAAAAGATATTGTATAATTTGTGTATGTCAGCATCCTGTCGCGAAATTTAAGCAGGGATAAGAGGAGTAGTTTATGCCTAAAAAAGTAATAAGTAAAACAATAGTAATTAAACAAAACACAGGCGAAAAACCTGAAAAAAAAGAATCAACAGATAAAAAAATAACCCGTCTGCTATATTTGTTAAACCGCCTGGATAAGGGGGAAGTTTCCTTAAATCAAGCGGCAAAAGAAATGGGTGTTGTCTTGCGCACCGTTCAAAGATATATTACTACTCTGCAAGAGGCAGATTTTCCTGTTTATGATGTTAGACCGGGGGTTTATAGTTTTGTTGAGGGTTTTAGTCTTTCCAAAATGCAAATAACTGCAAAAGAGGCCGGCGTTTTGGCCTTTTTATCCGATGTCGCAAATGCTATGGGCAGCAAATTTTCCATTGCCTATAAGGGCCTTTGCCGCAGAATAACTGCTTCCGGGCAAGAAAGTCCGTTTTTCTTAAAAATAGTAAAAGGTCTTAATTATGAAGATTCACCTTTAACCCAAACTCTAAGCCAAGCAATACGCAAAAAACATTATCTTTTAGTAAATTACAAAAGCCAAACAAGCCAGGTGGAAAAAAAGCACCTTGTTATACCAATAAAAATTGCCTGGTATGAGGGCTTTTGGTATTTGATTTGCCTTGGTAATAAAGATAAACTTTTTAAATTCCGTTTAGACAGAATTATTAAGGCCCAAATTCAAAAAAATAAATTTAAACTTGATGATGAAAAATTTAACGAACTTTTAAAACAAAGTGTAAATATCTTTTTTGAAGGGCAAAGAAATATTGAAGTTTGTTTAAAAATTTCTTCTTCCGTAGCGCATTATTTTAAGCAAAGGTCTTATTTCCCGGAGCAAAAAATAATTAAAGAAGAAAAATCCGGCGATATTATTATCTCTACTAAAATTTCCAAAGCGGAAGAAATTTTAATGATAATTTTTCATTGGATACCCTATATCAAAGTTATCAGTCCGCAAGAAATTAAAGATAAAGTCAAAACCACTATTGAAAATTATTTAAAGCAAATATAATTTGTTCGGAAAAGACTTGTAAATAGGGGGCTTTTTGGCAAAAAAGCCCCTTTATTATTTTGCTATAATATATATATAAACACTTAATGGATTTTATTTAAGATTTTAGTGCGCAGGTTTTTTAATGAAAGAAAAATTACTTTTAGTCGGTGCCGGTGGTTTTGGGCGTATTGCTATGGAACACGCCGTTAGAGAGTATGATTGCGCTTTTGTGGATGATTCTTATCCGTCTACAAAAGAAGTTTGTTCTATTCCCGTCGTCGGTAAAATAAGTGATTTGCCTTTCTTATTCAACATTTATAAAAAACTTATTGTTGTTATCGGTAATACTAAACTGCGCGCTCAAATTTATCAACAAGCACAAAAAATCGGTTATGATTTCCCAAATATTATTGCCACCAGTGCTTATATCAGTCCTTTTGCCACTATCGGCAAAGGTTGCGTAATTTTAAACAATGTCGTTATTCAAAATCAAGCGCAAATCGGTAATGGCGTTTTATTAAATCCCGGGGTGGAAGTCCATCATAATTGCTTTGTGGGGGATAATACTTTAATTTACTCTAATTCCGTAGTTAGAACTTATGCCAAAATAGGCCAAAGGGTTCTAATCGGCAGCACGGTTTCTATAAGTGTCGGTGCTGTTGTTAAGGATGATGAGGTCGTGCCGGATGGTTCAACCGTAAAATGAATAAAAATAAACTAAAAATTCTTATGGTTTGCCAGCATTATTATCCTGAACGATTCCAAATTCAGGATATTTGCGAACAAATGGTTAAAGACGGGCACGAGGTTACCGCTCTTGTCGGATTACCTAACTATGAAACAGGCCGCGTTCTAAAAGATTATAAACACGGCAAAAACCGCAAGCAAAATATTAACGGTGTTCAAGTCTTCCGCACTTTTGAAATTGGCCGCCGTAAAGGCGTTTTTTGGCGTATGCTAAACTATTTCAGTTATACACTTTCTTCTTCGTGGTGGGCCATGTGGCACCGCAAAAAATATGATATTGTTTTTTCCTATCAGTTATCACCTGTGTTTATGCTTTTGCCGGCTGCTATTATTGCTAAAAAACAACATATTCCGCTTTATGTTTATTGTCTTGATTTATGGCCCGAATCTATGAAGGCCATGCCACCGGGCGATAAAGCAATTATTTTTAAACCGATACACTTAATAAGCCGTTATTTATATAAAAAGGCGGATGAAATTTCCGTCCAATCCAAAAGTTTTTTTGAATATTTTGAAAAAGTTAATGATATTCCAAAACAAAAACTTTCCTATATTCCGCAAATGGCTTCACCAGAATATCTTGATATGGATTTTACTTCTGATAACGGTATTATAGATTTTGTTTTTCTTGGTAATATAGGCAACGCCCAAGATGTAGAATTAATTATAAACGCGGCGGAGAAAAATAAAGATTTAAAAAATTTCGCGGTTCATTTTGTGGGTAATGGCGTTTTTCTAAACAAAGCAAAACAGTTGGTTAAGAAAAAGGGGCTTGAAAATATAATTTCATTTTACGGTCGCAAACCGCTTGAAGAAATGCCAAAATATTATAAACTTGCTGATGTTTGCCTTGTCACCCTTAAAGGTGGCAGTATTATCAGCAAAACTATTCCCGCTAAAGTTCAGGGTTATATGGCAGCAGGCATCCCGATTTTAGCTGCTTTAGATGGCTTCGGGGCAGAAGTTATTAATGAGTCCGGCGCGGGCATCTGCGTGCCGACAGGCGATTTAGAAAAATTTTCCGCCGCGATGCGCGATTTTATTTTAAATTATCAAAATTATAAAGATTGCTCAACTAAAGCAAGACAATATTTTAAACAAAATTTTACAAAACGCAAAATGGTAGATTCTTTGGAAACTAAACTACGAAATTTAATTAAAAATAAGGGAGAAACAAAATGAAAACATCCTCATTTAACGGAGCCACTTTAATGATTACCGGCGGCACAGGTAGCTTTGGTAATACTGTTCTAAAACACTTTTTAAAAAGTGATATCGGGCAAATACGCATTTTTTCCAGAGATGAAAAAAAGCAAGATGATATGCGCCACGAACTCCAGGCCAACCAGCCCGAATATGCCAAAAAAGTTAAATTTTATATTGGCGATGTCCGCAATGCGCAAGCCATAAAAGATGCTATGTATGGGGTTGATTATGTTTTTCACGCTGCTGCTTTAAAGCAAGTGCCCTCTTGCGAGTTTTTCCCTATGGAAGCAGTTAGAACAAATGTTATCGGCACAGATAATATGCTTCATGCTGCTATGGAGTGCGGTGTTAAACGCGTTGTTTGCCTTTCTACCGATAAAGCAGCATACCCCATAAATGCTATGGGTATTTCCAAAGCCATGATGGAACATGTTATTTACGCTAATGCCCGCGTGGCAGCTGAGCGCGGCAACACCGTTATTTGCTGCACCCGCTATGGCAATGTTATGTGTAGCCGTGGTTCGGTTATACCTTTGTTTATTGACCAAATTAAAAATAAACGCCCGATAACAATTACTGATCCTAATATGACACGCTTTTTAATGAATCTTGATGAGGCTGTTTCCCTTGTTCAATTTGCTTTTGAAAATGCCAATCCAGGCGATTTGTTTATTCAAAAGGCCGATGCCTCAACTATCGGCGATTTAGCAAAAGCCGTTCAAAAACTTTTCGGCAAGACGGAAACAAATATCATCGGCACCCGCCACGGCGAAAAGTTGTTTGAAACTTTAATGACCCGCGAAGAACGCCTGAGAAGTCAAGATATGGGCCAATATTTCCGCGTTGCCACCGATAGCCGCGACCTTAACTATGATAAATTTATCGTTCAAGGCCAAGTTAAAACCATGGCTGATGAGGCCTATACCAGCCACAACACAAACCGCTTAGATGTAGAAGGCACAGTTAAAAAATTATTAACAACGGATTATGTCCAAAACGAACTTAAACAGGTAGCAAAATGAATATATTAATAACAGGCGCAAAAGGCTTTGTTGGCAAAAATTTAGTAGCCAATTTACAGGCAATTAAAGAGGGCAAAAACCGCACCCGCCCCAATTTATCTATCGGCGAAATTTTTGAGTTTGATATTGATACTCCAAAGGAAAATTTAGATATCTTTTGCCAAAAGGCGGATTTTGTTTTTAATTTAGCCGGTGTTAACCGCCCGAAAGATACCAAAGAATTTATGCAAGGAAATTTCGGTTTTGCTTCAACTTTGCTAGATACTCTTAAAAAACACAAAAACACTTGCCCGGTTATGTTATCTTCTTCTATTCAAGCAACGCTTGCCGGCAGATATGCCGGTTCCGAATATGGCAAATCAAAACAAGCGGGGGAAGATTTATTTTTTAACTACGCTAAGGAAACAGGCGCAAATGTTTATGTCTACCGCTTCCCAAATTTATTTGGCAAATGGTGCCGCCCAAATTATAATTCCGCAGTAGCTACTTTTTGCCATAATTTAGCGCATGATTTGCCAATACAGGTTAATGACCGCTCAACTGAACTTGAACTGCTTTATATTGATGACCTAATAGAAGAAATGTTAGATGCTTTAGAATGCGCATCGCACCGCTGTAATTATAACGGCCTTAATATTTTACCGCAGGCAAACGGCCAATTTTGCTATGCCCCGATTACCCACAAAACAACCCTTGGCCAAATTGTAGATTTGCTTGAAAGTTTCAAAACTCAACCTAAAACGCTTATTATGCCGCAAATTCCGGCAAATTCTTTTGCCAAGAAATTATATTCTACTTATCTTTCTTATTTGCCGGCCGAAAAAGCAAAAATTGCCCTGCCTATGAATATTGATGAAAGAGGCAGTTTTACCGAGTTAGTTAAAACTATGGGTAGTGGGCAATTTTCGGTCAATATTTCAAAACCCGGTATAACAAAAGGCAATCACTGGCACAATACCAAGTGGGAAATGTTTATTGTTGTTTCCGGCAAGGCTCGTATAGAGCAGCGTAAAATTGACTCTAAAGAAAAACTTACTTTTGATGTTTCCGGCGAAAAAATAGAAGCCGTTTATATGCTGCCCGGCTACACTCACAATATTATCAATTTAAGCACCACCGAACCGCTTATCACGCTTATGTGGGCAAACGAACTTTTTGACAAAAATAAACCCGATACTTTTTTTGAACCTGTATAGGAGAAATTATATATGAAAACAGTTAAAACAAACTTTAAAAATAATGGCAAAATCAAACTTTTAATTATAGTCGGCACCAGGCCCGAAATTATACGCCTTGCCCAAGTAATCAAAAAATGCCGCAAATATTTTGATGTCCTTTTAGCCCACACCGGCCAAAATTACGATTATAATTTAAACGGTATTTTCTTTAAAGATTTATCCCTTGCCGCACCTGATATTTACCTAGATGCCGTCGGCAAAGATCTTGGCGAAACTATGGGCAATATTATTGCCAAATCTTATGATTTAATGGTAAAAGTAAACCCCGATGCCGTTTTAGTGTTGGGAGATACTAATTCTTGTCTTTCCGTTATCGGCGCAAAACGCTTACATATACCCGTTTTTCACATGGAAGCAGGCAACCGCTGTAAAGATGAGTGCCTGCCGGAAGAAACTAACCGCCGTATCGTAGATATTATTTCTGACGTTAACTTGGCTTATTCCGAACACGCAAGAAGATATTTAGCCGATTGCGGTCTTCCCAAAGAAAGAACCTACGTTACCGGTTC
>JAZKYS010000044.1:0-5665 GCA_045612285.1 Elusimicrobiaceae bacterium
ACTCCTTATCAGCTGATACCCAACCTGAACCTGTTTGGCAATAACAAGCATCATAATTGGAAGGGGAACCTGCCGCCACATCACCTGTATAACCTGCTGTTTGTTTCCATTGGCTGCCGAACTGATAGCCGGCTGAACCGGCAGGGCAGCAAGAAAGTCCTATGGCTGAAACATTGGTTCCGCTCCCATTAGTGCTATGTTGATTATTATAGGTATCATCAAATCTTGTATAGTTGCCATTATTACACTTACAATAACCGCCGTTTAAACCTGTTGTAGAAACTACCCACACCATATCAGCAGGGCATTTACAAGCTGAACCTTCCGCCACAGCTCCACCGGTATTTGAAGTTGAAGTGTTTGCCGGGCATTTACAGCTGCCAAACCCAGAGTTTGCTCCGGCATAAGATTCACCTGTGCCGGCAGGGCAAGAGCATGAACTCAAAACACCGCCGTTCATAACTGCGCTAAAACCTTCATCGCAAGCGCATTGTTTAGTTTCACTATTCCAAGTGGAATATTTAGGGCAGGCAACGCACTCGCCATTTTTAACCATTGGCTTATCTGCCGTGCAACAATTTTGAACATCGCCAACTACCGCATAGGCTTGATAAGCACACGCCACGCACGCGCTGCCGTTCCACATCGGGGTAGAATCAGGGCAAACGCAGTGTCCGCTTTCATCAACGGCTATACAATCGCAAGTTCTTGTTGACGGGTTCCAATCTTTTTTGGCAGGACAAGGCTGGCATTCTCCGTCTACATAAATGGGGGCCTCTTCCGTGCAACAACCCTGTATACCGTCTGAAACTGTATATTCATTATATGCACAGGTGGAGCATTGTGTTCCATCCCAAATCTGACCACCTTGGCATTGGCAACGCCCGCTGGAATCTGCGCCATAAAGGCAATCGCATTTACAAGTGGAAGCATTATATTTTTCTCTCTGTGTATTACAATTATTTGGCACTAAGGAGCATTTCCAATCACATTCTTCCTGGTCCCAATACCAATTAGTAGTGGAAGGATCAGGATTCTGAGTTTGATGACAATTGCCAAGCTCACAGGAACAATTTTCTTCATCCCATTCGCCGTCCTTTGCCAAACAATTATCTCTGGCAACATCAGAACATTCGCAACTACAACCGTCCATACCAATAACTTTTGGATAAGAACAACTGCTTGGATTAAAACCATTATCGCAAGAGTAATCTTCTCCTGCTACTTCCGAGCAAACCTCTTCCACACTTCCGATAACCGCATCCCCAAAGCGTTTACAAACATCACCATCGCAACCAAGCCCGTTCTTTAAATAGGATATAGAAAAAACAAACGGTTTTTCACTACTATTTTTCGGCTGATAATAAGCAATAGCACAATCACTATCCTCTTTTAATTCTATCTTATAATCACCAATAATAAGCGTAGAGGGGGAATTGACATCTCTTTTTTCATCCCCGTTTGTTAAATTACCGCTCATATCGCCGAAAGAACCAAAGAAAGAGTGTTTCCTGGCATAGTTTTGCGCTTGTTTTGTTCGCACCGCGGTAAGCAAATTGATTGTTTCTGCCGCGCGCGACCTGGTTATATATTTCCTATACACCGGCGTAGCAACGCCTACTAATACAGAAATAATTAACACTACTGTTAACACTTCTACCAGTGTAAAGGCCTTTTTATTTTTATATTTTTTAGCCATACTTAATTATTCTCCTTTATTCAAATTTCTCACGAAATTAATACCACAAAAATTTTTACGACTGGCCCTGCGACGATAAAAAATTTTATAATCTTTTCCCATCATAAAGGCCTAAGTTTACAAAATAAGTCCTACTCACCCTATCATACAAATAGTATACATCACTTTTTTCAATTTTTCAAGAGGAAAATTAATCTTTTTTACTACTGATTTTTATAGTAAATTTTACCTTTTTGAAAACACGCAAGCACAATATTTTTGATTATATAAATTCAGTTCTTTTATAAGCGCAATTCTGCGCCCTTCAAGCCCGCCTTTACGCCAATTAGTAAAATCATAAGGAATACCGACGGATTTTGAAACTTCCTCGGCGCAGGCATTAACCTGTTCTAAATTTTTATAACGGGAAACCCCTAACACAGAAGTAAAACAGTCAAAGCCCTTTTCTTTGGCATACTCGGCCGCTTTTTTAAGACGCAAAGTAAAACATATAGAACACCTTTTCCCGCGTTCGGGTTCCGTGGCAAAACCGTTTGTTTCTTTCTGCCAAAGTTGCGGTTCATAAGGAATACATATATAAGGTATATTAAAAAAATCACAGAGGCGTTTATTTTCGCAGGCTCTTAAATCGTGCTCTTCTTTAGTGTCAATATTGGGATTGTAAAACAAAACAGCAGCGGGCCTTTTTGTTTTGGCAAAAAATTCCACCACGCCTGCGCTACAAGGCCCGCAACAAGATAAAATAAGAGTTTTTTTCATACCTTATATATATAAGACTATTTTTTTACCGGTTTTTCTTTTTCTTTAGGATAACCGATAGGATGGTTTAAAACAAGTTCAAAACCTTTTTCAAGTTTTAGAATTTTTGTAAAATCTTCTCTTGGCATAGAACTCTGCGGAACAGTAGCAAGCCCCATGGCACTTGCAAATAAAGATATGTTTTGCGATACTATACCGGCATCAATATAACCCCAGTCTTTTACACCCGGGATATCTGGGGGGATTGTATTATTGCTAACCAAAACTAAAGTAATAGGAGCATTTCTAAGACGGCAATTACCTTTGGAAACTAATTTTAACACATTTTGCTCTGCGTCATAATAATAAGCGCCGTCTTTCTGGCAGACATAAATTTCAATTTCCTGCCTATTCATAGCACTGGCGGCAGTTCTTTTGCCATCCTCTCTGTTAACGCCATTTGCGGCCCAAAGCAAATTGGAAAGGGTTTGTAAATCAATTTCTTTATCAGAAAAATCCCTAACACTTTTTCTTTCTTTCAGTGCTTTCATTAAATTAGAACCTTTATTAAGTTGCGGTTCCTTTAAGGTAATAGTTTTTGTTTCCTGATTTTGTTGGGCAAAAGCAGTTAGGGCAAAAACGGTAAAAACAAACAAAAATGCCGCTACCTTATATATATATGTATGTTTCTTATAATTTTTCATTTTTCAAAAATCCTCCTTTTTTAAAATTATACCAATTTTATCTTTTTATAGCATTTTTAGTAAAAGGGGGGAATTTTTTGAAATTTTCTATTTTTTTTAATTTTTTACCTTTTTTGATTTTTAAAATTTTTAAAATTATGCTGGCATATTTTTTAAACCACAATATTTTAAATTAAAGAAATTTAAAAAAGGGGGATTTTTCTGTAAAAAAATGCTTTTAAAATTGGCAAAAAATTAGCCTTAAAATTTACTTTTATTTTATACAAAAAAGTTGTTTATTTTTAATATTTTTCAAAAAACGCAGTATTTTTAAGGGCTTTTTAAAAATTTTTATCGTCTGAAAAAGCCCTATACTAACATATTTTGACATAAAAAGGCATATATTTGCCATATATTGACATAAGGAAAAAATATTGCTATTATATGACAAGACAGGTGTATAAACCACATTTTTTTAAAAAAATTTGTTTTAAAGGAGTTTTGCTAATGCCACAGGATAATGAAATTTTAAAACTGCGCTTCAAACTAAAAACCGGTGAAGAATTTGAAGCCCAGGGTGATTTAAATTTTATTTCAACCCAAAAAGAAGCCTTTTTAAATTTAGTCAAAACGCCAAAAATATTAAACCACAATCTAAACAACTACAAAGCTGAACAAACAACCCCGCAAGCACCAAAACTGCTTGAACGCCCGGCTTTTATTAGGAACCTTAACCAAACACCAAAAGCAAATATTCCAACACCTTCAAGCGAAGTATGGGGTAAAGTAGCCTACTCCGACGGGGAAAATATTATTATCCGTCGCAAAAGCAAACTTATCAAACCGCAAATTGCCGCCCTAATTATTCTTGGCGCAAACAAAGCCCTAAACTCCCAAGATACTTTAAGTGCGCTTGAACTGGCAAAATCGCTAAAACTTTCCGGCTATCTTAAGACGGGCGAACGCTTAGACCGCCTTATCTCAAATGAAATTAAAGAAGGCCATTTATCTTATGAAGGCAGCAAAAGGAACCGCCGCTACCGTCTGAACGCCATAGGGCAGGCCAAGGCCTATACCTGGGCGGAAAAACTTTTACAAGAATTTTAGTTGAATTATCATAAAAATTTTATAGAATATAAGAGTATTAAATACACATTACACACGAGGTATCTATAATGAAAAAAACATTATTATTTGCAGTATCAGCAGCAGTTCTCTTATCTGCTTGCACAACACCGGGAAAAAGAACAGCCATCGGTGCAGGAGCCGGCGCAGCAGTTGGCGCAATAGGCGGAGCAGTTATTGCCCATAATACAGGCGGCAAAGCCGGAACAGGTGCTTTAATTGGCGGTTTAGTCGGTGCTACAAGCGGCGGTTTAATCGGTAATTACTACGATAAACAAGCCAAAGAACTTGCTGCTATTGCCGATGTCCAAAAGACAGAAAACGGCATCGTCGTTACCCTTAAGAACGAAATTTTATTTGAAACCGGCAAAGCAGATTTATCTGCCGACGCACAAAAAACCTTAATTGATTTAAACCGCGTTCTTAAAAAATACCCGGAAAACATTATTGATGTCCAAGGCCACACCGATTCTACCGGAACCGCCGCTTACAATCAACAACTTTCCGAACAACGCGCAAAAGCTGTTTATGATTTCATCTTAGCAAACGGCTTAAAAACAAGCGGGCTTTCCTATCACGGTTATGGTTTAAACTACCCCGTGGCAGATAACTCCACCGCCGAAGGCAGAGCCAAAAACAGACGCGTTGAGTTAAAAATCGTAGCAAACAAAAAATTAGTTGAACAAAACAGAGGTTAGTTTTTAACTGTTTTAGACTGATTTACAAAGCCCCCTTTCTTGAACAGAGAGGGGGTTTTTATTTATAAAGAATATATGTAAACTATATCAGCTCAAAAGCTTTCCAACCAGCACCGCGGTTTCCTAGCTCTACACCACCAATACTTTGGCATACTGCAATAGCTGTTCTATTATCAGGGGTCGCAAAGCAATATCTTTTCCCTTTTTCCAAAACAAAATCTCCACTCTCATCACTTTTTAATATGTGTAAATAAGCTAACTCTGCCCTGCTTGCTTCCGGTTTTCTCGTCTGAAATTGCACATTAGAAAAATCGTCGTAAAAACCGATTCTGCCAAAATCACATGTATAATAAGAAGCGTATGATCTTTGTGTTTTTTCGCAAGACTCATCTTTTGGAATAGAAACATCAAGCTCGTCAATATCAGAAGCATAATCACCATTAGCTAAAAAATAAGCTTGTTGAGCCTGATAAAGACTTTCAACAAGATTAATACCTCTATGTAAATCAGCTTTCATCACAGCTTTTTGATATTGCGGCACGGCAATAGCCGCTAAAATACCGATAATTAAAACAACGACTAACAACTCTATAAGCGTAAACGCTTGATTTTTCATTAAAATACCTCTTTTTTTTCTTTTGTTTACTCGTCATTCCGGAAGGTCTTTGTCCGGAATCTCTACCGCTTTTATTTTAAAAAAACAGGAAGAGATACTGAGCAAA
>JAZKYS010000045.1:0-15202 GCA_045612285.1 Elusimicrobiaceae bacterium
TAAACTATATGCTTCATAATATAGCCTATAAGCGGGGCAAGAATATAGTTTTAAGAAATAATATTTTAAGAGTGGAAGGTAGCACAAATTTCTTTAGCAGCAGCCATTATATACCGGAAGTTCACGGCAATATTTTTAGAATAAACAGAGATTTAAGAAGAGCGGCTAAAATAGGAATAAGCGAACTTGGAGAGGGCGGGCAGGTAGTAAGTTATATAGATAAAGCAAAGCTTGGAATATTTAGAAATTATACTCAAGACTATATAAAAGGTCAGGAAGTTCTAACAGGCGCGCAAGCAGGCACAGTAAAGCCGGAATTAATGAGTGGGGAAACAACCCTACTACCCAGGGAATATTTATACAGCAGGAAGTTTAAAAACATATTACCGTTTGCGCAAAATAGCCAATTTAGCCGAACCTTCAATATCGGTGATAAAATCTACGAAGGATTAAGAAGAGAAGGGCTTTTTGTAATTAATAAAGAAACGGGGGAAGTTTTTAATGATTTCAGATTCAATTTTGAGGGATATTTAAATAAACATAATTTACTTATCGGCAGAGAACTTGGTATAAGAAGGCCAAAACCGCAAGTGATAAATCCCTTTGGGCAAGGTTTTGTAAATATTGCGCAAGAATCTAATTTTGCCCAAGGCTTCAGTTTAATTAGCGGACAATCATCTTTGGCAACACCAGTGGCCCTTTATAATAAAGCACCGCTTGCTTTAACAGCAGGTATGCCTGTTCTTCCAAGTATTTCATCTTTATTTAATCCTATATATGCGACCTTGAGTATTAAAAACGGTTTTCCTCTGTTAAATACAAAAACAGTAAATACTGATGGTACACCGCAAGTTTATGTGGGAGAAAGTGTTGATTTAAAACCTACATATTTAAAGCCTATTACTAAAGAAAATATTGCTCCCGGTAGCGATACTGTAATAGATACTTTAAATGATATGCTTGCGCGCCTTAATTATTTTGCTACTAACAAAGAATTAACTCCTAAAAAACTTGCTTTCTACGAAAAATTAAGTAAAGAAATTTATGCCTTAGCTGAAACATCTGATAAAGTTACTTGGAAAAAATTGGAAGAAATTTCCGAACAAATTGATATTTTATCATCAGACAAACCTTTATTTGTTTTTTATGGTTATAATCTTGATAATATCCTTAGACCGCAAACTCTTCCGGAAGAGGAATTTTTCGTCTTTGATTTAACTAAATCTTCAGATCATAGAAAAGAGTTAATAGACAAAATAAAATTATTATCTTCAATATTTGATGAATATACGATATATACGATGATTCATGGTTCTAGAAAAGGATTTTTGGCTTTGGATGAAGGTAAAAAAATATATATTGATGATTTAGCTAGAACAATATCATTGGCTAAAGGTGATTCTATAGTTAATTGGGTTTCCGGTTCTTGTCATAGTGGGGCTGGGTTTAATGAAAAGATGATTAAACCTGGTCTAAATATTCTTTTGATTAGCGGTATTAATGATGTTTGTTCTAATAGCGATGTTCAATATGTCAGAGTAAATGATTTGATTTCTTCTTATTATGATGCTGTTAGAGATAACCGCTATGGCTCTGTTTTAATATATGATGGGGAAATTTTTAACAGTATAAAAGATACAAAGAAATTTGGGCCTAGAGAAGGAGACTTACCTAAAGAATTAGAATATTTAGATGATATATTCTTTAGTAGAAATCCGTTAGGGGAAAATCTTTTTAATTTCTTAAAGAGTTTTCCTAAATGGGAAATAACTGGCAATTATATGCCGGCAATGAAAGAACGCTTCCCTGGGGATATACCTTTCCCATTTACACTTTTCCCTGATAATATCTTGACTTATATTGCCCCGGATTTTGATAAAGCTGGTGGCTTTGCTTATATGTTAGAGGGAGATGTTTTTAGTTCCGGAAAATCAACTAAGTTAAAATATTCAATATCTGAAAAGGGCAATGAAACAAATAATATAATTTCAAGAACAACAAGAGAATTTTTGGAAAGAACTTTCCCTAAATGGAAATATGAACCGAGCTCTCCTACTAACTCAGTATTTTCTTCTATGAAGTTAAGGGAAGTTTATTTATCAGAGCCGGCTAATTTAGCCTATACAAACAATTTAGTTTTGCCTGATGTAGGTTATAGTTTTGAACCTAAATATTTAAAACCGATTCCGATAGAAAATGTTGCCCCGAGTGAATTTAGGGATATAGAATTTCTTAATGATATGTTAAAGGCATTAAATGAAATTGCTTTAACTAAAAAATTAACTATTAAAAAATTAAATTTTTATGATAATTTAAGTAAAGAAATTTATGCTTTAGCTAATCATACTGATAAATTGACTGCAAATAAAATATGGGAACTTTCTCAAAAAATAGATCTTTTAAAAGCAGAAAAGCCTTTATTTGTTTTCCGCGGGTATGATTTTGATTCTGGAGATATTGTAAAACCGGATCATATTAATCCTGACGAAATTTTTGTTTTTGATTTAACTAAAACATTTGATTATAAGCAAATTATTAGTGAAAAAATTAAATTAATATCTTCTGTGTTTGATGAATATACGATTTATACTTTAATGCATGGCTCTCAAGACGGGTATCTGCGTGTAAGTAAAAACTCACGGACAACTATTTCCAGTTTTGCAGATATTATAGATAGAAATAGGGGGAACTCTGTAGTTAATTGGGTTTCCGGCTCTTGTCATAGCGGTGCGGAGATGACGCCCAGTATTGTAAGACCCGGCCTTAATATACTTTTAATCAGCGGTGTTAATGACATGTGCTACGCCAGTGATATAGAATTTGTCAGAGTTAATGATTTGATTTCTTCTTATTACGATGTTGTTGACGCAAAAAGATATGGCTCTGTTTTGATATATGATAAGCAAATTTTTAATAGTATAAAGGATGCTAAGAAAAAAACTACCGGGAGAGAAACTGAAGAACTAAATACTTTAAATGATATTTTCTTTAACGGTAATAAACTTGGGGAAAATATTTTTTACCTTTTAACAAATTTTCCCAAGTGGCACATGCCTAAATATTCCTTAGAGAAATTAAAAAGGATTGAAGGTATTCCTTTCATTTTTAATCCAAAAAGTAATGTTGTAAATTTTCGTACTTCTCTTGTACCGCCGGCGATAGAAAACGGCCATTGGATTTATGAAGTTGAAAAAATTAATGATTATGGACAAATACTATCCACTAAGGAATATCAATTAATTGAATCTGGCAGCAGAACCCACAACCTTTTAAGAAATATTACCAGAGAAACTTTAGAAAGAAGATTTCCTAAATGGAAATATGTGCCATTATCAGCTTTAAATAGTAGCTCGCCGGTAAAAGTTAAAGCTTCTTTTTTAGCAGTAAAAACAGACGCAGAACCTTTTGAAGCAGAATATCAAACAGCCCTACAAAAAGCCTTAGAGCAAGCAGATAAAATAGGTTGGAGTCCCGATAAAATTAAAGATTTTTTTGATACTCATAAAGAATATGTAAAAACGGCAATAGAAGTTGTAGGTTTAGACGGCCTAGTATATTCTTATCAGGGAAAAATACCGGAAATATTTAATATTTTACACATGGCAAGCGATGTGAAGGAGACTTTTTCTGCGCAAATGTATGAATTATTACTTCAAAAAATCAATCCCAAGCAAAGCCAAAAATATAAGCAACTTACCGCAGAAATGAATATTTTAAGAGAAAAGGCGAAAGAGGACCCTTCTTTTAGAGAAGAAAGGGATAGAATAACTTCGCTACAAAGAAAAACTGCTAAAGGCGCAGAACTTTTAGTCCAAGATGCTTTGGAGAAATTTAAATTAATTGCTTCAATTGCCAAAAATGATGTTGAGACAGCGCAAAGTTTGGTTCCCTATATCTTGCCTAAAACCATAGAAAATGAAAGTTTATGGCAAGAATACAGCAAAAATATAGTTTTTAGACAGATGGATATTCCTGTATCGGAGGAACTGCTGGAAAAAGTGAATATGAATGATTTTTCTAATTTTTCTTCCTTACTTGTAGCCAAAAAAGAAACCCAAAATAATTTAAGAGAAATATTCAATTTAATCGGGGATAATGAAGGCAAAGATATTGCCGAAATTTTAGAAGATTTATCTTGGAATAAAAAAACAAAACAACTATTTACTTCTTTAGGTATAAATTGGGATGCCTGGACAAAAGCTAATCCGGATAATTATGTCCAAGCGATAATAAATATAGATTTAGTTAAAGAGAGAGAAGAGTTTGTTAAAAATATAAATAAGTATGTAAAAATGTTATTAGATAGTGTAGAAGAAGTAAAATATCAGGCCCTTGGCAGTAAAATCAAAGTGAAAGAGGGTCTGGTTCTTTTTAGAGATGAAGAAATAAAAACTTTTTCACAAGCGGTAAAAGTTGGATCTGCTTTAAAGAAAATAATAGTCTCTTCCGAAAATAAAAACGCCTATCCTAGCAGTCTTGTTTCGCAGTTTACGGAAGAATTACCCCATATGGCAGATGTCTTATCTACTCTTGCTAAAGAAAAACAAACAATAAAAGTGCGTTTAGCTGATACTAATAATATCGGAGCGATGCTTTCTTTAGGGGGGAAATCTTCCTGTTGTAGAGCGATAGGCAGTCTTCACGAGGGGGCGGGGCTTTCTTTGGTTACAAATAAAATGTCAACCGCTTTTGAAATTTTGGCCGATGATAAAACTATTGGCAGTGTGATGGTATACTTGGCCTCTGTTAATGGGGATTTGGCTTTGATTTTGGGCACTTTATCAACAAAATCCATATATACACAAAATGAAGTTGTAAGCAGGGCCATAGTAAATTTTGCAAGGCAGTTTGCCGCTTTAATAGGCAAACCTAATATTCCGATATATATGGCTACTACGGGACAAGATAAAACAATGCAATCTTTTGCCAACCCCCAAGATATGCCGCCGGCTATTTCCCAATTTTTTAATAATAAAGAAGACTCCAGGGCATATAATATAAAAGTTTTAGGAAAAGTTGGTAAATATCCTATTTATTTAAGTTATAATTTATCTTCTAAAACAAGATGGGAAGATTTGGAAGTAAAAAATTATTTATATCATTTAGCTTATTCTTTTGAGGAAAGAGAAAGAGTGAGTTTAAGTTTGCCAAAACTCTCCTTTAAAAAATATTTAAAGGCTTTATTTACGCCAACGCTAGGTATAGTGCCGGCTCCCCTTGCTTTGGTTATGAGCGAAATGAACAGACTGAAAGCTAAAAAAATAGTTTGGAGTGAAGAATCGGCAATAAACTATTTGAAAAATAATAAAATCGGTAAAGATGATATATCTTATTTGATGGATGAAGTGCGCGTTGATGATAATTTTAGCCCGGAACTGTTTGATATTTTTGTAAAAGGTTATGAGGTAAACCATAATTTTGATTTTGCCATAGTGGCGTGGGCACATTCTCATGTCGGCGGAAGCGTTTTTGATTATGATACATATTCAAAAATCTATACCATTGCCAAAAGAGTGCCTCAAATGACTATGGACCATATAAGAATGTATAAAGAGGCAACTGCCGAAGAAATGAACGCCTTGTTTTATTTAGCGGAAAATTACCCAAAAATAAATTCTTTTGAAGTTATGAATATGGCAAGTAATTATCCTGAATTTAAAACAGGAGAATTGAACTATGAAATTTATAATAGAATTTTAGATTTTTTAAATAAAGGATTATCTTTGGAAGCAATAAAAAGTATTTTTAAAGTTTGCTTAAAAGATAATAAACACTTTAACGAAGATACTTTTAAGATAATTGACAATATTTCTAATATTGCCGTTTCAAGAAAAGAGCACTTTTTATCAGCTAAAAATAAACATTTTACAGAGGTTGATATCAGGGATTTTATTTATAGATTATCACCGGAAATTGTGAGAACTTTAGAACTCTGTGATATTTCCACTATAATTGCTGCTTTAGATTTAAAAATGATTAAATTTGAAAAATTTGTCCGTAACGGAAGATCTTTAAACAGTTATCTTACGGATTATGGTTATAAGGCTGTTAAAGAAGTGGGATTAGCTGAGCCAAAAGATATAAAAGAAGATTTTTTGCTTGCTTTTTATCCGACTAACAGTTTAACAGCAAGAAAATTACAACAAGAAATAAAAGAACTTAAAAGCAATTTTACACCGCAGTTGAAAGATAAAATTAATACTGCTACAAAAAAATTAAGAGATTTGCTTAAGCAGGAAAAAGTTTTTTCTCCGCAGGAAAAAATTGAAATAATAAATGTTATGTCCAGGTTTAGTGATACAGAACAATTACTTGAATTAATTTCCGCAGGAAAAAATGGCAAAGCGGCTCTTAAACAAAAATTATACGAGCTCGTAAAATTAAATTTAGACGGTATTTATAATGAGAAGATAGAAAAAAAACTTCATCTTTTAGATAATCCTTATTTAGATAAACTTTTTATTTCTATTCAATATAAAGAGTTTAAATTGCGATTTCAAAAACTTTTAACACTTTTAGAAAAAGAGGATTTTGGCAAAAGTTTAGATGAATTATCACATAATATTGCGACTAAAGAATATTTTGAATCTTTAGGGTTAAATTATACAAGATATACAAAACCAAAAGAGTTTCCTTCAAGAAGTTTTTATGACGGTAAAAATCTTGTTGAAATAAGACAGGTTAATATGAGAGATATTTTAAAATCTCTGTTTCTTGCTAATGATTCGCCTGCTTGCACCGCTGTTGGCAATGAGGAGGCCATCCATGCGATATCTTATATTATGAATACTTTTGTAGGAGCAATAGAAATAAGCGTAAACGGAAAACCGGTTGGCAATACTATGATTTATCCGATACTTAAACATAATATTTTGGAAGATAATAAGGAAGAATATGAGCTTGCCTTATTGATAGATGATTTACAAATTGTCAGTCCTTATAATAAATTTGAATATTTAAAAGAGGTTGCCCTTCTTGCTGAGAATATCGCAAAAGATATAGGTATTAAAAAAGGGAAAGTTTATATTGCTAATGCTATTAATATTCAGGGTTATGATAGACTTAAAATAGGAACAGAGGCAAAAATTTCTTTAATTGGGCAAACGGAAGATTCTATTTGGTTAGATGCCATTTACAAAGAAGGGGGAAAAGAAGCCAAAGGAAGAGAAATCTATTCTGCAACGATTGTTTCCGCTGATAAAGTAAAATAAAAAACGCCCAATTTTTTAGGCGTTTTTTAAATTCTTTAAACTTACCACTTAACCTTCAAAAGCTTCAATTAAAATTTGTTTAATTTTTTCTTTCGTCGGCCTAACGGCAGAGTGGCTGATTTGCTCTTCTGTTAACTCTTGGGAAAGTTCCTCTAATTTATCCTTAAAATCTTTAGAAGAAATACCGCACTCTTTTAAGTTCCTAGCTATTCCCACGGATTGTTTTAATTCGTCTATGGAAGAAAGAAGAGTTTTTATCTTTTCTTCATTTGGCAAAGTTGCTTTATCTTTGAAGGCATAATCAAAAATATAGCAGGCTTTTCTATAAACTTTATCATCTTGAAGATTAAATTTTATAATCGGTTTTAACAGTTGTGCGCAGGCAATACCGATAGGCAATTTAAAAGCATTATTTAAACGCCAGGCCAAATCATAAGTTAAACCGAGCGAAGAGTTTGAAGAGGCCATCCCTGATAAAGTAGCACTGTAATGCATCTTTTCCCTAGCGATAATATGCTTTGAATCTTGATAAGATAAATGTAAATATTTAAAAATCAAGCGCACCGCTTCAATAGCAAAGCCATTACTAAACTGACTTGCTTTAGGTGATAAAAATGCCGCTAGAGCATTTGCCAGGGCGTTAAAACCGCCTTGAGCAACTAAACTTGAGGGTAAGGAGTATGTCCACTCCGGATCAATAATTACCATATCGGGCATAAAGGCGTGATTAGTAAGGGTAATTTTTTTGTTTTCCGTAGTTTTTATAACGATATTATCTGTTGCCTCACAACCTGTGCCGGAAGTCGTGGGCATAGCAATTAAATAGGCTTTTTTCTTGTAATGGTTATTGTTATCAAGTTTTGCTAAATTTGCTTTTGGATTAGCATAAAGAAAAGCTAAGGCTTTTGCGCTGTCTATAACAGCTCCGCCGCCAAAGGCAAGGATAATCTGAGGAGTAAAACTCTGCGCCATACCTAACATAACTTCCAAACTTTCTAAAGAAGGGGCTTCTTTTATTGCGCCAAAAACTTTTACATTAAGGCCAATATCTTCAAGGGCTTCTTGGACTTCTGAACTATAACCTAGATTTTCAATAGTTTTATCAGTTAATATTAAGGCTGATTTATAGTCTTTCAAATCAGTTATAGCGACTTCAAAAGCTCCGCGTTTAAAATAAATTTTAGGAGCCAGACGGTAGGAAAAAATATCATTATTTGTGTTCATACATTAAATTTTATATTATAAAGTTTTTTTAAGTCAAGATTTTTTAGTATAATTATTATATGAGATTAGATATCTTAAGAATAAAAAAACTTACTTTTAAGGATACTTTTATTTATGTAAAAGAAATCGTGTCCAGTAATGTATTGAATTTTTTAAAATTACTGGGGATGTGGGTGCTGTTTTCCTTCTTTTTATTTTGTATAGCAAGGCTTTTGCCTGATTTTCTTATAGCGATTTTATCGGTTTTTGCTTATATCGTTTTTTATCTGTTTTACTTAGCCTTTATTGCCCAAGCAAGAGCAACAATAGATGCTAAAAGAATAACGCCCTTATCTTCTTTACAAGAAGTTTATAAAGGCTTTATGGCTAGAAAAGCCTTAGACTTGCTTGAAATTATACCGATAGCCCTAATTATTTTGCTTGTAGGGTTCTTTCCTTCCAGTATATTTGCCGTTCCGATTGCTTTTATTATAACTCTAGCAATGTTTATTTATGTTTCTTATACCATACTTGCCCAGCCCGCGATGGTTATAAAGAAACTATCTATGTTAGATTCGGTAAAAAACGCAACAAGTTTGATAAATGGTTATTTTACTTTCGTTTTCAGCTTAATTATGATATTTGCTCTTTGTGCTTTAATTATCTATTTACCTTTTGTTTTTATTAAAACTTCACTTTTTGTCCATCAGGTTTTGATGGCTGCGCTTATTGGCGTGGAAGTTATGCTTTTTGCCATAATGTTGACAGTAGTTTATACTAATTTGGAAATTGCTTGGTCAACCGGTTTTAAAACTTATGAGCAAGGCAGTGTGTCTGATTCTTTAGAAGATACTAACCACGATTTTACGGAACTGTTTACCAAAGTTCCGGAAGTGGAAATTAAAGAAGAAATACAAACTAAAGAACAAAAGGAAGAAGATTTAACTGATAAATAAGGAGAATATGAAAATGAGAAAGATTACGGAAACGGGAAATATCCCTATAAGTTCAATCGGCACAATTTTATGGAATTATTTAAGATTTTTTAAAGTGTATTTTGTGTTTTATATAATTCCGAGTATAGCAACCTTTTCGGCAATTTATTTTACCAGTAAAGAAAAGATTATGCTTATGTTTCAAAATGCAATGCAACTAGTGATGGTTGCCAAAATGACGCCTGATAATCAAATGCTTGTAAATGCCGCTAATGATGCTTTTACACAAAGTGCTATTAATTTGTTTTCCAGCCCGTCTTATGTAATAATTTGGATACTTTCCCTAGTATTATGGGTAATTGCGGGCAGTTGTTTCTTCGTCGGTTTAAAACACTCTTTTTATAAAGAGGTCAGTATTAGCGCAATTTTTAAAGAAGGTTTTAGAAAAACGCTTTGGTTCTTGTGGACAATGTTTTCAATGTTTCTGCTTTCAATGATATTTGCCTTTGTTATCGGTATCTTGGCGGGGATATTTGCTTCTGTTCTGATTCTTGCTATAATGTCGCTGGGGAAAAATGCCATACCCTTGATGTATGTAATGTATTTTCTCTTTTTCTGTATTTGTTTTTCACCTTTTGTTTTTTATATTCCAATACACTTCTTCTCTGAGAATAACCCGTTTAGTTCCTTGTGGTATTCTTTTAAAACATTTTGGAGCAATTTTTTCTCTTTAATCGGGATGGGAATAGTTTGTTCTATTATTGGTTTAGTTTCAACTTTAATAGTAATAATTCTTATAGGTATTCCGATATATATGTATGTGAAAGGGCAAAATCCGGGGCTTCCGCGTGAACTTTTAATGTATAAATTAAGTTATGTGTGGATGGCTATTTTTTATTTATTTATTCCTTATACGGTCTTACTCTATTTCGTGCCGACTTTACAAACTTTTGTTGCCTATCCGCAGTTGCTTGAGGAAGAAGATGACAATGATAATATAGAAGGTCCCATAACCCCGGATATAGAACAGCAAAATGAAAAAACAGCTCCTTCTTTTATAGCAAATAATGCCAGCGGTTTAACCCCGCAGGTTATGCCAAATCATCAAAATAGAAGGCCCTTTTTAAACGAGAAAATAGGGGAAACAATGTTTGAAAAATTAACTTCAAGAAACATTGAAAAACCTGAACCCCAGCAAAATCCTGACACACCGCAAACACCCGATGCTTCAAATAAAACAGAACCTAAAGGGGAATAATTAAAATCTGAAAGGAACTAAGCCCTCTAAATTTAGAGGGCTTAGTTTTTTGTTATAATTTATATATCGGTAAATATTTTATGGCTAAATATATTTTAAGAAGAATTGCTTTTTTGCCCTTTGTTATTTTGGGGGTTTCCTGTTTTTTGTTTTTTTTAACTCAAAGATTGCCGGTTGAAGCCCGCGCTTCTTTATATATCCAAGACCCAAGACAGATGGGTTCTATGGAAGAAATAATAAAAAAATATAATCTTGATAAACCTTTTTTTGTTCAATACGGAAATTGGCTAAAAAATATTTTAAGCGGCGATTTGGGGTATAGCGAAAGCGCAAATATGCCGGTGGCAAAAGCGATAAAAGATTATTTCCCGGCCACGCTTCAACTTGCCGTAGCGGCCATTATTTTGGTGGTGTTTTTCGGCGTGATTTTTGGCGTTTTAAGTGCTGTTTATAAAGATAAATTTTGGGATAATTTTTTAAGGCTTATTTCTTTGGCGGGGTTTTCTTTACCGATATTTGTTTTAGGGCTTCTTTTGTTAATGGTTTTTTACGGTAAACTTGGCTGGTTTCCGCCGGGGGAATATAGTTTTTCAAGTGATTTAATTATACACGGCCCTTCTTTTAAATCTTACACGGGGCTTTTGCTTATAGACAGCCTTTTAAACGGACAATTTAAAGTGTTTTTAGATATTTTAAGGCATCTTGTTTTGCCTGCTTTTACTTTGTGTTTTGGCTCTTTTGCTTTGATGGTTAGGGTTATGCGTTCTAGTATGCTTGAAGAATTAAATAAAGACTATGTGCGTGCGGCCCGTGCGCGTGGGATTAGCGAAAAGAGAGTTCTTTTTAAACACGCCGCTTTAAATGCAATTTTACCGGTTATTACGCTTGCCAGTATTCAATTCGTGCGCCTTCTTGGCGGAACGGTTATTGTGGAAACTGTTTTTGATTATCCCGGTATCGGGCGTTGGGGCGTTGCTTGTGCGCAGCAGCTTGATATTGCTGGTATTTTGGGCTTTTCTTTAATGGTGGCGGCTTTGTTTGTTTTGGGTAATTTAGCGGCTGATATTCTTTATAGTTTTGTTGACCCGAGGATAAGATTAAAATGAACGAGCGAAAAATATTTAAACAAATTATTAAAAATAAAAACTCTCTTGTTGGGTTGATAATTGTTGCTTTGTTTTTTTTAATAGCTATTTTTGCGCCAATTTTGGCGCCGGTGCAAAATAAAAATAATCCTTATCAAATGCCGCAGGCTAGTTTCCAGGTTAATCCTACTGCGCCAAATGCGCAAAACTTGTTTGGCACAACTGAAAATCAATATGATATCTATTACGGCATTGTGTGGGGGACAAGGATGGCCTTTAAAGTCGGTTTAAGCGTGGTTTTTGTTGCTTTGTTAATCGGTATAATTATAGGCGGGGCGGCTGGCTTTTTTGGCTCTTGGGTGGATGAAATTTTGATGAGATTGACTGATATTGTTTTTGCTGTTCCTTCTATGGTTTTGGCGATGGTTATTGCTGCTATGCTCGGGCCTGATTTAAAAAATATGATGATTGCTATAACAATAGTTTCCTGGCCGTCTTATGCGCGTTTAATTAGGGGGGATGTTATAAGCGTAAAAGAAAGGGAGTTTATCAGCGCGACAAAAGCCCTAGGCGCAAGTAAAAGAAGAATTTTTTTAAGGCATATTTTGCCTAACGCAATTTACCCTGTTGTAATTGTGGCCAGCCTTGATATTGGCTATATTGTGCTTACGGCTGCTTCTTTAAGTTTTCTTGGGCTTGGCTCGCAGACCGGAACGGCAGATTGGGGCCAGCTTGTTGCCCTTTCGCGCAACTGGATACTTGGCACCCACGGAAATGCTTTTGAATATTGGTATACTTTAGTGATACCGGGCGGCGCGCTTTTGTTATTTGTGCTTGCTTGGAATATGCTTGGCGATGCTTTTAGGGATATCCTTGACCCCCGAACCCATTAATTTTTTTGCTTCGGCTTTTTTCCTCTTTTTTATTTTTTTAAGACTTCGGATACGCGGGACTGCCGTCCGCTCTAGGTATACCGCGCTTTTTCTATTATCCTCGGCCCTTTTATATCATAAAAAGGGGGCATTTTTCAAATCGTCATCCCCGAGTGCCTTTGTCGGGGATCTATTCCTATTTTTATCTTATATTCTACACTTAACAATTTGTTCTATTTGGTTTAATTATTTGTCAATTTTTTTGTTTCATTGGTTGCGGCTCAAGTCGTGTAAAATTATATTTTTCTATCTAAGCCGCTAACTCATTAAAAAGCAAAGTTTTAAAGGTAAAGGCTTTTGCTTTTTAATTCGGACATAGTCGGCTTGTTAGAATAGAAAAATATTTCAATTTTACAGACACTCCATATCGCCGCAACCAACAAAACGGGAGATAGAAAGGCATTTCCTTTTATTCCCTGCCCTTTTTCAAAGAAAAGGGGAAGGGCTAGGGATGGGGTATTATTACACCTAATCAAATTGTATTTTTTTTTTTTTGAAAATCAAGTTTTTCTTTTTTCCGACGGAGAAAGAATAATATTTGCTCAAACAGTAGCACAAAAAATAACTTTTGCAAAGCAAAAGCAAAAACACTTTTATAGGACGAAGAGTCAAAAAAGAGCTTGCGTATTTTTTTTTTTTTGATAAACTGACTTTATGAAATAAAGTCATACTGAGGTGTTTTTGCTCAGTATCTCTTCCTGTTTTTTTAAAATAAAAGCGGTAGAGATTCCGGACAAAGACCTTCCGGAATGACGAGTAAACAAAACAAAACAAGAGGGAAGTTTATGAAAAACAAAGCATTTACATTAATAGAATTGTTAGTCGTTGTTTTAATTATCGGTATCTTGGCGGCTATCGCCGTGCCGCAATATCAGAAAGCAGTATTAAAATCGGATATTTCTAGAGGTATTTCTTTAGTAGAAAGTTTGTATCAAGCACAGCAATCATATTTCCTTACGCACGGAGATTATGCTTTGGATATTGATGATCTTGATATTTCTATTCCGAAAGATTCTTCTTGTATAAAAACGACAGAAAAGAATAAGCAAACTATTTATGATTGCGATTATGGTAGAATAAATAATACTAAGTATTCTATAGCATTTCAAAATAAACCTAATCGGAGTGGGGTTTCTTTAGGAGATATGGCTTATGTTCATTATTTTAAAGATAGTGGAGATTACATTGCCGGCGATAGATATTGTTTTGCCAAAATAGAAAATAAAGCAGCCAATGATATTTGCCAAACAATGGGAGAAAAAGAGTCCCCTATTGACGGAGATAAATGGTCTCGTTACAAAATTCAATAATTTATTTAACGACTGCAAAATACCCGTTCTTTTTATTTTTTAAAAGAACGGGTATTTTTAACTAAGAAAGATATTACTTGATATTCTTAAAAGAATAATTTCTTGTAAGAGATTGCAACACCGACATAAAGATTATTTCCGGTTCTTGGGTTATCCACGCCTTTGCCTTGATAATAGTTAATAAAGGGCGCGATAGCCAAATCTTTCATAATTTCGGTATTAAGTCTTGCGTCAAGTTCAAGTTCATAGGAAAGATTATTTACGCTCGGATGGCTGTAATGGAAGAAATCTCTAATCATAGCGCTGTAAACGGCTTTAGATTTTTCGTTGACAGGTTGTTCAATTCTAAAGCCGGCTTCCCAAGCGTATTTGGTTACTTCTTCAGGGTAAGTAAAATCATATTCTATAACGGTTGCGGCATATAAATCTTTAAGATATTTGCCTTCAAATAAGCGCATACCTGCTTTACCTCTTAAAACTCTGTATCTGGGTGCGTCATTATCTTTGGTAAACTCTGTTTGATAACCGGCATTTAAAAAAGGCCCAAAGGTAAAACCACCAAGGAAATCTTCTGCCTTAAATAACTTGTGGGTATAGTCGGTTGTAAATAAAATTTTATCTACACTTGTGTTTTTAACTTTTTCTTCACCGACGGGCTTTAGGGTAACTTGGCCATATTGCATAAGCAAATTATTGGACCAAAGCATTTTTTCTCTGTCGTATTTTGAAAGTAAATCAAAATTACCTTGTATAAGTGTTTGGCTATCTGCAGTTAAGCGCGGGTTAGCATAACCTTGATAATATTCTGCATTATTAACACTTGTATTGGTTATTTGGAATGATAAATCTCTAAGTTCCAAATGCCAAGCGCCTTTTTGGGCTTCCTCGGCGTAGGATAAACCTGCTAACAATAAACAGGTTGCTATTAAAAGTGTTCTTTTTAACATTTTGTACTCCGTCTCCATATTTAGTATGATAATATTATAACATTTTTATTATTCCTACCAAATTGCCAAATTTATTATATAGGACTTTAGGCCTAATTTGTGATAGGTCCAAAGACTCTTGTGTGGCTGTTGAAGAAATTCATACTATATAAATTGTAAGGCAGTAAATACAATCGGAAAGGAATAAGAATGAATAAAAAATTATTTATATTTCTGAAGAAAAGTAGTTTTGTTTTATATAAAAGAACGCTTGCTTTAGTGCTTGCGTTTGTAATGATTTTCAACTTATCTAGCGAAGTTTTAGCCCAAGCATTACCCAGT
>JAZKYS010000046.1:0-9539 GCA_045612285.1 Elusimicrobiaceae bacterium
CTCTGTCCATTCTCCGTATAGCTTATTTGCTGTGACCAAAAAGCGCACATGACACAATAAAAGCGCAAAAAATCGTATCCTAGTAACCGGAAAAATCACGCAGATATAGTGTCCACATGTATAACTTTTGGACACTATAATTTTGGACAGTCGATTTATAATCAACGCATAAAACTAGTGTCCAAACTCTGCCATTGACTTTTATAGTTCTTGTTGACTTTGTTGATTTTATAACATTAGAAACATCGTCGTAAAAGTATAAAAAGAGGCCCACTCTCGTCTGAGAATGGGCCACCGTCAATCAATGCGCCTAACAGGAATCGAACTTACGACTGAGGCGTGTTCAACTTTGTGCCCACTTTTTTTATACTTCATTTTCTTCATTTTCTTTATTTTGTTCTTTATATATCTACGACGTAAAAGTTCCGATTTGGGTATAGTGTTCGAACTAGCGTTGCTTACTATAATTTAATATCCCCTAAACACTTTTCAATAGTTTTTACTATTTTGCTGAATTCAGTAGGAACATTAACTATTTTACTTTTGTTTAAGAAAGCAACCCATTGGGTTTGTTTATCCGGTAATTCATAAAAATCAGAAGAAAAGATAATTTGTAAATCAGCATAAGGTGTCTGACGATGTTCAAAAGTTCCTTTAATTGCTTTCTTAAGTGTTGTTTTAGACAATTTATGTGTACTTAAAATTGTATAAACATCGTAAAAATCTTTCATGCGACTGTTTGAATATAAAAGTTTAGCCATAGCTTCCAATTTCTCTGCAATAATCGTTTCAAGAGAATAGGCAGTCAATATAGGTTTATCTTCATCTAGGATAGTTGGAAATACTATTTTCCTAGAATTTAAAACATAATCACCAAGACCTAAATCGATACTCATATCATTACGGCTTCCGTTAAAATATGCTTTAAATTTCAAGCGTGTACCTTGATAAGCCCCATCTTTTGTAATAGGTTCGCTTTGTAAAGAATCGCTATCGAAAATAACCCCGTCCGGATATTCAATGGAAAGTATCTCTCTAAATGCTTTTAATATTTGTTCATTTCCCAATTTGTGTATTAATAAGTCAATATCCATTGTAGGACGGGATGCGGGAATATCAATTGTAATTAATAGCAAACCACCCTTTAAAATAAAATTATCTTTATATGTGCTTTTAGAAAGACGATATAAGAAACGTTCTTGTAAATAACGTTTAAGTAAAGTATTAAAATCTATTTTGTTTTCTCTAGCCTGATGTAAAAGTTTTCTGAAATTGGAAGCCCCGATATTTGTTATTTTTCGCATAATTACCTCATTATAGTTAGCAACTCATTCAATTCTTCAAAAACTTTACATCTTTTTGCGGTTTCATAAAGTTTAGGCATATTTTTATCTTTTCGTTTAAGATATTCTTGCAATACTTCTTTAATTGTATCTGTTCCCATTTTTTTACGGTCTTTAATAGTATCGCAAATTACTTTTTCAATATCAAAAATACGAAAAGAATATTTACCATTTTTAATTGTGTTAATATTTTGATTAAATTTACCAATATTTTGTCTAATTGCCTTAATAGGGGGAAAAATCATATTAGATGCTTTTCTTGTTTTGGGAATTGAAACAGAAACCTCTTGAGGAATTAGAGTGGTAAGTCCATAATAAGCCAAAGCAGAAAAACCAGAAATGACGGCATAAGGCATAACAAAACATACATCAAAGAAATTTTGGCCTTGCAAGAACATATCCGCATTACGGTACAAACCATGTTTCAATTTAATAATTTGCCCTTGCATAATCATAGACTTGATTTTGCGGTTATTCAATCCCATTTCTCGCATTTGTTTAGTATAAATATAGCCATTTATTTGTTTCATATTTCCTCGAAATGTGTTCTAATCTAACCACATTCTAGCAATTTTGTGGTTAGATTGCAACATAAATATAATATGCGTAAATTTAAACAATAAATAAACAAACAATACCGCCTTTGCTTAACTGCGAGGGCGGTTTTTGTACCCCCATAATACAAAAATTCCGCTTGACTTGGAGCATACTCCAACTGCTACAATTTATGTAGGAGGTTTTTATGACCATTACAGAAGTCAGTAAAAAATATGATGTTCCACCCGATACTTTGCGTTATTATGAAAAAGAAGGTTTAATACCTTATGTCAATCGTACAAATGGCGGTATGCGTAATTACAGCGAAGAAGATTGTATCCGTATAAGATTTATCAAATGTATGCGCAGTGCAGGGCTTTCCATAGAAGTGCTAAAAAAATATTTTGACTTGTTCAGTAAAGGTAAACGCACGCTTAAAACCCGTCGTGATTTGCTTGCAACGGAACGTGAAAAGCTTAAAAAACACTTAACGGAATTACAAGATACGATTAAGCGTCTGGACTATAAAATTTCCGTTTATGACAAAGCATTAAAATCAAAAAGTAAAGAACTTAAATTTTAGGAGATAAAATGATAAAAAATATTTTAATAGTTTTGCTTGCACTTGCCCTTATCGGTGCGATTTGCGCTGTTATACACAACCTAAAAGTAGCAAACAAAAATAAAAAGGAACTTGCCGCTTTTGTTAGTGCGGAAGAATACAAGGCGAACCTCGGTAAAGTGCTTGTAGTTTACTATTCTTGGACAGGCCACACCCAAGATATAGCAGAGCAAATTGCCACACTTACCAAAGCAGATGTTTACCGTGTGCATACAAAGGAAGTTTTTAAATCCTCACCTTCTTTTTATATGCGTGTTAAAAAGGACCTTAAAAATAAACAATACCCGCAACTTGCAGGGCTGCCCGATGTAAGCAATTATGAGACAATAATTATCGGCGGACCTGTTTGGTGGTACACAATGGCAACACCGTTATATTCTTTACTCGGTCAAGTTGATTTTAAGGGTAAAAAAGTTATTCCCTTTTCCACGCAAGGCAGTAACCCCGGTACATTTTTGGAAGATTTTAAAGCAAATGCAAAAAATGCCAAAGTCGGTACTTATGCGAACTTTAACAATGTAAATGCAAAATATAACACTGCTGTACACAATAAAATTGTGCATTGGTTAAATAATTTATAAAAGGAGATAATATGAAAAAAGAACTTGGCATAAAGCCGTTTTTATTCCCGATGCCTGTGCTTATGATTGCTACATATAATGAGGACGGCTCGGTAGATGTAATGAATATGGCATGGGGCGGTATTTGCGACCATGACAAAGTGGCGCTTAACTTGGAAGAAAGCCATAAAACCGTTGCCAACATCAAAGCACGTAGAGCCTTTACAATTAGTGTCGCCGATACGGAACATTTGGAAGCGGCAGATTATTTCGGTATTGCGTCTGCCAATACTGTTAGAGATAAATTTGCCAAATCCGGTTTACACGCTGTTAAAAGTACACATGTGGATGCTCCTGTTGTAGAAGAATTTCCGCTAACATTAGAGTGTGAAGTAGAAGAAATCCAACCGAAAGGTTTCCGCGTAGTGGGTAGAATTGTTAATGTGCTTGCAGATGAAAAAGTTCTTACCGAACAAGGTAAAATTGACCCAGTAAAGTTAAATGCCTTTGTGTTTGACCAATTCCAAGGCGGTTATTATAAAATCGGCGAAAAAGTCGGTCAAGCGTGGACAAGCGGTAAAAAATTAGTATAGAGGTTTATATGAAAGTATTACTTATTAACGGCAGTCCGCATAAAGAAGGTTGTACTTTTACGGCATTAAATGAAATTGCCACAACACTCAAAAAACATAATATTGAAACGGAAATTTTCCATATCGGAACAAAACCTATTGCCGGTTGTATTGCTTGCGGTAAATGCCGGGAAACAGGCAAATGTATTTTTGATGATGATGTAAATAAACTCAGCGCAAGAATTGATGAGTTCGACGGAATTATTTTAGGTTCACCTGTTTATTATTCCGGCCCGACAGGGCAAATGTGTGCCTTTTGCGACCGTTTATTTTTTGTTAATTCCCCAAAAATGGCAGGTAAACTTGCCGCTGCGGTGGTATCTTGCCGCAGGGGCGGCGCAACGGCTTCTTTTGATAGGTTAAATAAATATTTCGGTATTACAAATATGCAAGTTGTTGGTTCGCAATATTGGAATATGGTGCACGGTTTTACGCCGGAAGATGTCAAAAAAGATTTGGAAGGCCTTCAAACAATGCGTACCCTTGGTGAAAATATGGCTTGGCTTCTTAAATGTATTGAGATCGGCAAAAAGAACGGCATAGAAAAACCGCAATATGAACCCATAACGTTTACGCATTTTATACAAGGAGATAGATAATGAAAAAATTAAGTATTATCTTGGCATTACTTTTTATGACTGCAACTTTGACCTATGCCAAAAAACAGCAAAAACAGGAGAAACCTACTATGAATAAAAAAATCGTACAAACCGCAGGCCGCACGCAACTCGGTGATTTCGCACCAGAGTTTGCCCATTATAACGACGATGTCTTATTTGGGGAAAATTGGAATAATACCGATTTAGACCTTAAAACCCGTTCTTTACTTACCGTTACCGCACTTATGGCACAAGGACTAACGGATGATTCTCTTAAAGCTCATTTGCAAAATGCCAAAAACAACGGTGTAACTAAAGAAGAAATTGCCGCAACAATTACACATAATGCTTTTTACGCGGGTTGGCCTAAAGCATGGGCAACTTTCCGCCTTGCAAAAGAAATTTGGAAAGATAAAACTCCTGCATTAAGCGAAAAAGATAAATATCAAAAAACAATAATGTTCCCTATCGGTAAACCCAATGATGCTTTTGCAAAGTATTTTAAAGGTCAAAGTTATTTAGTGCCTGTTTCTATGGAACAAGTAAAAGTTTTTAATGTTACTTTTGAACCTGCCTGCCGCAATAATTGGCACATACACCACGCAACAAAAGGCGGCGGCCAAATGCTTGTGGCTGTCGGCGGGCGCGGTTATTATCAGGAATGGGGCAAAGAACCTATTGAAATGAACCCCGGTGATGTCATACATATTCCTGCCGGTGTTAAACATTGGCACGGTGCAGCACCGGATAGTTGGTTTTCACATCTCGCTTTTGAAATAGAAGGCGACAATACTTCTAATGAGTGGCTTGAAGAAGTATCTGACGAACAATATAATAAATTAAAATAGGAGAAAATATGTCTAAAAACTTAATTATTTACTATTCGCGTAAAGGTGAAAATTATTTTGGCGGTTCTATCCGTTCAATCGCAAAAGGTAATACGGAAATTGTTGCGGAATATATACAAAATGCCATCGGCGGAGATTTATTTGAAGTTGACACTATAAAACCATATTCCGCAGATTATATTACTTGCACCGAAGAAGCTAAACAAGAAATTCGCGCCAATGCACGCCCGGAACTTAAAAAATATTTAAGTGATATTTCCGCTTACGATAATATTTTTGTTTGCGGGCCTTGTTGGTGGGGCACTTACCCTATGGCAGTTTTTACGCAACTTGAAAAATTAGATTTTACAGGCAAAAAAGTTATCGGGCTTATGACACATGAAGGCAGTGGCCTCGGTAACAGCGAGCGCGACCTTAAAAAACTTTGTAAAGGGGCAACTTTCGGCAGATATCTAGCGGTTAACGGCAGTTATGCTTCAAACAGCCAAGAAGAAGTTTCAGCTTGGGCTAAAGAACAAGTAAAATAGGAGATAAATAATGAAAAAATTACTAAGTATGTTGTTAGCGGCAACGGTATTAACTGCTTGCCAAACTGCCGCAAAAAAGACGGAAGTACAAACCCCGTCGCAAGATAAACCTATCGTTTATTTTACAAAGGATATCACCCCTGAAGGTCTTGTCAAAATCTATGATAAAATTTCACAAAATATTGACGGCAAAGTGGCTATCAAATTCCATACAGGCGAGCCACACGGCCCAAACATTTTACCTGTGCCTATGGTTAAAGCATTGTGGGAGCATATCCCTAACAGCCGTCTTGTAGAAACAAATGTTTTTTATAACTCCCCGCGCCAAACCACAAAAGGCCACAGGGAAACTTTAAAAACAAACGGTTGGACTTTTACCGAAGTTGATATTTTAGATGAGGAAGGCACGGTTATGTTACCTGTAAAGGGTGGTAAACACTTCAAAGAAATGTCTATGGGCGGTCATGTGCTTAATTATGATTCACTTGTAGTGCTTACACATTTTAAAGGTCACGCTATGGGCGGTTACGGCGGTAGTATGAAAAATATTGCTATCGGCATGGCAGACGGTAAAATCGGCAAAAAGATGATACACCAAAAAGGCGATGAACAATGGGGATATACCGGAGCGATTTTCCAAGAACGCATGGCAGAATCAGCCAAAGCAACGGTGGACCATTTCGGTAAAAAGATTGTTTTTATCAATGTTTTACGCCGTATGTCTGTTGATTGCGATTGTGCAGGAACACATGCTGCAGAACCCAAAGCACATGATATAGGTATCTTGGCATCTACTAATATTGTAGCGGTGGACCAAGCATCACTTGATATGGTTTATGCCTTGCCCGAAGCGGAATTACACGACTTGAAAGAACGCATAGAATCCCGCGAAGGTTTACGCCAAGTTTCTTATATGAAAGAACTCGGTATGGGAACAGGCGAATATACTTTAGTTGATATAGATAAGAAATAGGAGAATATATGACACAAACATTTATCACATTAAATGATGGAACAAAAATACCGCAATTTGGTATTGGTGTATTTCAAGTGCCGGAAGGGCCTGAGACATTAAATACAGTTAAAAATGCACTTGCTATGGGGATTAGGCATATTGATACCGCACACGCCTATCAAAACGAAAGAAGTGTGGGATGTGCAGTGAAAGAGAGCGGTATTAAAAGGGAAGATATTTGGATTACCTCTAAATTATGGCCTAGCGAATATGGGAAAAATTTAACACCTGCGGCGATAGATAAAATGCTTGCACGATTAGACACACCATACATTGACTTATTATTGCTTCACCAACAATTTGGGGATTATATCGGTGCTTACCAAGCGATGGAAGATGCTGTAAAAGCCGGAAAAGTGCGTTCCATCGGATTAAGCAATTTTGAATCTTCACGCTTAGAAGAAGTTTTGGAAATTGCAAAAATAAAACCTTCCGTTTTACAGGTTGAATGCCACCCATACTATCAACAAAATGCACTCAAAAAGAGAGTGGAAAAATACGGAACGGTTTTAGAAGCATGGTATCCTATCGGGCATGGGGATAAAAATTTAATTAACGAGCCGTTATTTACCGAACTTGCTAAAAAATATAACAAAACCAATGTTCAAATTATTTTGCGTTGGCATATCCAAGAGGGAACTATTGTATTTCCTCGCTCTACAAACCCTGTACATATTAAAGAAAACTTTGAAATATTTGACTTTGCATTAACTGACGAAGAAATGAACAAAATCAGGAACTTAGATGCAGGAAAAAGATTCTTTAATATGACCCTGGAAGAACAGGAAAAGAATCTAGGTGCTTGGAAACCGGAAGATTAAAGGCAAGTTATGAATTATAAAAAAGGATATGTATACGAACTGATGGACAAAGGCGGTCCTACCGACATCCGCGAACCGTATTTTCAGGAAGCAGTAGATGAAATGATGCGTGCTAGGACCTTATGTGCTAAAGCCAATGCAAAAATGCCGAATGACCCAAGTTATGTCGCAGATTTAGAAGAGTTATTTGGGCGCAAATTAGAGGATGTCCGAATTCTAACACCGTTTATTTGCGATTTTGGTAATAGGGTGAAATTTGGGAAAAATGTGTTTATCAATCACTCTGCGACACTCTCAGCATCCGGTGGAATAGAGTTTGAAGATGGTGTTATGGCAGCCCCGGGTCTTAAAATAGCGACGATTAACCACGATATGTATGACCGCCATTTAACCTATACATACGGAAAAGTATTAGTAAAGAAAAATGCTTGGCTTGGGTTGAATGCTACTATATGTCCGGGGGTGACCATCGGGAAATATGCGGTAGTAGCGGCAGGGGCAGTTGTCACGAAAGATGTTCCCGATTATGCAGTAGTCGCCGGCGTTCCGGCAAAAGTAATTAAAATGCTAGACCCAGAAAAAATGAAGGATTAAAGCATATTCTGACAGTTTAATAAAACCGCTCTTGCTTAACTGCAAGGGCGGTTTTTTTAAGTCATAATATAGTAAAATAAAAGTAAGCATTATTGGGGGAAATATGAATAGATATTCACAAAAATATACCACTGTTCAAAGCGAGATGGATATTAATTACCGTCTTAAAACAATTTCGGCCGTTATGTATTCGCAGGATTGTTTTGCAAGATATTTAACATCTAAAAATCTTGCAGCATTTGATATAAAAAAACAAAATCTCTGTTGGATAATTTCCGAGTTTGATATTCATTTTCTTGATGACCTTCCTTTTTGGTCCGAACAAATAGAAGTTACAACTTGGGTTTCCGAAATTTCAAGGTTAAAAATTTTTGTTGATTTTGAAATAAAATATAATAATATTCCCTTTGCAAAAGGTAACACTTGCTGGTTAATGCTAAATATTGAAACAAGAAGGCCTGCCGCAACCGATTTCCTTATAGACAAAATTGAAATATGCCCGGAATTTGCAATCGGCGAACACAAGAAATTTAAATTGGAAAACATAAAAGAAAAGATAAATGAATTTTCTTATAAAACAAATTTATCGGACATTGATTTTAATGAGCACGTAAACAACAGAAGTTATATAAATATTGCCGGCGCCTCCGTAACGGAAGAATTTAAAAATACGCACATTATTAAACGCCTTGCCGCTAAATTTAATAAAGAATCGTTTTTAAATGATATTTTAACTTGCTCCGCATATAAGACGGATGAAGATAACACCTATATCCATAAAATAGAAAAAGACGGTATCTCCGTTTGCGATATTATAACGACTTGGGCCAAAACGGATGAACGCAATAATATTGCGGATTTTGATTTGGCCGTCCGTAACAGAAAATAGTAATAGTAACCCTAATATGTTATAATTTTATTAGACCGGCACTTACAGTAAATAATAATGAAAGGATTAATACTTTCCCTTGATTTACTCGGCGGGCTTGGGGTATTTCTGCTGGGTATAAAAATGATGAGCGACGGCCTGCAAAAAGCCGCCGGTGATAAACTACGTAAAATTATTTCAGGTGCAACAAGCAATCGTTTTACCGCTACACTTTCCGGTATTGCGGCAACATCTATCATACAATCTTCTTCTGCGACAACCGTAATGGTTGTCGGTTTTGCAAGTGCCGGTTTGCTTACGCTTTCCCAATCTTTAGGGGTTATTTTCGGGGCCAATATCGGCACCACCACAACAGCGTGGCTGATTAGTATCTTGGGCTTTAAAGTAGATATTTCCCTGTTTGCTATGCCAATGATAGGGCTTGGGTTCTTTTCACAATTTATCAAAAAGTGGCCTATTATTAGGCGTATCGGGGAAGCGATGCTCGGTTTCGGGCTTTTATTCTTGGGGCTTTCTTTAATACAGGGCGCTATTCCCGATATGCAAAATTCC
>JAZKYS010000047.1:0-5394 GCA_045612285.1 Elusimicrobiaceae bacterium
TGTCAATTTTTTTGTTTGCTTATTTTTTGCTAAAACTCGCACAAAATTGAATTTTTATATCCAAGCCACCAACTCGTAAAAAAACAAGTTTAATAGGAAAAGGCTTTGTTTTTTTACTCGGACATGGCTGGCTTGTTGGAATATAAAAATATTCCAATTTTGTAAACGCTCCATAAAGCAAAAAATAAGCAAACGGGGAGATAAAAGACAAAACAAAAAACAAACACTCCATATCGCCGCGACCAACAAAACGGGTAAGAAAAAGGCTTTCCTCTTATTCCTCGCCCTTTTTCGTTTCCTTAATTTTCTCCCCTGCTACTTGTTGCGGGGGAGAAAAACAAGAGGGGGTGGTAAAATAAAAATTAGAAAAGGGGAGAGGCTAGGAGTGGGGTGTAAATAAGAAAAAACTAATTGAAAATATCTTCAAAATCTTCGCAAAACTATTTGCTTTACTTTGAGTAAATTTTTTCGCAAAAAATTAGGCTTTTTTATTTTAGTATCAAATAATCTTTTCTTTTTTGTGTGTTTAGAATTTTCCACACTTTATGATTTTCTTTATCAATGGCTAAAAAAACAAAAATAATTATTGCGGGCGTTTTGTTATAAATATTTAGGCCTAAATGGGAAATTTCTTTTAATATTTGTTTTGCCTGTGTTTTATTTTTACAGGGCCAAGATTTAAAATACTCACAAACAATTTCCTTTTTATTTTTAAGTTCTTTTTTTATTTCTTTTATATCGTCGGTAAAACCGATATTCCACTTTTTATAATTATAAGTATATTTTGAGTTAATATAATCAATAATTTTTTGTGTAAGTTTTTCCATATTTCCCTTTTTAAATATGTGTTTTTGGAAAATATTTTGACAAGTAATTTGCTTCTTAGAGAAGGCGCAACCGATGAAGAGTATACTGCAAAAGGCCGGAGGCCGAAGTATCCGACCGAGGTTGTAACGCACTATAAAAGCAAAGGACGCGGTTAATAAAAAACGGCTGCTACATATATGCCTATCTGAGTGTCATATAAGCAACAGCCGTAGTTTGCCGTCAATAGACGGCAAACATTTACAAAACGGCTGTTCTTGGACTCAGATAGGATCTTGGTTTCCCAAAATACATCCATATTCTTCATATGGTTCCAAAAACAGATTAAATTTCTATATAAATAAATTAATATTATTTACACTTATAGTATAACAAATTTTTTGTAATTTAAATTTAATTTAAAATGAAAATTCCTAAATTTAAACTTGTCGCATATAAAAGCCACAGAAGATAAATTAAAGAAATATAAAAACATTTTTTATCAATTTTAAAACTCAAAAATGTCATTTTTACGACGAGCAAATCAAGCACTAAAATAACAATAAGCCCGCCTAAAATATTTCTAAGTCCAAAAAATATCGGCGTCCACATAAAATTTATTGCCATCTGTAAAATAAAAATTCCTTTTAGTTTTTTAATTAATTTTTTGTCTTTACTTCTGTCGTAAATTTTATCAAGCCGCCAGTAAAAAACGGCAAGCAAAATATATAATATCGTCCAAACAGGTGCAAACAAAAAATTAGGCGGTGCAAAAAAAGGTCTTTTTATAAAAGCATACCAAGTTGTTATAGAAGAATTTACAAAAACACTTCCAAGTGCGCCGGCCGCCAAAAATAAAATAATAAGTAATATCAGCATAATACCCCCTTTTTTTCTTTACAAGTGAATTGTAAAAATATATAATTATTTTATATTATTTTTAACAATATGTTAACAAACAAATTTACTTTAATCTTCCGTCGTAAAATATAATTCCTAAGAAGATATTGTAAAATAAATCAAATAAATGGTATAATTTAATAAAGGAAAAATACTATCAGTTAAGCAAAGTATTTTAAATTATAATAAGGAGAGAAGAAATGAAGAAATTCGCAATAATTGCCGCCGTAGTTTTGTTTTCTATGCCGGCATTTGCACAGGTTAAAGTTGCCAATCACGGCAAAGTAACCACTTATGAAAAAGGGTCCACCATTAATGTCGTAAGCAAAGATTCTGCTGATGTATATTATGATGGCGTATTGTTTACTATCCCGAAAGGTAAAAGAGTAGTAATGGCCCAAAATAAAGCAGGTGATATTTTAATTACTGGTGATAATCTTAATGGGGTTAAGGTTTTAGGTCAAACTTTGAAATCTGAAAAACCTGCAACTTATGTTATCAATCTTAAGAGAAACACTATTATCCGCGCACCTATCCAAACTGTTCCTGCCAAGAAAGAAGATAATAAAAACAATAAAAATTTAGATACCCAAGCAGTAGGTCAAGAAACTGTTGTGGAAGTTGCTTTCCCTGAACCGGAAGATTATGTAAACGAAATTGTTTCCGAACAAGCAATTCAAGATCTTGAAGGTCAATTAAGCCCTTCCGCACCGACAAGCATATAAGAGGTAAAATATAAAATGAAAAAATTAACATTACTTGGTTTTATTTGTGCTTTTGCTGTTGTGGCAAACGCCGGTAATCTTAAATTTTTGGCTTCCGAAGAAGTCAAATATGATGACAATATTTATTTAACCAACACTGACAAAAAAGATTCTTTCATTAGCACCACCAGACTCGGTGCTAAGTATGAAGGTCAAATCCCTAATACTTCTTTAAAAGGTCTTTTCAGCGCAGTTGGCGGTTATAATGCCTATACCGAAAAGAACGATAAAAACGGTTATTGGGATGCTTTAGGTATTGCTGAAATTTCCAATAAATATTTCACTTTAGGTGATAGATTCTTACTTACCTCTGATCCTGCCAATGCAGAACAAACTACAAGAGCAAAAAGAATCAACAACAATGCTTATGCAAGTTTTATAACCAGCAAAGAAAAAATGTTCAGCTTAGGTCTTAAAGTTTCTGACGATTATACCAGATATTTCAAAGATGAATTTAAAGGCTTAAACAGAAACCGCATCAATGCCGGCGTTGGTGCTTATTATAATATTTCCAGCAAAACAAGTTTGTTTGCTGAATATACTTATACAGATATTGACTATGACAAAAATAAAGATAATAATTCCAACGGTGGAATTGTTGCTTTAGGTGTTGAAGGTCAAGTTGCTCCTAAAGTTAAAGGAACTGCAAAAGCAACCTATAACTATCGTAATTATGACCATGACAAAACAGGTTATGATAACTATGCCGATTTATTCGGTTATGAAGTTTCTTTAGCTTGGACTCCGACTTCCAGAAACTTAATTAAATTAACCGGCGCTAGAGATTTTGAAGAAACACTCTTCATCAATAACCGCTATTTTATTGATACCGGTGTCAATTTGTATGCCTCCCATAAATTTACCAAACTCACTCTTGGTTTAAATTTGGGTTATGATAACTTAGCTTATCAAAAAGCAGTTGACAATATCAAACGCAAAGATGATGTTTACACCGTTCGCCCGGAAGTTGGCTATCAATTCAAAGAATGGTTAAGCGCAGGTGTTTGGTATCAATATAGAAAGCGCGCCTCTAACTTATCCGACACTATTGAATATGACAACAACAGAGCCGGCGCCTATATCAAAGCAATTTTCTAATTTAATGTGGAAAATCAAAATCCCCAAGGAAAAACAAAAAACCTTGGGGATTTTTTAATTAAAGGTCCTAAAGGTAAATTTATGTTGGAAAGAACTTCAGAAGAAAAAGTCGCAATAAAACAATGTTTAAAATTGATGGAAGAAAACAATATCCAAATCTTAAAATTATGGTTTGTTGATATTCTTGGCAAATTAAAATCTATTACTGTTTCTTACCGCGAATTTGAATATGCCCTAACCGAAGGTATGGGGCTTGACGGCTCTTCTATTGAAGGCTTTGCCCGCGTTTATGAATCTGACCTTGTTGCCTTGCCCGATTTAAGCACTTTTCAAATGTTCCCGGCCGATTTTACAGGCGTGCCTATTGCAAGAGTTTTTTGCGATATTAAAACAACAGACGGCAAACAATTTGAAGGCGACCCAAGATATATTTTAAAACGCAATATTGAAGAAATGAGAAAACTTGGTTTTGACCAATTTATGGTTGGCCCCGAACTTGAATATTTTTATTTTAAAGATAATAAAAACCCTGAAACTTTGGATCACGCCGGATATTTTGATACAATACCTTTAGATTCTTCTTATGCTATCCGCCGCGAAACTATGCAACTACTTGAAAAACTTGGTATCCGTGTGGAATATTCCCACCATGAAGCCGCACCTTCCCAACACGAAATTGACTTAAGATACGACGAAGCTATGAAAATGGCCGATAAAGTTATAACTTACCGCACTGTTGTTAAACAAGTGGCAGCCAAAAACGGTGTTTACGCCACTTTTATGCCAAAACCGATAGCAAAAATAAACGGCAGCGGTATGCACGTACACCAATCCCTTTTTGCTAAAGGGGAAAATAAGTTTTTTGATTCTAAAGACCCGCTTTATTTATCCACCACGGCACGCCATTATATTGCCGGTATTTTAGCCCATGTAAAAGAAATTTGCTCAATTACAAATCAATGGGTAAACTCCTATAAACGCCTTGTGCCCGGTTATGAGGCACCTTCTTATATCGCCTGGGGCCGCAAAAACAGAAGCACGCTTGTCCGTATTCCGCAAGTTAAACTCGGCAAGCCAAACGCCACCCGTATTGAGTGCCGCTTCCCGGACCCAGCCTGTAATCCTTATTTAACTTTTGCGGTTATGCTCGGCGCCGGTTTAGACGGTATTAAAAATAAAATGGCAATTCCGCCCATTACCGAAGAAAATATTTTTAAGATGTCTAAAGAAGAAAGAAAAGCCCGCAAAATTGAGTGCTTGCCCGCCTATCTTTATGAAGCCATCAATTATACCCGCGAATCTGACTTGGTTAAAAAAATTCTTGGCGAGCATACTTTTGAAAAATTTATCGCTAATAAAGATATTGAGTGGGACCATTACCGAACACATATATCTAGCTACGAGATAGACCGCTATTTGTCCACTTTATAGTTTTTTGCGTCGGTTTTTTGGTAAATTTTAATTTTTTTCAAACTTCGGATACATGGGGTTGCCACCCCGCGTGGTATACCTCGTTTGAAAGAAACGCTTTTTCTTTATTTTTACAAAGAAAAAGCTAATTAAAATTTCCTCAAAAATCCTTGCAAAAACAATTTGCTCTGTTTTAGTTTTATTTGGGAACAAAAATCCTCGCAAAAGTGCGCGCTCTGTTTAAGTTTGATTTAGCTAAAATATTTGCTTTGCTTGGATAAAATTTTTCGCTAAAAATTAGGGCTTTTATTTTAGTATCAAATAATCTTTTCTTTTTTGTGTGTTTAGAATTTTCCACACTTTATGATTTTCTTTATCAATGGCTAAAAAAACAAAAATAATTATTGCGGGCGTTTTG
>JAZKYS010000048.1:0-19135 GCA_045612285.1 Elusimicrobiaceae bacterium
TTTTGGCTTTTACTTTGTAAAAGCAATTTTGTTTGCTACTCTTTTTTGCAAATTTGTTCTCTTTTTGATTATTTTTTCAGCGAAAAATAAGACGGCGCAAACAAGTTTTTTACAAAAAACTTGATTTTCAAAAAAAAAAAATAAAATTTGATTATACAAAAAATAGGAATTATGCTGAGCAAAAACACCTCAGCATGACGATTAATAATAATAAAATCGTCATTCCCGAAGGTCTTTGTCGGAAATCCCGTCCGCTTTGTTTTTCAATAAAACAGGACAAGATGCCCGACTACAACACTCGGGCATGACGAAAGGAAAAGGAGAAAAAATAAAAAATGAAAAGAAATAAAGGTTTTACACTTATTGAATTACTTGTAGTAGTTTTAATTATCGGTATACTCGCCGCAATTGCCGTGCCACAGTATCAAAAAGCAGTGGAAAAAAGCCGTATGAGCGAAGCCATTTTAGCCGTTGAAAAAATTGCCCAAGCAAATGAAATGTATAAATTATCAACAGGAAATTTTACTCGTAATATTAATGATTTAGACATTAATATGGAAGGAGAAGATACAAATTATCTAAGTAGTATACCTGCGAAAAAAAGTAAAAATTTTATGTTTGCTTCAAGTAATGCCGTTGGATCTCAATATTTTATAGCAGTTGTAATAAGAACCACCGCAACGACAAGATACTCCTTAGCAATTGATACAAAAAATAATAAATTTTGTAATTTATATCCTCAAGTATCTAATACAGAAGAAGAACTATGTAGGAATTGGGCAACATATACAAATGATAATCGTTAATAGATTTATTTACTTATTAAAAAAGGCCTCTTTAAAAAAGAGGCCTTTTTTTAATTTCATCTTTCTAAATTATTTTTTAGAATTTAACGCCGAGTTTTAACATCAAAGAAGCATCACTTAACCATTTGGTATCATTAAATTTTTCTTTATCAAGTTGCCAGGCATTATATCTTGCTTCACCACCGATAAAGAAAATATCGTTTAAGTCTGCTTCAACACCAAGACCGGCATAGGCGGCAGGTTTTGTGCAAGATTCTTCTGCGTTATCAGATTTACCTTTATATTTTGCCATACCGCCACCGAAGGGAATATAAAATCTTGTTTTTGCTTCAGGCGTAAAAGTAAATCTCATCGCTACCATAAAGTTGGTAAGGTCGGCTGAATAATCAATACCGTTTGTTTTTTCTTTTTCAAATTTTGTCATATTAAGTTCTGCACCGACACCAAAATATTGTGTGGCGTGGAACATAAGTTGTGCGCCGTATGTTGGGCCGTTGCCGCCGTAAGCGACATCGCCTTCATAATCCGTAATCGGGGCCGCAAAACCGCCCATTACAGAAACATACACCATACCCTTATCAATGCCTTGGTCAATACCGGCTAAGGCCGGCAAACTAAGAACACAAAGGGCGCAAAATAAAACTGCTAGTTTTTTCATATTAATTATCTCCTCTCCTATCTATTGCTGCAAAACTGCCTTTTTGGCTTTTTGCGTAATGCTTTAACTCACTTGCTATGGCAGAAATCTGGCCATAAGAAGAAAGGACCCTTTTTTCATTATGGACAACTGCGATAGAAATAGAAAGCAAAGCAAAATCTTTTATATCACCGCTTCTATCCTTGGCGGAAAGAAAGCCTTTTTCTCTATCGGCATCATTATAAAAACCCGGGGCTATTTGGTCAAACTCTCTTATGATTTGTTTGGCAATTTCAGGGGCGGCCTCGGCCTTACAAACACAGATAAAATCATCCCCGCCGATATGTCCTAAAAACGAAGAAAAATCATAATTTAAAGAAACTGTTTCTATTAATTTTGCTGTTTGTTTAATAACATTATCGCCTTCTTTAAAGCCGTAAACATCATTATAAACTTTAAAATTATTTAAGTCCATATACATAACGGCAAAAGGTTGATTAGAGGTAATTTCTTTTTCTATGCGCGCTTGTATGGAAGGATTGCCGGGCAGTTTTGTAAGGGGGTTGCTGTCAATCTTTTGCATACTGCGTTTGATTAAAAGCTGGACACGCGCAACAATTTCATCTTCGTCTACCGGTTTGGTTAAATATTCATCAATATCTAAAGAAAGGCCTTCAAGTTTGGTATCCTTTTCTTCATCGGAAGTCAAAATAATTATAGGTATATTTGAGCAAGAAGGATATTTGCGGATTTCCGCCACCGCTTCAAACCCGTTTAAAACAGGCATGTGATAATCCATTATTATAATATCCGGGTGATAGTTAAGCGCGGTATGGACCGCCATTTTACCGTTAGGCGAGGTTAAAACCTCATACCCGCGGCTTAAAAAAGCCTCGGCAATGGAATCACGAATAATTTGGTTATCTTCCGCAATTAAAATTTTAAATTTCATTTCTGCCATAAAACTATTATAACACTTTATACAAGGGATAGAAATAGATACCCATAAAAACAGGATTATCCACAAACCCTTGGACTTTTTTATTCATTACCCAAACACCCGGGGAATAAATAGTATAAAGTCTGCCGGCTGATTCATAATCAAGACGGCTGATTTTTTTATAAAGGGCCTCTCTTTTTTTAATATCTGTTGTGCCTACGGCTTCTTCTATCAATTTATCTAAAGTAGCATCTTTAAAATTCTGCGCTATGGCATATCTACCGTTAGAGTGTAAGAAAGGGAAGACAAAATTGTGCGCATCGGGATAATCTGCCACCCAACCGCGCACCCATAAAGGCATTTTGTGGTTTTGGGTTTTTTCAAGGAAATTTGCCCACGGCACAGCGCGCAGTTCAATTTTAAATTTAGGGTTAATTCTTTGTATATTGCGTTTTAAAATTTCACACGCCATTTGGCCAAGCGTATTGCCGCTACTATAAGTTATAGTAAAACTAAAACCTTTATCCCAAACTTCGCCATTAAAAGCCTTTTTAAAATATTCTTCGGCTTTCTTTAAATCAAGTTCATATCTTGGTATTTTTTCTTCATAGCCGTTTAAAGCAGGCGGCACTGCGCCGATTGCACGCGGGGCTTTGTTTTTGGCGGAATCTTTTACAAAAGCATCATAATCAAAACTATACAAAAAGGCCTTGCGGATATTTATATCTTTAAAAAAGTCCGTCGGGATGCCGTTTCCGTCAAGTTTGCCGCTGCCGATATCAGGGTTAGATGCGCCGTTAATATCAAAAGTGAAAAACAAAACAGGATCTGTTTTTAAACGCGGTAAAGTATCATATATAACAATATCGGGATCAGAAGCAATTTGGTCCACAAAGCTGCCCGCAATTTCTGCTATATCAGCATCGCCCGATTGAAGCATCAGGCGCATTGTGCTTTGCTCAGGCACGCTTAAAACTAAAACACTATTTAACTTTGGCGCACCAAGAAAATAGTTTTTATTTGCGCTTAAATAAACTTTTTTAGCGGCTCTTTCCCAGCGTTCAACTATAAAAGGACCGCTGCCGTTTGTGTGGTCAAAAAGGTAAGAAGAACTTTTTTCCCTGTTATTAAACTGCTGCCAATTTGGTTTTGAAGGGTCCCATTCGCCGTGTTCAATGGCCCATTTTTTATTTAAAACATAAGACCAGCGCGCCATAATACCAAGAAAGGGAGCAAAAGGTTTTTTAAGTTTTATTATAACTTGATCCTCTTTTGCTTGAACGGCATTTAAAATATCTCCAATATCAATTTGAAGTTTGCCGTTTTTATCACGCGTGGAAGAAATACCCAAAATCGGTTCAAGCAAAAGATTGCTCGGCCCGCCGAGATTATCGCTAAGCATAAATCTTTGTAAACTGTATGCCACATCTTCGGCTGTTAAAGGGGTGCCGTCTTGGAAAGTGATACCTTTTCTTATATTAAAAGTGTAAGTTAAACCATCCGGGCTAATAAGGCCGTTTTCTAAAGTGGGCACTTCGCTTGCAATTAAAGGTTCAAATTCTTTTAAGGAAGAACCTTTAAATTTTATTAAAGTATCATACACATTTAATAAAAGCCCATGGCTAATGCCGTCATAGGAAAAAGCCGGGTCTAAAGATTCAACTTCCCCCCTTAAAGCAATAGTCAAATTATTACCCTCTTGTTTTTGGGCGCAAGCACAGATACTTAAAATACAAACAAGTAAAATAATTTTATTTACTAAGCGCATAAGCAAGCCCCTTTTTATTTTTAAGCCAAGCAACGGCAAATTGTTTTCTGTCGTAAACGCGACGCACGCTTTTTGCCGTAGGTGCGGCCGGGTCATAAACAATAGGATTGCCCTTTGCGTCAAAACCTGCTATAACAACCAAGTGGCCCTCTGTCTGTTTTTGCGGGGAATTTTTCAAAAAACTATTTTTAAAAGCGATGCTAACAATTAAAGGTCTTGCCTGTAAAATTTCGCCTTCTGCTTGCGCAAGAGAAGCACAATGTAAAACAGCTCCTTTTAAACCTTGCTGGCTTGCGTAAGCAACATTTAAAGGCCAGTTGCCAAAAATGCCCGTTTGCTCATCCTTAACGCCGATACAAACATTTTTTAAAGAAGTTAACTTGCCAAAATAATCAAGCACCATTGCAACGGATGTGGCACTACAAATTATATTGCGCAGTTTTTTATCTTCAAATTCTTTTTGGCTGAGCGGTGTTAAATCAAGTTCAAAATCTTTAAGGTCAAGGGTATCTTCTGCCAAAACTTTATCATATTTTGCGCCTTTTTTACAGACGGAAACAGAAATTAAATCAATTTTTGCTTTACCTAAAATTGTAATTTTGTATTTAAAAGCACTTGCCCCTTTTTTAATTAAAAGCTCATCAATATTAGTCTGGGCAAATTTATCTTTTTGCTCGGCAAAACTTTTTTTATAATCTTGGCTAATATAAGAGAGTTTATAAAAGGAACTCCAGCCGTCTGCCGTTTTAACACTTGCCTGTAAAAGCAAGGCGGCATCTTTTTCAAGCTTTGCGCTTACACTTAAAACAAGCCTATCAAAAACAAAAGGTGTTTTAATTGCGTTTGAAGTTATTAAAGAAATATCTTTATTGATTTTTAAAGTTTTAAATTGTTTTGCTGTGTGTAGAATATTCGCGCAAGGTAATAAGGCGCGTTGTTTTGCGGTGAGGTTTGGCATAAAAGGAATACCTCTTTTTTTAGAAAATCGGGGCACCCGGACTTGAACCGGGAACCTCTCGGTCCCAAACCGAGCACTCTACCAATTGAGCCATGCCCCGTTAGTTATATTATAGCAAAATTATATATGCTTTACTTAAATTAGGTATAATTGAAATATGAAGAAAATTAAGGTAAATCCCAAAGTCTTTTATTTCGCAACTATTATAATCTTTATTGCGCTTATTATGTTCTTTACGGCAATTTATCCCGAAACTTATGACGAATTTCGTCTGGCACACAGCACTTGGGCAAAAACTTTTGCTCAAATAAAAACTACTTTTACCACGGATGCGCCAAGATTTTTAATGATTTTTAATATTTTGTTTTTACATTTTGCGGAAATGTGGAAAGTTGTTTTTAGTATTCTAAATCCTTTTGTCCAATTATTCATAGTCTTTGGGCTGTTTTTCGTTGCCACAGGCAGAAAAGTTAATTTTAAAACTACACAAGATTTTTGCCCTTTTTTACTTTTGTGCTTAATATATTTATTTTTATCCCCGAAACCTTCAAACACTTTGTTGTGGATTTCCGGGGCAATTTGTTATTCTTGGGCTTTTGTGCCCTCTTTAATATTGCTTTGCCTATTTAGAAAAACTATTGACGGAAAAACTTTTAAAAATTCTGTTTTAAGCAATTTCCTGATGTGTTTTTGCGGTTTTGCCGCCGGTATGTCAAATGAAAACACCGGCCCTATGATATTTTGTATAACTGTTTTATTTTTAATTTATTGTAAATATAAAAAAGTTAAAATGCCGAAATTTTACTATTTTGCTTTAGCAGGTATTATTTTGGGTATTGCGACTATGTTTGGCAGCGGCGCAAGCGCTTATAGAGCGAGTAATGATTTTATTTTTGCCGCCTGGCGAGATTTTACTTTCGCGCAAAAGTTTAATGTTTTTACTATAAAAATAAATAACTTTCTTAATGCTCTTTTCTGGCTTCCCGTTATAAATTTAATGGGGCTGTTTCTTATTTTATATGACAAGAAAAAACAGATAATAAAAAACAAAGATTTTATTTTAAGCTGTCTATTTTTAATACTGGCCGTAGTTTTATTTACTGTATTATTTTTTGCGCCGACGGCTTCTTTAAGGGCTTATTATTCTAGTGCGATGTTCTTCTTTATTTCTTTTATAATACTTATTTTAATGGCAAGAAAAATTTATTCTTTTAATTTTGCCAAGTATCTTTCTTTGATTCTTTTAATTATTATAACAGTTGAAGCCCCGCTGATTGCTATTCCCCATTTAAGAGCCTATAAAGAGCATAAACAAAGAATAGCTTTTGCCCTTCAGCAAAAAAAGGCTAATAGCCCTTATGTTTTTCTTACCAGATTAACTATTCTAAAAGGGCCTACCAAAAATTGGACTCTTGAATATTGCGATTTTGTTGTCCTTTCGGAAAGAGAAAAATTAATAGAAAAGTTCGGCGAAAATATACATTTTGAAGCTATACCGGAAGAGCTTATATTTGCAAACCAAGCAATTTGATTTGTTATAGCATAAATCACTTGCTTTACAGAAATTAAAAAAAAGCCTTTGTTCTCTATATATAGGACTTGGTATCAAGTCGCCTTACTGATAATCTAACTAAACAGAGCGCATTTAATTTTCAAAGAAAAACGCTTTAGTTCTATATTTGTGGGACTTGGTCACAAGTCGGCTCATTGACCTTCGCCGCTCGCGAAAAAAAAAGGACTTGCCCTTCCGTCATTTTCCTGACGGCAAATGCTTAATTTATCTAGAACAGAGCAAATGGCTTTTCAAAGAAAAACGCTTTAGTTCTATATTTGTGGGACTTGGTCACAAGTCGGCTCATTGATCTTCGCCGCTCGCGAAAAAGAAAAGGACTTGCTCTTCCGTCATTTTCCTGACGGAAACAGAGCGCATTTAATTTTCAAAGAAAAACGCTTTAGTTCTAGGCGACAATTTGCGAAGTATACCAAGAACTATTGCGCGAAGCGCAGAGGTATATGAGCAAATTGGCAACACCGAAATAAAGCGTTTTACGAAGAAAATTTTTACCGGGGAGGGGACTTGAACCCCTAAGCCCTAAAGGGCAATAGTTTTTGAGACTATCCTGTATACCAATTCCAGCACCCCGGCGTTTCTATATAATATTTTAGCAAATTTTAAAAATTATTTGTTATTTCTTAGTTGTTATCTTTTTAACTTCCTTTATATAATCAACAACGCCCTGCGCAGTTGCCGTTGCAAGTTTATCCACAAAAGAATCTTTCATTAAAAGTTCTTCCTGTTCGGGCAAAAGCATATATGCGTGTTCTATTAATATGGCCGGCACTTGCGGGCTTGAACGCGTGACGGAAAAATCTCTCTGTAAAATACCGTCATCTGGCAAAGCGATATTGCGGACAAAACTTCTTTCAATGGCTTCGGCAAAAGTATAACTGTGCGGATAATAATAATAAAAAGAAAAACCGCGCGGGCGCGATAAAGGATCCACATTATCGGGCAAAGCATTATTGTGTAAACTTATAAACAAATGGGCTTTCTCCGCCATTACTTTTTCTTGTCTGCGGGCTAGCGGCATATTTTCCTCTTCCTCTTTTGACATAAAAATTACTGCGCCAAGGGCTTCCAGTTTTTTCTTTAATTTTTTGGCGATTTTATAATTTATTTCATATTCCAAAAGGCCGCTTGGCCCAACAGCGCCGTCATAAGGGACAACTCTTTTAGGGCTGTGGCCAGGATCTAAAACAATTTTGACATTTTTTAAAGGTTTTGATTTTGTGGTGTTAAACTTCGGCGTATGATAAAAATTAAATACCAAATTATCGCCTTGATAGTCAAAATCAAAACCCCACAATTTTGAATTTCTGCCAAAATTAAGTGAAATTTTTTGTGCTTCCTCTTCTAAATTCTCAAAAGAAACTTTATTAAATAAAGAAGTTTTTAAATCTTTCTCAGGATTATTTAAAACAGGGGTATTAAATAAAGTAATTTCAAAACCAACCGGAGTTTGATTTGTTTTAAAACTTATTTTTGAGTTATTATAAATTGTTAAAACAGATTTATTAGCCTCTTCTTCTAAAGAGATTTTGCTAATAATATTTTTTGGTTCCGCAAAATAACGCTCGGTTTTAATAAACTTTTCTTCAAGCCAACCTTCTTGGCCCGGCGCAAGTAAAATTCTATAAAAGCCGTTTAATCTGCCTGTTATTTTTACTTTACCAAACAAGCGCGTTTCCAAAATATGTTCCCCCCTTCTAGGTTCAGGTCTTAAACGCTGGCTTTCTTTTGTTAATTTACCTATCGCTAAAATTTGGTCTTGGGGATAAATGCGTATTTTACCCTTTGAAAATGCTTTACTCTTAACTTTATTTCTATCATATATTTTGTAAACAACTTTTTGGGCGCGTTTTGTTATATCTTTACTATTAAAGGTTATTTTTGTTTCATAAAGACCGGGTTCTTTAGGATTTTCTTTCATTACAATTTCTTTATGGGAAAAGATGTTTAAAGTTACCTTTCTTTTAGGCGTGCCGTAAATAAAGAAATCTACCGTATCGCCTTCTTTTAAATTAACCTCGCTTGAAGGAAAAACTTCTGCTGTATCAAATTTATATTTGCCTACATATTTTTTAATTTCAAAACCGGGGACTATAACATCTCTTTTAAAAGTTTGGACTTCATCTTGAGTAATAACTTCAAAAATAAATTCATTTTCGCCCGTAATCAAAGGTTGGAAAGTCACAAAAGCGCCATTATTATAAAGGTCTATATCTTGCCCATTTAATTTTAATTTGGCATCTTTTTGATAAACACGCCCGAATAGAAACATATTTTTTATTCCTTTTGGCATTGTTTTACCCTGATGGGGATATTCCACACGCAAAGGATAAAACTCTTTCGGGTTTGCATCTGCTTCTGCCAAAGTCGGCGCAATGGTAGCAGCAAACAGTTTTACACTTAAAAATAAACAAAATAGGGGAATTAGTCTTTTAATCATACTTATAAAATGATATCATATTTAAATGGTAGAGCGCGATACCCTTATTAAAGATTTGAACAAATACCTTGATGTTGCGGCCTGTCCGGAACATAACGGTTTACAAGTTCAAGGCAAAAACCAAATAAGCAAAATTGCTTTTGGGGTTTCTGCCAATATGGCTTTGTTTAAAGAAGCAAAAAACTTTGGCGCCGATATGATTATCGTTCATCACGGATTGTTTTGGAACCAAGTTCAAACTATAACAGGGGTTTTCGGACAGAGAATTGCTTTTTTAACTAAAAATGATATTAATTTAGCAGGCTATCATCTGCCACTTGATAAACATAAAGTTATAGGCAATAATGCCTGCCTTGCCAAATTGTTAAAATTAAAGGATTTAAAACCTTTTGGCACTTATCACGGGCAAGAAATCGGTTTTATAGGCAAAACAACAAAAAGTTGCGATATAAAAGATATTCATAATTTGCTTAAAGGGGAAGCCCTTTTCTTCGGACCAGATAAAGTTAGAACTATTGCCATAGTTAGCGGCGGCGCGCATGATATGCTTGAAGAAGCCGTCTTAAATAAAGCAGATTTGTATATAACCGGCTCGCGCGACGAGAATATAACAGAATACTGCCGCGAAGCCAAAATAAATTTTATAGCAATGGGGCATTATAATTCAGAAAAACTTGGTATTCAGGCTTTGATGAATTATGTATCAAAAAAATTCAAAGTTCAAACAAAATTTATTGATATTGAAAACCCCTTTTAAAGGAGATAAAAAATGATGAAAGAATTATACAAAGAAATTGATAACTCAAAAGAGTTTATTGTAGATTTACAGGCCAATATGACAGCACGCCCGGCAATTTCCCCGGCTAACGGCGGCGAAGGCGAACTTGATAAAGCAAATTATCTTGAAAGAGTTATTAATGAGTTCGGTTTTGATGAAGTAACAAAATTAAATTCCCAAGATGAAAGAGCAAAAGGCGGCGTGCGCCCCAACATAATTGCAAGATATTTCGGTGAAGACAGAGAAAAAACTCTATGGCTTTTAACCCACTTAGATATCGTGCCCCCGGGTGATTTATCTTTATGGAAAACCAAACCCTATAAACTCCAAATTGATGCCGACGGTGATACAATGTATGGTCGCGGCGTTGAAGATAACCAGCAAGCCATTACCGCTGCTTTACTTGCCGCAAAAACTTTAATAAATTCCGGCAAAAGACCGCCAATTAACTTTGGTATTATGATGATTGCCGATGAAGAAGTAGGCGAAGGATACGGTTTACCCTATGTATTAAAAAATATGCCGCACCTTTTTGGCAAAGAAGATTCCTTCTTAGTCCAAGACAGCGGTGATGTTAAAGGAAGCGAAATTGAAATAGCGGAAAAATCTTCCCTTTGGTATAAAATAACCACTACCGGCAAACAAGCCCACAGCGCTTACCCCACAACCGGTATAAATGCTATGGTAGCAGGCGCAAATTTAGTTGCCCGCTTATATGATGAATTACCGAAAAAATTTGACAAAAAAGACCCGCTCTACGATGTTCCGATGAGCACTTTTACCCCTTCTAAAAAGGAAAATAATGTTTCCAATGTAAACATTGTGCCTGGCGTTGATGTGTTTTATCTTGATTGCCGCCTTTTACCTTGCTATACTGAAAAAGAACTTGAAAACGAAATTAAAAAAATAGCAAAAACCGTAGAAAACGATTTCAAAGTGCAAATTAATGTTGAACGCATTTTAAAAATTTCTTCCGTTCCGACTTCAAGAACTTCAAACCTTGTTAAACGCTACTGCGCTGCCACAAGAGAAATTAATAATGCCGAGCCAAAACTTATCGGTTGTGGCGGCGGAACTTTCGCTGCCGGCATTAGAAATTTGGGCTTGCCCGCTATTGTTGCTTCCCGCTTATACGGCGTGCCGCATAGCCCTAATGAAAAATCAAGCATCAAATTTACAATGTGCGATGCCAAAGTTATTTTACACACTTTGATGCATTTTGACGAAGAAGATGAAGATTAAAGCAGAAATTATAGTTGCAATATCTATAACTTTTATACTCTTGGTGCTTTGTGTTGATAAATTTTTTGATTTAAAAACACAAGCGCGCCAAGGGTTAAATGAAAAAAACTTTACCACCTTAACTGATGCCTTAAGCGTTTATAGAGGTGATAATGAGGGCCGCTGCCCCGAAACTTTAGACGAACTTGTGCCTGTTTATTTGGATAAAATCCCCCCCGCCTATACAGCAAGCGGAAAGGAACTTTTTGAAATAAAAAACACAGATAACTCTAAAGCTTTTGATAAAGATACCGCTTGGATTTATATTAATGATAAAACAAGCCAAGATTACTGTAAAGTCTTTAAGAAAAAATAATTTTAGGTTGGTTTATGGAATTTATTATAATGCTAGTTTTGTTTTTTGTTTTTGGTGCCGTTATCGGCAGTTTTTTAAATGTATGTATTTATAGAATACCGGCAAAAATCTCTATCGTATGGCCGCCAAGCCATTGCCCAAAGTGTAATAACAGAATAAAATGGTATGATAATATCCCAATACTCAGTTATCTTATTTTAGGCGCAAAATGTAGAAATTGTAAAGAAAAAATTTCTATACAATATCCTATAATAGAACTTCTTACTGCTGTTTTGACAACTTTATTTTTTGTTAATTTCGGTTTAATCGCGTGGACTTTTTGCGCACTTTTCTGCCTTTATTGTTTGATAACCCTTTCTTTTATTGACTTAAAAACTTATACTATACCTGATACTCTTTCTATCGGGCTTATATTTTTTGGCCTTGCAGTTTGTCTTATAAATCCTGCTTTCAGCGGAAGTTTGTTTGATAAATTTGCAAGTTCTATTATCGGTGCAACTGTTGGTTTTTTTGGCACTTGGGGACTTGCTATTATATGCTCTGCCATAATTAAAAAAGAAGCACTTGGCGGCGGTGATATTAAACTTATGGGCGCGATTGGTGCTTTAAGCGGTTTTTTGGGTATGGTAAATGTTTTAATGCTTGCCTCGCTTTTTGGTTTAATTTGCTTTGCTATTTTAGGTATACTTAAAAAAACACCAAAAGACGGCGCAATACCTTTTGGCCCGTTTTTAAGCGTCGGGCTTGTGATAATGTTGCTTTATCCCAATTTTAATTTATTTACGATAGGTTTATAAAATTTTAAAAAGCGTGCAAGGAATATATATTACAAATTCCGTTTCCTGTATCGCTACAATTGTAAGATTCTTCCAGTTTGCCGCCAAATCCTTCACAAATAGCATTACCGCGTTTTTTACGCGAAGCATAAGAAAGACATCTCGCCCCGTGGTTTTTATAAGTCCCTTGTGGATAATACTGAGTATAAGCCGCAATTCTTGAATCCCCGTCAAAATATATAGCTGATAAATAAATCGTATCCAATAAAAAACCGGCAGGGCCGACCATAAGTCTGCCTTCACTATTTATCGGTAAACTTTTTCTATTTGGTAAATCAAGGTCTAACTGATTCCAGTCCGTAGCATAATAACCGTTTGCCGTATAAAATGACTCTTGGGCTTTTCCCATGGCTCTAGCAAGCTGGACCATGGCAGCATATCTGCTTTTATCCACAGCTTTTTGGTATTGCGGAACGGCGATACTTGCCAAAATACCGATAATTAAAACAACGACTAATAACTCTATAAGCGTAAATGCTTGTTTTTTCATACAAACACCTCTTTTTTGATTAAATTATAAAAGTAGTTTATCAAAAAAAAAAAATATGCAACTCTTTTAGCAATTCTTCGTCTAAAAATGCGCGCCGGCTTTTGCTTTGAAAAAGAATTTTTTGTGCTACTCTTTTTACAAATGTGTTCCAACACGCAATACCCCACCCCTTACCCCTCCCCTCTTATTTCTAAGAAGGGAGGGAAACGAAAATAAAAGCCTGCGCAACAAGTTTTTTACAAAAAACTTGATTTTCAAAAAAAAAAAAATAAAATTTGAATATACAAAAAATAGGAGAAATAAAATGAAAAAAGGTTTTACTTTAATTGAATTACTTGTGGTTGTTTTAATTATCGGTATTTTAGCGGCTATTGCCGTGCCACAATATCAAAAAGCAGTTATGAAATCGCGCTACGCTACTTTAAAAAATTTAGTAAAAAGTATTTCAGAAGCGCAGGATGTTTATTTTTTGACTAATAATGATTATGCAAGGAACTTTACAGATTTAGATATAAATATGCCAAGTGATGTAATAAGCACAGATACAAATGACCCCGACCATGTAAGTGATCAATATAATTATGATTGGGGCTATTGTGCAATTAGACGCAATGATTCAAACCAAACACACTGTTTATGTGTTAATAATGACAATATGGTATATTTCGTAAATCAAAACACAAAAAAATACTACTGTTTTGTATTTGGTTCTAAAAACCCTGCTGATTTCCCTATGCAAAATGATATTTGTAAAAGTGAAACGGGCCGACAAACACATAACTATGCAAGCAAATTTGGCCCAAATCTTTATGTAAGATACGATTATTAGTTAAATTAAAATTATAATCTAAATAAGCAAAACCCCTGAACTTTTTTATTCAGGGGTTTTGAATTTATATTAAACAAATCAGGGCATATACCGGCACAGGATTTTTGTGGAAATTTTATTCAAATTTCGCACAAACAGAGCAAATTTCTTTGCAATGATTTTGCGTTTAGAGAAGGCTTGCCGAGCGAAGCATATCTTGAGCGGGTGGCAACCCCGCATATGTGAGCGAGGCATAACGCACTATAAACGCAAAAGCTGCCGCAAAAAAAGAACTATGGTTTCAAGCGGTCCATTAAGCGTGGAAAAGGTATAGTTTCCCTCACATGGTGCAAACCGCAAACCCACGCTACCATCCTCTCAATTCCCATACCAAAACCGGAGTGTGGAACACTACCATATTTTCTTAAATCAAGATACCAATCAAAGGCCTCTGGCGGTAAACCTTGTTCTTTAATGCGGGCAACAAGTGTATCATAATCATCTTCACGCTCGCTGCCGCCGATAATTTCGCCGTAGCCTTCAGGGCCGATAACATCAACGGCTAAAGCAAGGCGCGGGTCTTTAGGATCGCGTTTCATATAAAATGCCTTAATTGCGGCAGGATAACGGTGTATCATAACAGGTCTGTCAAATTGCTGGGAAATAATTGTTTCCTCATCACCGCCGATGTCGCCGCCCCACTCGGTTGGGTTGCCGTTTTTGTTTAAAATTTCAATAGCTTCTGTATAAGAAATTCTTGGGAAAGGTTTTTTAATATTTTCAAGTTTAGAAATATCTCTTTCCAAAGTCTTTAACTCGGCCTGGCAGTTTTTTAAAACTTTGCCAACGATATAGCAAATAAAATCTTCTGCAAGGTCCATATCATCATCAAGAGTGTTAAAAGCTACTTCCGGCTCTACCATCCAAAATTCTGTTAAATGGCGGCGGGTTTTAGATTTTTCCGCTCTAAATGTAGGTCCGAAACAATAAATTTTGCCAAGAGCCATAGCACTTGCTTCGCCGTAAAGTTGACCGCTTTGTGATAAAAACGCCTTTTCACCAAAATAATCTGTTTCAAAAAGGGTGCTGGTGCCTTCGCAAGCAGCAGGGGTTAAAATCGGGCTGTCAACTAAAGTAAAATCGTGTTCTTTAAAATATTGGCGAATTGCAAAAATAATTTCATCTCTGATTTTTAAAATCGCCACTTGTCTGCTTGAACGCAGCCACAAATGCCTGTTATCCATTAAAAATGCTGTGCCATGTTCTTTTGGGGAAATAGGGTAATCTTTGGCAGCTTTGATTAATTTAACATCACTAACACCAATTTCAAAACCGATTGGGGAGCGTTTATCTTCTTTAACAATACCGGTAATTTCAATAGATGATTCCTGGGTTAAACTATCTGCCAAGTTAAAAACTTCCGCGCTTACATCACCTTTAAAAACTACGCATTGAATAATGCCTGTTCCGTCGCGAAGTTGTAAAAATACTAATTTTCCGCTTGAGCGTTTATTATAAAGCCAACCCTTTAAAACGACTTGTTGGCCTAAATGTTCGCCGATATGTTTAATATAAACTCTTGCCATAAATTTCCTCTTAAAATCAGATAAAAAATGGACGTGATGGGAGTCGAACCCACGACCTCTTCGTTGCGAACGAAGCGCTCTCCCAACTGAGCTACACGCCCTTACTTTTTATATTATACCATTTTAGGACGCTAATAAAATGCTAAAATATAAATATGGCAAAAATAATTAGAGGATTTAAAGATACTTTCGGACAGCAAGCCGATAATTTAACAAAACTTGAAAACTGCGCAAGAAAAGTTTTTGACCTTTACGGCGTTGAAGAATTGCGCATACCTACGGTGGAATTAAAGGAACTTTTTATTAAATCCACCGGAGATACTACCGATATCGTTCAAAAGGAAATGTATGCTTTTGAAGATGCCGGCGGCAGAAATATTGCTATGCGCCCGGAAGGAACGCCCGGCGTGGTGCGCGCTTATATTGAAAACGGCTTTGCGCAAAATAATCCTCTAAAAAGTTTCTTTTATATCGGCAATATGTTTAGGGCAGAACGCCCCCAGGCCGGCCGTTATAGAGAGTTTGAGCAAATCGGCGTTGAGTGTTTTGGCAATCAAAGCCCCGCCCAAGATGCGCAAACAATTTTAATGCTAAAAGATATTATTGAAAGTTTTGGTATAAAAAATTATAAAGTTAAAATAAACTCACTTGGTTGTAGTGAGTGTAGGCCTGCTTTTAGGCAAGAGTTAATAAACTTTTTTTCCGCCTCAAAAGATCAACTTTGCGAAAAGTGTATTGACCGCCTTGAAAGAAACCCACTTAGAGTTTTAGATTGCAAAATTGACGGCCCCAAATTTACCAATGTGCCAAAACAAAAATTATGCCCTGCCTGCCAGGAACATTTTGACGAAGTTATTTCTCTACTTAAAGGCAAAATTGATTTTGAAATTGACCCGATGCTTGTTAGAGGTCTAGATTACTACACAAAAACAGTATTTGAATTTGTTGCCGGAACAAACGCGCAAAACGCTATTGCCGGTGGCGGAAGATATGATTCACTAGTTAAATCTATGGGCGGGCCTGCTTGCCCGGCCATCGGTTGGGCACTTGGCGCGCAAAGGGTTGCTTCCGTCTTAGAAGAGCAAAACGCGCAAGAAGAAACAAACGAAAGAGAAAATAAATTTTTTGTAATTTCTATGGATAAAACCTGCAATCAAACTGCTTTTAATCTTATGCAAAATTTAAGGCAGGCAGGACTTAAAACTTTGGGCGGTATTTTTGATAAAAATATTAAAGCTCAAATGAAACAAGCTGATAAAAACAACTGCCGCTGGGCCTTGATTATAGGCACAACAGAAGTAGAAAAAGGCAGTGTTGTTTTAAAAGATTTAACAAATGCCGAGCAAAAAGAAATTTTGCAAAGCGAAATTATTTCTACATTAAAAAAGGTGCAAAATGAAAAGAACTAATTACTGTGGCGATATTACCGCCAAACTTATTAATACAAAACAAACTCTTTGCGGTTGGGTGCAAAGTTATAGAAACCACGGCGGGGTTTTGTTTTTAGATTTAAGAGATAGAACCGGACTTGTCCAAGTGGTTGTTGAGCCGGAAAATAAAACCGCTTTTGAAATTGCGCAAACTTTGCGTAATGAATATGTTGTTTGCATAACCGGTCAAGTTAAAGCCCGCAAAGAAGGTTATATCAATAAAAATATGAAAACGGGCGAAATTGAAGTTATCGCAGATACTATTGAAGTTCTAAATACTTGTATTCCTCTTCCTTTTGAAATTGATACAGATAAAAATTTGAGCGAAGAAATCCGCTTTAAATATCGCTATCTTGATTTAAGAGCGCCAAGAATGGTGCGCAATTTAACTATGCGCCACAAAATTGCCCAATGTGTGCGCAGATATTTTGACGAAAACGGATTTTTGGAAATTGAAACCCCGATTTTAACCCGCTCCACCCCCGAAGGCGCAAGAGATTATCTTGTGCCAAGCCGCGTTCATAAAGGCAAATTTTACGCCCTTCCGCAAAGCCCGCAAATGTTTAAACAAACTTTAATGGCAAGCGGAATTGACAGATATTTTCAACTTGCGCGCGCTTTTAGAGATGAAGATTTAAGAGCCGACCGCCAGCCGGAACACACCCAAATTGATGTGGAAATGTCCTTTGTTGAACTTGACGATATTTTTACTATCGGCGAAAATATGATGAAACAAGTTTTCACTATGGCAGGCGAGGAAATAAATATTCCTTTTAGACGCTTGCCTTATCAGGAAGCTATGCTTAAATACGGCAGTGATAAACCCGATGTGCGCTTTGGTTTAGAAATCAGCGATATCGGCGAAATTTTCAAAAATACTGCTTTTAAAGTGTTTAGCGAAAGTCTTAAAAACGGCGGTGTTATCCGCGCAATAGTCGCACCAAACAGCGCAGAAACTATGACAAGAGGCATTATTGATAAATTAACCGAACTCGTCAAGAAAAACGGCGCAAAAGGTTTAAGTTATCTAAAAGTTAAAGACGGCAAAGCAACCGGCCCTAGCGCTAAATTTTTTAGCGAAAGTGAACTAGATACTCTTGTTAAAACTTTAAAGGCGGAAGAAAACTCCACCATCTTTATTGGAACTGATAAGCCAAATACATGCGCTTTATTTATGGGTGCTTTAAGAAAAGAATTAATTAAAGTTTTAGGTTTAAAACCTGCTTTTAAATGGGCGCCTTTGTGGATAGTAAACTTCCCCTTGCTTGAATATATCCCCGAAGAAGACAGATACGACGCCGCACACAACCCCTTTACCGCACCTTTGGAAGAAGATATACCTTTGTTAAAGACAAATCCTTTAGCCGTGCGTTCTTATCAGTTTGATATGGTTTTAAACGGGGTGGAACTTGCTTCCGGCTCTATCAGAAACCACAGAAGAGATTTGCAAGAGCAAATTTTAGCTTTAATGAAACACTCAAAAGAGCAAGCTGCCCTTAGATTTGGTATGCTTTTAAATGCTCTTGAGTGCGGCGCGCCCCCACACGGCGGTTTTGGGTTAGGTTTAGATAGACTGACAGCCCTACTTTGCAGCGAAGAATCTATTAAAGAAGTTATTGCCTTCCCCAAGACTACGGCTGCTTTCTGCCCTTTAACAGAATCGCCAAATATTGTGGACCAGCAACAACTTGATGATTTAGCTATAAAACTAGATGAAGTTAAAATAGAAAAATAAAAAACTTGCTTAACAGCAAACTTTAAAGGCCGTTTGTTTAAAACAGGCGGCCTTTTTTTATAGAAAAAAAAGATATTACTATTTATTATATGGAAAATTAATAATAATAAGCGCAATAAGTATCCCCACATATTGCTTGATCAGCTGTTTTGCCGGTATCATTTTGGCAAACTCTATTTACGATATCGGTTTTATCAACCGAATAAGCCAAACAATCTTGTTTTCCTGGGTTATAAAGGCCTTTATTAAACACCCTATAATAATAAACATTTTTATTATCTATTTTAATTCCACATCTACCCATACCTTCATTTTTCCATAAATAGCAATCTGTGCCATCATCAAAGAAAAAGGAATTATAATCATCGCTTTTTCTAACACCCGGAAAGTCAACATCCAATTCGGTAGGATTATCAGTATATGTTCCATTTTGTAAATAATATAATTCTTCAGCTTCGGCAATAGCTCTTGTTTTATCTTTAATAGTAGCCAATTTAGATTTGCCAACAGCAAGTTGATACTGCGGCACAGCAATTGCTGCCAAGATACCTATAATTAAAACAACTACTAATATTTCTATTAGCGTAAAGGCTTGATTTTTCATTAAAATACCTCCTTTTTTTTCTTTTGTTTACTCGTCATTCCGGAAGGTCTTTGTCCGGAATCTCTACCGCTTTTATTTTAAAAAAACAGGAAGAGATACTGAGCAAAAACACCTCAGTATGACTTTATTTCATAAAGTCAGTTTATCAAAAA